>NZ_JAFLHE010000016.1:0-58769 GCF_017307035.1 Halobacillus sp. GSS1
TTTAGTGTTATAAAAGAGGATAAAAAAAAGCCCCCTTTTGAATGGGCAAAAGGGGGCGATGGTATATGTCTTTTCATTGAAGGAAGACAGACCATGAAATCTACAGGTTATTTTTCCTGGCGGGGAAAAATAATAGGGTGATTCGACGTAAGAGACAAAAGAGAGTACTCTAGAAAGAAATGAATTCTATTGAACAAATAAACCATGTGCTTCGTCGTGGACAACCAGCACGACCGCGCACTGCACGATTCAGTATCTCTTTTGCTATTCTTTATTGTATCACCTTTTCCCTGGTTGCTGCTTTGGGAAAAAAGCGTTCAAAAAGGATAACTGAATAGAGGTTTAGAGAAAAAATTTTCTCAAGTTTTGACTACTATTGGTGAATTGTAAAATATATTCAAAAGAACAATTGTTGAAAAAGCAGGAATCTTGTACACTTGAACTATCAACTATATGGAGTGGAGTACATGGATGTCAGTAAAATCCAATTAATGATTCAAATGCAGGCCATGTCTATGTTAGGGAATCGTAATTCGGACACTTTTTCAGGTGGGATGCAGGACCTGACGTTTCAAAGTCTGCTAAATGCAGCGATGGAGCAGTCATATTTTGCGAGTGAGCCTTCTATAGCAAGTCGTCTTTCACCACCCGTTCACACATTTATGGAACAGCAGGCACCCGTTTCTGTGAAGAAAAGCCAGGAAGGGATTGGCATTGCCAATGTAACCAGCGGAAATGAGGATTTAGATCAGCTCATAAAGAAAGCTTCCGCGCGCTATGGGGTCGATGAAAAATTAGTGCGGTCTGTGGTGAAGGCTGAATCGAACTTTGATGCTGGTGTCGTCAGTCACGCTGGAGCTCAAGGGTTAATGCAGCTGATGCCAGCAACAGCAAAGGGGCTTGGCGTTACAGATCCATTTGACCCGGAACAGAACTTGATGGGCGGGACAAAGTATTTGAAGCAGATGCTTGATCGTTATGAGGGCAATACTGAATTAGCACTTGCTGCTTATAATGCTGGTCCTGGCAATGTAGACAAGTATGAGGGGGTCCCCCCTTTCAGGGAAACGCAGAATTACATAACTAAAATAATGGGAAGAGCATAAATAAGCGCGGGCGTCTTAACAAAGGCCCCGCGCTTTTTGATACTAGATGGGTTTACAATGCCTTAGTTTTGAAAACGAGCAGTGACTATTTATCTGGTTCAAGTTCTCGACTCATCTGCATGTATTGATCAAAAACGACGGTCATCTCTTTTAAGCGGTTGCGGACGTCTTCGTCAATTAGCTCTCCTTGAGTGGAAAAGTGATTCGTGTGTGTGTAAACATAATTTGGTGTTACCATGCACCGGAAGTAGTTGAGGATTGGCTTCAATTGATTCTCTACGACGAGGTGATGCTGCAAGGTCCCCCCATTGGCGACAATCGATACGGGTTTATAACGCATGGCCAGAGGTGACACGGCATCGAATACGTTTTTTAAAGTGCCTGGGATCGATCCTTGAAAAACGGGCGTAGCGATGACGTAAGCATCGGCTTCCTCGATTTCATGGATCAATCTTCTCATATCATCATTGTACTCTTCAGCTGGGCGGCCATCTACGAATTGAAGCTCGTAATTCTCGAGGGCAACGACTTTGGTGGTGTGTTCCGTTGGCAGCTGTTGTATATATTTTTCGATTTCATCAAGGAGCGTCCGGGTTTTTTTCCCGACGATCGTTCCGTTCAATAGTAGGATCTTCATGACAACTTTCTCCCCTTCAATTTTCTTTGAGCTATGATATCCTATGCAGAACTTAAAAAAATGGGCTATGTAGCTAAGGGTAGTATGTGTTTGGAACGCCCGAATATCTTATGAAATTCTGAATTATAGTGCAGCACAGTATTCAACCGTCTTCCGATATGTCGAGTAGGTGTAAATTACTGAAACGGTTGCAATTATGTGGTATAGACTCTTTTCTTTTTATGGTAAAGTATACGTCTTATTTAAGCAATTGTGAGGATTCTGCTTGCTTCCTGTCAGAATAAGAAGGGTATAATAGGAGGGAGGAGGGAAGCTGATGATCCGTTTATGGCGAAGAATTAAGTTTCTTTTCAATGTCAGAAAATCTGTGCCGTTTCTTGTACAATTTTTCAAATCAAAAGATGTGAGTGCCGGGAAGAAATGGTTTTCCGTTGTACTCTTAGTGGCATACCTTTTATTCCCCTGGGACATCATCCCGGACTTCCTCGTATTCTTCGGTCTTGTCGATGACCTTGCTGTTTTTACTTACATCATGCAATGGATGGTGAAGATGGCTCCTGTGGATCTGCAAAAGGAGTACCGGGTTTATGATGAATAGAAATGTTTAATCAACGGCAAGATGAGGAATGTAACTGTAGTAGATTCAATAATTAGTCAAGGAGTGATGGATAATGAGTAAAGTAATGTTTACCGCACATGCAACAGCACAAGGTGGACGAAATGGCCACGTTAAGTCAGATGACGGTTTAATTGATTTGAACCTTTCCATGCCTGGTGAAGGTGATGAAAAAGGATCGAACCCAGAGCAATTGTTTGCTGCTGGATATTCCGCTTGCTACGATGGAGCATTGAACCTGGTTGCAAGTAAACAGAAGAAAGATATCGAATCTGAAATCACTGCTGACGTAAGCCTTATGAAAGATGAAGCAGACAATGGTTTTAAAGTAGGCGTTGTCCTTAATGTGAAAGTTAAAGGCGTTTCTCAGGAAGAAGCTGAATCACTTGCTGAAGAAGCACACAAAGTATGTCCTTACTCTAAAGCAACGAGTGGGAACATTGACGTTGAAATCAATGCGAGTGCTGTATAAAAAATAACCCCTTGATCCCTGGTGGTAACTCCACCAGGGATTTTTATTTGAAGGAGGGGAAGAATAGTTCATGTATAAGATGCGATTCATATCATTACCAGGAGTACTGGTAACTATGGTATTTTATAGTCGAAGGGGTGAAGACGATGAAGATCACCGACCAAGCGAGAGATTTGTTAAATCAAATCTTAGAAGATGAAGATGCAGGATGCCTGCGCTTATTTTTTGCTGGTTATGGGTGTGGGGAACCGGATATCGGTATGACGATTGGTGAACCAGAAGGGGATGATGAGCTTCATCACATCAATTCTATTCCTGTAGCCATAGACAGTAGAATTGCCCATATGACGGAAGGTTTGACGATTGAAGGGAAGCAGACCATGGAAGGGCCGAAGTTTCAGATGCTTGGGCTTCCTGAAAAAGACTGTTGAATCGATGCCCACGGTTTTGTGGGTTTATTTTTTATAGGAATCCACTTACAGGTTACTTCCTAATGAAACGTATATAGTAGAAAAGAGGGGATCGCTACACACCATGATGGCATCAGGACACCAGGTTGTGGGTTTCACATTCGGGGTGGGAGCCATGACATTACTCCCTACGTTCGAGTGGATGCCTGAACAGCCTCTCCAAACGGTTTTATTTTTTGTGTTCGTCCTTTTCGGCTCACTTTTGCCGGACATCGACACACCAACATCCACCCTCGGCCACAAGTTTTGGCGAGGACTTATGACGGTCTTTACCGTCGCCTTTCTCTGTTACTTATTTGTACCAGAGTACTTGGACACCTATCGAGAACAATTGAAAATTTTCGTCATGCTGCTTTTACCTATCCTCATCATGATTCGCGGACATAGAAAAATGACCCATTCCGTGTTGTTTGTCGGTTTACTTATCGTTTACGGTATCATCCTTGAGCAAGCTTTCTCCATCCCCCGTATGTATATCGGAGGGTTGATCATAGGGGTGGTTTCGCATTTATTTGGTGATTACATAACGAAAAAGGGCATCCCGTTGGCTTATCCTTTTTCAAAGAAGCACTTACAATTCATCTTTACCTTCCGAACAGGATCCAATAGTGAGCGTCTCATTGTCTACAGCCTGCTTTTATGGAACGTATGGTACCTCACCTCAAACATTTTCTGACACTACATTCAAGTAGTGTCTTTTTTCTATACCCAGTTATTAAACAATATGGCAGGATTGTGAAAGACTCAGTTTCGAGATGTTGCTGCCGGCGTTCATTGCCTTTGGGTAGCGTCAGGGGTGGCAGGGAAGTTACTCACTTTCCTGCGGGGATGACGGCAAGCCTCCTCGTGCTTCGCACTGTGGGGTCTTGCCAGCCCATCCATTCCCGCGGGAGTCTCGCAGCTTCCCAACCACCCCATTTGATGAAGGGATAACGGACCCCTGTAATGGCTTTCCACTATACGACTGTTAGTGTTACAAGCGCTCCGCATCAAGCTTTTATGTTCTATGGAGAGGCTCTTATGATCCACTTCCTTCAACCATACAAGCTGTCCCTTTAAGAAATGGTTTCGAGACACTTATAAGGTAAAGGGGCGGAGGGAAACGGTGAGACCCCGGAAGGCGTAGCCTGAGGAGGCTCACCGCCCGCCCCATGGAAAGTGTTCAAATGCGGAATCGTACTGGTAGACACGACTGGCATAAGCAGAACAGCAACGAAATGTGTTTTTCGTTCCATTGCTGTTCTGCTTATGACGCCAGTGTCTGGACGGTGGAGCATGACGAACCTTTTCCCGGAGTCCCCTAGAATCACACAGAAATCTGGAAACTGAGTCTTCAAGAAAAGGGAGTGTTGAAGGGGGGAGGGAGAGTTAATTTAAAGGAAATATAATCCAAAAATATTTCAATATCTTTAAATATTTTATAGACATATTTTCGAAAATTCAATAAAATAGAGGAAAGATAGATAAGGAGGGCGAACGTTGTGACAGAATATCAACTAATTGAACCAAGCCCCTTGCGAAAGCTTCAAATGGGTCGCGCTTCCTCTTTATATGATGTTTACCTGGACTACTTAAGGAAGTACCCTAGAAGAGATGCTGTCTTGAAGACGAAAGACTATATCCTCTCCCACTTCCCCTCTGCTATTGATGAACAAATCGTCTGCATGGAATTTTTTTATATGAATGATTTTTTTGAGGAGCTCTCTGTCATTACAGATTCTCCGTACATAAATAAAGAGGCGGGTCATTTATATCGGGTGATTTTGTCTCAGAATGAAAGAGATAATAACAAGAATTATTTAGATGAACTAAAAGATCTTCAATTCACGCATCCATCGTTACGTTGCCTGCACTTGTTCACCCTCGTTTATTCTTATCAGGATTTAAAAGTGTTTACAGCCTTGGATAAGTACTTGGATGAATGCGATCAGACGCTTCAGCAGGTAGACGAGCCTTTGATGTACTATTATTTGAATCAACGTTATCAAGAGCTCCTTTTTTATCACTACTGGAAGACCAATAACTCTATTCTTGCGAGTCGTTATGCCTATAAAATGATCAACACAGAAGTTTCATCACGAAGAAAGAGCCGTATGCATCATGATTTGGCATTATGCCAGCTCTTTAATGGCTATGAATCTTCTATGGAATCATTACTGAAGTCTATGGAAATCGCTGAAAAGGATGGGCATTTTCGGTTTTTGCAAATGGTGAAAAATCACTCGCTTCCTTTCATATCCTCCTTCCATCAGAGAACAGAAGGGATCACCTCTACAGACCCAGTAGAGCAGGCCCACCTTGCTCTTGCTAGGGGGGATTATAAAAAAACACAGGAGATTCTGGATTCCTTTTCGTCACTCACGCCTTTTCAAGAAAGTTATCTGGGACTGGCTACAGGAAACAGGGAGATGCTCAGGAATTCCTATCACCGTTTCATCCAGGAACAGGGAGATTATTTCTTTGCTCAACTGCCACTCGCTTACTTAGAAAGAATATAAAAATAAATGGAGGTTTTCTTTTATGAAAAGGTTAGCCGGTTTGTTTGTTGTTCTTTTGCTGACGCTCGCAGGGTCATGGGGGATAGGAGATAGTAAGACCGCCCAAGATCCGATTGATGGAGGTTATTGGAGTATAGATGATCCAGAAATCTAAAAGGATGAGGAAGCAGAAAAAAGGTGTCATTCCAATTTATTGGAATGACACCTTTTTCTCGCTCATTCGTTTTTTCTTTTGCGTCTTTCCGGTAGAGGCTCTTTTCGTATCATCTTTGTAAAAGCATACACAAAGAGGATAATAATCACTGTAAACGGAAGAGCAGAAACGAGGGACGCCGTCTGCAATGCATCCAGTCCACCGGCAACCAGCAGCACCCCAGCAATGGCGGCCATCAGGACACCCCAAATTATTTTAATAGCAAGGGCAGGGGTTAGACTGCCATTCGTCGTCATACTCGCCAGAATATATGTGGCAGAGTCCGCAGATGTAATTAAGAACGTTGCAATTAGTAGAATGGACAAGAAAGATAGAATACCTGTAAGAGGCAGGTATTCATAGGCTTTAAAGAGAGCCACCGTCACATCATTGTTAACGGCTTCAGCAATCTTCGTTCCATTGTTCAAGTCACTGTTCAAGGCCGTTCCCCCGAAAACGGCGATCCATAAACAAGCAATCAAAGGTGGAACGACAAGGACACCGAATATGAACTCTCTAATCGTACGGCCCCGTGAAACGCGCGCAACGAAAGCCCCCACAAATGGAGACCAAGCAATAACCCATGCCCAATAGAATATGGTCCAGTCCCGGAGCCAACTTCCACCTTCATAAGGAGTCAGCCTTAGACTATACTCCACAAAGTTGGAAATATAATCGCCAATCCCTAAGGTGAAACTATTTAATATAAAGACAGTCGGACCGGCAAAGAAAACAAATAGAAGTAAAATTAAGCAAAGGGCCAGGTTCAGGTTACTGAGCCATTTAATTCCTTTTTCTAATCCAGTACTGGATGAAGTTAAGTATAAGACGAGCAGTACGCCTGTTATGATAAGCTGGATCGATGTACTATTCGGAATGCCGAACACCGCGTTTAAACCACCGTTCATTTGCAGGATTCCCAGTCCAAGGGACGTGGCGATTCCCATAACAGTAGCGATAACGGCTAATGAGTCGATGGTGTACTTCACAGGCTTTGATTTCCCGAGCACAGGTTCAAGAGCTGTCGATACGAGACCGTTCTTATCTTTTCTGAACTGCAGGAAGCCAATGAGCAAACCGACAATGGCGAAAACGGACCATTGGTTAATTCCCCAGTGGAAAAAAGAATACCCCATAGCAACACGTGCGGCATCTTCGGTTTGGGCATCCAAATCTGAGAATGGCGTTTCGAAGAAGTGACTCATCGGTTCTGCGACTCCCCAGAATACGAGTCCTACACCGAATCCCGCAGAGAAGAGCATGCCGATCCACGTAAAGAAAGGGAATTCAGGCTTTGAATCTTGCGGTCCGATCTTAATTTTTCCGTATTTACTTAGTCCGAGAGCGGCTAGGAAAATAACAAAGCCGAAGACAGAGATGAGATAAAACCAGCCGAAATTAACCGTAGTAAAATCGAATAAGGTACCAGCGACAGTACCGAAGCCTTCAGGGTTGACGGCTCCTACGATGACGAGGACAGTGATGACGGTTGCAGAAATGAGGAAAACAGGGTTTTTGAGTTGATCTTTCATCGTGGACTCCTTTCATGAATCATAGATTATAGATGAACATGAATATGATGATCGATTTGTTTATTCCCTACATTTTCCTGCGAAAAACATTCAACCCTGGAATTCAGAGCGAAGCATCCCCATGAGGATGGTGTCATGATAGGCACCATCCACATATTCATTTTTCCTAAGTCGCCCTTCTGTCTGGAAACCTGTTTTTTCATAGAGTCTTAGCGCTTGTGTATTGCCGCTCCATGTATCCAGTTGAACCCGTTCAAGGTTCAGGGTGTGAAAGAGGTGTTTCAACAATGTTTGAATGATATCCATGCCATATCCATGGCCCCAATACTCTCTTTCCCCGATGCTTAAGCCGATTTCTGCAGCCCTTGTCACTGGATTAAGGCTGCTGTAACTGCATTTCCCTATAGGCACTTTGGTGCTGATTGTATAGACCATAAACACCCGTCCAGTTTCCCAAAGCGGTTGTGCAGTGAGGTTCTTTTCATAAAAAGCTTCGATGTCTTCCTGCGGATTGTTATTTTGGTAGGCGGAACCACTTCCGTGTGCAAGGTTCGCTATTTCTTCATCATTCGCCCACTTAAACAAGTGTTTCATGTCGCCTTTTGAAACAGGACGTAGTTCAACAAGATTTCCTTTCAGCATATCCATTCCCCCGTGTGATGATCTATCCTCTATCCTATAAGAAAACTTTTCCAAAAGAAAGAGCGGAAGAATGAACGGGTTAAGAGATTTTAAACTCGGGCAAAATAATAGAGAGGAGGTTTCGCATGTTTGAAAAATGTACAGAAGTCCGCCAGTGGTTAAGTGGATTTGGTAGGGAGTGGATGTTTGCAGGAGGATGGGCTATTGACCTTCATATCGGTGAAGAAACGAGACATCACGAAGATGTAGAAGTTGCCATTTTCCGTGAAGATCAACACGCATTATACAAAACTTTGAAAACGTGGGATTTGCATGTCGTCAAAGAGAAGGAATTCAAGCGCTGGGAAGGGGAAAACCTTACACTACCTGTCCATGAAATCCATGCTTCTTCTCAGGAGGGGCATCATTTTGAAATTCTTCTCAATGAAAAGAACAGGCGTCGCTGGCAGTTCAGAAGAGATCCTTCCATTACATTTGAAACCAGCCGTATGCAACTGCAATCAGAACAAGGGTACGCGTACTTGAACCCTGAAATCGTGCTTCTCTATAAATCCACTCATACAAAAGAGAAAGATGAACAGGACTTCGTTCACGTCTTCCCTTACTTGAATGAACATCAGAAAGAGTGGTTGAAGCAGGCCCTGATGCATCATCAGCCAGAACATCCGTGGCTGGAAGCTTTACTCTATTAATCACCTAAAAAACTTATAAATGGATAAAGCCCAGGAGACACCCGTCTTTTGGGCTATATTTCTGTCGGAAAAATTCGACGAATTGTTTATTTTTTCTTGGTTTGGGTATTCGATAAACATACATCATTCATTCCCCCCTCGAATGAACAGCCCTCTGTATCGAAAATACGCAAAGTTTTTGGAAAGGAGTTTACAATGAAAAAAGTCACATCCGTTTTTTGGGTTACATTAGCTATTGCATTATTCTCAGTCGTTTGGGGATCAGTTGCCCCGAAGAATCTTGAGAGCATTACAGGAAGTATTCAATCTTACATCTCTGTTCACTTTGGATGGTATTACTTGCTGATCGTTACTGGTTTTGTGATTTTCTGCCTTTATATGATTTTCAGTCCTTATGGAAAAATGAAACTCGGAAAGCCTACGGACAAGCCTGATTACAACTACGCCACATGGTTCGCGATGCTTTTCAGTGCCGGGATGGGAATCGGTCTCGTCTTCTGGGGAGCGGCAGAACCGATTTACTTCTATTCCAATAACGCTCCGACCGCAGAGACGGGTACAGCAGCCGCTCTGAATGAATCCATGCGCTTCGTGTACTTCCACTGGGGAGTTCATGCATGGGGAATCTACGCCATCGTTGCTCTAGTCCTCGCTTATTTCAAATTCCGTCGAGGGGCCCCAGCCTTAATCAGCTCCACACTCGAGCCATTATTTGGAGATAAAATGAATGGCCCGTGGGGGAAAGTTGTAGATATCATCGCTGTCTTTGCGACTATTGTCGGTGTAGCAACGACGCTTGGGTTTGGTGCGGCACAGATCAATGGCGGATTGACGTTCCTGACCCCGCTTGAAGACTCCTTCGGTGTTCAGTTAGCCATTATAGGTGTGGTTACGGTTTTATTCATGATCTCCGCCTATTCAGGTTTGAGCAAAGGAATCCGTTATTTAAGTAACACCAATATGATTCTAGCTATTGCTCTGTTAGCCATTATGCTGGTCGTAGGTCCTACGCTGTTCATTATGAATATGTTTACGGACACAATTGGTGCTTACTTACAAAACCTCCCTACCATGAGTTTTCGCCTGGCACCGAACAATGAGGAGAACCGTACATGGATCAACAACTGGACAGTATTTTACTGGGCATGGTGGATTGCATGGTCTCCATTTGTAGGAATCTTTATCGCTCGTGTGTCCAAAGGACGTACGATTCGTGAATTTCTGTCAGGTGTCCTACTTGTACCTTCTGCTATAGGTTTTCTATGGTTTTCTACTTTCGGATCATCTGCAATCAAAGTTCAGCAGGATCAGGGAGGACTTTCCGATCTAGCTACGGAACAAGTGATGTTCGGGACATTCGAAAATTATCCGCTGGGATTAATTCTTTCAATTATTGCAATGGTATTGATCGGGACATTCTTCATTACATCCGCAGACTCTGCGACCTTTGTATTAGGAATGCAGACGACAAATGGATCCCTGACACCGCCTACTATGGTTAAGTTCGTATGGGGGATTGTCCAGTCGTCCATGGCGGCTGTGCTGTTATATTCTGGTGGATTGCAGGCGCTTCAGAACGCGCTTATATCAGCAGCCTTTCCATTTTCTTTCATCATGATTTTAATGGTCGTTTCCTTATATAAAGCCCTTCGTGCAGATAAAATCGCACTTGATCGGGGGAAAGATAAACAAGAAAAAACATCAGCTTGATTACAGAAGGAACTTTCACTTTACGTCGTGGGAGTTCCTTCTTTCATCAATTCTCCTATTCTCAAAGGGTGGTTTTTATTGAAAGAGTGATAGAGTATTGAGGATGATTTCTAATCGAACCGCCATCACAGGGAAGTGAATTCCATTTTGTACGGATTGTATTTCTTTTCATGAAAATGTATCATAAAAGCTTAGAGAAATCTGGTAGAATAATAGGGAAAAGGGTTAGATATAAAAGGAGCCAAAGATATGTGGGAATGGAGAAATATTTACCGAGGCATGCTGATGGGAGCGAGTGACGTCGTTCCAGGTGTGAGCGGAGGGACAATTGCTGTCGTTCTCGGCATTTACGACCGCCTGATCGAAGCCATTAACGGTTTTTTTAGTAAGGAATGGAAAAGACACTTAAAATTCCTGCTGCCACTAGGAATTGGAGTGGTCATTGCTATCGGTTTGATGGCAAATTTAATTGAGTGGTTGTTTGAACACTACCCGGGCCCTACACAGTTTTTCTTTCTGGGTCTGATCATCGGCGTGCTGCCGTATTTAACACATAAAGCAGATGTGAAGCATAATTTTAAAGCGAAACATTTTTTGTTATTGTTGATCGGAGCTGTCCTCGTTGCCTCGATGGCATTTTTCCAGACAGCAGAATCCGAACCGATGCAAAATCTCTCATTTGCTGGATACATTTTATTGTTTTTCTCTGGATGGATTGCAAGCAGTGCGATGATTCTTCCTGGGATTAGTGGTTCATTCATTTTGTTGATTATCGGAGTTTATACAACCGTCACTTCAGGGATCTCTGACTTTCGCATTGATATCATTGCTGTCGTAGGGGCAGGAATTGTTTGTGGAATCGTGGTAATGAGTAAGATTGTTAAGTTTTTCCTTGAAAATTATACATCTGGAACCTTTGCGGTCATCATCGGCCTAGTCATCGGTTCTGTATTCGTTATTTTCCCCGGACTTCCCGCTACAGGAGTGATGATGCTTGTAAGCGTCGTTGCATTCCTTGGAGGGTTGCTTGCCGCATGGCTATTGGGCCGGGTGGAGTATAAGTAAGCCTGACAAAAGACAAATGCATACATTTTGGGTATGATAAGTAGTAGTTATAAATAAAGGAGATTGAGTTTGATGGAAGCCATTCATACAACGGATAAATTCAACGAGACAATTGCAAGCGATCGTCCGGTCATCGTGAAATTCGAAGCAGACTGGTGCCCGGATTGCCGACGAATGGAGATGTTTATCGGAGATATCCTGGAGGAATACAATGGGTACGACTGGTATAATGTCAATCGTGATGAACTACCGGAAATCGCAGAAAAGTATGAAGTGATGGGGATCCCAAGCATCCTGATTTTTAAAGATGGCAACAAAAAAGCCCACCTTCATAGTGCGAATGCTAAAACTCCAGAGGAAGTAGAGGAGTTTTTACAGGCAAGTCTTTAAAGTACACGTCCACATGGTTCTGCCATGTGGACGTTTTCTGTAAGGAGGTGCTCTTTTGTCAAAAAGGTTATTGCTCGTTGGTGCAGGTCATGCCCACTTGGAAATAGTAAGTCGACTGCGGAATGAAAATTGGAGACAGGTCGATGTTTGTATGATTACACCTTCCCCCTATCAGTATTATTCAGGAATGTTTTCAGGTTTTACAGAAGGACTTTATTCGGAAGAGGATATTCGTGTAGATATTCGACAGTTAGCAAATTCAGCCAACGTCCATTGGATTCCCAAAAAAGCAGCCTTTATCAAAACGAAGCAAAAAAAAGTCGTATGTGAAGATGGATCTGTATATCCCTTTGATGTTGTCAGTTTTGATATAGGATCTAAAAGTTTACCCTTAGCATTTGAGGACTCAGCTGCTCGGACAATTAAGCCGAATTACGAATTTACAGATGAGATGAGAAATTTGAGAGAGACGACAAAGCCCCTCATTGTCGGGGGAGGTGCGGCTGGCACAGAGCTTGCGATGTCTATTCAAGCCTATAAGGATAAACACAAGATTCCTGGGCAGGTCCGTTTAATTACATCTGACCGAATACTTGCGGATGGACCGAAATGGGTCTCTGTAAGATTGAAAAATTTACTGGAGAAAAAAGGCGTGCGTGTCTGGCAGAATGAACGAGTGGAAGAGGTTTTTGAGGAATTCGTCAAAACGGACAATGGCAATCGAGTCCGTCATACGGGTGTGCTATGGCTGGGGGGTGCCATTGGAGACCCGATTTTTGAAAAGTCGTCACTCGCCATAGATGAACGCTCTTTCGCACTTATACGATCCACTTTGCAATTCCGTGACTTTGATTACATGTTTGGTGCCGGGGATTGTGTCACAATGATTGATTACCCGAACCTGCCAAAAAGCGGGGTGTATGCGGTAAGACAAGGGCCGGTCCTTTGGCAGAACTTGAAAAATCACCTTTCCGGCTTATCCTTGGATTCGTTCGTCCCACAGAAGAATGCCCTTTATATTTTATCAACAGGCGGAAAAAAGGGTTTTCTTGTGTATGGACCTGTCAGTTCACATAACAAGAAGGCATGGCAGTTAAAAAATAAAATTGATCGTGAGTTCATGGCTAAATATAAGTAAAAAGAGTCTTTGATGCGTCCTCCTCGACGCGATCAAAGACTCTTTTTTTCCCCAGAAACATTTCAAAAGTGAGTCTTTTGTAATCCTGCTGGATTATGGAATGCCGTTTATAGTTTGAGCCAGGTTCTTACTTTGTTGCGGAAGAGGTAGGTGGTGACGAGGAGGAGGATGAAGACACTGAAGGCGATGAGAATCAGTGTGCGGTCTCCACTCGCGAGACTGGTGCCCACCAGGCTGTAGGCAAACGTTCCGGGAAGCATCCCAATCACCGTCGCCAGAACAAAAGAGAGGAATTTCACTCTCGTCATTCCTGCAAGATAACTTAATATGTCGAATCCCACGAGTGGAATAAGACGCAGGATGAATACATAAAGGAAACCTTGGCCCTGCATACGCTCATAGATGGTCCCCGCCCATTTTGACTGGTGGAATTTGAGTACAGAGTCTCCGAAAAATCTCCCCATGATATACCCGGTCACTCCAGCTCCTGTTGCTCCGATGACGATATACAGCATGCCGGGCCAGATTCCATAAGCGAAAGCCGCAGCGAGTGAAAGGACGGAGGTAGGAAATACGACGATTGGACCGATGATATACAGCGCCATGAAAATAAGTGGTCCCAATGCTCCGAAAGATAGAATATAGGAGCGGATGTTATCCGCACTTACGTCAAAACGGGAGCGAACAAACCAGGCAAGAGCTATAAATAGGCCAAGGAACAAAGCCGTCCGTACTACATTTTTTTTGTTCATAAAATTTCCCCGCTGAAGGTCTTGATGGAAGCGGTCGGAACCGTAATCTGGACTTCCCGCGTCGAGAACGTTTCGTCGATTGGAAGAGATATTTTTTTCTTTAGATCGATGACATATAAATGGGCAATCGGACGTCCGTGCTGATAAGTGATATGCTCAACTGTGGCTAGGAAGTTCACCCCATTTTCCGGTGTTTTTTTAGCCCCTACTCGAACATCATGCAAAGGAGCGAATTCGTGTTCATTTAAAATCAGATGGCCCCCTAAAAAGGAAGCCACCCTCAAGTTGGCTGGGGATTTGTGTAACGTTTCGGCTGTTCCGATTTGTTGAAAGTTTCCGTCTTCAAAGACAGCGATTTGATCGCCCATGATCATGGCTTCTTCCATATCGTGTGTAACGAATACCGCGGTCGTTTCTCTCGAGGAAAGGAATTCACGCACCCAGTACCTCAAATCCTGCCTTAGAGAGGGATCCAGACTACTGAAGGGTTCATCAAACAGAATCACTTCAGGTTCTGTAGCCATCGCACGGGCGAGGGCCGCCCGCTGCTGTTGTCCACCCGAAATTTCAGAAGGATAATGATTCTGGAAACGCGACATTCCAATTGCTTCCAGTAAAGATTCGATCTTTTTTTCTTCATATTTTTTTGAGACTTTTGCACCGTAAACGATGTTCGCTTTTACGGTCATATGCGGGAAAAGCAATGGCTGCTGAAAAACGAGACTGATACTTCTCCGGTTCGCTTTCTGTTTCGTAATGTCTTTCCCATTCATTATGATTTTGCCATCGCTCGGTTTTTCAAGTCCTGCGAGGATACGGAGCAAAGTCGTTTTGCCACTTCCAGAGGGTCCGACAATGCTCATGATTTCACCTTTCTCCAGATGGAAAGTCAGTTCACTCAGTATCTTATCCTGATTAAAGGTTTTCGTAATGTTTTTCATTTCTAATTTCTTCTGTGTCATCGATGATTCCTCCATGGCAATCGAGAGTAGGGGAGAAACATCATCAAAACTTCGATGATGATGTACATGGAAAGGGGGATAAGTGCGAACCAAATCGAGAATGCCGCCATGATTGACGTGTTCGCATTATCCAGAAAAGGAAAAAAGACCAATGGCAACGTCAGCACCCGGCCGCCTCCGATAATGGCGGTAAGGGCATATTGACTCAAGCTGATCACAATCGTTAAAAAGGTGAGGCTCCGAATCGCAGGTCTGAGTAAAGGAAGTTCTACAGTGAAGACCTGTGTCCAAAATCCTGCTCCAAGAATGTGAGGCTGCTCCATCATGGCTTTTCCTATTTGCTGATAACTGTTATGAAAAATCTTGATGCTGTATGGGACCGTCGGTACTAAATGGATGAGCATGACGCCCCAGATGGTGTCTGCAAGGCCGACACGAATCATGAATAAATGCAAGCCCATGGCAACAGCCAGGGATGGAATCAAAATCGGCGATAAAAGCAGAGCCTCCAACCAGGCTTTTCCACGGTAAGCGTAGGATACCAGTGCTTTTCCTGTAAACAAACCGATTGCGACATTCATGAACAGCACAGCAAACCCGATTCCAATGGAAATGAACGTCGCTTCCCACAACTGTGGATTTTCAAATAGGATGGAGTACCCTTGCCATCCCCAGTCTATGCCTTGTCCCGTATGGAAGCGCCAAGGGGCACTTAAGCTTTGCAATATCAAGGCGGTCAGCGGTATGACGAAAAGAAGCAAAGTTAAAATCAGAAACCACGCTTTTTTACGAATCATGGTCGATCCCCCCTCATCGCTCTCCATCTCGGGCGGCTTAATATGAAGTATCCCACTAATGTCAGGGTCAGGAGGCATAAACTGATCAAGACCATGGCGGCAAAGGCCAATGGGCGATCATCCCAAGAGCCTCCATAAAACCACTCATACCCGAGCACGGATATCATCTCGGGGAAGGTGGTGCCGATGAGTGCTGGAACCTCATAGGCTGCCAGAGTGAAGGAGAAGATGATCAAAAATGACTCCACAAGAACAGGGAGGAGGTTAGGCAGATCGACCGTAGTGAAGCGGTGCCACGCATTGCCTCCAAGGCTGTCTACAAGAGCATAATACTCCGGACGGATGGATGCATACACAGGGAAAAGCAAAAGAATCACAAGAGGGACCTCTTTCCATACATAAGTGATGATGATTCCTATGCCATGGGGATCGCGGGTCCATACGGGAAAGTTTGATGTGTCTTCCAACCAGCCGGCAGCTGTAAAGACTTGAGCCATCCATCCTGTTTCCGAGAGTAGGAGAATGATCATATACCCCCAAACGAAATGAGGAAAAAGCATGGGAATCCAAACCATCAGCCTGTGTGAGGTATGGGTTAACAATGGGTGAAACAATTTGGTGAAACCAAGACCAAGGATGATGGAAAGAATGGTCGCTATCCCTGCTGTTCGGATACTAAACCAGACAGAAGACAGAAAACGTTCGGAGTTTAAAATCTCATGATAATGAGTGAACCCTTCTCCACCTAAGCTTTGGATGACCGCATAAATGAATCCGTAAAAAGGGATGATCAGAAAGCCGGTCGCAGGTAGGAAGAGAAGGAAGGTTCTATTTTTGAACAACTTCATTGAACCACTTTTCCTTCATCCAATTCACATAGGCGGCTTCTGATTCTGGCAGGAAGCTTTCTTCAAGTTCCTCTGTTGATAACACGCTTTCACCTCGTTCGACAGCCTTGAATTTATCTTTGATGTCTTCAGGCAATTGATTGAAGCTGATCGGTGTATTCTCTCCCCAGTCATCCGGTTTATATTTTTCAAGCTGGGCTTCTGGAGAAAGCATGAAGTTGATGGCGACTAAGGCACCAGATTGATTCGGGCTGTTGAAAGGGATGGAGAGAAAATGTGTATTTCCGATGGACCCTGGTTCCATGACGAACGAACGAGTAGAAGCGGGGAATACGCCTTCTTCAATCAGTGATTCCGCACGCGATTCGTTATACCCCATCGTCATCCATACTTCCCCTTGACTGTACAAACGGTCTAACTCTGTCAGGCTGTTTGGGTAATGGTCCCCTGAGCGCCATAGGTGGTTCTCCATTTCATTCAGATATGACCATGTACGCTCGGCAGTTGCAGTGATGTTGTTCTCTTCCAATGGTTGTTCATAAATATCCGCAGGTTGTTCTGCTTGAGCATACAAGACGTGTCTTAAGAATGCATTGCCTGTAAATTCTTCAGCTGTCGGATAGGTGAACTTGCCAGGGTTTTCAGCTACCCACGTTTGTAATTCCCGGAATGTAGCCGGAGGGTTTTCAATCTTTTCTGAGTCATAATGAAACACGAACTGGACTTTGCCCCAGGGTGCTTCCATTCCTTCCACTTCCGTACCGAAATCCCTTTGGAAAGCTGGATCTTCAGTATTGTAGTAATCATTGAAGTTAGGCAGAATCTCTGTAAAAGATCCCATCAGCAATTCGTTTTCTTTCGCGTTTTTAAAATTCTCTCCATTGATCCATATCACGTCAACCGAGCCTTCTTGTTTATTCGCTTGTTTTTCTGTTTGGAGCTTTTGTAGTATTTCCGGCGTGTCGAGAGGAACGCGTTTCAGCGAAATCCCATATTCGTCTTCCACCTGGGGTGTGACGTAGTCATCTATGTAGGCATTGATTCCTTCATCGCCGCCCCACATATATAGGCGGACTTCTGTACCTTCTGCTTCTTCTTCAATTTCATCCCAGGAAACTTCTGTCCAATCTTTATTATTTGTAGATGTATCACTGCAGGCTGCCATAAACAGGATCGCCAGCAGGAAAAATGGTATGAACTTCTTCAACCGAATCTCCCCCTATGATTCTCATTATATGGGTGTTCCATAATTCCCTCTGTCATTTATCATACAAACAAACCGGTCAGAAAAAAACTAATACTACTTTCGCAATGCGTGAACCTAAAAAGATAGGGGTAAAGGGAGAGAAAAGGAGGACGGGGTATGATTTATAATCAATTCGCAAAACCAAAAGGGATCACAGGCAAGTTCGCCGGCAGGTTTATGGAAAGAGAAAACAGGGATTTGAACGACTGGACCTTATCATTTCTGGATATAGGAAAAGAAGATCGCGTTTTAGAGGTCGGGTTTGGTTCTGGAGCAGCTTTGAAAAGAATAGCGGCCCTCGAACCGGAGGTTTTGTATGGAATGGATCCTTCAGAGCCGATGGTTGAAATGGTTTTAAGGAAGTTAAATGATCAAACATACTCAAACCAGGTTGGTATTTTTCATGGGGAGGCTTGTCAACTGCTGCATTTCCACAAACCTTTGGACAAAATATACGCTGTCAACAATATTACTTTTTGGGAGCATCCCGTAGAAATTCTCCGCCACTTGTGTACGTTGCTCAGCGAACAGGGGAAAATCGCCCTGACAGTTGTTCCGCATGAAGAAGAGGCGACCGATGAAACGACGGAAGTGCTGGGTGGTCAAATGCAAAGCCTTCTTGTAAAAGCAGGGTTTAATCATGTAAGGATCCACTTTAAATCAGAAAAACCCAACGATGCGGTCTGTGTGACGGGAATGAAAGACGATATGATAGGATAAGTAAAAAGGGGGGAAAGAATATGAAATTAAAGAAAGAAGAAAGAGAATATATGGTGGATCAGGTGAAAGAATATTTTGAGTTAGAACGGGGTGAAGTGATTGGTGACCTTGCCGCTGAACAATGGGTACATAAGTTAGCAGAAGAGATGGGCCCCTTCTTTTATAACAAAGGAGTAGCAGACGCGAGACAGATGGTGGAACAAAAGGTGATGAACATCGATGAAGACCTTCGATCTCTCGAACGCCCTGCCGGTAGACCGACACGCAGATGAAAAAACACCGCTTCATTAAGCTGAAGCGGTGTAGGGTCTTTCAGTGTCATCTTCAAAATCTACTTCAAGCCCTTTTTCTATAGGTTTTTCTGCGCGTTGTTGATTCCATTCAAAATGCTGTAGTTGCTCGTTCAAGTCAGCCACCATATCTTCAAGGTGATCCGTTTCTTTGATCATCTGTTGGAAGGCCGCTTGCTGCTCGACGGTAGACGCAGAGATTTCCTCTGTGCCAGCCGCCGTCTCCTCAACGATACTGCTCACATTCTCTACGGAAACATAAACATTTGCACTCTTATCTTTTGATTCATCTAAGCCATTGACCAGTGATTTCAGCTGTTCGTCGATTCTCTTCACTTGAGAGCTTATTTTTTCAAAAGCTGTCTTAGATGTATCGACAGAAAGGTTTTGCTGCTCAGAAATTTGAATAGTCTCCTGCATTTCCTGTTCAATGACTTGGACGCCTTCTCTAATCTGCTTGACCATTTCAGTGATGTGTCCCGTAGCTGAAGTGGATTGATCGGCAAGTTTACGCACTTCTTCCGCTACGACAGCAAAACCTTTTCCATGTTCACCAGCGCGTGCTGCTTCAATCGCAGCATTCAGGGCGAGAAGGTTTGTCTGTTCTGCAATATCATTGACGAGTTTGACGGTAGATTCGATTTGATCCGTATATTGGATGAAATGATTTACGGACTTTTCTACGTTCGCAATGGATGCGGCACTTCGGTCCATAAGCGCCCGTTGATCTGTAATGCTCGTCTGCCCTTCCTCGACATAAGTGAGGGCTTGCTGACTGGCTTTCCTCGAAGATTGCCCCTGTTCACGATTCATTTCAAATCCCTGGTGGAGGTCATCCATAAGATTTGCCACATCCTGGACATCTTCAGAAATGGATTGGCTCCCTTGGGCAAGTTCATCGGTTGAATGGGCTACTTGGCTTGATATTTCAGAAAGGCCTCCCATTTCATTGTGAAGACGGGAACTGAAATCTTGTACATTTTGCCCGATGTGATGAACGGATTGAACGGTTCCTTCTAGATTACCGATCATTGTACGGAATGATCGCTTCAGTTGACCAATTTCGTCCTTCTCTTTATCACTAACTTCAATCGAAGTTGTTAAGTTTCCATTGGCCACTTCAGAGGCTTTTTCAGCGAGGTCACGTATCGGCCGCGCGATATGTTTCGTTAGTCTTGTAGTTGAAAGAATCGTAGAAAGTACAAGGACGGCAGCTGCGATGATTGTGAACAGGATCAAGTTTTGTATGGTCTGTTTTTGATTCAACATTTGAGCGTCATACCAAGATTGCGCTTCTTTTTGAAGCATGTAGATGTCATTGATGATTCCGCTGGTACGCGCAGCTTGACGTTGTACTTCATTGGTATCGTTGCTTGTCAGGGCCCCTGATGCAACCTCTGTCCAATTTTCAAATTTTGACTGTGCCTGGTTGTACCATCGTTCCTGAGCATCTGTTGCAATGAGGGGTTCCATATCCCCGAAGATACTCTCGGTTTGTTCAATCAGAACCTCGGCTTCGCTGCGTGAAGCTTCTGAAGGGTTGTATCCATAGGTGGTCAAAGCCTGTTCCACACTGACGAGCTGACCATGCAGTTCTTTACCTTCAAGTAGAATTTGAACATCTTGATTGGACGAGCGTTGTAAGTCCATCATTTGAAAAACAATGAAACTAATGAGAGCCAGGCATAAAAGTAATGGAATGAGAGTCATTGTATACAATCTTCTTCCGATAGTCATCACGTTTCCTCCTTACTTTCCTGTCGCTTCATTTAATAGATTTTGTTCCTTAGGTGTCAATTCGATCACTCGGATCGGAGCAAGTCCTACACCATTTTCCTGAATGCCGAGCGTTTGTGTTCCTCCATCCAGCTTTTGTCCATCACTCAAAAGTTTCATCACATCATAGAGAGCGACATTAACATTTTTAAGCATGGAAGAGACGACGGCTTCTTCAGCTACGAAAAACTGGTCGCTATCCACACCGAATGCGTAAATTTCCTGTTTCTGAGCTTCTTTCAGCACGCCGATGCCTGTAAAACCTGCCGCAGGAAAGACGAAGTCAGTACCTTCTGCCACCATCTCGTTTGTAATAGTCGCTCCTCGTTCATCATCATCAAAGGTCTCTGCATATTGAGAGAGAATCTTTGCATCTGGATTCGCTTCTTTCACTCCTGCTTTGAATCCCTCTTCAAAACGTTCGACAACTGGAATTTTCTCGCCGCCAATAAATCCGACAGTCCCTGTTTTTGTTTTCATTCCAGCAATGAGCCCGATCAAGTAACTCCCTTCATCTTCTTTAAAGGTGATGGACGTTACATTTTCAAGTTCAGAGACAGCATCTATCATGACAAATGCTTGATCAGGATTTTCCTGCGCTAACTTCTCAATGGCTTCCTGCGAATTATATCCAAGCCCGATGATGACATCATGGTCTTGGTCTAATAATTCCTGGGCATTCTTTTCATAATCCTGTTCAAACGGTTCACGATAATCAAAAGTGATCCCCAACTCATCACGGGCTTGTTCGAGTCCTTGAAAAGCTGAATCACTGAAAGAATCGTCACCGAGTCCGCTATCTGTGACAATCAGACCAGCGCTAATTGTATCTTCTGTATTCGCTTTCGTTTCATTGTTCGCACATCCTACCGTTCCTATGAGCAAGGAAAGGAGGACGAATGGTATGTAGAGACGTTTCAAAATCACCACTCCTTCATATGATGTCTGACATCTATAAATATCGGCAACACCCAGGACGATTTAAATAGGAAGGAAGACTTAAAGTGCTCGTTCAATAAAAACTCCCTTTAGTGGAAGACTCAGTTTCGAGACTTTTGTTGAGTGGATGGGGGCTACGGGGAAGCTCGCTTTCCGCGGGAGCGCGGTGAGCCTCCTCGGCTTCCCAACCACCCCCGACGCCCAATAAGGTAACGAAACCCGAAAACATCTCGAAACTGAGTCTTCCACAATTCTGCCATTTAGTTGAATAATAGGGAATAAAAAAACCACGATGACGTTAGGTCATCGTGGTTTGGGAGTGACTTAATTGAAAGGCATCAGCCAGGAGTTCGTAGGAGCGTAAACGATCTTCAAATGGAGTGACGATCGTGTTGACGATCACTTCATCTACGTTGTAACTTTCAGCCAGCTGCTCAATTTCTTCTTTTACTTTTTCGACAGAGCCGACGATCATTCGGTTTCGGTTATCCTGGATTCGTTCTTCTTCGAAAAGGGTGTACTTATGGCTGAGCGCCTCATCAGGAGTAGGGAAATGTGTGCGTTTCCCGCCTTGTTCAATTTGGAGAAGAGCAAGATCCAAACTTGCAGCAAGGTATTCGGCATACTCGTCCGTTTCTGCGCAGACGACAAATACAGAAACATTCCCGGTTGGACTGCTTTGCTGCATAGAGGTTGTGAAATAATCCTGATAGCGATCCATTGCCCGTATTCCTCCTCGTCCATTGATGAAATGGGCGAAGGAGTAGGAGACACCTAAGTCTGCAGCCAAACGTGCACTTGTACCGCTTGATCCAAGCATCCATACAGGCGGGGCTGTTTCTCCTTTCGGGGTCGCATAAATATCCATTCCGTGCGGATCATGCCCGTGTAAATAAGCCATTAACTCTTCCACCTGGGATGGGTAGTCTTCAATACTTGGAAGCTTCCCGCGGTTCAAGGCTAAGTTGACGTTGGGCATCCCACCAGGAGCACGGCCCACCCCGAGGTCGATACGGTCAGGGTGGAGGGTTTCAAGAATTCGAAAGGCTTCCGCCACTTTATAGGAACTGTAATGGGGGAGTAATACGCCCCCTGTACCAATGCGGATGTTTTCTGTATGAGCAGCCAGGTGAGCCGCAAGTATTTCAGGCGCAGAACCTGCAAGACTGCTTGTACTATGATGTTCAGATACCCAGAAACGGTGATATCCCAGCTTATCCGTCCACTTTGCGAGTTCTGTTGTTTGTTGTAAGGCTTCTTTTGGGTCTGTCCCTGTTAAGATAGGGGATTGATCCAATACACTTAATTTCATTTTCATACCCCTTTTACTTCTTTCGTTGTCATTCTATCTAACTACTATCGTCCCATGTGCCACGTACAGATGCAAATGTAAAACAATTCTTTTCCTTCTTTTCTCAAAAATTCAGAGCTCGGCAGGTTACTGGTAAAGGGACTTTGAGAACCTTTTACCGGAACCCTTAAACACACAAAAATCTCGAAATCAATTCTTCAAGAAACCTGCCATATTCTTTAATAAATCATGGAGGGGATTTGTTGAGTGAACAAAGAAAAACCGGCTGTCTTGGAGACAGCCGGTTTTTCTCTGGAGTTATCGTGATAGGATACCTAGTAAACCGTAAGTCAGGATGGACTGGCGTTCCATCTTGAACATCTGGCGTACTCTAAGGTCATCGGTATGTAATGGTGTGAAGAAGATCGCTTCATTTCTGAATTCATCTTTCGGCTCGACAGCCAGCCATTCACCATCTTCAAGACCGGATAGGATTTCAACGAGTCCTTGTTCTTCAACACCTGTTTCGATGTCGCGGCGCTCTAAGATTCCTTCCTCATTCATCACCCATGCATAAAGGTTCTCTTCAGTCTCCAGCGCTTTCTCAATAGCGGTGACTGCACCTAACGCTTCATCTGTAATGATTTTTAAATCTGCATGGTAGCCAGCCAGCAATTCCTCTGAAGGGTCTTCAAGTGAAACGGTAAAAGGGTAGCGGCTTGAGCGGTGGACTTCAACTTCTTCCGGGTAATCGTCCACAGAATCTAATGTACCTGTTGTTTCATATTCCATTTCAGGTACATGGATTTCGACGACCATCTCTTCTTCGATTTTCTTCCTTTCCTGTTCAGGAATCGTCCCTTTTAATACCAGATTCGTAGATTCCAATGTAAGAAGAGGGGCTTCAAGATCTTTTGAGATTTCGCTTACTGTACCTGAAAACGCGCTTGTAACGGTGATTCGATCACCTTCGTCCTGGAGCTGGTCCAGTTGATCTTCTATCATTTCGAGCATGGCTTCCTGCTTTGCCAGTTCTGATTCTTGCTCGGCGATCTTCTCTTCTTTCATATATTCGGTCTCTACGTAGGAAGGAGGAGTAGTGTCACTTGTATCAGAATTATTACTGAACGGACTTGAGTTGCTGCCGGTGTCTGGAGGATCAGGTACGCGATAGCTTTCAATTTCGTCAATTAAACCTTCTATAGCATTAATTTCTTCTTCTAACCGGCTCACTTCGGACTGAAGGCGTGCTTCTTCCTGATAGTAGTTTAAGACATCATACGTGTAGAGGTCATCGCCTTCGCTGACAGTGTCACCTTCTTCAACAAGGAACTCATGGAACGATCCAACATCTTCGTTAAAATAGACCGGTTCTGATTCCTCTGATGCGAACACAGCTTTTGTATCCATTTTTTCAAATAAATCATAGGTGATTGTCTTGGACCATTCTTTGATATAAGATTTGCGATCCACTTGTTCTCCTTCATCGAGGAAGATGAGGAAAGCATTGGTCGTAACGAAGGCCACAATCAAAATTCCCAGGATTCTGCCTTTAACATTGATTTTTTTCATAGATCTTTACACCTGCTGCTTTCTTATCTGAGTAAATAAAGGAGATACAAATCGAATTTAGATAGGGCGGCTGTACCTGCCCACAACAACATATGCCAGAAAACAACACCGACCCAGATCCAGCCAATTTTCGTCTTGGAAAGCCAGGAGATACACTTCACCTGGTACCAGATGATGAAAAGCTGAAAAATGGAGATGGCTCCGCATAAGTAAATGACCCAATCAATGCTGGTGAAATAAGAGGCGATCACTCCGAAAGAAAAGGGAGAGACGTACCAGTCAATACCTGCATAAACCATGAGAGGAATCCAGGTGATCCGTTCGATCAGCATGATCAGCAGGACATTCATCTGCAGAATGAAAAGTTTTTTATAAGAAACATTGTTGAACAACCAGAAAAAGAAAGATGAAATGAAGAGCGTGAACAAGAATAAAAGGATGGCAAATCCGGCGCGTCCAAGTAAGAACCATGCTTTCCTCATTTCATATTCGACTCTGTTCAGGTCAGACATGTTGGCAGAAATCGCATCCGTACCGAGACCAAGCCACGCTGTCCAGACATATGTAAGAATCGTCAAACCTAATAAAAAGAATAATAGATTCCAAACGTTTTTGAGCCGTTCCGCTTCGTTCAGTTTGAACAAATGGTCTTCTCGGCTTGTAAATAGTTTTATTAAATGAATCGAGTATGTCATGCGTTCCATCCTTTAATATAGAAAATAAAACTCTCTGTCTTATTCTAACGGAAATTGTCAGTTGTTGCTATAATTACCTTGCAAACTGTTTGGAAAAAGTTGGGGGGATAAACCCCGATGTATCTTTTCATATAAGCTGCCTTTTCTTGAAGACTCAGTTTTAAGACGTTTGTGGGCTCGTTGCCTGATTTGAGCGTTAGGGGTGGTTGGGAAGCTACTCGCTTTCCTGTGGGGGAGTGGCGAGCTTCCTCGGGCTACCGCCCTGCGGGATCTCTCCGAACTCTTTTCTCCCACGGGAGTCTCGCAGCTTCCCAACCACCCCATTCGTTATTGAGAGAAACGAACCCCCAATACCGAGGATGAGTGTCCCTTACTCCTCTCTCCTAAGTCGGCATAAGAGCGCTTTATATCAAACTTTAAATTCATTGAAGCGGAAAATTTTTATATGATTCATTTCGCTTAATCATTCAAGCTGACCTTTTAGGAGTGTTTCGAGAATCTTTCATGGTAAAGGGGCGGAGGGGAATGGTGAGACTCCTGCGGGAAAAAAGTGCAGGGTGAGACCCCACAGGACGCAGTCCGAGGAGGCTCACCGCGCTCCCGAGGAAAGCGAACTATTCCCCGCAGCCCCATCCACACCACAAAAGTATCGAAACTGAGTCTTCCATCACCCTCCCATTTTCTTTACTATTAATTAGAAAAAAGCACGGTGCTGGATGCACCGTGCTTTTTATTCAGCCTTGAGAAGGTGCCGCCTGGTAGGGCGGATCTTGGTCTTTCGCTTTGAAAAATAGGGCTCGATCTTTGTAAAGGAAGATCATGGATAGCACGAAAGCGAACAGGTCTGAAAGAGGGAAGGCGAGCCATACGCCTGTCACTCCGAAAAAGTTTGGCAAAATCAAGACGAGCGGAATCAAGAACAGAACTTGACGCGCCATAGATAAGATGAGCGCAGGCTTTGCCATTCCCAATGCTTGATAAAGGCCGCCACTGACAACCTGGGCACCGATCAGAATGGCGAGAGCGAACATAATCCGGATGGCATAAGCCCCTGTATCAATGGTCGCTTCATCTCCAGTGAAGATGTTCATCAAACCTTCAGGGAAGGCCATCATCAAAATGAAAATGCCTGCAGAGATGACCGTAACGACTTTCATACCGAGCAAGACCGTTTCTTTCAGGCGGTCGTAATTTTTGGCCCCGTAATTATAACCAATAATTGGCTGCATGCCTTGGAGTACACCAATCATAGGCATGATCGTAAACATGGCGAGCTTCTGGACAATCCCGAAGACCCCGACCTCGAATTCACCACCGAATTTAATCAGCATCAGGTTGATGGCGATCATCATGCCGCTTCCAGATACTTGTCGAATGAAAGCCGGCATCCCAATGGTTAACACTTCACGGATGACGGTCCATTGCGGCTTCAAGTAGGAAGCTTTCATTACAAGTGATGATTTTCCTTTTAGGAAGTAATTCAAGACGACAATGGTTACCGTCGCCTGTGAAATAACGGTGGCGACAGAAGCCCCCTGCACCCCCATATCCAAACCGAAGATGAAGATTGGATCGAGGATCATATTCAAAACAGCAGGGATGATCATCGTAATCATTGCAAACTTGGAGTTTCCTTCAGAACGGATGATGCTGTTCGTCGTAAAGGCGAAAGAGAAGAAGAAAGATCCAAGCATGATTGGGAACAAATAGTCCGTTGCATAAGGCATAATGTTCTCGGTTGCTCCGAATAGTTTCAGTAATGGCTCAAGAAAAGTGAAGGCACCGATGAATCCGAAACTTGAGACGACCACAATCGTAAAAAGGATGTTACCGAAAACCTGGTTGGCTTCTTCCGGTTTGTTTTCCCCTAAACGTCTGGAGATGACAGAAGCACCACCGATACCGACGGCTGCGGCAATGGCCATGATGATCATCATCACCGGGAAACCGATACTGACACCGGAGACGCCTAATATCCCGACGCCACGTGCGATGAAAAGCGTGTCAACGACATTGTACAGAGCCATAACAAACATGCCAATCATGGCAGGGACGGATAAATTCATTAATAATTTAGGGATGGGTTGGGTCCCTAACCGCTGACTTTGTTGTTTCATTTGTCTTCGCTCCTTGATGTTTTAGGTTTCAAGTTGTCTTGCATTTTCTTCAACCAGGACACCATGATTTGCTGTTCTTCTTTTGAAAGCCCCTGGTTCGCTTCTTCTTCAATATCAGCGACGATTTTCAGAATGGTTGCATGCAACTCTAATCCTTTATCCGTAAGCTTCACAAGCTTTGTCCGTTTATCTTTTTGGCAGGACCTTTTCATGATCCGGTCATGCTTTAAGAGTGTTTCAATCAAGCCGTTCATCGATGAGGCTTTGATGTGGAGCTGTTTTTGCAGGTCCGTTTGGGATTGCTCTCCCGCTTTGGCAAGAAAGTAAATGACTTTCGCCTGTGAATGGGTCAACCCGTATTCTCCTAAGCGCTGGTTATATATATTCTGTAAAAAATGTGCGACCATATTGATGTTGTAACCTAAGATTTGATCTATGTTTTGCTTCATATTTACTTAGCCCCCTAAACAAATTATAGTATAATACGACTTTGCTTAGAAGTAAACGAAATTGTATCCTTTAGGGGAGATATGGCCGTCTTATGAACTTTTCGCCTTTCCATGAACTCTTTTCCTTACCAAAGCTCAATCACTACTGCTGCTTTGTAGTAAAATAAAGGAAAAGAAGGGGTGATCGTATGGTTCGAACATTAAAAACCCATCCGAAGTCATTTTACGGTGGCGTACTTTTTTTGGCAGTCTTACTCTTGTCAAACTTTTTCATTCAAAAAATGGAAATAACCGGCCAAGTACCGCCGCTAATTGTATGGGCGACTGTCTTTGACATCATGATTGTTCTTCCTGTGGTGCTTTTCCTGTTTGTACTCCGCAGAAAGCCGACCTTGTCGCTGCTTGCTCCTCTATGGCTCTTAGGTGCGGGATTCATTCACTGGGTTGTTCCCGCTTATGCTAAAGAACATCTGCAATATATGAACGTATCCATTATCCTCGTCGAGGCTGGTTTTATCCTCTTGGAACTTTTCCTGCTTGTCGTTTTCATCAAAAAACTGAACATATGGAAACAACACTTCCAAGCTTCCATCCACACCTATCCACATGTACTTTCGAGAATTCATACAGCGACTCAGCAAACGTTTGGAGGTTTTCCAAAATTGGAACGGCTGATCGGGGTGATTGCCACAGACGCTGCTGTTATCCGCTATGCTTTCTTTCCGCATCTTGATCATAAGCCGGCCGGTGCCCAAACGTTCAGTTATCACAAAAATAGTGAATACTTCGGTGTTTTTCTCATGCTTGTCCATGCCATGCTTATTGAAATCATTGCGGTCCATGTCATGCTTATGCAGTACAGTCACACGATCGCATGGATTGCCACCGTCCTGGATCTTTATGCGCTCGTCTTTTTAATCGCTGACTATCAAGCCATCCGTAAAAATCCTCTCGTCATTCAGAGAAATCATCTCCATATTCAAAAGGGGCTACGTTTCCATATGACGGTTCCCTTAGAAAAAGTGAGTGCTGTTCGTTGGTATGAAGGGGAAACAATGCCCGTGGAACGTCATTCCTTCTCCCTGATGCTCGCTGGCCTTGAAAAGATGCCTCCTCAGTTAGAAATAAGGTTGAGCGAAGAGGTAGAGGGGTATCGTCTATTTGGTTTCAAATGTAAAGTCACGAAGATTTTCCTGAGCGTTGATGAGCCGGAAAGACTTATTCAAACCTTAAATGAAGTACGAGTGGTTTCAAAGAAAGATATTTAGTCAATTATGATAAGAGGAAGGAAGGGATTCTATGCCTCGTTATCAAAGTGGAATCTTTATATATAACGGAAAAAAGGACGAAGCAGAGATGGAAACAGCTCTTTCTCAAGTGTTGCCGGCCTTGAGTAAAGAGGTGAAAGAGTTAAAGGTCATCCAAACCCTGTCTTTGGATGATTTATATGGGAACTGCCGGCATTATGGTCCGGAGGTCGATGTTTTTTTCATCTTCGGGGGAGATGGCACCTTACATGAAGTCATCAATTGTCTGGCACCGTTGGAGAAACGTCCGGTGATCGGTGTGCTGCCAGGTGGCACGTGTAACGATTTCAGCAGGGTGCTGGATACGCCCCAGCGGCTCAATCAGGCAGCTGCATCCATCATTGAAGGAGAAGAGGTTATTGTGGATGCAGGCAGGACAGAGGATGATTATTTTATTAACTTCTGGGGCATTGGATTGGTGACACAAACCTCCTTTAACATTGACGAAACCCAGAAAAACCGGTTCGGTGTGCTCAGTTATTTCATGAGCGCACTGAAAACGATGAATCAGGCCACCCCTTTTCATTATAAAATGACGATAGATGACGAAGAAGTTGATGGTGAGGCGGTGATGATCCTGATTATGAATGGACAATTCATCGGGACGAGGCGTGTCCCTGTTCCAACGATCAACCTGCAGGATGGGAAGTTTGACGTGCTCATCGTGAAGAATTCCAACTTGACGTTATTCCGTGAATTAATGACGATGGGGCGCCCGCAAGCCGACCATAATGAATTTCAAGAGATTTCCCACTATCAAGGGGAGAAAGTGAATATCGATGTTGAATTCAATCAGGATGTTGATATGGACGGTGAAATCAAAGGGAAGACACCGGAAAAATTGGAGGTGCTTCCAGGTCATTTCACCTTCTTAAGTGGAGGACCCAACGCGCTGCAGAATATGGACACCCCTTAAGGAAACCGTGAATTTGAGGAAAAGGGATGGTTTGACAGTTAGAATTTGTTAAACTTATACTATCTTTATATTTTGTAAAGGATGGGCGAACGTGATGAACGAACAAGAACTGTACCGCAAGAAAAAACAAGATCCCTCGCTGAAGCTGTTTGTCGTATTGACAAAAGCTCAACGCACCATCGCAGATTTAGTGAAGGACGATATCCAGCGATATGAATTGAACCCTACAGAATTCGGAGTGCTTGAGCTTCTGTATCACCAGGGAGATCAGCCATTGCAGAAGATCGGGGAGAAAATTCTGCTCGCGAGCGGAAGTATCACTTATGTGGTGGACAAGCTGGAGAAAAAGGAATACTTGAAACGCGTGCCTTGTCCAAACGACCGGCGTATTACTTATGCGTCCATTACCGAAAAAGGTCGGGACCTGTTGAACGGCATTTTCCCTGACCATTGGAAAGAGATTGAATCCATCATGGACGGGCTGACGGATGAAGAGAAGAACGATGCTATCGAATTATTGAAGAAACTTGGGAAATCCGCAGAAACTAAAAAAGAGTAGCAAATTTTCTGACGATCCGATATAATGAGAGTAATTCTAAAGACAAAGGAGGGTATGAAGATGTTACAGATGCACGTGCTTGATTATCAAATCAACTATGTACGCCGTGCAATTATTCATGATTCAGCTGTCAACGGGACACGTATGTCCAAAATGGCAACTGAATAGTGAAGCAATGTAACGTCTCATACCTGATTATTCACAGATAAAAGTCAGAGGTAACGGGACCTCTGACTTTTTTTGTGTCTTCAAACAAGTCTTTAGGAGGAATTTGCAGTGATCATAACATTAAAAAATTTATATAAAATTGTTGGCGGGGAAGTATTGTTCGAAGCGTTGAATATGGAAATCAAACCTGGTCAGCGTGTCGGGCTTGTCGGCCGGAATGGCAGCGGTAAGTCGACCCTTTTCAGAATCATGACCAAAGAGGAATCGTTGGATGGTGGCGATCTTTTCATTCAAAAGGGAGCGACCATCGGGTATTTGAAACAGATTCCGTCCGCCTGGAAGGGGACGGGGAGAGAGTACTTGCAGCTGGCCTTTACTGAGCTTATTTCTTTAGCTGAACAGATGAAAGAATTAGAAGTAGATATGACAAATCCTGAAAAAATGGAAAAAGCCATTGCCGCTTATGGGGAAATACAGGAGCGTTTCACACAACGGGGTGGATACGAAATGGATGCCTCCATCAAACAAGTGGCGAACGGGTTGAATATCCATCAGTTGCTGGATCAGCCCTTTTCAAGGTTAAGCGGAGGAGAAAAGACGAAACTCGGTCTTGCTAAGTTGTTGCTGGAAGACCCCGATGTTCTTTTGCTGGATGAACCGACGAACCATTTGGATCTACAAGCGATCGAATGGCTGGAAGCGTATTTGCAAGCCTACGACGGGACCATTTGTGTGATTTCTCATGACCGGGCATTCCTTGATCACATCGTGACAGACATTATGGATTTGGAATCTGGAGAAATCGATACGTACAAAGGAAATTACACCGCTTTTGAGCAACAGAAAGAAGAAAAACTGCTTGCTGAATTTCACCAGTATGAAGAACAGCAGAAGAAAATAAAAAAGATGAAAGAGGCCATACGAAGGTTGAGACAATGGGCGAATGAAGCCACTCCGCCGAACCCTAAGCTTTTTAAGAAAGCGAAAAGTATGGAAAAAGCACTGGAACGAATGGAGAAAATCGATAAGCCGGTCATCGACCCGAAAAGAATGAACCTCTCCCTGGAAGCAGATGGGCGGACAGGGAAGGACGTATTTACAATTGAATCGCTGGAGAAACAGTACGGCAGTGAGAAGATTTTGGATGGTGTCGACCTTCACGTCCGTTATCAGGACCGGATTGCGATTGTGGGAGCCAACGGAAGTGGGAAATCCACCCTCTTGAAAATTTTGCTGGAAAAAGAAATAGCCAGCGCAGGGACAATCAAGCGAGCACCTTCCATTAAAATCGGCTATCTTCCTCAAAACCCTCTGCAGGAAGCTGATCGCGATCAGCGGATGATCGACCACTTCAGAGATCACATCCGGGTGACGGAAGGGGAAGCACGGCACAGGCTTGCGGGCTTCATGTTTTATGGATATGATGTCTTCCGTAAAATCCGCCACTTAAGCGGAGGAGAGCAAATGCGTTTGAAGCTTGCGATCTTTATGCATCAGGATATACAAGTCCTGATTCTGGATGAACCGACCAACCACCTGGATGTGGAATCCCAGGAAGTTCTTGAAGAAGCGTTGAATCAATTTACAGGAACAGTCATAGGAGTTTCCCACGACAGGCATTTCCTGGACCAGTGTTTCACTCAAACCGCTTTTTTGGTGGGGGGGAAACTTCACCGCTATATTGGGACGTACGAAGAAACGAAAAAGCATTGGCACGCTCTTTTAGAAGTGCAGGAGAAAGAGCAGACGGGAAAAAATGAAAAATACAGAAACCCAGAACCCCCAGTGAAAGAAGAATCGACCATTGATTGGGAAAAGGAAATTGCCCGTTTGGAACAAGAGATCTCTACGGTTGATCAACAGATGCTGCACGGTGACGATGTTCAAGAGCTAATGGAACTCCAACATCAAAAAGAGCAGTTGGAAAAAGACTTGGAATCTCTGTATGAACATTGGATGGAAGCGCAGTGATGATTTGTACAATCCAATCCTAAGAAAATAGGCAGGAACCCTGAGGTTCCTGCCTTTTTCGTGTTTGTCCCCATCGATCATGAACAAATATCCTTCTATAAAATGGACACATGTTTAGAAGGATCGCCTCTTTTTTCACGATAATAGTCCACCAGTGTCTCGGTATAGGAGAAAAAGTCGGGACAAAAAATATTTGAAGCAGCTAAATCTATTTCTGCCTGCCGATTGTCATAATCTGCACTACAGAGAAAGTAATCAAGAGCTTCCCTTTGAATGCCTAGAACTTTCCGCAAAGGACGAAGTTTCAATGATTGATTGGCAAGACCCAGCGGCAAGGGGAAATGTGGGTATTTATCTGTATACACATAACTGAGCTGTTCGTAGATTTCTTTGGCTGTGTAAGGGTTGGGGTCCGTGAGGTGATACGTATTTCCGCTGCTTTCGGAATGATGGGCAAGGTAGTTTGTTGCTTCAATGACGTAATCCTGAGGCACAAGGTTGACTCGCGCTTTTCCTTTACCGAAGTAAGGAAGAACGGGCAGATTTCTTAAAGCGTCTACTAGATTTAATATAAAATAGGGGCCGTCAAATTTGGCCGTCGCCCCCGATTTTGTATGACCGACCACAATCCCTGGGCGGATAATGGTTGTCGGGATCTTTTGGCACATTCGGTGAACGAGGTTTTCTGCTTCGTATTTGGTGTATTCATAATGATTTTTAAAACCTTTTCCGTGAACGAGTTCTGTTTCATAAACGGTGCCTTCCCGTTTTCCGGAAACATAGGCGGTGCTGAAATAAATATAACGTTCCAATTTCAGGCATTGGGAAACCCATCGATTCACTTCTCTTGTCCCCTGGACATTGATTTTCCATGCCGGCAGGAGAGGGACGGCTAAATCATAAAGAGCAGCAAGGTGGAAAACGTGGGTCACCTCTTTTAGTAATGGCATGGCTTTCGATGAGTTCAGCCCCAACCCTTCCTGAGTAATATCCCCTTGAATGAGTTCAATTTTTTCGGTATTCACTTCTTGGTCCTCTTTCCACGTCTCAATCTGCTTTTTTGCTTGTTTTTCCGTGGAGGGAAGATGAAGGAGGTAGACCTTCTCTATGGATTTCCTGCCTCTAAAAAGATCTTCAATTAAGGCTGTAGCTAAATATCCTGGGAAACCAGTAAACAAATACGTGTTGGACATAACCATTCGCCTCCGTCATTCGTTTGGTTACCATTTCGTGATTGATCATTGAACTTCCTTCTTTTACCTATCCATTTGTTTATTAGGAAGGAAGAGGGGAAAACAAGGAGGAGTCACATATTTATTGGGAGGTTTTCACATGAAAGTTCTTGTTATTGGAGCTAATGGTAAAGTAGGAAAACATATTGTCGATAAACTTGTAGGAACCGAGCATACTCCATATGCCATGGTTCGTAAGCAGGAGCAGATCCCTCAATTCGAAGAAAAAGGCGTAGAAACAATCCATGCAGATCTGATGAGAGATTTTGAACATGCTTTCAAAGGTATGGATGCCGTCATCTTCGCGGCAGGATCGGGCCCTGATACAGGCGCAGACATGACGATCGTCATTGATCAGGAAGGAGCGATTAAGGCAGCGGAGCATGCGGAAGCCAATGGCGTGAAGCGATACATGATGCTAAGTTCCATCGGAGCAGACCGTGCAGAAGAAGCGCCTGACGACTTCAAGTTTTATCTTTACGCGAAACGGCGTGCAGATGAATACTTGAAAGGTACCGATTTGGATTATACTATTGTCCGTCCTGGGGGTCTGACCAACGATGCAGGCACGGGTAAGGTGACGCTCAAGGGACGTACAGAACAGGGAGAGATTCCGCGTGAAGATGTTGCCGCAACACTTGTCCATCTTCTGTCTGTAGAAGGTTCCATCCACCAAAGCTACGACCTCATCAGCGGTGACACACCGATTGAAGAACTATAGTGAAAAAGGAGGAGCCGTGTGCTCCTTCTTTTTTAATCCGTTTATTAAAGTTTATGGCAGGATTCTTGAAGACTCAGTTTTGAGACTTTCCGGGGTTCGTTGCCCGGGTTGAGCGTCAGGGGTGGCTGGGAAGCTACTCGCTTTCCTGTAGGGAAGTGCCGAGCTTCCTCGGGCTACGCCCTGCGGGATCTCGCCGATCTCCTTTCTCCCACGGGAGTCTCGCAGCTTCCCAACCACCCCATTTGATGAAGGGGATAACGAACCCCTTTGCCAAGTTGGGTGGTCTTCCACCATTGTTGTATCCATAAAACGTTCTGTATCAAGCTTTCAGCATTCAATCACCTCGTCATGGGTGTTTTATCCTTATACTCCTTTCAAACTGAAAAGCTGATTCTTCGGGAAGTGGTTTCGAGATACTTATATGGTAGAGGGCGGAGGGGAATGGCGAGACTCCTACCTTAAGTGTGCAGGCGCCTTGATCAGCGGCGTATGGACTGGACTGAGCTGGCGGAGATAAAGGAAACACGAAGAACGGAGTGATTCGATGTTGACTTATCGTACAGAAGCGAGGGAAGTCTCACTAGCCGCTAGGCGCCGGAACCGGATATCTTCGAGGAAAAAAGTGCATGGTGAGACCCCACAGGACGTAGTCCGAGGAGGCTCACCGCGCTCCCGCGGAAAGCGAGTCATTCTCCGCAGCCCCCATCCACACAACAAAAGTCTCGAAACTGAGTCTCCAAGAAAAGGGAGCGTTTATGTAAAGGGGATGTGTTGAAAATAACAGAACCGTGACAAAAAATGAGTGAATTTTAATGAGGAAATAGGTTTAACTGTTGTGAAAACGGGTATTAAATTTTTAGGCAGAATTGCAAAAGACACAAGGAGGGGGAGCTTTGGGTAACCCGGAAGTGATCGTGTACACCAGTCGGAACTGTCACTATTGTGAGAAAGTACTAGGAACATTGGGAGATTGGGAAATTGATTATGAAGAGCGGAATGTATCTGAAAACCGTAGCCACTTCAAAGAACTGCAAAGAAACAACATTTACGGTACACCCGCTGTATTTATAGATGGAGAAAAGATTCTCGGTTATCAAGAACGTAAAATGAAACAGAAGCTGAGAATAAAAGAAAACCCTCAGTATATTAGGACTGACTCCATGAACTTTTCCTAAATGGTTTCGACAAGTGATGATCATCACTTGTTTTTTTTGTCCAAAATCATCAATAAATAAGGGGATCAATCGCTTTCGTTTCACTTTTTCGTGTGCTTTTTCATAGGCTGAAGTATCATACGTTAAAGGTGGAACATTCATGTACCCATATAACCCTTACTATTACTACAACAATGGCTGGTACCGTTATCCCTCCAGTCTTCCGTACGATCAGGTGAATTATCAGCAGATGTCTAATAACCAGGGCAACGTCTGGGGTTACGCCCCGTATAATCCATCCATGTATGGTTTTCAAAATCCATATGTGAATAGTTACGACTATACAGGTTATACTGAGACCGGGAATCAGAATTCTTCATTCAACGTCGGCAACATGTCCAAAGGCGTCATGAGTTATTTTCAAAAAGAAGACGGCCAGATTGATTTCGACAAAATGATGTCCACTACGGGTCAGGTCGTAAAAACCGTTAAGGATGTCAGTCCGATTGTTAAAGGAATCGGGACATTCGTTAAAGGAATCAAGTAAACCGCGCGCTATTTATTTAGCGCGCATTTTCTTTAGACGTAAGAAACAGAAGAGGAACACTCTTGTGTATGGTTGTGCTTCTAAGAGAAGAATTGGGTCTGTCTTCCCGTCTGCTAATTGGATAAACAGACCGCTGCCTTTTTCGGAACCAGGGACGATTAATGGGTAAAAGTTGGAAAATGATTGTGTTATAATTTTTCGCAAAACGAAATAAATGATCGGTTGGAGGCGTAGGAACATGAGTATCGGGTGTTTATGTATTCACGGGTACACAGGAAGCCCGTATGAAGTCCAACCCCTCGTTGACTTTCTGGAAGCACGGACGGATTGGGAGATTGCCAATCCTACGCTTCCGGGACACGGAGAGGCTTTGGACCTTGAAGGCCACTATTATCAAGAATGGATTGCTACAGCAGAGCTTAGTTTGCTGGACCTTATGAAACGACACGACACCATTTACATCATCGGCTTTTCCATGGGGGGGATGATTGCTGCTTACTTGACTGCGAAGTACCATCTGAGCCGTCTGGTGCTTTTATCGGCGGCTGGGAAGTATGTCAGCCTCCCACAGATGTATAAAGATCTGCTTGGCATGGCCGCGGATGCATGGAATGGTGTTCTTGCGGATAATGAGCTCTTCCTAAGGTATCAGAAAAAATTGAAGGATACCTACCTTTTTTCTACCTTCGAATTTATGAAGTGTGTGCAATTCACGCGTCCTTATTTACAGCAGGTCCGCTGCCCTGTGCTCATTATTCAGGGCGAACTGGATGGGATGGTGCCGAAAAGAGCGGCTTTGTATTTGAAAGAGGAAATTCCGTCAAAAGAAAAAGAGGTCATTTTCCTGAAGAAGTCGAAGCACTTAATCTGTCATGGGGATGACAGCGATGAATTATTTGATAAAGTGATGGATTTTGTAAGTCAACCATAGGGGGAAGAGAAACCATGAATAAGAATCGTGGACAACCCATCCAGACACCTTTTTATTATGGATGGGTTGTTGTGATGATTGCAGGTTTGAGTGTGTTCTTTTCAGGACCTGGTCAAACCTATTCCATCTCTATTTTTATTGATTATTACATAGAAGATTTTGAGTATTCGCGGTCTTTAGTCTCTGGTATTTATTCAGCTGCTACCTTGTTAGCGGGTATTACGTTGTTTATGATGGGGCGCCTCATCGACCGTTTCGGACAGCGTGCAATGATGGTTACGATTGGTTCGTGTCTAGCTTTAGCTTTGTTTTGGAATGCTTTTCTGCTCGGGCCGATGATGATGTTTTTTGGTTTCTTTATGATTCGCTTGTTTGGTCAGGGGTCGATGACATTGATCCCGAACACGCTTGTGCCTCAATGGTTCATTAGGAAAAGGGGAAGGGCGCTCAGCGTTATGGCCATCGGTGGATTTGCCAGCTCTGCCCTGCTGCCCCCCCTGAATACATGGCTGATTGAATCCTTAGGTTGGAGAATGACATGGGGGATATGGGGAGGCGCACTGTTGATTCTTTTTGTTCCATTGGCCTTCTTCTTCATCCGGAACAAACCCGAGCACATCGGAGAAGTGCCGGACGGGACGCCGAAACCGGTGAAAGGGGAAGAAGTGAAAAACCCGAACGTTGAGGTGAATGAAAAGAGTTGGTCCTTAAAAGAGGCTATGGCAACGCGGGCCTTTTGGTTTATTTTGTTTTGTGTCACCGTTCCTGCTCTCGTTAACACAGCGGTGACTTTCCATATGGTATCGATCATGGATTTAAGAGGGCTCGATACAGGCGTAGCAGCCATGGTGCTGACTTTAATGGCTGTTGTCGGATTTCCGGTGACATTTGTCAGTGGTTATCTGGTCGATCGCTTCAAAGTGCATTATATTTTGGCCATTACGTTCTTTGGCCACATCTTTACCCTGGTTATCCTTCTGTTCACGAACTCATGGTGGATGGCCGTTGCATTTGGTGTATTTTGGGGTTTTGTCAATGGTTTTGAACGTATTGTATTGAATATCGTCTGGCCGAATTATTTTGGGCGTGAACACCTTGGCAGTATTAAAGGGCTTGCGCAAACGGTCATGGTCGTTGGCTCAGCGCTCGGTCCACTGCCTTTCGGTTTGTTTTTTGACTGGCTGGGAGGTTATCAGGAAGTGATTTTGCTGACGATTCTATTTCCGGTGACAGCAGGTATTCTTGCCTTATTGTCACCCCAACCCAAATACGAAGATTATCACGAATAAGAAAACGTCAGAGGTAAAACACCTCTGACGTTTTTTTAGTCTTTAAAGAATGCGATGACGAGTCCGCCTTCTCCTGCATATGTGGAAATCAGTGGTCCTGTCTCCATGAAGAGAGAGTCTTTGAAGTTATATCGTTCTTTAATTGAATTCAATACTTTCTTTCCTCTTTCCTCATCGTTGCAGTGAGACATCGCAATGACGCGGTCTTCCAAGTTGGACGCATACTCTCCAATTTGTTCGACGAAGCGGCGCAGGGATTTTTTGTTGCCCCGTACTTTTTCGGTCACTTCAACGGCGCCTTCCTCATCGCTTGCTTTCATAAGGAGTTTGATATTCAATGTCTTGGCGATGGCCCCTTTGACTTTATCCAATCGTCCGCCTTTGATGACATTTTCTAACGTCTTCAAAATGAAGAGCGTCGTTGTCTTCTCAATTCGTTCCTCCATATGAGAGACGAGCTGATCAAAGTTGTACCCCTCTTCCATACGGGCGGTCGCTTCATTCACTAGCAGGGCTATGCCGCAGGAGGCTGTCATGGTATTGAGGACAGCAATTTTACGATCCGGTTCTTCTTCAAGGAGCATGTCCTTACCCATGACAGCACTCTCATATGTGCTGCTCAGTCCTTGCGTAAGGGCAAGTACAAGAATTTCATCGTCTGCGTCAATCTGCTTGTATTTTTCATAAAAATCATTCGGACTTGGAGAAGAAGAACGAGGAAGTTCCTCGGACTGCTTTAATTTTTCATAAAACGTAGGCAAATCGATCGTTTCCCCTGTTTTATAGTGCTCGTCTCCAAAGTGTAAGTTTAACGGGACATAGTGGATGCTGTGTTTTTCCATCATTCCTAGAGGCAGATCGCCGCCTCCATCTATGATCAGTTGTATCGTCATTCCTTCACCTGCTCTCTTAAATTCATCGTACTATTGGGGAGTTCCCCATTCTTATTACGTATTATATCAAATTTAGCGGTTTATCGATGGTCTGGTTCATGAGTGAATTTCGGTTTTGCTTTTTGCATCGTACTTAATATGAACATCATCAGCCCGAAAAGGACAATCGATCCGCCGAGCCACTGGGTCCAAGTGATTCCTTCATCCAAGATCCAATAGGCTAAAATAGAAGCCCCGATTGGTTCGAAGAGTACAGCCATCGAAATCGTCGATGTGCTGAGCCATTTTAATGTCCAGTTGAATAAGGTATGGCCGAAGAAGGTCGGGATGATTGCAAGACCTAAGAATATCAGCCACTGATCTCCGTCGTACCCGGTAAAAGAATAACCGAGTGCCAAGTTATATATGAGAAGGGTCACCGCGGCCATTCCATAAGCGATGAACGTATAGGTCATAATGGACTGACGTTTACGTAGATTCTGACCAAGCAGAAAATAACCGGTTACGGTAACAGCGCCAAGCAGGGCCAGCAGATCACCGAATAAAGCCGTGCCACTGATTTGAAAATCGCCCCATCCGATGATCACGCTTCCTGTCAATGTGATAACAAGACTCAGTATGGATCCGATGGTGAAGCGCTCTTTGAAGAAGAGGTAAGTCCCTATGAAAGCGAAGACGGGCTGGAGGGCAACCAGGACGACGGAACTTGCAACGGTCGTATAATCCAATGACTCAAACCACAAAATAAAGTGGAAGGCGAGGAATATCCCCGATAATATCGCAAGAATCCAATCTTTTTTATTCGTTTGTTTTATTTCATCGAAATGTTTCCATAATACATAAGGAGCCATGATTCCGACGGCAATAGCCAGACGGTAAAAAGCGATCATCGCAGCTGGCGCATTTCCTGCGAGCTTGACGAAAATCGCGGAAGTGGAAATGGAAAGAACGCCAATGAACAAAATGATATATGGTTGAATTGGAGGCTTTTCCAAGTGAGCCCTCCTCTGGTGTACGTCAGTTTTTCCTCATTTTATCATTATTACGTTTGAAAAGCATAGCCGAAATGTGTAGAATTAACTATGTTATATGTGTTATGATGAATGAATCTATCAGGCAGATACCAGAGAAGCCTCTCCCGTTTCCTGTGGCAGAAGGCTTTTTTTACATGTATATAGGTAGAAGATTTAACAATAAAGGAGTATGAAATTACTGTGACAACATTTCAATCACTAGGATTATCAAAACCTATTCTAAAATCATTAGACGTTATGGGTTTTGAGGAAACAACACCAATACAAGAACAAACGATCCCTCTAGGACTAGAAGGGAAAGATGTCATTGGTCAAGCTCAGACAGGTACGGGAAAAACGGCTGCATTCGGTATTCCGATGCTCGAAAAAATCAACAAACAAGTGAAAGCCGTTCAAGGACTTGTCATCGCCCCGACAAGGGAATTGGCTATTCAAGTAGCAGAGGAGCTTAACCGTTTAGGTAAAGGAAAAGGCATTCGTGTCCTGCCGATTTATGGTGGATCGAACATGGAGCGCCAAATCCGTGCCCTGAAAAATAATCACATCGTCGTAGCAACACCAGGACGTTTGCTCGACCACATCCGTCGTAAAACAATCAAGTTGGAAGATGTTCACACAGCCGTACTTGATGAAGCGGATGAAATGCTGAACATGGGCTTTATCGAGGATATCCGTGATATTCTGAAGGCACTTCCTGAAGAGCGCCAGACTTTGCTTTTCTCTGCAACAATGCCGAAAGAAATCCGCGATATTGCTACAACATTGATGAACAACCCGGAAGAAGTGAAAGTCAAAGCGAAAGAAATGACGGTCGAAAACATCGAGCAGTTCTTCGTTGAGATTCCGGAAAAACACAAATTCGACACCCTGACACGTTTGCTGGATATCCATGATCCTGCGTTGGCGATCGTCTTCGGTCGTACGAAGCGTCGTGTCGACGAAGTAGCGGACGGGCTTCAAGCTCGTGGCTTCAGTGCAGAAGGCATTCATGGTGATTTGACGCAAGGGAAGCGTATGTCCACATTGAACAAGTTCAAACGCGGACGCATCGAAATCCTTGTCGCAACAGACGTTGCCGCACGTGGATTGGACATTTCCGATGTATCTCACGTGTACAACTTTGATATTCCGCAGGATCCAGAAAGCTACGTTCACCGTATTGGACGTACTGGACGTGCCGGTCGTAAAGGGAAATCCATTTCCTTCGTCACACCTCGTGAAAAAGATCAGCTTCACCTGATTGAAAAACTTACGAAGAAGAAAGTGGAACGTCTGAAAGTACCTTCTTCTGAAGAAGCGGCTCGCGGTCAGCAAAAAGTGGCTGTCGAGAAGCTGGCAGAAACGATCACAAACAACGATCTGAAAAACTACAAGCAGGCAGCTAATGAACTGCTTGAACAGTATGAGTCAACAGATCTTATAGCGGCTGCACTGAAAATGATGACAAAAGAACGCAGTGAAGTACCTGTTCGTTTGTCCTCAGTTCAACCAATCAGTGTGAAGAACGCTCAGCGTGATAAGAGCAAGAAAAAAGGTGGCTACCGCAAAGGTGGAGGCGGCAAGCGCAACTTCAACAGCAAGAATAAATCCCGCAACCGCAACTTCAGCGGCAAAGGCGGAAGCAAGCGCGGCAATTATCAGAACAAGGGCCGCAGCTAATAAAGGTCATTAAAGTAGATCAGTCCTCTGTGTGAGGGCTGATCTTTTTTTGTTTCGGTAGCATTGGTATGGGAGGTTGGCATTTTAACAGTGGGTTTCAAGTTTTTAACGATTGGTTTTAAGTATTTATCAGTCACTTTCAAACCTTTATCGGGGGGTTCAACAATTTTATCGGTGACCTGGGTATTTTGGCATTAGGCGGTCTGGTGGAAGATATAAAAAAGGACCCCACCCCGGAGGGTGAAGCCGTTACATGCGGTTTACCAAGGCGAATAAAGCCAGGAAAATGATGATTCCCCAAAGAATGTACTTGCCTGTGTTCCGGCTGAATTTCTTATTCTTCCATCGATTCGGATTGAAAGATATGTCATCGCTGTCCGATCGCGAATGACGGGTGCGGACCTGCCATAAAGAAAAGCGGCGGGCGTTTTTCAGGATAACGGGGGCAATGGCAAATCCTCCGATCAGTCCGAATAAGTGGCCGAAGATATTGATGTTCGGCCGTGCAAAAGTCATGAATAAGCCGATGGCAAAGATGGCGAGAATGATTTGCGAATTGGCTGTATCAATCAAGTGCTTCCGGTTCATGATCATGAATAGATAAACGCCGAAGATACCGAAGATAGCGCCTGATGCTCCAAGGTGCCAATAATAGGCATCAGGATTAACGATAAACGTCCCCAGGTTGCCGACAATACCGGCAAATAGATACATGATGACAAACTTTCCTTTTCCTAACATCTGTTCAAGGGCCGGTCCGAAGAGGACGAGAGAAAAGGAGTTGAACAGTGCGTGGGTGAAATCTCCGTGTAAGAAAATCGGAGTGACAAGGCGCCAGTATTCGCCGTTCAAAATCAGGGCATTCATCCCAATGCCCCATTCCTTCAACTCCACGGCGAAACCAAGTTGAAGAAAGTCCATCAACAGCCATAAAAAGAAATGAAGCCCGACAAGGAATGAAACAATCGGATAAAATCGTAGAAATTCTTTAAAACTTTCCGTTCGTACAAACATGACTAATCTCCTTTTTTCGTTCAAGATTACATTCGTTACCTGAACTCCATTCATCTCCACAGAAGCTGCGAAACGATGCCCTTCTTTGAAGGGAGCGTACTCCTATTCATTGGACTCCTAATATAATGTAATCCATGCCGCTTCCTCGTATTCTTTTTTACCGTGAAAAGATTCGGGTATACTGTTCATAGATTGTTAATGAAAAGGAAGATGAATGGTGATCAAAGGTATCGGTGTGGATATTATTGAATTGGATCGTATTAAACAAAGTATAAAGCGAAGAGAACGCTTTGTTCAACGAATACTGACTGAAGAGGAACATCTTCGTTACAAGACGTTAAATGAAAAAAGGAAAGTGGAATACCTGGCGGGCCGGTTTGCAGCGAAAGAAGCTTTTGCGAAAGCGACAGGAACGGGAATCGGAAAGCTTGGTTTCCATGATATTGAAATCTTATCAAATGAATCCACAGGGGCTCCTATGATGAGGGCGAAAGGCTACGATCGTTATCAAGTGTGGGTCTCGATCAGTCATAGTTCGGAGCATGCCATTGCGCAGGTGGTTTTAGAAGAGTGCTAGGGAGGTATAGGAGGGCAGACATAATTACATAGGTTGTCTCATAACATTGTAATGCGGGTAGGAGGGAACGAATTGGATATTGTTACCGCACAAGAAATGTACGAACGGGATCGAGTGGCCGTGGAAGCCGCTGGACTAGATGGGAAGATGCTCATGGAGAATGCCGGAAGAGCGGTTACGTATGACCTGCTCCGCCACATTCAAAAAGAGCATGCGATTGTCGTCCTGATGGGTGCTGGCAATAATGGCGGCGATGGTTTCGTCATTGCCAGGACGTTGTTGAACCTTGGATACGATGTGGAGGCTTGGCAAGTCGTTCCGGACGCAAAGATCACTGGAGATGCAGAAGCACACAAGAGGATATTCCAAGCTTCTGGTCACCCGTACAGACTATTGAAGAGTTCGGAAGACTTGAATACTTCTCTATGTCGTGCAGATGTATGCATCGACGCGATGTTGGGGATCGGAGTGAAAGGGCGGCTGAGAGAGCCCTACGCGGATATTGTCCGTCTCTGTAACGAGGAGTCAATCTTAAGGCTTGCGGTCGACCTGCCTTCTGGTGTGCCGGCTGATGAAGGGGTGGAGGTTTTTGAGGCATTTCAGGCTCATTACACTTCAATCATTGAAGCTCCGAAGCAGAGTGCCTTTTTACAGCACACGCAGCCATACTACGGCGAATGGTCAGTCGTAGAAATTGGCCTCCCCCTTAAACAACTTCCGGATCTCCGGAGGAAGCTTTGGAGTGGAGCTGATGTCAAAAGAACCTTGCCTGAACGAGAGGCTCATTCGCATAAAGGATCGCACGGAAAAGGATTGATCATCGGAGGATCTCGCTTGATGCCCGGTTCTGTCGCAATGACGGCGAAAGCAGCTTTGCGGAGCGGGTCGGGGTTGATTGCGGTATCCACGGATGCTGAAGCAGTTCCTGCGATTTCTCCTTATGTGCAGGAAGCGACTTTTGTAGAAGGGGAAGATGGAGGACGAGTCCCGGACTTGGAAGGGTATGATGGGATTGCTGTCGGTATGGGATTGGGCCGCGGCTCTATGCAGTCAACAGTGGTGGAGCGGTTGGTCCGTGAACAAGACACTCCACTACTGGTGGATGCCGACGGGTTGTACCTTTTAAAAGATTTCCTTGGAGAGTTGAAAAACAGGGAAGTTCCGACCGTCCTGACGCCTCACCCAGGTGAGTTCGCCCATTTGACGGATCTTTCCATCCAGGAGATTTTGCGCGCTCCTTTTTCCTATTCAAAAGAATTTGCTGAAAAGCACGGCGTGTACCTCGTTCTTAAAGGACCTTCGACAATCATCACAGGTCCTGATGGTGAACAGCGGGTAGATATCTCGGGCAATGCGGGCCTCGCTAAAGGCGGAAGCGGTGATGTTCTCTCTGGTATTCTGCTCAGCATGATGATGCAGGCAGAACAGGTGTTGGATGCCTTAAGCAATGGTTGTTTCCTTCATGGAGCGACGGCTGATTTACTCGTGCAGGATGGACATTCGAAGGTTGACCTACTCGCCTCTGACGTCATTGAAGGTTTATCCCGGACGTTCCGTACATTTTCTTCTTGATCCATATCATACGTTCCCTTTGTCCTTAAGTAGAGACAAAGGAGTTGAGTCTTATGCAAAGACGTTTTCTGATCCTGTTGTTCAGCCTGTTCATCTTAGGTGCTTTGACAGCTTGTGGCTCACAATCAAAAGAAGATGTCGTCAAGAAGCTTGAAAAACAGTCGGAAGAAATGGCTGGATATAAGACCGAAGCGAATATGAAGATGCGTACAGGGAAGGAAGAACAGAAATACAACATTCAAGTGTGGCATAAAAAGGATGACTTTTACCGCGTGAAGCTTCAAAATGATCAGGATGAAAAAGGAAGCCAGATCATCTTGAAAAATGACAGCGGCGTGTATGTCTTGACGCCAGCCTTGAACAAGAGCTTCAAGTTCCAAAGTGAATGGCCTCAGAACACAAGTCAGCCTTACCTTTATGCTTCGCTGCTGAATGATATCAAAGCGGATCCGGATGCAGAATTCAATGCTTCCGAAAACTACTTTGTGTTCAAGACGAAGACAAACTATCAGAATAACAAGACCCTGCCGTTCCAGGAGATTTATTTTGATAAGAAAACGTACCACCCTGTAATGGTGAAAGTGTTCGATCAGGATATGAATGCTCTTGTAGAGGTTCAATTCGCGAACTTTGCGAAAGACGATTCGATGAAGAAGGAAGACTTTGATGTCGATAAGAATATGGCCATGGCTCCGACGGAAGCCCCTGTTGCCAACATGGAAGGGGAAGAGCTTGAGGAGGTTCTCTACCCACAAGAAACGTTCGGTGCTGAACTTGCAGACGAGCGTGAAGTGAAGACAGAAGATGGGAAACGATTCATTATGACTTATGCAGGAGATAAGGACTTCACATTGGTCCAGGAAAAAGCGGAGGTACAATCGGCAAGTGCCCAATACTCTGTCCAGGTGAACGGTGAGCCTGTCCAGCTTTGGGACGGGGTGTTTGCAGCCTTCGAACACAACCGTCTGGAATGGAATCACAATGGAACGACCTATCAACTTGCGAGCAATGAATTGACACAGGATGAAATGGTCGCTGTCGCAAGTTCAATCAACACAGCTGCGATGGTGAAATAAAATTGGAAGGAGCAGGCTTAACGGTCTGCTTTATTTTTTGGTCTTCCACTGAGGAGGAAGATCCCCCTCTCAAGCTTCACTCTCCGGACTCCTGAGAGTCTTTAATTTCCGTAGCTTAATCATCAAACCTATCCGGTATTCCTGCTTCTTTTATGTTATTTGACACCAGCTTCTTCTCATTCAATAATAAAAAGATAGAGAGAGGAGCGGGTCAAAGTGGCATGGGATACGTATTATAGAGATTCAATTGCAGAGATTGAATTGTCGGCGATTGAGTATAATATACAGCAATTGAAACAACGATTGGAAAATGGAACAGACATTTGTGCGGTAGTCAAAGCGGACGCCTATGGACATGGTGATGTTCAAGTGGCAAAGGCCGCTTTGAAAGCAGGGGCAAAGAGTCTGGCCGTTGCACTATTAGATGAAGCATTGAAACTGAGAAAAGCAGGAATTGAGGCCCCGATCCTCGTCATGGGCTGGACACGCCCTCAGGATACTGCCGTCGCTGCTGAAAACAACATCGCTTTGACGGTCTTCCAAAAAGATTGGCTTAAGGAAGCAGAAGGTCTAAAGGAAACTACTCCTTTACAAGTTCATTTGAAAATCGATACAGGAATGGGGCGGATCGGTGTACGGACGGTTGCAGAATTAGAGGAGATCCTTACTGTTCTTGAAGAAACCGCCACGTTTCATTTGGAAGCTTTATTCACGCATTTTGCTACAGCGGATGAGGGAGACTCACAGTATTTTAATGAACAACAAGAGCGCTGGGACGAAATGTTTTCGTATTTTAAGAGGAATTGGGCAGAAGATGTCGAAATTCATACAAGTAACAGTGCGACAAGTATGAGGGTTCCGGAGCGGATGGATCATTTTGTCCGGTTTGGTATCAGTATGTACGGACTTTATCCTTCCCCCTATGTCAAAAAAGAACGGCCGATCGACTTGAAACCTGCTTTTTCTCTGACGAGCCGGTTAATCCATGTCAAAAAAATAGAGGCCGGAGAATCGGTCAGTTATGGGGCTACCTACACCGCGGAAAAAGAAGAGTGGATCGGCACCATTCCGCTTGGTTATGCGGATGGATGGATCCGTAAACTTCAAGGTGCTGAGGTCCTGGTCGACGGGAAACGGCAGCCGATTGTCGGAAGAATTTGCATGGATCAATTCATGATTCGGCTGGATCAGGAATATCCTATAGGGACAAAGGTTACCTTAATTGGTAAACAAGGGAATCAAGAAATTTCAGCTGATGAAATAGCAGAGCATCTCGAAACGATCAATTATGAGATTCCCTGCATGATCAGCCAAAGGGTGCCGAGAGTTTTTCAGGAAGGTGGGAGAACGGTAGAAGTAAGAAACTCCTTGTTGTGAGGAATCTTCCCGTTTTTGGACAATTCTCCCGATGTAAGGATAAAAGCTTTCATAATTCACGAAAAAATTCCAACACTCCTTTGCAATGGACACTCCCGTTTGATAAGATTAGAGTGGACTAATTGACTGGTTTCTTTTGAGAGAAGATGGTGGAGGTGTATGGTTTTGTCCGATAGCATGCAGGAGATTGTCATCCGGATTCCGGATAACCTACTCAATGAAGTGGATGGCTTCATTCAACTCGATAACAGTGATCGGAGCGATTTCATGTGTCAAGCAACGAAAATGTATTTGCGTGAGAAGAAACAGCGACATATTAGAGAATCCATGCGTAGAGGCTACATGGAAATGGCGAAAATCAATTTAAATATCGCTTCAGAAGCGTTTCAAGCTGAAGAGGAGGCCGAACACACCCTGGAGCAACTAGTGAGCGGGGTGTGAAGCCAGTGATAGTCAAACGAGGTGACGTTTATTTCGCTGATTTGTCCCCAGTTGTGGGATCAGAACAAGGCGGGGTTCGTCCTGTACTCGTCCTTCAAAATGATATTGGTAATCGTTTTAGCCCTACCGTGATTGTAGCCGCGATTACAGCGCAAATACAAAAAGCCAAACTTCCAACACATGTCGAAATTAATGCAGAAAAATATGGGTTCGAGCGAAATTCTGTAATCCTACTGGAACAAATCAGAACGATTGACAAGCAGCGTTTGACCGATAAGATTACTCAACTTGATGAACCGATGATGCAGCAGGTCAACAAAGCCTTGCAGATCAGCCTCGGTTTGATCGACTTTTAATCGGAATGTACGTCGTGGATGAAAAAAGTTACCTTTTTAAGGTAACTTTATTTTTTTGTGCTTTTGTAGTTTATAATGGGGATAGACAGGGTATTGTTGATGGCGTGTTTTTTGTTCTTGGATTTTTAAATAGAAACTTGTCATTTTACAGAGGGTATGGGAAAGATACTCTTGTGTAAATGCCGTTGTGACGAGAACGAAGGCAAATGGTGTAAAAGGAAGTCTTTTTCTGATAAAATTATACTTAAATAGTATAAGGACGAACAATAGAGGGTTATGAGGCGGAGGTTTAGATAATGGACGAAAGACTGAAAAATGTAGTAGTAGAACATAGTGATGACATTGTCAAAATGTGGTTGGAGGAAGTCAACACACATAAGAAGAATGATTATACATCGACGATTTCTGATGAAATGTTCGAAAGTACGAACCGTGAATTTGTCAACGTGATTTTTTCCAGTATTGAGAAGCAGGGACTATCTTCTGACCTGGATGATTTCTCTGAACGCCTGATCAATCTCGGGTGGCCGTTGAGTTATTTAACGGACGGGATGCAAGTGTTCCGGCGTGTGGTGACAGATTTCATCCTTAAACAATCGGAAAAAATCGACTCCGATTACTTTTCCGAGGTCCTTCGTAAAGTAGATGGGTGGGTCGATCCGATCATCAACCGTCTTGTTAATGAATATTCAGGGAGCTGGGAGCACATCGTTTCCTTGCAAAGGGTGGCTTTACAAGAGCTTTCCGCGCCTTTGATCCCTGTGATGGAGAACATTACGATCATGCCTCTGATCGGAACCATCGACACGGAGCGGGCCAAGTTAATCATGGAGAACCTTCTCGACGGTGTGATCAAACATAATGCCGAAGTTGTATTGATCGATATTACAGGTGTTCCGGTTGTCGATACGATGGTCGCCCATCACATTATCCAGGCAGCTGAGGCTGTAAGGCTGATCGGTTCCCGGTGCATTTTAGTGGGGATTCGTCCTGAAATAGCACAGACGATTGTGAACCTCGGCATCGATTTAGGCAAGTTCCCTACGAAGAGTTCATTGCGCAAAGGTTTCCAAACAGCATTAGAATTAACAAATCGTCGTATTGAAGAAACCCAGAACAACGATGAAGACATCGAAAAACTAATTGATTCGCTAGATAGGGAGTGAAAACATGAGGATACCTATTTTAAAGCTTCACAACTATTTACTCATTTCCATACAAATCGATTTGGATGACCAGACGGCTATCCAGTTCCAAGAAGATCTTTTGAGCAAGATTCATGAAAGCGGAGCGACAGGTGTCGTCATTGATTTGACATCCGTTGATATCATCGATTCTTTCATTGCTAAAGTTTTGGGAGACGTTGTGACGATGTCGGATTTGATGGGGGCCAAAGTTGTTTTGACGGGGATCCAACCGGCAGTTGCAATGACTCTTATTGACCTAGGTATACACATGCAAGATGTCCCGACCGCGTTAGATCTAGAACAAGGATTGATCAAACTTCGCCAGGAATTGGAGGAGTGAATATGGACTTTCAATCCTGTGTCAATATTAAAAAGGAATGGGACATCGTCGGAGCCAGGCAACTTGGACGAGATATATCCAGAAAGATCGGCTTCGGGACTGTCGATCAAGCAAGGATTGCCACGGCCATTTCTGAACTGGCACGGAACATTTATTTATATGCAGGAACAGGCAAGGTCTGTTTCGAAGCACTCGAAGATATGAATAAAAAGGGAATCCGGATCGTAGCTACGGATGAAGGACCTGGAATAAAAGATATCAGTCAAGTTATGGAAGACGGGTTCACTACCTCAGGAGGGCTCGGAGCAGGGCTGCCAGGAGTGAAACGGTTAATGGATGACTTTGATATCGTTTCAGCAGAAGGTGAAGGTACAGAAATCACTGTCGTCAAATGGCTCCGGTAAAGGAGGTAAGATGAGATGAACACATTGAAACTCGATTTAGAAAATTATAAAGAACTATTACAAGAGTATATTAAGACTGAGGATGAGCAAGCTCTATACCAAGCGGAACAGTTCAGTAAGCATTCCATGCAGCAGAACATTTCGCCGGAAGAGATCATCAATGTCCATATCCAATCGCTACAAGAAATATACCCGGATATGCCTGACTATATTCAGTCATCTATGAACTTTCTTCTGGAAACCATGATTTCTTATGGATTGGCTTACCAGGAGTATCAGACGCTGCGGGAAAAGCAGCTTGAACTCAAATCGGAAATTTCCGTCGCTGCCAATATGCAAAAAACCTTATTGTCGACAGTGAAACCAGATTTGTCTGACATTGATGTAGGGGCTTTAAGTGTTCCTGCCAAGCAAATGAACGGGGACTATCATCACTTCGTCCACGATGGAAAAGGAAGTCTTGGAATTGCTGTCGCCGATGTCATAGGTAAAGGTGTGCCTGCTGCACTCTGTATGTCGATGATCAAATATTCCATGGACAGTTTTTCAGGGATGCGGACAGACCCTAGTGTCATACTGGGCAGTTTGAACCGTGTGGTTGAGCGGAACGTAGATGCAAGCATGTTCATTACGATGTTCTACGGTTTGTATAATTCGAACGAGCATACGTTCACTTTCTCATCAGCCGGTCATGAACCGGGTTATTATTACCATAAAGATCGTGATGAGTTTGAGGAGATCGATGTGCCAGGGCTTGTACTCGGCGTATCCCCTGAGGTTACGTATAAGCAGTACGAAAAGAGAGTGGAAAAAGGAGATATGATCATCCTTCTGACCGATGGGGTAACAGAATGTCGCCAAGGGGACCGTTTCATCGATCAGGAAGAAATCCTGCATGTCATCAAGCAATATTCTCATCTCCCGGCACAGGGAATTGTGGACCAAGTGTATAAACACTTTGAGCGTCTGCAGGACTTCCAGTTGAGAGATGACTTCACCTTGATTATTTTAAGAAGAAACGTTTAATGACTGTATAAGCAGGGTAAGCAATTATGTAGTACGTTTTTTAGGAAACATTGGGAGGGATTATGATGAATTTATCTATAGATGTTACGAACAATGAAGGTGTCTCAAATGTCGTCCTTACCGGAGAAGTGGATGCATTCACAGCACCTAAATTAAAAGATACACTGCTGCCACTGACGAAGGAAAAAGGCCAGGTTGTAGAAGTGGATTTTCAAGATGTAAATTACATGGACTCCACTGGTCTTGGTGTTTTCATCAGTGCCTTGAAATCAACGAAGGAGCATGAGTCAGAGATGCGCCTTGTCCATATGCAGGACCGTGTTTACCGCCTCTTCAAGATTACGGGATTGACAGAAATTATTAACATCGAGTCTACAGTACAAGGTGGAATGTAAACATGGAACCATTTGATTTTGTTGAAGTGAAGGTACCTGCCAAAGCGGAATACATCGGTGTCGTCCGTCTGAGTATATCAGGGATCGCCAACCGAATGGGATTCACTTACGAAGATATCGAGGATTTGAAAGTAGCCATTTCAGAAGCGATTACAAATGCTGTGAAACATGCATACAAAGAAACAGGCGAAGGTGAAATCACCATCGGTTTCGGTGTTTATCAGGACAGGCTTGAAGTAATGGTCGCTGACCATGGAGGAAGCTTTAACCTAGGTGAAATTAAGGAAGATATCGGGCCTTATAAACAAGATGATGATATCGAAGAACTGCGCGAAGGAGGCTTTGGCCTGTTTCTCATTGACGCTCTGATGGACAAAGTTGAAATCAATAGCAAATATGGAGTCATTGTCCTTATGACAAAATATCTCCATGAAACCGGGGTGGGTCAAGATGGCGACCAAATCACAACACCACAATGAGGAAGTTTACGAATGGATCGCCTATTTACAAGAGAATCCGAGAGATGAAGAAGTCCAGGAGAAGGTCGTCCTCGTTTATAAGGATCTTGTAGAATCCATTGCTCGTAAATACTCAAAAAACAGCACCATCCATGAAGACTTGGTTCAAGTCGGCATGCTTGGACTGTTAGCGGCAATCAGAAGATATGATGCCGAATTCGGCAAGTCCTTTGAATCGTTTGCTATTCCTACAATCATTGGAGAAATCAAACGGTTTATTCGTGACAAGACATGGAGTGTTCATGTCCCACGTAGGATCAAGGAACTTGGACCGAAAATCAAAAAGGTTTCGGAAGAGCTGACAAACACTCTACAACGCTCTCCTTCCGTTAAAGAAATCGCAGATGAGTTGGAAGTATCTGAAGAGGATATCCTTGAAACGATGGAAATGGGCAAAAGTTATAAAGCTCTGTCTGTTGACCGTAAGATTGAAGCTGACTCTGACGGAAGCACCGTCACCATCCTTGATTTAATTGGAAATCAGGAAGATGGTTATTCCAACATCGACCAGAGAATGCTCCTGGAGAAGATTCTCCCGATCCTTAGCGAACGTGAACAGGAAATCTTACAATGTACGTACTTTGAGAACATGAGTCAGAAAGATACAGGTGAACGGCTGGGAATCTCCCAGATGCACGTATCCCGTTTGCAAAGGCGGGCATTGAGAAAACTGAGAGAAGCCCTTCAGTCTGAATCCGTCGAGGTATTCTAGTGGAAAAGGAGAATAATCGGGTGGATCTGTCTATTTTCCAAAAAGCCAAAAAAGGGAATTATTACTGCGGAGACAGCTATTTCTACAAGGAAACGGACGATGCATTCCTTTGTGCCCTCGCCGATGGTCTCGGTAGTGGAGAAATGGCCCGTGAATCGTCCAAAGCGGTTATGGAAGTGATAGAGGAACATCCAGATTTGACGCTGGAAGCTCTCATCAAAAAATGTAATGAGGTGTTGGTAGGGAAACGAGGAGTCGTCCTGGGGATTTTAAGGATTGACTTTGACAATCGTACTTACTCTTATTCATCCATTGGTAACATCGGGGTTATTACTGTGGACCCGGATGGTAAGCGTAACCGTAACATTCCATTGGCTGGTTACTTATCAGGTTATCCACGAAAGTTGAGAATCTCCCGCGGAACAGTGCAGAAAGGTATGATATTCCTGATGTTTTCAGACGGAGTCAATGACCGTCGTCTGTCTTCGAACCTCACTCATTCCAAGGACGTTGAGCAAATCACTCAACAATATAAAGAATTATATGGTCAATCGCGTGATGATGATATCACCCTGATTGCCATGGCATATAATTAAAACCCTTCATTCGAACCGTAAGGTAGAATGGAGGGTTTTATTGTGTTTGTATGGACCATTTATCATAATTTTATTTATTAAAGAATATGGTAGGTTTCTTGAAGACTCAGTTTCGAGATGTCTTCGGGGTTCGTTACGTTATTTGTCGTCAGGGGTGGTTGGGAAGCTACTCGCTTTCCTGTGGGGGGAGTGTGAGCTTCCTCAGACTACGTCCTGCGGGATCTCAACCTATCTCCTTTCTCCCACGGGAGTCTCGCATCTTCCCACCCACCCCATACGATTAAGGTGAGAAACGAACCCCTTTACCCAGTATGGGTGTCTTTCACAAATCCTGAACATATAGTGATAAAACGCTCTATAACAGGCTTTATCATTCAGTATGCGGTTGGAGTATCCATGTTGCTTTACTTTCCTGGAAATGGTTTCGAGATACTTATACGGCAAAGGGGCGGAGGGGAAGGCGAGACTCCTGCGGGGAAAAAAGTGCTTGGTGAGACCCCATAGGACGCAGTCCGAGGAGGCTCACCGCGCTCCCGCGGAAAGCGAGCTATTCCCCGCAGCCCCATCCACACATCGAAAGTCTCGAAACCGGGTCTTCAACTAAAGGGAGTTAATACATAATTGGTACGCGGGAGTCTTTAAGTATTCTCTTTTATAATTTGATACAATGGATGAGACGTCATTGAAGGAGGTCACGTAGATGAGTGAAAACAACAAAAATACAGAGCTTATGAAGCTCGTAGCTAAACAGACGAAATTGAAGGATCAGACAATCAAACAAGTCATTGAATTGCTTGAAGAAGGAAATACAGTCCCGTTTATTGCCCGTTACAGGAAAGAACTTACCGGCGGCTTGGATGAAGTGCAGATCAAGGACATTGAAGATCAGTGGAACTATGTTACGAATCTTGTTCAGCGGAAGGAAGAAGTTATCCGCCTTATTGATGAACAGGACAAACTGACCGAAGACTTACGCCGCGAGATTGAATCTGCCGAAAAACTACAAAAGGTGGAAGACTTGTACCGGCCTTATAAACAAAAACGTCGGACAAGAGCGACCGTTGCCAAAGAGAAAGGCTTAGAACCTCTCGCGACTCAAGTATGGGAACAGCAGGACATCGACTTTGAGAAAGAAGCAAAAGCCTTCTTTTCTGATGAACACGAACTGAATTCGGTTGAAGATGTCCAGGCCGGGGTGAATGATATCATCGCCGAGTGGATTTCCGATGACCCTACATATCGAGAAAAGATTAGAAAGCAAACGCACGATAAAGGTGTCATTGCTTCATCTGAAAAGAAAGCAGATAAAGATGAAAAAGGCATTTTCGAAATGTACTATGACTATCAAGAACCTGTTCGGTCCATCGTGTCACACCGTGTCCTTGCTCTTAACCGTGGGGAAAAAGAGGAGATTATTAAGGTTTCCGTTCAGCCTCCTGAAGAAGCGATTGTTCAATATCTGGAGAGAAGCGTCATTAAGCGCCATATGGTTGGGAAGATCCGTTCCATCCTGGAAGAAGCGATCCAGGACAGTTATAAGCGATTAATCCAGCCATCAGTTGAAAGAGAGATCCGGGGGGCATTATCTGAACAGGCGGAGGAACAGGCGATTGAAGTTTTCTCAAGTAATCTTCGAAACCTCTTGCTGCAGCCTCCTTTGAAAGGGAAAGTGGTTCTAGGCGTCGACCCTGCCTACCGGACCGGTTGTAAGCTTGCCGTCGTGGATGAGACAGGGAAAGTGCTGGATATCGGGGTCATCTATCCAACCGCACCAAGAAATGATACAGCAGGAGCGGAGAAAAAGATTCTTGCCTTCATGGATGCATATGACATTGAACTGATGGCTATTGGGAATGGTACGGCTTCCAGAGAAACGGAACAGTTCATTGCGGATATGATTCAAAAACATCAGTTGAACGCTTCTTATATGATTGTGAATGAAGCAGGGGCAAGTGTGTACTCGGCTTCGAAGCTTGCACGTGAAGAATTCCCTGACTTTCAAGTGGAAGAGCGAAGTGCGGTATCCATCGCTCGTCGTGTTCAGGATCCATTAGCAGAACTTGTGAAAATTGATCCTAAATCAATCGGGGTTGGTCAATACCAGCACGATGTTACTCAGAAAAAACTGAATGGATCCTTGACGTTCGTTGTCGAAACGGCGGTAAACCAAGTAGGGGTGAATGTGAATACAGCCTCTTCATCTCTTTTGCAGTATGTGTCAGGGCTCAGCAAGACCGTTGCGAACAATGTCGTGAAAAAGAGGGAGGAGTTAGGAAAGTTTACCAAACGGTCCGAACTCAAAGATATTCCACGCTTAGGTGCAAAGACATTTGAGCAAAGTATCGGCTTTTTACGAATCCTGGATGGGAAAGAACCTCTGGATCGCACACCGATTCACCCGGAAAGTTACAAAGCGACAAGGGAACTGTTGAGGAAGTCCGGATTTACCACAGAAGATATCGGAACGGACAAGTTAGCAGAAGAATTGAAGAGTGTGGACACATCATCTGTAGCGGAACAACTGGACATTGGTGAATTGACGCTGCAGGATATTGTGAAATCTCTCGTTCAGCCTGGCCGGGATCCAAGGGATGACCTTCCTAAGCCATTGTTGAAAACGAATGTTCTCTCAATGGAAGATTTAGAACAGGGGATGGAACTTGAGGGTACCGTAAGAAACGTAGTAGACTTCGGTGCTTTCGTGGATATTGGTGTGAAACAAGATGGGCTTGTCCATATTTCGAAGCTTGCTGACAAATTTGTCAAACACCCAATGGACGTGGTGGCGGTAGGGGACGTCGTTACGGTTTGGGTCGAGCAAGTGGATGTACAAAAACAGAGGATCGCTTTAACGATGATCAATAAAGGGTAATCCTAAACGAAACTGCCTGGAGAGAAGTAACTTTCCGGGTAGTTTTTATTTGTATAAGTTCTGATAGTAATACCAGCATTGATTCAGCATTTTAATCTGATATTTATCTTTGTTCAAGAATGCTTTCGTCATTTGGTTCTTCAACCAGGAAGGCATAAGAAGTCATCTCCTTCATATTCAACTTTTTTCATTCTTATGATACAGTATGCAAAGGACAAGGGAGGTGTTCCTATGACAGATCAGGAATTGCAGCAATGGACGGATGAATTATCGAAAACATACTTTGACAAGCCTTTTGATCATGATGTATACTTCAACCCTCGTCTTCGGACAACAGGAGGGAGATACATTCCTTCTAAAAAAGTGATTGAAATCAATCCGAAATATATAGTAGAATTAGATGGTGTCGAATTAGAAGGCATCATTAAACATGAACTTTGTCATTACCACCTTCATATTGAAGGAAAGGGTTTTGGGCATCGTGATCCTGAGTTCAAGGCACTATTAAAGAAGACAGGATCCCCACGACACTGTTCAGCCTTACCTTCTGAAAAGAATGGGAACTTCCATCACTATGTTTGTACAAAATGCGGGCAGACATACAAGCGGAAAAGGCGGGTGGATACAAAACGTTTCGGTTGTGGGAAATGTAAAGGGAATTTAAAAAAGAAGTAAATTTTCCATTGACGAACGATGGACCACATGTTAAATTAGTTAAGTCCTAACAAAACAACCCAAAAAGTGCATGAAAACAACTTAGAATTTCATGAAAAAAAGGTTTGACACCAGGGGCTAAATGTTATAAGATATAAAACGTCGCTGATAAAACAGCAACGGACATTACGAACTATTCCAACGTAGCTCAGTGGTAGAGCAATCGGCTGTTAACCGATCGGTCGTAGGTTCGAATCCTACCGTTGGAGCCATTACGGAGAAGTACTCAAGTGGCTGAAGAGGCGCCCCTGCTAAGGGTGTAGGTCGCGTAAGCGGCGCGAGGGTTCAAATCCCTCCTTCTCCGCCATTTATTTTTGGCCCGTTGGTCAAGTGGTTAAGACACCGCCCTTTCACGGCGGTAACACGGGTTCGAATCCCGTACGGGTCACTTAATCTTATAAAGGTCCGGTAGTTCAGTTGGTTAGAATGCCTGCCTGTCACGCAGGAGGTCGCGGGTTCGAGTCCCGTCCGGACCGCCACTCTTTTTGGGCCATAGCCAAGCGGTAAGGCAACGGTTTTTGGTACCGTCATGCGCTGGTTCGAATCCAGCTGGCCCAGCCATTTTATTTTCAAAAAAGAGTTGACAAAAAGCTGAATAAGTTATATGATGTTTCTTGTGCTTCAAAAAAACAATATCATCATTGAGTGTTACAGATTCCTTTAATAGGAGCCATTAGCTCAGCTGGTAGAGCATCTGACTTTTAATCAGAGGGTCGAAGGTTCGAATCCTTCATGGCTCACCATTTATTATGCGGGTGTGGTGGAATTGGCAGACACGCTAGATTTAGGATCTAGTGCTTCACGGCGTGGGGGTTCAAGTCCCTCCACCCGCATTATCCAATTATCATGATCAGCATCCCATTGTTTACTACAGCAATTTTGCGGTCGTGGCGGAATCGGCAGACGCGCTAGGTTGAGGGCCTAGTGGGAGGTAATCCCGTGGAGGTTCAAGTCCTCTCGGCCGCACCAACTTTTCTAAAAAAAGTTCTTGCGTCAAAACACAAAAGATGTTAAGATATTAAATGTCGCTTTTTTAATGCGCCCGTAGCTCAATTGGATAGAGCGTCTGACTACGGATCAGAAGGTTAGGGGTTCGACTCCTCTCGGGCGCGCCATTAACGGGAAGTAGCTCAGCTTGGTAGAGCACTTGGTTTGGGACCAAGGGGTCGCAGGTTCGAATCCTGTCTTCCCGACCATCGAAATCCTAAATAACAACATGATACACTTGCGGGTGTAGTTTAGTGGTAAAACCTCAGCCTTCCAAGCTGATGATGAGGGTTCGATTCCCTTCACCCGCTCCATTTTATTGAATGTCATCGGGGCCTGTAGCTCAGTTGGTTAGAGCGCACGCCTGATAAGCGTGAGGTCGGTGGTTCAAGTCCACTCAGGCCCACCATGATTCATTTGATCTTTGAAAACTGAACGAACCAACCAGTACGTCAAAACATTTCTTCTTTATAGAAGAGATTTGAAACAAAGCACATTCGGTGTGCAAATGAGCAAGTCAAACTTAACTTTTATGGAGAGTTTGATCCTGGCTCAGGACGAACGCTGGCGGCGTGCCTAATACATGCAAGTCGAGCGCGGGAAGCGAGC
>NZ_JAFLHE010000017.1:0-49744 GCF_017307035.1 Halobacillus sp. GSS1
TGAAATCTTCAGGACTTATTCCTGAAGATTTTTTGTTTTATACTAAAACTCTCTTCACCTCTTCTATTTGAAATCTATTTTCTTTAAATTTTATGTATAAGGTTGATAGATTCGGAGATACTAAGTGTAAAGGCTTCATGATTAAAGAGAGGAGGAGAACGAGTGAGCCGTAAAGATCATTGCAGTATTTGCGAGAGAGAAACAGAAAAGGGAATTTATCTATTACGAGTTTTTATTTGTGAAGATTGTGAGGAAGAGATGATCGACACACCTGCTGATGACCCGAAATATGATTACTTTGTTAAACGTATGGCCAAAGCCCATCGTTCTATGATTCCGTCTTAATATAAATGAGCGTAGCAGCTATGAAGAAGAATACACATCCACCCTTGTATGCAGGGTGGATTTTTTTATTGACTAAAAAGGTAACGTCCACTCGAGCCAAACCCATGTGTACTGCATAACGGACTGGTAACGTTACTCCAACCGTTTTATTTATATGCTTTATGTCCATCCGAGACGGAGCCTTTGTTCCAGGGCGATGTATGTATTGCTTGTCTGTGGCTATTTATGTAAGCTTAAACATGGAAGAAGGTGATTATGTGGACTCTACATATATGCCGCTGTACGAAGCGCTTAAACGGAATATAGAACGAGATCCTTTATCTTTTCATGTCCCTGGACATAAATATGGGAAAGTGTTTGAGAAGCAGGCCTCTGAAATGTTTCAATCTATTTTACAATTGGACGCTACAGAAGTGGATGGACTGGATGATCTGCACGCTCCAGAAGGTGTGATTCAGGAAGCTCAACAGTTAGCGAGCGAATTTTTCCAATGTGACCATACTTTTTTCTTGATAAATGGGACAACGGTCGGCAATATGGCTATGATTTTATCTGTTTGTCTCCCAGGGGAAGAGATTATAGTGCAGAGGAATTGTCACAAGTCTGTACTGAATGCTCTCGAACTTTCGGGGGCATCCCCTGTCTTCATCTCTCCAAGATATGAAAAGGAAACTGGCCGACATAGCTACGTTTCTGCCGAGGACGTCGAGAGAGCTTTGAAGGACTACCCTGACAGTAAAGCCGTTTTTTTGACCTACCCGGATTACTTTGGAAGAACGTATGATCTGGAGAAAATTGCAGAAGTGGTTCATAGATCCCGTATCCCCCTGCTGGTTGATGAGGCTCACGGCGTTCATTTTCAGCTCGGAAACCCCTTCCCAAAGGCTGCCTTAGCTGCGGGCGCAGATGGTGTGGCTCAGTCTGCACATAAAATGGCACCTGCGATGACCATGGCTTCGTTCCTTCATGTACAAGGTGACAGGATCGATCTGAACCGAATGCGTCATTATTTACAAATGCTCCAGTCGAGCAGCCCTTCCTATCCACTAATGGCGAGTTTAGACGTGGCTAGAGCTTATTTAGCTTCATGGAAGCCCACGGAAAAGGAGGACTTGTTTGTTTTCTTAGAGCAAGTAAAGGCCTTGTTTCAGTCGTATAACTATTGGGCTGTGAAAACCACGGATGATCCGTTGAAGCTTACGCTCGAGGTTTTAAGCGGAACCGGATTTGAGTGGGCGGAAGCCCTGGATGAGGTAGGAATCGTACCGGAGCTTGCAACGACAGATCAAGTTCTACTCGTATTTGGGCTCGCCCCGAGTGTGGATATACAGTTATTGGAGGACCGGTTGAAGACCTTGGATTCCCAATTAAAAAAGCAAACAAACCGTGCTACAATAATAGAGGATCAAATCCAATTTCCAGCGGTTCAAAAGCTGGAATTCAGTTATTCGTTCATGCAGAGAATGGACGTGGAGAGAGTGGATTGGCAAGAAGCTGCAGGGTACGTCGCAGCAGAAGCGATCATCCCCTATCCACCAGGCATTCCATTAGTCTTGAAGGGGGAACGCTGGGATGATCAACATATAGCTCAGGTGCGTGCCCTGTCCAGTCAGGGGGCACGTTTTCAAAATACAGGCATGGAACAAGGTGTCCTTGTTTTTAAAGGAGAATAGATGTGAAAGGGTTGTTTGTAACGTTCGAAGGTGGCGATGGAGCTGGTAAATCTTCCATCCTCCAAGAGATCGGAAAAGAATTGATAGAGGAAGGGTATTCCGTTCTGGTAACGAGAGAGCCGGGAGGAATACGCATCGCAGAGAAAATAAGAGAAGTGATCCTTGATCCTTCACATACAGAAATGGATGGCCGTACTGAAGCTCTGCTTTATGCCGCGGCACGCAGGCAGCATCTCGTAGAGAAAGTCATCCCTGCATTAAAAGAAGGAAAAATCGTGCTTTGCGACCGGTTTGTAGATTCCAGCCTTGCCTATCAGGGCGCGGCACGTGGTCTTGGTATGGAGGAAGTTTTTAAAATCAACGAATTCGCCATTGATGATCATATGCCGGATTTGACGTTGTTGTTTGATATCAAGCCTGAACGAGGTTTGGAGAGGATTGCTGCGAACCAGGGAAGAGAAAAAAATCGTCTCGACCTTGAACATATCGATTTTCATGAAAAAGTTTATGATGCCTACCAACGATTGGCTGAGCAAAGTAAGGACCGCATCAGGGTAATTGATGCCGATCAGGAGTTCGAATCTGTGAAAAAAGATGCGTATCGCGTTTTAAGCGGTCACTTGCCATCATAATTTCCATCCATTTGTTATAATAGGAGAAAACACCCAACAGGAGGGTATGATTGCATGAAGATGATCATTGCGGTCGTTCAGGATAAAGATAGCAGTCGTTTGACAGATGCCTTAGCAGAAAATAATTTTAAAACGACCAAACTATCAACGACAGGTGGATTCTTGCGAGAAGGAAATACAACGTTCATGATCGGTTGTGATGACGATCAAGTGGACGATGCTTTAGATATTATTAAAGATAATTGCAGCCAGCGTGAACAGATGGTTGCTCCGATTTCACCGATGGGGGGAAATGCGGACTCTTACATTCCCAAACCCGTAAAGGTCGAGGTAGGGGGAGCGACTGTATTTATTTTGCCGGTTGATTCCTTTTTTCAGTTTTAACTTAGAAGGGGTTCAAGTATGAAGATCAATCAAGAAATACGGACACAGATGGAGGCAGCAAAAAGACACTCTTCTCTTCAGACGAACGGGAAGTCTGGTTTTGATGCGATGGTGCAGTCCCAATCCCGGCAGCTGCAAGAAGCCCAATTGAGCAGGCTGATGAGTAGTATAACGGCACAGGGGGAGCGGGTGGCAAGAGCTCGGTCTTTCCGTGATCTGGCTAAATATAAACGTCTTATCAAAGACTTCATGAAAGAGTCCGTCCAATATGGAATGAACCTGAAGCATTCGCATAGTTGGAATGCACATGGACAGACTCGAAAGTTGACGATAGTGGAATCGGTTGATGAGAAGCTGTCTGAACTGACAGAGGCAGTGATGGATCAGGAAAAGCGAACGGTTGATCTGCTTGGGCTGATTGGTGAAATCAAAGGTTTGCTTATTAATTTATATACGTAAGGACGGAAGTAGTATGCAGACTTGGACACAAATGAAAGACATCCAGCCTCTAGCTGCCCAAATGCTGATGAACAGCTTCAAAAAGGACCGGATTTCCCACGCTTATTTGTTTCAGGGGAATCGCGGGACAGGTAAAAGGGAAATGAGTATTCTTTTTGCGAAAAGTATTTTCTGCAAAAACAGAGAAGGCGCGGAGCCCTGCCAAAGCTGCAGGGATTGTCACCGGATTGATTCAGGGAATCATCCAGACTTGCACTGGATAGAACCTGAGGGACAATCCATCAAAAAAGAACAAATCCTCCATTTACAAAAAGAATTTACGTATACAGGAATGGAGTCAAACCGAAAAGTCTATATTATCGTCGATGCAGAAAAGATGACAGTCAACGCTTCGAACCGATTATTAAAATTTCTGGAGGAACCGAGTCAGCAGACGACCGCGATGTTACTGACCGAAAGTGGTCCGACCATACTGGATACCATCAGGTCGCGTTGTCAATTGCTTGCCTTTCAGCCGCTGAATCCAAGGCGTGTGCAGGAAAAATTGGTGGAAGAAGGAGTCTCTGAATCGAATGCGAGACTTTTGTCATCCTTAACGAATAATTTGACAGAAGCCCTCGAGATGAATGAAGATGAGTGGTTTGCGAATGTGCGAAAACTAGTGATACAATTAATTGAAGTGCTTCAAAATAAACCAAATGAAGGACTTTTGTTTATCAACCATCAGTGGATGCCTCATTTCAAAGAGCGAACGCAGCTGCAGCGTGGTCTGGATGTATTGATGCTCTGGTTCCAAGATGTGATCAACCAACTTTTGGACCGGGAAGAATCGATCATTTTCACGACAGAGAGAGAGAATTTGAACCAGGCAGCGATGCGTTGGTCACGTCAGTCAGCAGCACGAAGCTTAACGGATATTCTTGAGGCGAAACGAAAGATAAATCAAAATGTCCATCCTAATTTAGTGATGGAACAACTTACCCTTCAACTACAGAGGTGATGATCGAATGATCGAAGTTGTAGGTGTCCGATTTAAGCAGGCGGGTAAGGTATATTATTTCGATCCGGGGGAATTGCGGATGACGACGGACGATTATGTCATCGTTGAAACCGTACGCGGAATCGAATTCGGAAAAGTTGTCATTGCTAATAAATCCATAGATGAAGAAGACGTTGTTTTACCTCTTAAAAAAGTCATCCGTATGGCAGATGATAAAGATAAAGTGACGGTGGATGAAAACAAAGACAACGCCGCAGAAGCTTACCGGGTTTGCGAAAAGAAAATCCGTGAACATAAATTGGACATGAATCTTGTGGATGTCGAATACACGTTTGATCGTAATAAAGTGATCTTCTACTTTACGGCTGATGGCCGTGTGGACTTCCGTACATTAGTCAAAGATCTTGCGTCTGTTTTCAAGACGAGGATCGAACTGCGCCAAATCGGTGTCAGGGATGAAGCGAAAATGCTCGGGGGGATCGGTCCATGTGGACGGATGCTTTGTTGCTCAACGTTTTTAGGTGATTTCGAACCTGTTTCTATAAAAATGGCCAAGGACCAGAACTTATCCTTGAACCCAGCGAAAATTTCTGGCCTTTGCGGCCGCTTAATGTGTTGTCTCAAGTACGAAAATGATGATTACGAAAATGCGAAGAAAGAGCTTCCTGACCTCGGTGAAAGCATTGCGACCTCCTTCGGTAAAGGAAAAGTCGTCGGACTGAATATGCTCGAACGTATGGTGCAGATTGAATTCCGCGACAAAGAGCGCGTCCTTGAATACTCTCTGCAAGAGCTGATCGATGAAGGAGTTCTTCAAACCGAAGCCTCAGAATAAAGGGTGGAGTCGAGCGTGAAGAAGAAAGCCATATTTGAACAAGTATCCCATTTTGAAAGTCAAATCGGTGAGCTCTATGAACAGCTCGGCGATTTAAAAAAACAGCTGGCCTATCTCTTAGAAGAAAACCAGCATTTATCGCTTGAAAATCATCACTTGCGACAACGGTTAGAGAAAGAGAATGAAAAAGAACAATCTTCCTCAAATTCCAAACAGGACAAAGGGGCAGTCGTCGGGGAAGGCTATGATAATCTTGCGAGGCTTTACGAAGAAGGCTTTCATATTTGTAATCTTCATTTTGGCAGCCCGAGAGATGAGGATTGTCTGTTTTGCTTATCTTTCTTAAACAAAAAGAAATAATTCCAGGTCCAAGCCTTTCCTTGCTCGTTCGAGGAAGGGCTCTCTTTATATCATGGATGGGTTTAAAATTATAGTTATGTTATGGAAAGATGATCTGTCAGTATTATGGAATACTTGATTTCGTGTGGTTGTGTGCAGATAGGAGGCGGTGAGAAGCGTGTAGTTTCCCAGAATCCGTTCCCCCCTGAAAAAAGCAACGAAACCGTTCCAGAAAAGGGAGCTGTTATAGGAAATTCAAGTAAAGAAAGGAAAGCGGAAATGGTTCAATTATATGGAGATGAACGAATTGATTTTTTATTAGCGAAAGAAAACATGCGGATTATTCAAAGCCCGAGCGTATTCGCTTTTTCATTAGATGCGGTTTTACTCGCTGACTTTACGTACGTACCAAAAACACGGGGAAAAATCATAGATTTATGTACAGGGAACGGTGTCGTCCCTCTTTTTCTTTCCACTCGATCGAGAGTTCCGATAACAGGGGTGGAAATTCAGGATCGGCTCTACGACATGGCCCTCCGTAACATTGAACTGAATGATTTAGGAAATCAACTGAATATGATTCATGGGGATTTGAAAGATATGCCCGTGCATTACGGAAATGACAAATTCGATCTGGTTACGTGTAATCCTCCTTATTTTCCTACTCCTAAAGCGGATGAGCAGAATCTGAATGAGCATTTGGCTATTGCGAGGCACGAAATCTACTGCAGCTTAGAAGACGTGGTAGAGTCATGCAGCAGGCTGGCGAAGTCAGGAGGGAAAGTATCCATGGTTCATCGCCCTGAGCGCATGGTAGAAATTATTCAGTTATTCAAGAAGTACAAGTTGGAGCCCAAAAGAATGCGACTCGTATATCCAAAAGAAGGAAAAGAAGCGAACATTCTTCTGATTGAAGGAGTCAGAGACGGGAAGCCCGGGCTGAAATTTCTACCTCCGCTGTACGCTCTTACGAATGATGACGAATATACTCAAGAGCTAAGGGAAATTCTTTATGGAGAATAGTCATTACGTCTATATGCTCAAATGTAAAGATGACACCCTTTATACCGGATACACCAACAATCTGGAAGCTAGGTTAGAAAAGCATCAGAGCGGCAAAGGGGCCAAGTACACAAGAGGTAGAGGGCCTCTCGTACTTGAGGCTTATGAAGTGTATGAGACGAAGTCAGAAGCCTTACAACAAGAATACCGGCTGAAACGAATGACAAGGAAAGAGAAAGAATATTGGATTGAACAAAGAAAGGAAGGGGTGAGTATGGATGAACGTACAGAAAAGTTTCATGGATCATGATCAAGGAACGCTTTATATTGTCCCAACTCCCATAGGGAACCTGGAAGATATGACCTTTCGTGCTGTTAATACTTTAAAAGAAGTGGATATGATTGGTGCCGAGGATACGAGGAATTCCAGAAAATTGCTCAATCACTTTGAAATCTCTACGACACTTGTCAGTTATCATGAACATAACAAACACACAAAAGGTCCGGAGTTGATTGAGAGGCTTAGTGGTGGAAAAAACATCGCCATCGTCAGTGATGCGGGTATGCCTGGGGTTTCAGATCCTGGAACAGATCTTGTCCAAAGAGCGATTGAAGCAGATATCCCAGTCGTTGTTCTGCCAGGTGCGAATGCCGCGCTGCCTGCTCTCGCCGGATCAGGGCTATCGACAGAAGAGTTTTACTTTCATGGATTTCTTCCAAGGAAAAAGAAAGACCGCGCCGCCGTTTTAGAGAAGCTTCAATCCATTCAAGCCACGCTGATTTTTTATGAATCTCCTCACCGATTGAAGGAGATGTTAAGCCATGTCCATGAAATACTTGGAGATAGAAAGGCCTCATTAGTCCGCGAACTGACGAAACGTTACGAAGAATACATCCGTGGGGGTTTGGGAGAATTAGTGGATTGGGCGCATTCTGAACAAATTCGTGGGGAATTTTGTGTAGTGATTGAAGGAGCGGGTGATGTAGAATCTGAGGATAGCCACCAGTGGTGGGCACACTTATCTCTCGTTGATCACGTCCAGCACTATATTGAAAACGATGGAATGAGGAATAAAGAAGCGATAAAACAGACGGCTCTAGACCGAAAGCTCCCGAAACGGGAAGTCTATCAGGCCTATCATGTAGAAGAAAAATAAAACCAGCAAGAGAAAACCCCTTACTGCCAGGCCTGTGAACAGTAAGGGGTTGCTTTAACATATGTCTTTTTTTCTCTCTATAACCAGTAAATCGTCTCTTATCTATTTATCTCTAAATCTTATTTATTTTAGGTTGTCTTGTAGTTCTGAAAGCAGCATTTGTGCGCCTTCCTTGCTCAGGACTAGGTTGCCGTTTGCCAGTTTCATATTTTCATCAGAAACTTCCCCTGTGACATGGCAAGTCATGTTGGGCTTATATTTCTTTAGAACGATACGGTCATCGTCCACATAAATCTCCAACGCGTCCTTTTCGTTAATGCCTAGTGTGCGGCGGAGTTCGATCGGAATAACCACGCGACCGAGCTCGTCGACTTTACGTACAATACCTGTAGATTTCATATTTCTGTCTCCCCTCAATCAAAAGTTTGGCTGTCATGTTTCGACATATGTCTCGACAATATAGTACCAACCATTCCCAGACGTGTCAATTACTTAAAAAGGGATAAGAATTTCCAATTCCACATACTGGTGCAGGTATTGAAAATGGGTGAGTGGAGCGATTCATCCAGGCCTCTTTCCATCTCTACCCATCCCTTTCATCCCATATCTGGTTGGTTTATCCAACCTATCTATATACATTTTATTTTACCAGAGTATTTACATATGTGAAATTATAATGTTTGGTTCTTTTGACAGTTTTACGTAAAATTCGGTATATTTTAATGTTAGGAATGGAAATAAAGAAGATAAATCGATAGAATGATACCATGACCTTTTATGACACATGGTAGGAAGATTTTGAGGAGGGAACAGAATGCCTGAGGAAAATAAGACGTTTTATATAACGACACCTATTTATTACCCTAGTGGTAATTTGCATATTGGACATGCCTACACGACCGTAGCGGGTGATGCGATGGCACGCTACAAACGTTTACGGGGATATGATGTCATGTATTTGACCGGAACGGATGAGCATGGACAGAAGATCCAGCGGAAGGCAGAAGAAAAAGGAGTCTCTCCACAAGCTTACGTGGATGATATTGTGAGCGGGATTAAGCAATTATGGGATAAACTCGATATTTCCTATGATGACTTCATTCGTACCACACAGGATCGTCACAAAGTAGTCGTAGAGAAAATTTTTGATTACTTAATGAAAAAAGGCGACATTTATTTGGATGAGTATGAAGGTTGGTATTGTACCCCGTGCGAGTCCTTTTTCACAGAACGTCAGCTTGAAGACGGCCGCTGCCCGGATTGTGGCGGGGAAGTAGAAAAAGTAAAAGAAGAATCCTACTTCTTCAAGATGAGCAACTATGTGGATCAATTGCTTGAGTTCTATGAGAAGAACCCGAAATTCATCCAACCGGAAAGCCGTAAAAATGAAATGATCAACAACTTTATTAAACCAGGTCTTGAAGACCTGGCTGTATCCCGGACGACATTCGATTGGGGAATTGGAGTACCAGGAAATGAGAAGCACGTCATTTACGTATGGATTGATGCGTTGAGCAACTACATTACCGCGCTTGGCTATGAAAGTGATGATGATTCCAAATATCAAAAATACTGGCCGGCAGATGTTCAGCTTGTAGGGAAGGAAATTGTCCGTTTCCATACCATTTATTGGCCGATCATGCTGATGGCTCTTGATCTGCCTTTGCCGAAGCAGGTATTTGCCCATGGCTGGATCTTAATGAAAGATGGAAAAATGTCCAAGTCCAAGGGGAACGTTGTGGATCCGGTCCAGTTGAGCGATCGTTATGGTCTGGACGCTCTACGCTACTACTTGCTTCGTGAAGTACCATTCGGTTCTGATGGGGTGTTTACACCAGAAGCATTCGTTGAACGTACGAACTATGACCTTGCGAATGACCTTGGGAACCTGCTGAACCGTACAGTCGCGATGATCAGTAAGTATTTCGATGGTGAAATTCCAGCTCTGAAACTAGGGGAAGATGAATTTGATGAAAGCCTTGAAAAACTGGCCCAGGAGACGAGAATCTCTGTAGAAGATGCTCTTGAGAACATGGAGTTTTCTGTGGCTCTTGCAGATCTCTGGAAATTCGTCAGTCGTACGAATAAATATATCGATGAAACACAGCCGTGGGTTCTGGCTAAAGATGAAAACCAAAAAGACCGACTGGGTAATGTCATGGCCCACCTGGCTGAATCGCTTCGTCAAATAGCTGTGATGCTTCAGCCGTTCTTGACGCAGACGCCTGAGCGAATCTTCCAGCAGCTCGGAGTAACAGCAGATGAGCATAAAGCATGGGAAAGCCTCAGCGAATTTGGAATTCTTCCAGCTGGAACGAAGGTACAAAAAGACCAGCCGATTTTCCCTCGTCTCGATGCGGAAGAGGAGACGCAAATCATCAAAGACATGATGAAGAAGTCAGCTCCTCCAAAAGAAGAGAAAAAAGAGGAGAAAAAGGAGCAAGTGGAAGAAGTGACCATTGATGATTTCATGAAGCTTGATTTCCGGGTTGCGGAAGTAACGAAAGTCGACAAGGTGAAGAAAGCAGACAAGCTGCTTAAAATTCAATTGGACCTCGGTTATGAGCAGCGCCAAGTCGTTTCCGGTATCGCTGAACACTACACTCCGGAAGATCTTGTTGGAAGGAAAGTCATTTGCGTCGCCAACTTGAAACCGGTCAAACTCCGCGGGGAATTGTCTGAAGGGATGATTCTTGCTGGTGAAGACGACAATGGTTTATCTTTGGCATCTGTGGATCAGACGTTGAAGAATGGGACGAAAGTGAAATAACACGCCAATAAAAAGGGAAAGCTCTCCATAGTGCTTTCCCTTTTTTTACATGACGATTAATTGATGAAGGTGGGAAAATGAATGTTGTTTGATACGCACGTCCACTTAAATGCAGATCAGTTCGAAGAAGACTTGGAAGAAACGATTGAAAGAGCTCAAGAAGCTGGTGTTCAGTATATGACCGTTGTAGGCTTCGATAGGAAAACGATCCCGAAAGCGATGGAAATCGCCGAGCGGTATGAAAACATCTATGCCGCTGTAGGCTGGCATCCGGTTGATGCTATTGATATGACGGATGAGGACCTTCAATGGATTGAGGAATTGTCTCAGCACCCTAAAGTCGTGGCGATAGGGGAAATGGGATTGGATTACCATTGGGATAAGTCACCAAAAGAGGTGCAAAAAGAAGTGTTCCGTAAACAGATCCGTCTGGCAAAGAAGGTGAAGATGCCGATTATCATCCACAATCGTGAGGCGACAGATGATATTGTTGAAGTCCTAAAGGAAGAGAATGCAGCTGAAATCGGCGGCATCATGCATTGTTACAGTGGGCCTGTAGAAACAGCGCAGGAATGCATCGATATGAACTTCATGATTTCCTTAGGCGGTCCTGTCACCTTTAAAAATGCAAAATTACCGAAAGAAGTGGCCAAAGCGGTGGATCTTAAGCATTTGTTAGTAGAAACGGACTGCCCGTTCCTGGCTCCGCATCCGAACCGCGGGAAGCGAAATGAACCTGCCTATGTGAAGCTTGTCGCGGAACAAATTGCAGAGTTGAAGGGAATTTCGTATGAAGAGGTGAGTGAAACCACAACTTCGAATGCTCTCGAATTCTTTGGAATCCAGTCGCAATAAAGGGGACCTTGGAGGGTATATTACAAAATCCGCCCAATTGTATGGGAACTGTAACACGTTTGTTATGTTAATTGACTAGGTATAATAGCATAATAGAGGAGCCAGTGATGGTCATGCTGGCTCCTCTATTTTTTGTAAAGAGGATCCATTTGACATGAGTTTGTCACTTGACTACAATAAAACGCGTGCTTTAGAAAGGAGGCCAAAGGATGAATATAGGGGAATTGTTAAAATCAGCCATTAGTCACATGATGGTATGGGCAACTGTGATTGCCGTCCTATGCATCGCCTTTTTAGTAACCGTTTCGTATGAAGCTACTAAAGCTTCTGTGCAAGTGACACAAAATGGGCAGAAAGAACTGATACGCACTCATGCTGATACTATTGATGAATTATTATCAGAGCTCGATGTCACTGTTCAACAACACGATGAATTATCACATAACTTATCCGATCCGGTTGAGTATGGAATGGATGTCTCGTACATAGCATCTAAGTCTATCAATCTAGCCATCGATCGAAACCATACAGAAGAATACTTTACAACAGCCTCGACAGTGGAGGAATTCTTTGAGCAGGAGGGTCTTGAATTCAAAGAACGGGATGAATTATCCCATGATCCGGATGCTCTCATTGAAGATGGCATGGACATTGAAGTCCAACAGGCCTTCCAAGTGAACGTCAATGATGGAGGAGACTCCAAAAAAATCTGGACGACCGCATCCACGGTCGACGAGTTGTTTCAAGAAGAGGGGATTACTCTGAGCGAATTGGATGAGTTGAACCTCAATGAGGAAGAAGAGCTATCCTCTGATAAAAAGGTCATTATTACCAGAGTCGAGAAAGTGACCGACGTTGTCGAAGAAGAAGTTGACTTTACCGTGGAAACAAAGAAAGACAACTCTCTTCCAAAAGGGGAAAAGAAAGTCGTTTCCAGTGGAGAAAAAGGGTTGATTACGAAGGAATATGAAGTAATCTTGAAAAACGGTGAGGAAGCCAGCCGTGAACTGATTAAGGAAACGGTGGAAGAAGAGAGTAAGACAAAAGTGGTTGCTCTTGGTACGAAAGTGGAGAAGAAAGCGACAGTTGCTGCTTCAAGCCCGTCAAGTTCTTCAAATGCATCAAGCTCTTCCCGCTCTTCCTCAAGTCAAGCATCTACGACGGTATCGCGAAACGATACAAGTGGAGCGAAGACCTTATATATGCATGCCACGGCCTACACCGCTAACTGTGCAGGATGTTCGGGCATTACGGCTACAGGCATCAACTTGAAAGCGAATCCGAACAAAAAAGTCGTAGCGGTCGACCCGAGTGTCATTCCGCTTGGAAGCCGCGTCTGGGTAGAAGGGTACGGGTATGCCATTGCTGGAGACACAGGTGGAGCTATTAATGGAAATCGTATCGATTTATTCGTTCCTTCCAGGAGCGAGGCTCTTAATTTCGGCTCCCGTAATGTAAAAGTGAAAATACTGGATTAATGGAGATAGCAGAGGAATCGTTCCTCTGCTTTTTTCCGTGTATAGAGTCATGGTATGCTATGGAAAGATGAAGAAGGGAACGCAACAGGAGGAAAGTACGTGAAAATTAAAGAAGTGATTGTGGTGGAAGGGAAAGATGATACCGCCCGGATTAAATCTGCCGTGGACGCAGATACCATTGAAACGAATGGATCAGCGATTGATGAGCACGTTCTTGAACAAATCAAACATGCACAGGATAAAAGAGGGGTCATTATCTTTACAGATCCCGATTATCCTGGAGAGCGGATCAGGCATATCGTAAGCCAGCATGTACCTGCGTGCAAGCATGCTTTTTTACCGAAACATCGTGCACGTGCCAAACATGACAAAGGAATTGGTATCGAACATGCGTCGATTGCTGATATTCAGGAAGCCCTGTCTGCAGTATATGAACTAGTGGATATCCGGGAAGGTGAAATAGAAAAAGCCGATCTCGTCGACTACGGACTCATCGGAGGTCCGAAAGCATCCAAGCGTCGGGAAAAATTGGGGGTCACCCTCAAAATTGGCAAAACGAATGGAAAACAGTTGTTAAAACGATTGAATATGTTCCACATTACATCCCACCAGCTAAATGAAGCAATGGATCAGATCATACAGGAGGAAAGAAATGAACAGTAAAGCAGTAGCCACACCGACAAGAACGAAAGAAATTTTGCAGAATTACGGATTCTCATTTAAGAAAAGCCTGGGGCAAAACTTTCTCATTGATGTTAACATTTTAAAAAATATCATTGCAGAAGCTGGAATTGACCGTTCGGCGAGTGCGATAGAGATCGGACCTGGTATCGGGGCTTTAACAGAACAGCTGGCCCAGCACGCCGACCGTGTCGTAGCATTTGAAATCGACCAGCGCCTCCTCCCGATTTTGAAAGAAACCCTTGGGAACTATGACAATGTCGAAGTCATTAACCAGGATATTCTCAAAGCGGATGTTGCCCGTGTGATCGCTGATCATTTCAACCCTGATCAACCTGTCCGTGTCGTAGCTAACCTTCCTTATTATATTACGACACCTATTCTGATGAAACTTCTGATGGATCGACTGCCCATTGACAGCATAACGGTCATGATTCAGAAAGAAGTGGCGGATCGTATGGCTGCTGAACCGAATACGAAAAGTTACGGTTCTCTTTCCATTGCCGTTCAGTATTACACAGAAGCAAATGTCGTCTTGAATGTACCTAAGACCGTCTTTATGCCTCAACCGAATGTGGATTCTTCTGTACTACATTTGGAAATGAGAGAGAGGCCACCTGTTGAGGTGGAGGATGAAGAATTCTTCTTCGACGTTGTGAAAGCAACGTTCGGGCAACGTAGAAAAACTTTGATGAACAACTTAGCCCGTCATTTCAAAGGGGAAATGGATAAGGAAGAGCTTAGAAATCGACTTGAAAAGGTCGAAATCGATCCATCTCGACGCGGGGAATCTTTATCCATGCAGGAATTCGCAGATCTAGCCAACGTTTTATATAAGTAACTGTAAATAGACACAAAGCCCATGTTCACACATACACTACAGTAGTGTATAGAGTGAGGTGGGGAAGTGATGATATCAAGTGGAGACCTTGTAACACGGAAATCCTATCAGCACGACATCATTTTTCGAGTGAAGTCAGAGAAGGGACCACTCTTAAAATTGATGGGCGAATATGTAAGACTTGAGGCCGACGCCCCTCTCGATGATCTTGAAAAAGTAACCGGAGCTGAGTATCACCGTAGAAAAAGTGAAGTCGATGAGAAGGAAGCCTATTCCTACCGTTTATTTCGTCAAGATTACAGACTCCTCAAAGAAAAAAGGGAAGCAGAAGCAGGGAGTGGATATGCCAATCAAAAAGAAACGAACTATTTTCAAATCCCTCCCCGAATTCTTCATATAGATGGAGATCCATTGTTTTTGAAAAAGTGTATTGCTTTATATGAACAACTGGGGTTGCAAGTTCATGGACAATACCTTCACGAAAAAGAAATGCCGAACCAAGTCCTGTCTCTAATAGAAAAAGTACACCCGGAAATTGTCGTTTTGACGGGACACGACTCTTACTCCAAAGCGAAAGGAACTGTCAGGGAGTTGGAGTCTTATCGTCATTCCAAGTACTTTGTAGAAGCTGTCAGGAACATAAGAAGAAAATATCCCAATTTCGATCAAATGGTCGTTTTTGCTGGTGCCTGCCAATCTCATTTTGAATCCATCATCAGGGCTGGAGCCAACTTCGCGAGCTCACCTGCCCGGGTTAACATTCACGCCATTGACCCGGTCTACGTGGCTGCCCGTGTGGCGTATACTTCGTTTATGGACCATATCAACATATGGGAAGTCATTCGCAATACTATAAGTGGAGAAGACGGCCTTGGCGGAATTGAAACCAAAGGATTGCTCCGCATCGGCATGCCCTACACTGAAAATCAAACAGAAGAAATCCAGGAACCATAAAAAAAGCCGTCATCACGTGATGACGGCTTTTTTTATTCACCTTCAGCTAAATGGCAGGATTGTGTAAGGCTCAATTTCGAGACTTTTGTTGAGTGGATGGGGCGGAGGGGAATAACTCGCTTTCCGCGGGAGCGCGGTGAGCCTCCTCAGGCTGAAGCCTTGCGGGGTCTCACCTAGCACTCTTTTCCCGCAGGAGTCTCGCCATTCCCCTCCACCCCTTAACCAAGGAAGGTTATCGAAACCACTACTTAAAAATCAGCTTGTATGATTTTGGGAAAAGGATAATATTAATTCCCCCAGTGGGCATTCAGAAAGTGAAAGCTTGATACAGAAGCTTATCCCCACTCTAGATGGGAGAGTGGTGGGCACTCCATCTCGGTATAGGGGGTTCGTTTCTCCCTCATATGAAATGGGGTGGTTGGGAAGCTGCGAGACTCCCGTGGGAGAAGGAGATAGGCGAGATCCCGCAGGACGCAGTCCGAGGAAGCTCGGCGCTCCCCCACAGGAAAGCGAGTTGCTTCCCGGCCACCCCTGACCTCAACCCAGGCAACGAACCCAGAAACATCTCGAAACTGAGTCTTCAACTAAAGAGAGTGTTAGCGGAAGAGGGATATGTACGGATTTTAAGGAAATGAAAAAAGCTTACATACTTTTCCTTGAAATGGATAAGCTAACCAGGACCGATTATTTATATCATTCTGTTGCATTGTGAATGCGCAGTTGGTATAATTAATAATTTTATTTGACTTTGTCCTAAGTCTGTGATAAACTAATTTATAGTGAGGTGGAGTGCAGTGGCTAAAACGTTAGTAGAAATCAAGCAATCCCTTGAAGGGCAAATTGGTAAACGCCTAACTTTGAAAGCAAACGGCGGACGTCGTAAAACAATCGAGCGATCCGGTGTACTGGCAGAAACATATCCTGCTGTTTTCATTGTAGAGCTGGATCAAGAAGAAAATGCTTTTGAACGTGTATCTTACAGCTATGCAGATGTACTTACAGAGACAGTCGAATTGAACTTCGACGACCTACAGACTATGGCACTTGAGCAGTGAACCAACCGTTTGCTGCTTTTTTATTTTGTCTGCAAAACGGAATATCATTCAAAAAGATAAAGAAGGAATCATTACCATCCTTACATACAACTCCCTTGCTTGTCCGTTGCATGTTTCGCACATACTAACTTTGTCGTAGCTTTAGTGAAAGCGAAAGGAGCTGAAGACGATGGGACGTAAGCGCAGCATGATGTCCAACTCGTTGAAAGAAGAAATCGCGAAAGAACTTGGGTTTTACGACAAGGTAGAAAAAGACGGATGGGGCGGCATTTCTGGGCGTGATGCCGGCAATATGGTAAAACGAGCAATTCAAATGGCAGAAGAACAAATGGTGAACAACCAACAGTAAGCTTTTCCCCTGGCGCTTGAGGCTCCAGGGGCTTTTTTCCTTTCTCGTGCCCCTCACCAACCCAACAAATATGGTACAATGCTTTCAGAATCATATGGAAGATGAGGTGCTTGCATGCAAATACTTGAAAAAGCTCCTGCGAAAATTAATTTGTCTCTTGATGTTTTACATAAACGAGCGGACGGGTTTCATGAAGTAGAGATGGTCATGACAACTGTCGATCTTGCCGATCGCATTGAATTGACCCTCCTCTCTGAAGATGAAATCAAAGTGGAATCGGAAAGCCGTTTTGTCCCGAATGATGAACGTAATTTAGCTTACCGTGCGGCACAATTGTTGAAAGATCGTTTTCATGTAACTCAAGGAGTTAAGATCTTTATTGAAAAGAACATCCCTGTAGCAGCCGGGCTTGCTGGAGGAAGCAGTGATGCCGCAGCTGTCCTTCGAGGTGTGAACCGGATGTGGGGGCTGGGTTTGAGCATGGATGAATTGGCGGAACTCGGATCGGAAATTGGTTCGGATGTGTCTTTCTGTGTACATGGAGGAACGGCGCTTGCGACCGGCCGGGGAGAAAAGATTCAACACCTTCCTGCCCCTCCTCCGTGTTGGGTGGTTCTTTCTAAACCTACGCTTGGAGTATCGACCCAGTCCGTTTATAAGAATCTTGATTTGAGCGCGGCTCAACACCCTGATACCGAAGCCATGGTGAATGCTCTGAAAGATGGAGACTACTCGGGCATTTGTAAGAACGTCGGCAATACACTTGAGGGTGTGACGCTACAAATGCATGAAGAAGTCGGTCAAATTAAAGAGCAGATGAAACAGGCAGGGGCTGACGCCGTGCTTATGAGTGGAAGTGGTCCGACCGTTTTTTCGCTCGTTGAACACGATGCGCGAGCCCAGAGAATTTATAACAGTCTTAAGGGCTTTTGTACGGAAGTTTTTATGGTTCGTATGCTCGGATACAAAGAACCACTTGATAAATAACGTACGAATTTGTTATATTTAATGAAAACATTCGGATTTAGAGGTGTCTTTGTATGAAAAGAAGCGAAAGACTTGTTGCCATGACTCATTATATTCTCGATCGACCACGTGAGCTTATATCCCTCCCTTTTTTCTCAGAAAAGTACGATGCTGCGAAATCATCCATTAGTGAAGATTTAGGAATCATCAACAAAATGTTCCAACATGAGGGGATCGGCTATTTAGAAACAGTTTCTGGAGCAGCTGGGGGAGTGAAATATATCCCTGCTTTCTCAAAAGAAGAAAGCCATCGTTTTGTTGAAGAACTATGTGAAAAGTTGGAGGATCCCTTGAGGCTCCTGCCGGGTGGCTATTTATTTATGAGCGACTTGTTAGGTGATCCGGAAACGACACGTAACATTGGCAAGCTGTTCGCTTCTGCTTTTCGTGATAAAGACATCGATGTGGTCATGACGGTTGCGACAAAAGGGATTCCCCTCGCATACGCTGTCGCTTCCTACTTGAACGTCCCCGTAGTGATTGCCAGAAGGGATCCGAAAATTTCTGAAGGATCAACGGTGAGCATTAACTACGTTTCTGGTTCGACCAGGAAGATCCAAACAATGGTTCTAACGAAGCGATCTCTTCCTCAAGGATCAAGGGTCTGTATCATTGATGATTTCATGAAAGCTGGCGGAACCATTAATGGAATGCGGAATTTATTAATGGAATTTGATGCTGAATTAGCAGGAATCGGAGTTCTTGCTGAGGCGGAAGATGAGGAAGAGGACCGCGTCGTGGATGATTATTTATCTGTTGTGCAGATTATCAATGCGGATGAACGCAAATCCTCCATTGAAGTCCGACCTGGGAACCTGTTAGAAAATATATAAAATATGCTTTGTTGAAAGAGCCCTCATCCTTTTGTATGAGGGCTTTCTTCATGGTTGAACACCTAAATATACAGAATCAAAAAATTTTTTAGAAAAATTAGCAGGATTTTTTCCCGTTTTGTGGAATTTGTCTTACATAAGTTCTTTTGTATAAAAGGTGGTGAATCTAATGGAAGTAACTGACGTAAGACTGCGACGCGTGAATACTGATGGAAGAATGCGAGCAATTGCTTCTATTACCTTGGACCAGGAGTTTGTTGTCCATGACATACGGGTGATTGATGGCAACAATGGACTGTTCGTGGCGATGCCGAGCAAACGCACTCCGGATGGGGAGTTTCGTGACATTGCACACCCGATTAATTCAGGTACTCGTGGAAAGATCCAGGACGCTGTACTTGAAGCTTATCACCGTGCTGGTGATGAGGAAGAAGCTGAGGTGGAATTCGAAGAAGCCGGCGCTTCCTAATACTTACGCACAACAAGAGTCTAACCGAACCAGGTTAGACTCTTTTTTTGGTCGAAGACCTTGGTCGGATTTCCGTTTGTGTTCCTCCTCTAAATGTTGAAATACATGTTGTATTGAGATATGATTCAAAGTGGATATTTAGGATGGAGGTACGTTCATGACTAATCGATATGCTGTCGTTCTAGCCGCTGGCCAAGGTACACGTATGAAGTCAAAACTTTATAAGGTTTTGCATCCTGTATGTGGAAAGCCGATGGTTCAGCACGTTGTCGACCAATTGAATACATTAGATTTGCAAGAATTGATCACCGTTGTAGGTTTTGGTGCTGAAAAAGTCCAGGAACAGCTTGGTGAAGATAGTCATTATGTCATTCAGGAGGAACAGTTGGGAACAGGCCACGCTGTTTTACAGGCGGATGACATTCTGGCTGACAAAGAAGGGACGACCGTTGTTGTTTGTGGTGATACGCCATTGTTGACAGGGGAGACGCTTCAAAAACTTCTGGATCATCATGATGCAGAAGGGGCGAAGGCTACAGTTCTTACGGCGCATGCTGAAGACCCACACGGGTACGGCCGCGTCATCCGTGGCGGAAATGGCCAGGTTGAACGAATCGTGGAGCAAAAAGATGCGTCTGATGAAGAACAGGCGATTCAGGAAATCAATACAGGTACGTATTGTTTTGATAATGCTATGCTGTTTGATGCACTTAAGAACGTCTCTAATGATAATGTTCAAGGAGAATATTACCTGCCGGACGTCGTTGAAATCCTGAAGGGTCAAGGGGAAACCATCAGTGCCTACCAAACACCGGAGTTTTCGGAATCTCTAGGTGTTAATGATCGTGTGGCCTTGTCAAAAGCAGAAAAGCTAATGAAACAACGAATTAACGAGCAACATATGAGAAACGGGGTTTCGCTTGTCGATCCTGAACAAACGTATATTGGTCCAGATGTGACCATAGGAAGAGATGTCGTCATCTATCCTGGAAGCGTTCTTGAAGGTGCAACGAGCATTGAAGACGATGCGGTAATAGGCCCTCATTCTACCATTACAAACTGTTATGTGGGCAGTGCAACGATTATTAAGCAGAGTGTCGCTGCCGACAGTAAGATCGGCTCCCGTGTCCAAATTGGACCTTTTGCCCACATCCGCCCGCAGTCCTCTCTAGGTGACGATGTGAAAGTCGGAAACTTTGTGGAAGTGAAAAAGGCTTCCTTCGGCGATGGAAGCAAAGCTTCTCACCTAAGCTATATCGGGGATGCTGAGGTTGGAAGTGGTGTCAACATCGGTTGTGGAACCATTACGGTGAACTACGATGGTGAGAACAAGCATTTGACGACGATTGAAGATGATGCATTCATCGGATGCAATTCAAACTTAATTGCTCCTGTCACCGTAGGAAAAGGAGCTTATGTAGCTGCGGGCTCCACGATTAACCAGGATGTCCCGTCCGAAGCTTTGTCGATTGCCCGTTCCCGCCAGACGAACAAAGAAGGCTATGCAAGTAAAATGAAATCGATCAAAAAAGATTAACGGAGGGTTCCATCCATGGCAACTGGATATAAGGATTCAAAACTGAAAGTATTCTCACTCAACTCAAATCCTGAGTTAGCGAAAGAGATTGCTGATAACATCGGAGTCGAACTAGGTAAATGTACAGTCACGAGCTTTAGTGACGGAGAGATTCAAATCAATATTGAAGAAAGTATCCGTGGGTGTGATGTGTATGTAGTTCAATCTACATGTGAGCCCGTCAACCAGCACATCATGGAACTCCTGATTATGATCGATGCTCTAAAACGTGCGTCAGCAAGATCCATCAATATTGTCATGCCTTATTACGGTTATGCTAGACAAGACAGAAAAGCCCGTGCCCGTGAGCCGATTACAGCTAAATTGATTGCTGATCTTCTTGAAACGGCAGGAGCTTCCCGCGTCTTAATGCTTGATCTGCACGCGCCGCAAATCCAAGGATTCTTTAACCTGCCAATTGATCACCTGGTCGGGGTTCCGATTCTATCCGACTATTTTGAGGAGAAGAATTTTGAGGATGTTGTCATCGTATCTCCAGACCATGGGGGCGTTACACGTGCCCGTAAAATGGCGGATCGTCTAAAAGCCCCTATTGCGATCATCGATAAGCGTCGTCCGCGTCCGAACGTTGCGGAAGTCATGAACATCGTCGGTAACATCGAAGGCAAGACGGCCATTTTAATTGATGACATTATTGATACAGCAGGTACGATTACACTGGCGGCCAACGCTCTTGTCGAGAACGGTGCCAAAGAAGTGTTTGCTTGCTGTACGCATCCCGTTCTTTCAGGACCTGCGATCGAGCGTATCGATAATTCGAAAATTAAAGAGCTTGTGGTTACCAACACGATTCCACTAGGCGAAGAAAAATCGAGCGAGAAAATCACCGAGCTTTCGGTAGCCGGCTTGATCAGTGAAGCTATTGTCCGTGTCCATGAACGTCAATCCATTAGTATTTTATTTGACTAATTTTGCGTAATTAGGTTTAACTCTTGTTTTTAACGGGAAACTGAAATAATGATTGGTAAATTACTGGAGGTTGATTAATTTGGCTATTACACTAAAAGCAAATCAAAGACAAAATCTCAAGCAATCTGTAACCCGTGAAATTCGCTTGGAAGGAAACATTCCTAGTGTCGTATACGGGAAGGATAAAGAACCGATCACGGTTGCTGTTAACAGCATAGAGTTACTTAAAACCGTTCGTGATGAAGGTAAGAACGCGATTATCTCTCTTGATATTGAAGGAAAAGAGACCGTGGATGTCATGCTCCATGAATATCAAGTCGATCCATTGAAAGACGAATTAATCCACGCAGACTTCTACATTGTAAACATGTCTGAGGAAATGGATGTCGAAGTTCCTGTACACTTAGAAGGTGAAGCGGCAGGAAGTAAAGAAGGCGGCGTCGTTCAGCAGCCACTTTACGATTTGGCGGTTCGTGCCAAGCCTCGCGATATCCCTGAGGAAATCGTTGTTGACATTTCTGAACTGAATATCGGTGACAGCATCATGGTCGGTGACTTGAAAGAGTCTAAAAACTATGAGATTACCGAAGATGAAAATACGACGATCGTATCCGTAACTCCTCCGGAAGAAATGCCGGAAGAAGAGCCGGAAACAGATACTGATGCTGAACCTGAAGTCATTAATGAGAAATCAGAGGAAGCAGAAGAAGATTCTGAAGAAAAAGAAGAGTAATTGGAAACATACGAAGGGCGTGGCCAAGAAGGCGCGCCCTTTTTAATCGTTCATCTTTTATTTTCCTGCAGTCATAAGTCAATCAATGGTTTTAAACCAGTATTATAACTGTTGATGGGCTTATGCTCTTGGTGTATCCAATTTTCCATCTTTGTCCGGTTTAAGAACCGGGGTTAAGGGGATTGTATAAACACACGACAGGTTAGGCGCAAGTTTTTGTAAGGATGGAACGCATTTTGACATCTTTCCGCGTTTCCTTTTGATATAATGAATCAATAGTATAAAGACAGAGAAGGAAGTTATGTATGAAGTGTATTGTAGGACTTGGAAATCCAGGAAAAAAGTATGAAGACACCCGGCACAATATCGGGTTTATGATTATAGATGAATTGGCTTCCCGAAATCAGTGGGCTTTGAGTCAGAAAAAATTCAATGGTTTATTCACAATGGAGCGTTTCAACGGAGAGAAAGTAATCCTTTTGAAACCTCAAACGTATATGAATTTGTCAGGGGAAGCCCTTCGGCCTTTGATGGACTTCTATGATATTGATATCGAAGATGTACTGGTGGTTTATGATGATTTGGATCTGCCGCCAGGAAAAATTCGTTTGCGGAAAAAAGGCGGCCATGGCGGTCACAATGGCATTCGCAATATCATCGATCAGTTGGGAACAAAAGAGTTCAAACGGCTGCGTGTCGGTGTAGGGCGTCCGGAAGGTTCAAAAACCGTGATCGATCATGTGTTAGGTGGCTTCTCCAAAGAAGAACAAATATCAGTGAAAGAAAGCATTGATGATTCTGTAAAAGCTTGTGAAGCATGGATAGAGCGACCGTTTAACGAAGTGATGAATGATTTCAATGTGAAGTGACGGGATCATCGAGTTCGTATAACAGTCTCGGATGACGGTAAAACTATGTACCATCAACCCTTCAAGGAGGATGGAAATGAAAATACGTTATTTTTGCCGTCATTGTGAAAACCAGGTCGGAGAATTAGATGCGAAACATGTGGATGTGTCCCAGTTGGGCTTTGATATATTAAATGATCAGGACCAGGAGCAGATGGTTCATATGACAGCGAGCGGTGATATGAACATTCGAACCATTTGTGACTCGTGCAAAGAATCATTAGACGACAATCCACATTACCATGAGCTTGACTTTTTTATACAGTAAATCTTGATTTCTGTTTGGATCGGAAATCTGGGTGGTGGAGGAATTCGTTATGCAAGGTATTAAGGATTATTTATTTCCGCAGGATGACATTCATTCTGTTGTCGAAGGCTTTAAATCGGGGATGAAGGAACAAATGGTGGCCGGTTTGTCAGGGGCTTCACGAAGTCTAATGGTTTCCATGCTTCAAGAGTCCTTGGAACGACCAGTCATCATCGTGACTCATCAACTGATTCAAGCACAACAATTGTATGAGGATATGCAAGAATTGACCGATGCAGAACAGGTTCACCTGTATCCGGTCAATGAACTGATTGCATCAGAAATCGCCGTTGCCAGTCCTGAACTAAGGAGTCAGCGAATCGACGCATTAAGTCAGTGGCTGTCTCAGGAAAAAGGGATTTTAATTGCACCTGTGGCTGCACTAAAACGAATGATGCCACCGAAATCTTACTGGGAGCAAAGTCAGCTCCCTTTTCGTGTTGGGGAAGAAATTAATCTCGACAAGTACTTAGAACGCTTAGTGAACATGGGGTATGACCGTACAGAGATGGTGGCCACACCAGGGGAGTTTTCTTTGCGTGGGGGAATCATGGATGTGTACCCCCTGACCGCAGAGTTTCCGTATCGGATAGAGTTGTTTGATACAGGAGTGGACTCGATTCGGACGTTTGATTCCGAAACCCAACGGTCCCATGACAAATTGGAGGCTGTCCAAATTGGGCCGGCTACGGAACTGTTGCTCAAGGACGAAGATTTTGCCAGAGCCCATGATCGTCTGGAGAACGCCTTGAGCCATTCTCTGAAGAAACTTACCAAGCAGGATGCGAAAGAGACACTCGCTCAAGTAGTTGAGCATGATTTGGATCTTTTGAAGGCCAAAGAGCATTTCCAGGAAATTTATAAGTACATTGGATATTTCTATGAAGAACCTGTCAGTCTACTAGACTACCTGCCGGAAACGGGCCTCGTCATTCTGGATGAAATGAGCCGGATCCAGGAAACGGCCAACCGTCTCGACCAGGAAGAAGCGGAATGGCACAATAGTATGCTGGAAGCTAACCAAACCGTACGAGAGCTGCATCTTTCTTTCGATTGGCAGGATGCTTGGATGAAGATCGAGCATCCTCGTCTTTACCTGTCTGTTTTTATGAGGCACATCCCCAATACGCAACCGCAGAATATCGTGAATATCTCGAGTCGTCAGATGCAGCAATTCCATGGGCAGATGAACTTGTTGAAAACTGAAATGGATCGCTGGGAAAAGCAGGATTTCTCTGTCGTAATCCTTGCCCCCGATGAAAATAGGAAGTCCAAGATTGAAGGTGTGCTTCGTGATTATGATATGGAAGCGGTTATTGCAGAAGGGGACGTCCAGCTTCCTTTGGTAAAACCGACGATTATCACAGGCAATATCAGTCATGGATTCGAATGGCCGATGCATAAGCTTGCAGTCATGACCGAAAATGAACTGTTCAAGAAAAGAACCGCCAAACCGAAACGGAAACAGAAAATGTCGAACGCCGAGCGGATTAAGAACTATCAGGAATTGAAGGTCGGCGATTATGTTGTCCACGCCAGCCACGGAATTGGAAAGTATTTAGGGATTGAAACGTTAAAAATGGCTGGGAACCATAAAGATTTTCTGATGGTCAATTACTCTGGAAATGACAAGCTGTATGTGCCCATCGACCAAATTGATCTGATCCAAAAATATGTGGGGTCGGAAGGGAAAGAACCGAAAGTTTATAAGCTTGGCGGCAGTGAGTGGAAAAAGGTCAAGAGCCGGGTCCAATCTTCAGTCGAAGATATCGCTGATGATTTAATTCAGCTTTATGCCGAACGCGAAGCCTCCAAAGGATTTGCTTTCAGTGAAGATGGAGAAATGCAGAAAGACTTTGAAGCAGCCTTCCCTTATGAAGAAACGGAAGATCAAATCCGTTGTATTGAAGAAATCAAATCGGATATGGAACGCGTGCGTCCGATGGACCGGCTGCTTTGCGGAGATGTGGGTTATGGAAAAACAGAAGTCGCGATTCGTGCAGCTTTTAAAGCGATTGTCGATGGAAAACAAGTGGCCTTGCTCGTGCCTACAACCATTCTTGCACAGCAGCACTATGAGACCCTTCAAGAGCGTTTCCAAGGCTTTGGGATTAACATTGGACTAATGAGCCGCTTCCGTACGAAAAAGCAGCAGAAAGAAACGACCGATCGTCTGAGGAAGGGTCTCGTCGATGTGGTGGTAGGAACCCATCGAATTTTATCCAAAGATATGCAGTTCAAGGACTTAGGGCTGTTAATCGTCGATGAAGAGCAACGTTTTGGAGTGAAACACAAAGAGAAAATCAAACAGTTGAAGAACAATGTCGATGTGTTGACGTTGACGGCGACTCCGATTCCGAGAACCTTGCACATGTCCATGCTTGGTGTCAGAGATTTGTCTGTCATTGAAACACCTCCGGCCAACCGTTTCCCTATTCAGACGTATGTGCTTGAATATAATCCGATTTTCCTCCGGGAAGCGGTGGAACGGGAAATGGCCCGGGGCGGTCAGGTATTTTTCCTCTTCAATCGTGTGGAAAACATCGAACGGATGGCTCAGCAAATTGCTGAGCTTGTCCCTGAGGCGAGGGTCACTTCTGCCCATGGACAGATGAATGAGACCGAACTTGAGAATGTCATGTTTTCCTTCCTTGAAGGGGAATTTGATGTGCTTGTCAGTACGACGATTATTGAAACCGGTGTCGATATTCCGAATGTGAATACCCTCATTGTTTATGATGCGGACCGTATGGGACTAAGTCAGCTTTATCAATTGCGAGGACGTGTCGGAAGGTCGAACCGGGTGGCCTATGCTTATTTCACTTATCAAAAGGACAAAGTGCTGACAGAAGTGGCCGAGAAACGTTTGCAGGCGATAAAAGAATTCACCGAGCTCGGTTCCGGGTTCAAAATCGCTATGCGTGATTTGTCTATTCGTGGAGCAGGGAACCTTTTAGGAGCCCAGCAGCACGGTTATATCGATTCTGTCGGATTCGATATGTATTCCCAGATGCTAAAAGACGCCATAGAAGCGAAGAGACAAGGGAAAGAGCCGGAAAGTATTCAGCCGTTCCAACCGGAGCTTGATATGATGCTGGATGCTTATATTCCCGATGAATACATCGCTGATGAAAAGCAGAAAATCGATATGTACAAATTGTTCCAGGCGATTGAAACATTCGAGGATATCCATGACTTGCGTGATGAATTGATCGACCGGTTCGGCGATTACCCGCAAGAGGTGGATAACTTGTTCCGCGTTTCTTCTATTCGTCTGCAAGCAAAACGTTCAAGGATCGAGAGCGTGACAGAGAAGAAAAGGAAAATCGAAATGTTGATGGAAGCTGAGCAAAGTCAGCAGATCGATGGAACAAAACTGTTCGAATTTGCAAATAAATACGGGCGTATGGTTCAACTAGGGACAGAAGATTCCCAATTGAAGGTAACCTTTACATGGGACCGTAAGACAGAATTCAAAAGGTATGAGCTTGTCGAAGAATTTATCAGCAAGCTTCCGGAGATGATGAGAGAAGTATCAACCGCCTAATTGCACCTCATCCCTTAACAGGGATGAGGTTTTTCTTATCTATTCAAGCTTCCTCTACACCCGGTAAAATCCAGTTCCGGTGCCTAGCTTCTCGAGGTCATACGCAAATCTTCTTTGTGAGGAAAAGCACCTCACAAAAGATGCTTCGCATATGCTTGTCGAAGCTGCCCAGGGCACCTCCACATTCCTATTCGTCCAGTTCCGGCTCCCAGACACTCGAGACATAAGTCAATCCACGCAGTGGAGAAAGAACGCTCCACTGCGTGTCTTGGCTTATGCTTGTCGTGTCTAACGGTCGTCTCCACAACCGGTGTTTACATTTTTTATGAAAAAATCCATCCAAAGGGTGTATAGGTTTTTATTGCTGTATCATACTATCTTTAATCACCCGCTTGTTCTGCTTGCGCTTCAACAGGTATAGATAGGCAGTCATCACAGAAAAGGAGGCAGCATATAGAATGAAAGCAACTGGTATTGTACGCCGTATTGATGATTTAGGACGTGTTGTTATCCCGAAAGAGATCCGCCGTACGCTGAGGATCCGTGAAGGTGATCCTTTGGAGATTTTTGTAGACCGTGAAGGTGAAGTCATTCTTAAGAAATATTCACCTATCAGCGAGTTGGGTGATTTTGCAAAAGAGTACGCAGAAGCGCTCAGTGAGTCTTTAGAAGCTCCTGTGTTGATTTGCGATCGTGATGAGTATATAGCGGTGGCGGGAAGTGCGAAAAAGGATTATATGAACCGATCGATCGGATCTAAGATTGAAGAAGTCATGGATTCGAGAACAATGTCTTTTGAGAAGCATCCGGAGCCGGTTGAATTGACTCGGGGTCAGGAAGAAGATGTGATATCATATCTTATTTATCCTATCATTGCGCAAGGAGATCCCATCGGCTGCGTCGTCGCCTTCAATAAAGAAGGTTCTCCATTAGAAGACGGGGTCAGTAAAGCTGTACAGACAGCCGCTAGTTTTTTAGCCAAACAAATGGAGTAGCAAGTAAGGTCAGATCCAAGCGGGTACGGGGTCTGACCTTTTCCTATGATATAATGAATGTTCTGAATACATATATATTAGAAAGGGTCCAATATGACCAAATTACGTTCACGCTCTGTTTTACAAGGGGCATTCATTCTAACACTAGCCGGATTGATCAGTAAGGTCATAAGTGCGGGGTATCGTGTCCCCCTTCAGAACTTAACGGGAGATCTTGGCTTTTATGTCTATCAACAAGTGTATCCCATTCTCGGCATCGCTCTGATCCTTGCCCTGTATGGTTTTCCGGCAGCCATTTCGAAAATCGTTTCCGACATCGATGATCAATCATCGCCTCTGTCTGTTCCATCGTTTTATATCCCTGTTTTCTTGTGGGTGATGACGGCCTCTGGGTTGATTTTTATGGCTGGATTTCTATCGTCTCCGTGGATTGCTTCTGTAATGGGAGATGAAAAATTAACTACTTCTTTAAAGTCGGCGTTTTCTGTTTTTCTCCTAGTTCCTTTTGTAGCGGTTGTTCGAGGTGCATTTCAAGGACAGAATAATATGGGCCCTACAGCGGTATCACAAATTATCGAACAAGTCTTCAGAGTTGGAATCATCATTGGTTCTGCTGTTTTAATCATGAAGGGAACGGACGTTTATACCATAGGAATAGGGGCGTCGCTAGGTTCAATGGCAGGCGCAGGAGCTGCGTTTTCGTTTCTTTTTTATTGGTTGGTGAAAAAGGGGGACATGTGGACATGGAGAAGCTGGGATCATCGTGTCTCCTATAAACGGACCATTTTTCTGCATGGCATCCTGATTTGCTTAAATTACATGTTGCTCTTATCTTTACAGCTCGTTGATGCATTGACATTGGTCCCGAACCTCCTAAAAGCAGGGATAGCGCTTGAAGATGCGCGTATGTGGAAAGGGGTGTTCGATAGAGGGCAGCCGCTCATTCAACTGGGTACGGTGCTTGCATCTTCGCTCGCTCTCGCTCTGATTCCTTCTGTCACGAGATCAAGGTTGAAGCAGAATCCTGCAAAAGTGAAAAAGTCGGTGGTGAGCGCCGTGAAAATGACCGTCTTCCTTTGTGTTGGAGCGACGGCTGGGCTGATCTTCTTATTTCCGGCTATCAATCAATCCTTTTTCCAGGATGATCATGGAACGGGAGCTTTAAGAATCCTGATGCTCGTCATCCTTGGCAGTTCCCTTTCCATTACCCTCTCTTCCATATTGCAGGGATTAGGTTATATGAAACAAACAGCCATGATGATCGCAGGGGGGCTGATTATTAAATGGGTTGGAAACAGGTTCTTTATTCCTTTTTGGGATTTAGAAGGAGCAGCAATCGCCTCGGTGATGGCTGTCGCTTTTGTTTTAATCGGAAATGTCGTAACCTTAAGACATGAAGTTCCTTGGGAAAAATGGACCACCCTCCCCTGGAAGGGGATCCTGATTTCTCTTGGAGGAATGATGTTCGGACTATGGCTGGCTAAAATGCTCGCCTTCCTTGTTTTTAATTTAGATACAAGGTTGTCTTTATTCCTGTACATATTGTCTGTTACAGGATTTGGTGCTTTGATTTATGCTGTCCTTCTTCTCAGAACGGGCAGTTTCACAAATGAAGAATTAGATGTCATACCTTTTCGTAAGGTCGTATGGAAGCTTTCGCCGAAAGGAATGAACCAATGAATACCATAACAATCATCGGACTTGGGGCTGCGGATTTAGAGCAGCTTCCGCTCGGGGTTTACCGTGAATTGACCCAAAATCAATCCCATCTCTATGCACGAACCCTCGATCACCCAGTCATCCAAGCGCTGCAAAATGAAGGAATCACATTTGAAAGTTTTGATTCTGTCTATGAATCCCATGATCAATTTGGAGATGTGTACACAGAAATCGCCTCCCGTCTCCTTACCTTTTCCCGTGGACAGGACGTAACCTATGTCGTCCCTGGACATCCTATGCTTGCTGAACGGACGGTTCAATTACTGATTCAAGCGAGAGACAGAGGGGAAGTCCTCCTCGATATCAAAGGTGGTCAAAGTTTTCTTGATGCCACGTTCACCGCGCTTGAAATCGATCCAATCGAGGGGTTTCAGTTTGTAGACGCTACAGATTTGAAGCGAGAAGAGCTTCAGTTTTTGAATCATATCATCCTCTGTCAGGTGTATGATTCGTTAGTGGCTTCGGAAGTCAAATTGACATTGCTGGAAGATCTACCGGCCGATTACCCCGTAACCATAGTGACAGCCGCTGGAAGTGAACATGAAAAGACTACCACGGTTCTTCTTGAAGAGCTGGACCGCCACGTCGAAGTGAATAATTTAACCAGTGTGTATATCCCCCCTGTTAAAAAAGGGGATCTCAATCACCAATTTTTCCGCCTGAGAGAAGTCATCAAGATTCTGAGAAGTCCGGAAGGCTGTCCATGGGATCGCAAACAGACGCACGAATCACTAAGGAAATACATGATAGAAGAAGCCTATGAGTTTATTGATGCCGTTAACCGCATGGATGATGACCATATGGTTGAAGAGCTTGGGGATGTGCTGCTTCAAGTCATGCTCCACAGCCAAATCGGGGAAGATGAAGGATATTTTACAATCGACGACGTAATAGTATCCATAACGGAAAAAATGATTCGCAGACACCCTCATGTTTTTGGTGAAATCACTGTGGATTCATCCGATGAAGTGGTCACTAACTGGGAGGCAATTAAAGCAGAGGAAAAAGGGCAGCAGCCTGATTCTATCCTTGATTCCGTGCCCGAGAGTTTTCCGGCCCTTCTTCAAGCGGAAGAGTTGCAGAAGAAAGCAGCTAAAGTAGGATTTGATTGGGATAATGTTGGTCCTGTCATTGAAAAAGTTGAAGAAGAATGGCAGGAATTCAAGGAAGCACGCGATTCCGGCGACCGAGAAGAGATGGAAAAAGAATTCGGAGATTGGCTGTTTGCCATTGCTAATCTTTCCAGGCACTACAAGATCAGTAGTGAAAATGCTTTGCAGCGGACGAACCGTAAATTCAGAACCCGTCTTTCATCCATGGAAAAGGATGCTCGTGCAGAAGGACGCCAATTAAAAGACTATGATTTAGATTCATTAGAGGAATTATGGGTAAAAGCGAAAGAAAAACATAAAGGAGCGGAATGACACATGCGTTTGGATAAATTTTTGAAGATCTCCCGTTTAATCAAAAGACGTACACTTGCGAAAGAAGTAGCGGACCAAGGGCGTATCAGCATTAATGGTGCCCAAAGTAAAGCGGCAAGTAACGTAGCGGTCGGGGATGAACTGACGATTCAATTCGGACAGAAAGTACTGACGATTGAAGTGAAATCATTAAAAGAGAATGTCACGAAAAATGAAGCGGCGACTCTTTATGAGATTAAAAAAGAAGAGCCTGTCAATCAATCCTGACAACAACCACTGCCGGAAACGGCAGTGGTTCTTTTCTGGCTTTTATAAACTTATTTTCTCATAGATCTCATTGGTGCCAGTCACCGCCTGCGTGTATAAGGGTGCCAGTCACCGGAAAGCTTTTAGTCGGGGCTGCCCGAGGCGCTTCCCCATTCTAAAGTTCTAATCTCCTCTTTTTTCTCATAGCTTGTACTAGAGAAGGGGGCTGTGATGAGATGGAAGGTTATGAAAAGAATCAAGGGATACGCAGTCAGCAACCGGTGGAGCATAATGTGAAAGTATGGAATAGAAGAAATATAGAAATCTCAGGGGTAAAAGAGGTGGATAGCTTCGATAGTGAAGAATTCCTCCTGCAGACATCGATGGGATATCTTGTGATCCGCGGTCAAAACCTGCAAATGAAAAATCTCGACCTGGATTCAGGAGTCGTCTCCATTAAAGGAAAAATGTATGAAATGACCTACTTGGACGAGCATCAAGGGGAGAAAGCTAAAGGTCTGTTTAGCAAGCTGTTCAAATGACCCTCACCACTCAGTTCATTACGATCGTTGCCATGATCGGGGGAGGGATGTTCGTCGGTGCATCATTGGATACATTTGAACGCTTTTTCGGAAAAAGAAAAAAGGGATGGCTTGAAATCATTTATCAGCTGAGCTTTTGGCTCTTTCAAGCCGCTTTCCTCTTTTATTTATTATACCTCGCCAATTATGGAGAGTTGAGGGTGTATGTTTTCGTGGCGATCGTTTGTGGATTTGCTGCGTATCGTGCATTGTTTCAGAACCTTTACTTAAAAACACTTGAAATGTGGATCCGAATCAGCATGGCTGTTTTCCGCTTCTTGAAGAAGACAGTGTATTATTTAATTTTTATCCCCTCGAAATCCATCATTTTCCTTATAATTTCTTTACTTCTTGGCGTTTATAAGATACTTTTAAAGGGTACTATTATATTGTTTCTTGTCGTATTTTATCCCATCCGGCTAATTTTTCGAATCATTTGGCGACTTCTGCCGAAAAACATGAAAAAATACTTAAGGGATTTAGCAGGGTTTCTGGATAAAATGAAGAATACAATGAACAATTGGATGAAACGAATCAAGAAGTAAAGGAGGCCTACTTTCATGGCAAAGAGACAAACGGAGTCTGTGGCACGTATGGATTCTACATACATGAAGCACTACGATGCCTATATGGACAGACACCAACGTAAGAAAAAGCGATTAGTCCGCCGTCTCGTAATGTTTGCCCTGTTAGTGTCGATCGTTGCTGGCTCCATGGTGTTTTATTCTATGAAACAACAGTCCTTGTATGCAGATAAGCAGGAGAAATACGACCAGTTGCAGCAAGAGATGACCGCTTTGAAAAAAGAGGAAAAAGGTTTAGAGCAGGAAATTGAACTTCTTAAAGATGAAGAGTATGTGCTGCAGATTGCGCGGACGAACTATTTCTTCTCAAAAGAAGGAGAAATTATATTTAAAATGCCTAATGAGGACCCGTCATATTGACACTCTTTTCAAAGCTTATATATAATATATAAGAAGGATAATTTTTTTTATCGAAAACTTAAGGAGGAGCATTTTTTTTATGTCAATTGAAGTAGGCAGCAAGCTGCAGGGTAAGGTAACGGGTATCACTAATTTCGGAGCGTTCGTCGAGCTTCCAGATGGTAAGACGGGGCTAGTTCACATTAGTGAAGTTGCCGATAACTACGTAAAAGATATTAATGAGCATTTAAGCCAGGGAGACCAGGTGGATGTGAAAGTCATTAATGTCGGAGATGATGGGAAGATTGGTCTTTCCATTAAGAAAGCAAAAGAGAACTACGGTCGTCGCCCACAGAAACCTCGTAAGCCGGCTGAATCATTCGAACAGAAAATGAACCGTTTTATCAAGGATAGTGACGAGCGACTAGCATCACTGAAGAAGCACACGGAATCCAAACGTGGAGGTCGAGGTGCTAAAAGAGGATAGCTTGCTGTCTAGGACAATGAGTAAAAGGTGCACGTCTTCATAAATAAAAAGCAGATCCATAACGGATCTGCTTTTTTGTATGCCTTCATTTCCTCCACTAAAGCTCCCTATTCTTTAAGACTCAGTTTCGAGACTTTTGTTGGGTAGATAGGGGCGGAGGGGAATAGCTCGCTTTCCGCGGGAGCGCGGTGAGCCTCCTCGGACTGCGTCCTGTGGGGTCTCACCAAGCACTTTTTTCCCGCAGGAGTCTCGCCATTCCCCTCCGCCCCTTTGTATCTCGAAACCTCTTTCCAATCTTCAGCTTTTCAGTTTGATGGGAGTATAAGGATGAAACTCCCATGCCGGGGTGATTGAACCCTAAAAGCTTGACACAGAGCGTTTCACACCTACAACAATCGGGATAGAGGGAGACCTTCCAACTTGGCAAAGGGGCTCGTTATCCCTTTTATCGAATGGGGTGGTTGGGAAGCTGCGAGACTCCCGTGGGAGAAAGGAGATCGGCGAGATCCCGCAGGGCTAAGCCCGAGGAAGCTCGGCACTCCCCCACAGGAAAGCGAGTAGCTTCCCAACCACCCCTAACGCTCAACCCTGGCAACGAACCCCGGAAAGTCTCGAAACTGAGTCTTCAAGAAACCTGCCATATTGTTTAATAAGAATAAATAAAGAAAAAAGTCGCGTCTCTATATAGAGACGCGACTTTTTTAGGACAAGAATGTTTCTGATGACCCGTACGGGATTCGAACCCGTGTTACCGCCGTGAAAGGGCGGTGTCTTAACCACTTGACCAACGGGCCAATATGTATCTTAAAAATATTGGTAGCGGCGGAGGGGATCGAACCCCCGACCTCACGGGTATGAACCGTACGCTCTAGCCAGCTGAGCTACACCGCCATTTAGTTGAATGCTCTCTCGGAAGCACAAAAAATATATTACACCATGATAAATAAACTGTCAACAAGAAATAAAAATATCAGATAACTCTGTCTATTTCGCTAGGGAATGAGGAAGATTTTTGGAAAGGAGAGGGGTGGTGGTGGGGAGATTTTGTAGAAACGACCTTTCTTCCTGTGAAAACCATCGAAGTTTTTGTTTCTGCTCTCCTGTTGTTTTGACAAAATGCTTGTTCTGGGTGTGGTTTAATAGGTTTCACAAAGAAGGAGTGATGAAAATGTTAGGTACTGTATCAAAACGAGAAAGTCGTCAATCAGCCGTCCGGGGATCCGGGATCGTGAAAGGGTTACAAAAGGCTTCATTCGGTACGTTTTCTTTTATGGCGAACAAAGGAGTCTTCCACATGGTGCTGGCTTTATTATTAGGACGGGCTATCATTCTTTCGTCCATGGCCCCTTTTGGCGTAGCTTTTTTAGCGGTGATCTGGTGGCTAAAGCGTCCGCTTGTCATACCCGTCACAATCATGATGGCCGCCGGGGCTTCTACATACAGCTACGGTCACGCGGGTTTTATTGCAGGGGCGTCGATGACTTTTTTGCTCTTAAGTCTGGCATTGCGCAAAACAAGTCACCCCCAGAAATGGCTGCCGATGATTGCGCTGATGGCAAGCTTGATTCCGAGAACAGTGAGTCTCGCTTTACTGGATCGTTGGCAGCTCTACGAACTTACTTTGATGGTGGCAGAAGGAGTACTGGCTTTTATCCTTGTACTCATCTTTATGCAAAGCATCCCGCTTTTAACACCACAAAGATATCAACCGTCATTAACAAATGAAGAGATTGTTTGTTTAATCATATTATTAGCTTCTGTATTAACTGGAATGATCGGCTGGCAGGTACAGGGCGTTGCCGTCGTCGATATTTTTGCTCGCTATTTAGTTATTTTGATGGCTTATATTGCCGGGGCGGCAATTGGATCAACCGTCGGTGTGGTAACCGGTCTGGTTTTAAGCTTATCCAATATGGATCACATTTATCAAATGAGCCTGCTCGCTTTTTCAGGCTTATTAGGGGGGTTGCTAAAAGAAGGGAAAAAAGCCGGGGTGAGCGCTGGTCTCATTGTCGGTACTTTACTGATCGGTTTCTACGTGAGCAGTGGGGCTGATCTTCCATCTTCGTTGTGGGCTTCGGCCTGGGCAGTGGCTTTATTTATGTTGACTCCAAATTCCTGGGTCAAGCAATTATCCAGGTACGTTCCGGGGACGGATGAACATCATTCGGAACAGCAAAAATACTTACAAAAAGTGCGAGACGTCACGGCTGTCAGGGTCGGGAAGTTTTCGGACGTTTTTCAGGCTTTATCGAAAAGTTTTACTCATTTAGAGTCACCGAAGGAGGATAGCGGAGAAGCTGAGGAAGTGGACTATTTTTTAAGTCATGTCACGGAAAAAACCTGCCAATCATGTTTTAAGAAAGAAAAATGTTGGGTCAATCAATTCGACGACACCCATAACTTAATGACCGATCTTATGCATGAGTTGGATGAAAGAGGAGAGCCGAGCCGTGTCATGCGAAAGAATGTCGATCAGCATTGTGTGAAACCGCAAAAGTTGATTGACACGATGAATCATGAGCTATCTTTTTATCATGCGAATAAAGAATTGAAGCGCCAGGTGCATGAAAGCCGTAAGTTTGTAGCTGAACAGCTTCAGGGCGTCTCTGATGTTATGAATAATTTTGCAAAAGAAATTGTAAAAGAGCGGGAGCACCATGAACATAAAGAACAGGTGATCTACCATGCGCTTGAACGGATGGGGATGGTCATTCAAAAATTAGAAATCTATTCCTTGGATGCAGGAAACATGGATCTCGAATTAATTGTAGAGATTGATAATTATAGAGGGGAAGGAGCGAAAATTATTGCACCTGTCCTTTCGGATATTCTGGGAGAAACCATTGTTGTCACGATGGAAGAAATCTCTCCATATCCAAACGGAAGGTGTTATTTATCATTTGGATCAGCGAAACATTATTCGATTGAATCAGGAGTGGCGCATGCCGCTAAGGGGGGAGGGTTCGTTTCAGGGGACAGCTTTACAATGATGGAGCTTGGAAGGGGGAAATATGCATTAGCAATCAGTGATGGAATGGGTAACGGGGAACGTGCTCATGAGGAAAGTATGGAAACACTGAGACTGTTGAAACAGATTCTACAATCAGGTATCCAGGAATCTGTAGCCATTCAGTCGATCAATTCCATATTGTCTTTACGGACAAATGATGAAATTTTTTCAACGTTGGACTTAGCGGTGATTGACCTGCACCAGGCGACGTCCAAGTTCATTAAGGTCGGCAGCACGCCGAGCTATATAAAACGAGGAGATAAAATTTTCACCGTCGAGGCCGGAAACCTGCCGATGGGAATCATCCCGGATGTCGACGTGGATATGAGGAGTGAACAATTAAAAGCAGGAGATTTTCTGATTATGATGAGTGACGGTATTCTCGACGGGCCAAAGCAAATCGGAAATGTGGACATGTGGCTCAAACGTAAAATCAGGGAAATATCCGATGAAGATCCGCAAGCAATGGCTGATCTTTTACTAGAAGAGGTGATACGTACACAATCTGGCTCGATCGTAGATGATATGACGATTATCGTAGCGCGGATTGATCGTTATTTGCCGGAGTGGACATCGATTCCTTCGGTGAAAAAAGAGGCCTGAGTAAAGTATAGAATTCCTCCTTTTCGGCGATGATGGAAGCAACGAATCAGGAGGGATATGCACATGAAACCAGGCCGATTAAAGCAGATTCTTTTATTGACGGATGGATGCTCGAACCATGGAGAAGACCCTGTCGTCGTCGCAGCGCTCGCGAGGAATCAGGGGATAACGGTCAATGTGATTGGCGTTCTTGACGACCGGCAAAGTGGCAGGCCACAAGGGCTTGAAGAAGTAGAAGCGATTGCCGAAGCAGGTGGAGGCGTCAGTCAAATTGTATATCAGAAAAGTTTGTCCCAAACCGTGCAAATGGTGACGAGACAAGCCATGACCCAAACGATTCAAGGGGTCGTTAATAAAGAATTACAAGAGATTCTCGGCAAAAAACAAACCATTGAAGAACTTCCCCCGGAGCAGCGGGGAGAAGTGGTAGAAGTAATAGATGAACTCGGAGAGAACTGCGATCTTGAAGTCCTTGTGCTGGTGGATACAAGTGCAAGCATGCACCATAAGCTGCCGACCGTGAAGGATGCTCTTTTCGATTTGTCTCTTAGCTTGAATGCGCGATCAGGTTCAAACCAATTCAGTGTCTTTGCATTCCCGGATCCGAAAAAAACCATTACGAAAATGGTGGGGTGGACACCGGAATTGGGAGAAATACATGGGATCTTCTCCAAGTTGAATAGTGGAGGATACACGCCGACGGGCCCTGCTTTGAAAGAGGCGCTTTATGCGTTTGCAGGGAAACCTCTCGATGAGCGGTTGAGAAATGAGGAAGATCCATATGAAGAAACAGGTTTTTGACTTACCCCCTGGAGGTCGAGTAACCGGTAAATGGAGCGGTCGTACTTATACCATCATCAAAAAAGTAGGTGCTGGAGCCTGCGGAACTGTTTTTTTATGCCGTTCCCATCAAGGGGATACGTATGCCCTCAAACTTGGGGAAGATAGTTCCCGGATGATGTTGGAAGTGAATATGCTCAAAAAATTCAGTAAGGTCCAAGGGGTGAAACTTGGGCCTTCTTTTGTTGATGTTGACGATTGGGTGGATCGGTCAGGCCGCACATACCCTTTTTATGTCATGGAATATGTAGAAGGAAAACCTGTGACAGAATTTGTGAAAGGAAAGACGAAGGACTGGATTGCTATTCTGGCTATCCAATTACTCACGGACCTTGAGAACCTTCACAACGCGGGGTTTGTATTTGGTGACTTGAAGACGGATAACTTGTTGGTATCCGGTTCAAAAGTCCGCTGGATCGATGTGGGTGGAGTAACGGCTACAGGGCGTGCCATTAAAGAATACACGGAATTTTATGATCGCGGCTATTGGAACATGGGCTCCCGTAAAGCAGAGCCGACGTATGATTTATTTGCCGTCACGATGATCATGTTGGAAATGGGTCACCCGAAGAGGTTTGAAAAAGGGAATCATCCTCAAAAAACATTGGAAAATAAGCTGGCTTCATCGTCTGTCCTGAAACCCTATAAACGGGTGATTCAACAATGTTGGAAAGGAAATATACGAAATGCGACACAAATGAAAGACCACCTTTCCGGAGTGCTGATGAAACGCAAAAGCCCCCCTGATTCGTCCCGTCAGAGGCGGGTGCATAACAAAAGGATCGAGAATGGTGAACTAGCTACGTTAACGGTGGGTTCCGGCGTGTTTTTCGTGGTATCGATTGTGAGTTTCTTTTTCTAATCCGTCCTCCTTATGAGGGGGATCACAGAGAAGGGATCGTTTCCTTTACAAAAATAATGGGGAAATGGATGCTTATCTTTTGATGTACTTACGAATAGTGATACGATAGGTAGAGATATACAGACAGAGACAGGGGGAAAACACCTGATGGATCATGCTGTTCATACCTTTATCTCGAAACACCAAATGATCCAGCCGCAACAGACGCTGTTGGTCGCTGTCTCCGGTGGGCCGGATTCTGTCGCACTTTTGCATTTTCTGTGTACGATGAAAGACAAGCTGTCCCTTCGTTTGATCGCCCTTTCTGTCGATCATCAATTAAGAGGAGAGGAATCTCAAGCAGATCTTCGTTTTGTTGAAAACATGTGCGAAGAATGGGGAGTCGAATTTGTCGGAACTTCTGTGGATGTTCTTTCGTATAAGAAAGATAAGGGAACAGGCACACAGGAAGCGGCCAGGGAGTTGAGGTATGCTTTTTTTGAAGAGATGATGTATGCCTATGAAGCGGATGCTCTTGTTATGGGGCATCATGGTGACGACCAGGCAGAAACAATTTTAATGCAGCTTATGCGTAGTGCAAGCCCGGAAGCGGTTCAGGGGATGCCTGCCACAAGACGTTTTGCTTGTGGAAAGATTATTCGTCCATTCCTTATGGTCTCTAAAAATCAAATCGCCTCATACCTGCAAGATCATGCTTTAAAGGCGAGGATGGATCCATCCAATGAGGATACCGAATACACACGGAATGCGATCAGGCAGCATCTTTTGCCTTTTATGAAAGGCAGCAATCCGCAATTTCATAAGCATATGCAGGTATGGAGTGAGAGAGCGAGAGAAGAAAGGTCATACATAAATGAGCAGGCCCAAAGAGTCTTGGAAACTGTCCATTTTTCTTCAAATGTTGAGAAATTCGTACAATTATCAAAACAAACTTTCAAAACATTCCCGCTTGCTTTACAAAGGACAGCCTTTCATCTAATATTGAACTATCTGTATGTGAACCAAAACGAAGACATTTCTTACTTGCATGAAGAAATGTTCATGAACCTTTTAAATGATGAAAAACCGAATGCTTCCCTGGATTTTCCGGAAGGGTTGAAAATCATCCGTGCTTATGATGAGATCACCTTTTCTTTTCCTGGAGAACAGGAATGGAAAGGGTACTCCTACATTCTCGAAATAGGAGAGGATCTCCAACTACCTGATGAATCTGAAATCAGGGCGGATTGGTTCAGTGGCGACGGTACCGAAGATGCCTATACGTATCTATGTGATTCGCATCACGTAAAACTCCCCCTTGTCGTTCGCACAAGGCAGGAGGGAGATCGAATGCATCTGAGAGGGATGAACGGCTCGAAAAAAGTAAAAGATATTTTTATCGACCAAAAGATCCCGGCCCGTCTGCGCCCTACCTGGCCGATTGTTACAGATCAAGCAGGAAAGATTCTTTGGGTCGTCGGTTTAAAAAAAGGCGGGGAGCGTACCAGCCTTTCATCAGGTCCATGGCTTCGGTTACATTATAAAAACAAAGCAGACACGTAGGAGGAGCAATCATGCATAACGAAATTGAAAAGGTCTTGATTTCTGAAGAAGAAATTCAGGCAAAGTGCAAAGAGCTGGGAGCGGGACTTTCGAAAGAATATGAAGATCGTTTTCCTTTGGCGATCGGGGTACTGAAAGGCGCCCTTCCTTTCATGACTGATTTGCTGAAACGCATGGAAACTCATTTGGAAATGGATTTCATGGATGTTTCCAGCTATCACGGAGGTATGGAATCTTCAGGAGAAGTCAAGATTGTTAAAGACCTTGATACGAAGGTTGAGGGTCGGGACATTTTGATCATTGAAGATATTATCGACAGTGGTCGAACACTTGCCTATCTTGTCGACTTGTTCAAATATCGTAAAGCGAAGTCGATTAAAATCGTCACCCTGCTTGATAAACCGACGGGACGAAGCGCGGATATTAAAGCAGATACGGTCGGGTTCGAAGTTCCTGATGAATTTGTTGTCGGGTATGGTCTGGACTATGAAGAAAAGTATCGCAATCTTCCGTACGTCGGGGTCTTGAAGCCTGAGGTTTATGGAGGCTGAAAATCAACCTGTGATGGGAAGTTTGAAAGTATCTATGTCAAGGGTAATTAGTTGTGTCGGCCGTTTTTGGTATGGTAGTATTTACTATAGTTTTTCTCGTTTGGGAGGAGGTAGGCAATGAACCGGATCTTTCGTAATACCATATTTTACTTACTTATCTTCCTCGTGGTTATCGGCGTGGTCGGTCTATTCCGAGGTCAAGGTGATCCGCAAACAGAATATAATGTCAATGAATTCTACAATAAATTGAATAATGGTGAAATCCAGGAAATGACGATTCAGCCTGTCAATGGGGTGATTCGTGTAACTGGTCAAGAACAGGGAGCGGAAGAGGGCGAAACTTTCGTCGCACAACTTCCAGCTAATGATGAAGTCATTGCTCAAATCACACAGACCGCTCAAGAACAGAGTAATCTGACTGTTGAACAAGAAGAGCAGCCCAGCGCATGGGTGACTTTTCTAACGTCCATCATCCCGTTCGTCATTATCTTTATTTTGTTCTTCTTCTTGCTTAACCAGGCACAGGGCGGCGGAAGTCGCGTGATGAACTTTGGTAAGAGTAAGGCGAAGATGTATTCAGAAGAGAAGAAGAAAGTGCGTTTCAAAGATGTTGCCGGAGCAGATGAAGAGAAGCAGGAGCTTGTTGAGGTCGTTGACTTCCTTAAAGACCCTCGTAAATTCTCTGCGGTCGGTGCACGTATTCCTAAAGGTGTCTTATTAGTGGGGCCTCCAGGTACAGGTAAAACATTGCTTGCACGTGCCGTAGCTGGTGAAGCGGGAGTACCATTCTTCTCCATCAGTGGTTCGGACTTTGTGGAAATGTTCGTCGGTGTCGGTGCATCCCGTGTCCGTGACTTGTTTGAAAATGCGAAAAAGAATGCACCGGGAATCATCTTCATTGATGAAATTGATGCCGTAGGTCGTCAACGTGGCGCTGGTCTTGGCGGAGGCCATGATGAGCGTGAGCAGACATTGAACCAATTGCTTGTTGAAATGGATGGTTTCGGTGTCAATGAAGGAATCATTATTATCGCTGCAACCAACCGTCCGGATATCCTGGACCCGGCACTTCTACGTCCTGGTCGTTTTGACCGTCAAATTACAGTCGATCGCCCAGATGTTAAAGGCCGTGAAGCGGTACTTGCTGTACACGCGAAGAACAAGCCGCTTTCCGAGAATGTCGACTTGAAGACAATTGCGCTTCGTACACCAGGTTTCTCTGGTGCCGACTTGGAAAACTTATTGAACGAAGCTGCTCTAGTAGCTGCGCGTGGAGATAAGAAGAAAGTCGATATGGATGACGTTGATGAAGCAATCGACCGTGTAATTGCAGGGCCGGCGAAGAAGAGTCGTGTCATTTCTAAGAAAGAACGCGATATCGTTGCCCACCACGAAAGTGGACACACAGTAATCGGTATGGTGCTGGATGATGCCGATATGGTCCATAAAGTTACGATTGTTCCTCGTGGGCAGGCAGGTGGATATGCCGTCATGCTTCCTAAGGAAGATCGTTACTTCATGACGAAACCAGAATTGTTCGATAAGATTACAGGATTACTCGGTGGTCGTGTAGCTGAAGAAATCATCTTTGGTGAAGTAAGTACAGGAGCTCATAATGACTTCCAGCGTGCTACAAGTATCGCACGTAAAATGGTTACAGAGTATGGAATGAGTGAAAAGCTCGGTCCACTACAGTTCGGCTCTAATTCCGGTGGTCAGGTCTTCCTTGGACGTGACATCCAGAACGAACAGAATTACAGTGACCAGATTGCTTATGAAATCGATCAGGAAGTGAAGAACTTCATTCAGTACTGTTATGACCGTGCGAAAACGATCCTCACTGAAAATAAAGATAAGCTTGAGTTAATTGCGAAGACATTATTAGATGTCGAAACACTTGATGCAACTCAAATCCGTTCTCTATTTGATAAAGGTCGTCTTCCGACGGATGAAGAGCTTGAAGAAATCGCACGTGAACACAATGCGAAAATCAAGAACAACACGTCTTCCAACAATGAAGATGTCCGTGTGACCATTCAGTCCAAAGAAGATGAACAAGTAGAAGAGACAGAGACTCATGAAGAAACGAAGGAAGAAAAGAAAGATGAAGGTCCATCTGATTCAGAGGATCGTCGTTCTTAAAGGTTCATGAGCAAAGCCACATCAACCCTGAAACGGGAGGTGTGGCTTTTTCTGTGTCCTAGAAGAGCGAAACAGCAGGTTCTTGTGATATGATGGTAGCCGAAGGAAATGACACGGGAGGCTTCATGTATGAATTTTGTCCTTGATGTGGGAAATACCAATACTGTGTTAGGCGTATTTGAAAATGACTCTTTAAAGTATCAGTGGAGGATTAAAACCGATCGTCATAAAACAGAAGACGAGTTTGGAATGTTGATTAAATCACTCTTCGATCATGAAGGGTTGCGTTTTGAAGATATGGACGGCGTAATCATCTCGTCCGTTGTACCACCGATCATGTTTGCACTTGATCGTATGTCTCGTTATTATTTTAAAAAGCAGCCGATGATCATAGGTGAAGGAATGGTGGATCACGGATTGCCGATGAAATACCCAAACCCTAATGAGATCGGTGCCGATCGAGTGGTCAATGCGGTAGGGGCCATTGATGAGTATCCACTTCCTTTAGTGATCATCGACTTTGGAACAGCTACCACTTATTGTTATATTAATGCTGAAGGGGAATACCTTGGGGGTGCAATTGCCCCGGGGGTCAATATTTCGATGGAGGCTCTTTATGCAAAAGCAGCCAAACTACCAAAAATCGAAATTAAGAGTCCGGAACATGTGATTGGTCAAAGCACAGTGGAAGCCATGCAGTCCGGCGTTTACTATGGATATGTAGGTCAGGTCGATGAAGTTGTTCGTCGTATGAAAGAAACTTCCGAGCAGACACCGACAGTGATTGCTACCGGTGGTCTTGCCAATTTAATCGCCGGTCAATCAAGGACGATCGACCATGTCGATCCTTACTTGACGTTGAAAGGTCTTCATAAGATATATCAAAGGAACAAAGAGAAAAAAGCGTTTAAAGGAGAATGAACAGCATGTCAGATTATTTAGTGCGTGCCATAGGTTTCGACGGCCAGGTCAGAGCTTATGCCATTCAATCAACAGAAACAGTCGAAGAAGCAAGACGCAGACAAGACACATGGGCAACGACATCAGCAGCACTAGGACGGACGTTAACCATCAGCGGCATGATGGGTGCGATGCTCAAGGGTAATGATAAGCTCACAGTAAAGGTGGAAGGTGACGGTCCTGCCGGTGCCATTATCGCCGATGCTAACTCTAAAGGAGAAGTGCGCGGATATATCAAACACCCTCATGTTGATTTCGAATCGAATGCCCAAGGAAAACTGGATGTGGCACGAGCGGTTGGGACGTCAGGGACGTTGAGTATCGTCAAGGACCTGGGGATGAAAGATCACTTTACAGGTCAAGTCCCACTGGTGTCCGGTGAGATCAGTGAAGATTTCACCTATTATTTTGCAAACTCTGAGCAAGTGCCTTCAGCTGTCGGGGCTGGTGTGCTTGTAGATACGGATTACTCTATTCTTGCTGCTGGTGGATTTATTGTCCAAATGATGCCGGGAGCTGATGAAGAGACGACGAGCCAGATTGAAAAGAGACTATCAGAAATGCCTGCGATTTCTTCACTTGTACGCGACGGCAAAACCCCGGAAGAAATTCTGCACACAGTTCTTGGAGAGGAAAATGTGCGTATCCTGGACACGATGCCAGTCAAGTTCCAGTGCCACTGCTCACGGGAACGCGTGGAAATGGCCATTGCCAGTCTTGGGAATGAAGAAATCGAGCGAATGATTACCGAGGACCAGGGAGCAGAAGCGAAATGCCACTTCTGTAACGAAGATTACCAGTTCAGTGTGGAAGACCTTAAGGAACTGAAATCTGAAGGCGCGGATCCCACCTCATAAATGAATACGAAAACTGATATAATAAAAGGCGAAACCACGGTTTCGCCTTTTCCTTTAACGGTAACGAAGACATGATTGAAATGTTTGACAATTGTACGGTTATTAAGTACATTAGGTTTAAATCCTATTAAAATCCTTGGTTTTGGGAGTGAATGTATTGAGAATCGTAAATAACGTAAGCGAATTAGTTGGTCAAACTCCAATGGTCAAACTGAACGGAAGCGCCGATGAAGACAGTGCAGATGTTTACCTTAAACTGGAATACATGAACCCGGGTAGTTCCGTTAAAGACCGCATTGCTCTTTCCATGATTGAAGAAGCTGAGAAAGATGGTAGTCTCAAAGAGGGCGATACCATTGTAGAACCAACCAGCGGGAATACGGGAATTGGTTTGGCGATGATCGCAGCGGCCAAAGGTTATAAAGCCATACTTGTTATGCCGGATACGATGAGTCAGGAACGCCGTAACCTTCTGCGCGCTTATGGAGCAGAACTCGTTCTCACTCCAGGCAGTGAAGGGATGAAAGGTGCCATTAAAAAGGCTGCTGAACTTCAAGATCAGAAGGGTTATTTTATGCCTCAACAGTTCAACAATGAAGCCAACCCACTCATTCACGAAAAAACGACCGGACCGGAAATTGTCGAGCAGATGGGTGATCAACTGGATGCATTTGTTGCAGGTATCGGAACAGGTGGAACCATCACGGGTGCCGGTAAGGTGTTGAAAGAGAAGTACCCGGACATTAAAATTTATGCAATCGAGCCCGAAGAGTCACCAGTCTTATCTGGTGGAGACCCTGGTCCACATAAGATCCAGGGAATTGGGGCAGGTTTTGTGCCTGGTATTTTGAATACAGAAATCTATGATGAAGTGGTTAAGGTGACGAAGGAAGATTCATTCGAAGCTGCAAGGGAAGCCGCGAGAAAAGATGGTATTCTTGGAGGAATCTCTTCTGGATCAGCGATCCATGTGGCGAAGCAGGTGGCCAAAAAGCTAGGCAAAGGGAAGAAAGTTGTGGCAATCATCCCTAGTAACGGTGAGCGTTATCTATCTACTCCCCTTTATCAGTTTGACGAAGAATAACATTAGACGACTGCACCTCTATGGGGTGCAGTTTTTTTATTTATGTTTCCAATTGTGTACGTGTGATAGAAATTTTGAAATGATGTAAGATAGGGGAAGAGAATGATGGAAACGAGGGAAACCTATGAACACCAAATTAAGTACTTCTGAAAAAACGTTCGATTTTACAAAGGAAACTCTTGTGATGGGGATTCTTAATATTACACCTGATTCTTTTTCTGATGGAGGGCTCTATTTTGATCTCGATCACGCTGTAAAACAAGCGAAGATGATGGAGGAAGAAGGCGCACATATCATTGATATCGGAGGCGAATCCACTCGGCCCGGTCATCGTCCTGTAACGGTTGAGGAAGAACTGGCTCGGGTAATCCCTGCAATCCAGGCAGTCAAGAAGGCGGTTTCGCTTCCTATATCCATTGATACTTATAAAGCAGAAGTGGCTGAAAAGGCGGTTGCAGCAGGGGCATCGATAATCAATGATGTATGGGGAGCGATCAAAGAGCCTGCTATAGCTGACGTCGCTGCGCAGTATGGTGTACCGATCATCCTGACCCATAACCGGTCAGATAGAAATTATAAGTCTTTGTTGGATGACATGAAAAATGACCTCCGAAGAAGTATTAAGACAGCCAGGGAGGCGGGAGTTAAAGACGAGCATATCATTCTCGATCCGGGCATCGGGTTTGCGAAAACGCAAGCACAAAACTTGGAGGTCATGCGAAACTTGGCAGATTTGAAAGAACTCGGCTACCCGCTTTTACTAGGAACATCCAGGAAATCATTCATAGGTACAGCCCTGGACCTCCCGAAAGATGAAAGGATGGAAGGAACAGGGGCAACCGTCTGTTATGGAGTCGCGCAAGGCGTGGATATAGTGAGAGTTCATGATGTGAAGCCCATTGTACGTATGACAAAAATGATGGATGCTATGCTCGGAAAGGGTGAAGGAATTGGATAAGATATATGTAAATCAAATGGAGTTCTGGGGATACCATGGTCTCTTTCCAGAAGAAAATAAACTGGGGCAACGGTTCTATGTGGACCTTGAGCTTGAGTTGGACTTGAAGCCTGCAGCTGAATCCGACGACATGACAAAATCGATTGATTATGGTGCGATCTATGAGGTTACAAAAGAAGCCGTGGAAGGAAAACACCACAAACTCGTCGAAACAGTGGCAGAAAAACTCGCCAATGAACTTTTCAGTAAATTTCCGCTGTTAGAAGGGTGTCTCGTAAAAGTATATAAACCCGACCCTCCGATCCCGGGGCATTACAAATCGGTGGCGATAGAGATTTACCGGAGACGGGAAACATGAATAGCGCCTATATAGCCTTAGGGTCGAATATATCACCAAGGGAAGTATTTCTGAAAGATGCCATCTCTCTGCTGGAGGAGCACGAGAATATAACGGTCCGAAAAATGTCAGCAGTCTATGAAACCGCCCCAGTCGGTTACACCGAGCAAAACGACTTTTTAAATATGGCTATTCAAGTGGAAACAGATTTGTCCCCTTCCTTATTGTTGGAGTACTGCCAGGGTATTGAACAGGAACTGGGGAGGAAACGGGTGATAAAATGGGGACCGCGAACAATTGATCTCGATATATTGCTTTATAATCAGGAGAAAATGAAAACAGAGCAATTAACGATTCCGCATCCCCATATGCATGAACGGGCATTTGTGATGGTTCCTTTAGCGGACGTGGATGCTCAAGCTTTCCTCCCTCATTTGAAACAAACAGCGGGAGAAGTTCTAGGACTGCTTCCGTCAGAAGAAGTGAGAAGCATGAACAAGTGGGGAAGAATTTAGCGGACTCGTCCAAGGTTAAATAGACGATGACCAAGACATTTGTATTGAGGGGCTGTTGAAACCACCAGAGGAGTAAATGCAGGAATCGTTCCCCTTTCAACATTGACACGCACATAGTACTTTTTTATACTAAACGATAGTTAGATGCTGCCAGTCCCATGCTGGCAGTTTTTGTTATTGTAACGGTAAGTACTCAAAAAGAACAGGGAATGGAGTGAGAGCAATGACAGAAGAACTGAATGAACATATGCGGGTGCGTCGCGATAAGATGAATAATCACCGCGAACAGGGCATCGACCCTTTTGGTGACAAATTTGACCGCACAGATTACGCCCAAGATTTAATAGAGAAGTACGATCAATATACGAAAGAGGAGCTGGAGGAAAAGCAGTTCCCAACAACCATTGCTGGACGTATCATGACAAAGCGTGGAAAAGGAAAAGCAGGTTTTGCGCATATTCAGGACCTGACTGGCCAAATTCAACTGTATGTTCGTAAAGATGAAATTGGAGAGGAAGCTTACGACAATCTTTTCAAATCTGCTGATTTGGGAGATATCGTAGGAGTTTCCGGTGTGATGTTCAAAACGAACGTAGGAGAACTTTCCGTGAAAGCAGCGGAATATCAATTGCTTACGAAGTCTCTCCGTCCACTTCCTGAAAAATTCCATGGTTTGCAGGACGTCGAACAACGTTATCGTCAGCGTTATTTAGATCTTATTACGAACCCTGATAGCAGAGATACGTTTGTTCTGCGCAGTAAGATTATTCAGTCTATGCGCCGTTATCTGGATGGTTTAGGTTTCTTAGAAGTAGAAACTCCATTGATGCACGGGATTGCAGGTGGAGCTTCCGCCCGCCCGTTCATCACACACCACAATGCGCTGGACATGCAGTTGTATATGCGTATTGCTATTGAGCTCCACTTGAAGCGTTTGATTGTAGGTGGATTGGAAAAAGTATATGAAATCGGCCGTGTATTCCGTAACGAAGGAATCTCTACTCGTCACAACCCTGAGTTTACGATGATTGAGCTGTATGAAGCCTATGCTGATTATCATGACATCATGAACCTTACCGAAAACATGGTTGCACATATCGCTAAAGAGGTTCTCGGTACAACGAAAGTCTCCTACAATGAACAGGAAATTGATCTGGAACCAGAGTGGACACGTCTCCATATGGTAGATGCTATCAAAGAACACACAGGTGTAGACTTCTGGGAGCAGATGTCTGATGACCAAGCGAAAGAGCTTGCTAAAGAACATGGTATTGATATTAAAGATACGATGACATTTGGTCATATTGTAAATGAATTCTTTGAACAGCGCGTGGAAGAAAAGTTAATCCAGCCTACCTTTATTTATGGCCATCCAACAGAGATCTCTCCTCTCGCGAAGAAGAATCCAGAGGATGGAAGATTCACAGACCGATTTGAGTTGTTCATCGTTGGTCGTGAACACGCGAATGCTTTCTCTGAGTTGAATGACCCGATTGATCAAAGAGAACGATTCGAATCTCAGTTGAAAGAACGAGAAGAAGGAAATGATGAAGCTCATATGATGGATGAAGACTTCCTGGAAGCCCTTGAATATGGAATGCCTCCAACGGGTGGTTTGGGGATTGGAATCGATCGTCTAGTCATGTTGCTGACAGACTCGCCTTCTATTCGTGACGTCCTGCTGTTCCCGCAAATGAGAAATCGTGAATCATAAGTTTTCAATCCCTCTGGATTCTTCCAGAGGGATTGTGTTTTATCTGAAATCTTACTTAATGTGAAGGGTAATAATCTGAATTATCTTTTTATGAAAAACCTATTGCGTGGTTTTGGATGCCGTGATATATTATTACTTGTCGCATTAAGAGAGCGGCAAGCCGCAACGGCTTAACAAAATAAATCATAAAAAGTTGTTGACGAAAACAACTACACATGATATATTAATTAGGTCGCTGTTTTGAAGCGGCAAA
>NZ_JAFLHE010000018.1:0-46516 GCF_017307035.1 Halobacillus sp. GSS1
TCCCGGAAAGTCTCGAAACTGAGTCTTACACAATCCTGCCATTTACTTTAATATGGAAGTGATAATTTAAAGTACCTTTTTGCTCGAGTTTTTATTGGATGAGGATTACACTGGAAGAAACCTATACATAAGGAGTGGTTTGGTTGAGTAACCTAGAGACTTGGAAGCAAGTGGATCAATACTTTATCGATCAGTTAATACCGTCAGATCCTGTCATGGAGAATGTGCTAAAGGCAAATGAAGAAGCAGGACTCCCTTCTATTGACGTGTCCGCCACCCAGGGAAAGATGCTTCAGCTGTTCGTGAAAATGAAAGCCGCAAAACATGTATTAGAAATCGGTACACTCGGTGGATACAGCACGACCTGGATGGCCAAAGCCCTACCTGAAGATGGTCATATCACGACCCTCGAATTCAATCCTAAGCACGCAGAAGTGGCCTCAAACAATCTGGAAATGGCGGGTATAAAAGATAAAGTAGAAGTGATTGTCGGCCCCGCACTAGATTCCTTGCCTACTTTGGAAGGGCGTGAACCCTTTGATTTCATTTTTATCGATGCAGATAAGGATAATAATCCCCGCTATATCAAAGAAGCCCTTACATTATCTAAGCCCGGAACAACGATTTTAGTAGACAATGTTGTTCGTGATGGAAGACTGCTTGATGCGGAAAGCAAAGATAAGAGTATTATCGGTATACGAGAGATGTTTGATTTACTAAATAACCATCCAAAACTGGATTCCACAGCCTTTCAGACGGTAGGAAGCAAAGGATATGACGGTTTTGTTCTGGCTGTCGTTACTTGAGCTCCCCTATAAGAAGTGCCTCCTTTATAAAGGAGGCACTTCTTTTAATTGGATCCAGACTGCTGTTCTGTCATCAATATGGAGAGCATGTTTATTTAAGTGCTCCGTCAATTCCTGAACATAAGCTTCCAATCCTACTTCCCGAATTCTATTATAGGTCTCTTCAAGGGAAAGCTTCGGATGGAAGAGTCCATCAGATATCAGTAAGAGGCTGCGAACCCCTCTTCTACATATCGTTCCCTGATCAAGGCAGTCCATCACTTCAGGCATACCATTGGCAACAGTATAGCCGCCTTCCACATTTGCGAGCCGTCGGTTATAGCGTAGCTTATTCATCCGTATATCATAATAACTCTCAGGAGGAATTTCCTCCCCAGCCTTTCTTCCTTCTGCACGTTTTTGCTTGGCCCTTTCGCTAATTCCTTTTACAGAGTCCGATGTGAGGACAGTAAACTTACCCTCTTCATCCTCTATGAGGATCATAGAGTCTCCCAGCTGCACATATTGAATATGGTCGTTCATGACTTCAACTGCAGCCACGCATGTGGACCAGCGTTCTTCTCCGATATCTGTTTGTACTGCGTACTTTTCCATCTCTTCCCGCAGATGAATATTCGCTTCTTCTACCGCTTGAGCTAACCCTTCCCCACCACTTAACTGATCCAGTTTAGCTTTGAAAATTTGCGCAGCAAGGTAGGCTCCATTATGGCCTGCTTCATCTTCAAAACAAACAAGGGGAGTAGCTCCATCCAAAACACCATAAATACAAGCCTGTGAGTTTAAAACAAAGGCATCTTCACATTCCTTTTTTACCGGGCTCTTTTTTTGAATATGTTCTACAGAGGTGACATTCAATTGATCCCCTCCCTTTTCACCCAATCCTCTCTTAACATTCCATATACCACATGATCTGTATATTCTTCATAAAGTCGGGCTGCCTGCCGGATGACACCTTCCTGCTTGAAACCCAGCCTCTCCGGTACTCCCCGGCTCTTTTTATTTTCAGATGCCGCTCGAATTTCAATGCGGTTCATCCCTATCGTTTCAAACGCATAGTCGAACAACACTTCACATGATCGTGTAAGGAGCCCCTTTCCTTTGTAATCAGCTCCCATCCAGTACCCGATGCTGGTCACTTTGTTTTTCTCATCGATCTCATGAAAATCAACGACACCGGCAATTCCCCCCTTGTAAAGTATGCAAACGGTCAGACCGTTATTTTCCGCATAACGGCGTAAGCTCATCTTTATGTAATTTCTTGTATCTTCGACCTCTTTCGTGAAATGGATCCATGGAAGCCATGCCTGTATGTGATCTCTGGAACGATCCGATAACTTAAACAGCTCTTCCGCGTCGCGGTGGTCAATCATTTTCAGTGATAACTCGTCATCGATTCTGTGTTCAAACATTAGTCTTCTCCCCCTTTTCATCTGTGGTCATTTGTATTCGACAACATCCTTCCTTGTTCCTGCAAAAAAAAGAACGACAGAACAAGTCTGTCGTTCTTTTGTATTTATGGCTTTAATACCAGCTTTCCTTTTGTTTTTCTAGCTTGCATGACTTCATGCACATGAGCCGCTTCGTCTAAATGAAACACCCCGCCAACGGTCAACTTCAAATCTCCCGACTTAATCATTTTCAACAAGTGATTCAAGCTCTTTTCAAAAAGGACGGGTTTTTTCATAATCTGTGGCAGGAAGAATCCGATAACCGATAAGTTTCGATTCATTAATCCAGAGGGGTACATTTGAGCTGGCTCTCCACTGGCTACCCCATAAACAACCACTCTTCCGAATGCTCTCATACATTTGACGGTCTCGTGAAAGATATCGCCTCCTGCCATTTCAAGAGCCAAATCGACACCTCTTCCATCCGTCGCCTCCAACACTTCTTCACGCCAATTCGGATGGGTGTAATTGATCGCATGATCAGCCCCTAAATCGCGGGCAAGCTTCAACTTTTCTTCTGAGCTCGCTGTAGCGATCACTTTTCCTGCGCCAAAATGTTTAGCGAGTTGCACAGCGAGAGAACCCACACCACCAGCCGCTGCATGGATGAGGACGGTTTCCCCTTTTTCCAGCCTCCCCATTGTTGTAAGGATATGATAAGCGGTTAACCCTTGTAAGGGGAGAGCAACAGCCGTTTCATCTGTCACTTCGTTCGGAATAGGTATTAAAGTACTCTCCTTCGTTTTCACATATTCCGCATAGCCTCCTGAGCCGACGAGAGTCACGACACGGTCTCCCTGAGAGACTCGGCTTACCCCTTCACCAACTTCTTCTACAACCCCGGCTACCTCCGCTCCTGGAATAAAGGGAAGAGGGGTAGGTACAACATACGCCCCTTCACGCCTTGCTGTGTCCGCATAGTTCACTCCAATAGCATGAACCTTGAGAAGGACTTCCCCTGCTTCAAGCTCTGGACGATCGACATCCACTTTTTCTAATACAGAAGGGCCTCCATATTCCTTGAACTGTATGGCTTTCATTGTCATCCTCCTCATTTCCCTACGAAATTAGGTTTGCGCTTTTCCTTGAATGCCTGTACGCCTTCTTTGTGATCTTCCGTTGAAACCATCATCGTCTGAGTGATTCGCTCCTGTTCAAGTATTGTAGCTAAGTCTGAGCGATCGGCCTGATCCACGATTTTTTTCATCATCCCCATGGCTCTGCCCGGTCCTTTGGAAAGAGCAAGAGCATAGTTCATGGCTTCCTCTTCTAAGTCAGCTAGTGGAATCACACGATTCACAAGTCCCCATTCGGCAGCTGTTTCAACAGGGATAGGTTCTGCACGGAAGAGAAGTTCTTTCGTTCGGTATGGGCCAAGCAACCTGGATAAAAAGTAATGTCCGCCACCATCCGCAACAAGTCCGACTTGAGCAAAGCTGAGAACAAACTTACTTTCTTCCCCTGCCAGAATCTGATCACAGGCAAGGGCTAGGTTAAAACCAGCCCCTGCTGCGTAGCCATGAACTACCGCGACCACTGGTTTGGCTAAATCTTTAAATTTCAAAATCAATCGATTTAATTCCCCAACGTGGTCATATAAATGCTGCGCATCAGCTGTCCCCATGGATTTGACATCTCCACCAGCTGAAAAAGACCTCCCGGCACCTGATAGAACCACAACTTTCACATCATCATTACGTTCAGCTTCATCAAGGGCGTTCTGGAGCCCGATAATCATTTGATCCGAAAAAGCATTCAAGGCATCCGGCCTGTTCAGTACACAGGATAATACAGGCCCTTTTATATCGACACTCAAGTGATCATTTCCTAGTTTCATTTCGATCATCTCCTTTTTTATGATACATACTGACCGGCTGCAATCAATCGATCGGCAAGGTTACGGTTTCTTTCCACCGCTCCTTCCCATTGGTACTCACTCAATAGCACGGGGATATGACGTAACGTTTGAACACGTTCCTCCCCTTTCAGCAAGGTGGACAAGAGTTGGGTAAGGGTACGCTGGACGTTCAATGCGGACTGTTCAATTAACGTATAGGTCATCATTTCTTTTAGTGGAAGGCTTGGATCTTTCGCATGTTCCGCTTTTTTTGTCCTTAAGACCGCAGACTCGACACGATATATATCTATAGCAAGATCAGCGAGCTTCATTAATACTTCCTGCTCACCCTGTATGGATTTTCCATACATGCGATAAGCCGCTCCCCCGCAGACAAGGTACAGATCCTTCATGAGAGCGACAACTTCCTTACAAGGGTCCGATTGTTTATATCCGCCATTTTTAAGTGAATACTCCGCCTTTTCCATCAGTGATGCTGCGTCAAATTCCTCTTTAGCTGCTTTCTGAAAAAAGGCACCTGGAATTAACAGACGGTTGATTTCATTCGTTCCTTCAAAGATTCGATTAATTCTAGAATCACGATAGGCTTGTTCAATCGGGTATTCCTTGATGAACCCCGCTCCTCCATGCAACTGCAACGCTTCATCTACCACTTCGTCAAGCGTTTCTGAACCCGTGACCTTACAAATTGCAGCTTCAAGCTTATGCTCATTCATCGCCTTAGCCGTTGCCCGTTGATCCTCTGAATCGTAGTGGCCGTGAAGAGAAGCTTCAATATGACCAGCTGTCCGGTAAAGCAGAGACTCTGTTCCATAGATTCGCGCGGCCATCGATGCGAGTTTTTCCTTGGTTGCCGGAAATTCAGCAATGCTTTTTTTAAACTGTTTCCGTTCTTTCACATGGGTAATGGCTAACTGAAAACTATATTTTGCCGCTCCCATCGTGGCAAAACCTAAATTGAAACGCCCTAAATTCAAAACGTTCAAAGCAATCAGATGTCCTTTACCAACTTCCCCTAACAAGTTTTCAACAGGAACCTCACAATCTTCCATCACGACAGAACAAGTCGAAGATCCTTTAATTCCCATCTTCTGTTCTTCCGGTCCGATGGAAAGGCCCGGGAAGTCTTTCTCGACAATGAAAGCTGTAAAATGTTCTCCGTCTACTTTCGCATACACGATAAACGTGTCAGAAAAAGCAGCATTGGTGATATAAATCTTAGTACCGTTCAATAGATAATGGTTACCTGTTTCATTCAGCACAGCGGTCGTTCTTGCGGAAAGAGCGTCTGACCCTGCTTCTGGCTCTGTTAGACAATAAGCCCCTATGTACTCTCCTGATGCGAGTTTAGGCAAATATTTTTCTTTTTGCTGCTTTGTACCAAAGTAAGTGATCGGTAACGTAGCAATACACGTATGATTAGAATGGGCAACACTATAGCCACTCGCGTTTCCCAATGCCTCACCGACGATTCCTTTACTGACCTTATCTAACCCCAGTCCTCCGTAGTTTTCGGGAATGCTGTGGCCAAGCAGCCCTAAATCTCCGGCTTTACGCATTTTTTCCGATACAAAATCAAAATCTCCGTCTTCAATTCGATTCCTATTCGGATGTATTTCCTGGGTAATAAATTGTCGAGCAGTGGCAGCTATCATCTTATGCTCATCTGTACGATCTTCCGGTGTAAACACTGACTCCTGTGATACTTCCGAAATCAAAAACTCCCCACCTCGAACATTATGCTGAACTGGTTGCATTTTTACCCTCCTTGATTTGTCCGCTTTCACGGTCATACGTTAGTATAGATTCAAATAAACCTTCCTCAGCAACAAAATCAATCTCTTGCGGATCAAGCCCGGCATTTACGAGCAATTTCCCAATCCTGCAGGTCCTTAATAATTCCTTTGCAGCACCACTCCCCTTATAAAAACCAAGAGCTGTAACGGCTCCATCGGAGAGCCCCCACTTCCCCTTCTTTTGCATGTGATAGACTAAACTGCCGACACCATAAAAGTCTTCGACCGTAAATTTCCCGCTTGACCCTGCACAAATGAGCACGACATCATCTTCTATATGGCGCTCTGCCATATGAGCTGCCATCGCTGGATTGTTCAGTAATGAAGAGGCATATAGGGAAGAGGCTTGTCTGGATTGATGTAACGCGATCGTTCCGTTTGTCGTCGTCAAAATCAGATGCTTATCCTTGATGATCGACTTCAAATAGGTTCTTAAGGGAGGTTCGAACCCCTCAATCCTTCTTCCTTTATCTTCACCAGCCATAACGAAAGGGTCATTGAATTGTTCCGCTTTTTTCCGAGCTTCATCTGGGCTGAATACAGGAATGACACTGGACGCACCATCTGCAATAGCAGCCGTAATGGTCGATGTGGCGAATAAAACATCAAAGACGACAACGACTTTCCCTCTCAGCTCTTCCGGTAGGATATCTTCTTTCTTAAAGATGACTTGGACATTCCCCATGCTAGAGGCCTGCAGTTTCTTCCGCATGTCGGATCAACTGATTGACGAAGACGTGCATACCAGCAAACCTTGGATCCTCGGTTTGTCCATTTTTATAGCGATAGTAGATTTGCTGGACGATTCCTGCCAGTTTGAAATAGGCGAAGGTCAAATAGAAGTCGATATCTTCTACGTCTCTTCCACTTTTTTCAGCATAGCGGTGAATGAATTCATCTCTTGTATAGAATCCTTTTTGAACGGTGAGCGGCGGTTTCCCCAGTCCCGTTTTCAAGAGTTCGGGATCGTTTTTTTGAATCCAATAACTCATGGCAGCACCAACATCAGCCATCGGATCACCCACGGTGGTCATTTCCCAATCAAACAAACCTACCATCTCCGAAGGATCTTCCTTACTGAACATGGCATTATTCAACTTGTAATCATAATGAATGATGGAAACATCTTTGGATTCCGGAATATTTCCGGCCAGCCACTTTTTCAAGCGCTCTCCGGAAACGACATCATCCGTTCTCGCTTTCTCGTAGCGCTTAATCCATCCGTGCACTTGCCTATCCATAAACCCTTCAGGCTTGACCATATCTTTCAAGGGAGTATTCCGATAATCCAGTGAATGAAGCTCTGCTAACCGGTCGACCATGGTTTCGGATAGCTTCCTACCTAGCTCTTCTGTCGCTTCCACACCTTCAGGGTAGGTGTGATCAAATACTAGCCCCTCTCTCCGTTCCATCACAAAAAAAGGGTGGCCAATCAGATTGCCAGATTCATAGAGATAGGGTTTCGGTGCTAAAGGATAAACGGGATGTAAAGATTGAAGAACCTTGAATTCGCGTTCCATGTCATGTGCCTTTGGAGCGACCGGCCCCATAGGAGGGCGGCGTAAGACCGCTTTCCACTCTTCTCTCACTGAAAGTTCATAGGTCAGATTGGAATGCCCCGCCCCGAACTGCCTGATTTGAATATCACCTGAAGGAATATCTAACTGTTGTCTTAAATAACGTTCAAGCTTCTTTGCGTCCAGTTCTTCCCCTTGACGGACAGGCCTTGTATCTTCTGTATAAACCATGTAGACCCCCCTTATTTTGGAACCATTTGATAAGATGACAAGGTTTCTTTCATATCAGATGTCAGTGCGACACTCTGCTGTTGTTCAAAGTCGAATTGTACAATAACCGACAAGCCCTTGGCCGCAAGTTCCCCTGATTCCTTTTCAAACATGTCCTGCTCTAAATGAAAACTGGAGCGCCCAACTTTCACGACATGGCTCCGAATGATCAACGTCTGATTAAAATACACCTGTTTGATGAAATCACATTTCGTCGAAGCAAGGATAAAGTTCCAATCATCTCCTACCAGCGCAAGATCATTAAAAAATCGAATGCGCGCATCCTCCATATAGACGAAAAAGTTATTGTTATTCACATGCCCTAATAAATCGGTTTCACAAAACCTGACGTTCACTTCCATTTCATGCATTTGTTCTCCTCCTCAACTTTTAACAGGATTCTCATAGGTATAAAAACCCTTCCCTGTTTTTCGGCCAAGCTCCCCTGCTTTCATTTTCTCTTCCAATGTTTTAGATGGCCGGTCTTTGGGGTCGCCTGTCTCCTTAAACTGTTGCTGCATCACATAATAGCCTACATCGATCCCTGACAAATCCATCAGTTCAAACGGTCCGATTGGATGGTTCAACGCCTTTTTAACAATTTTGTCGATATCTTCATAATCCGCGTATCCCCCCTCATACAAGCTCATCGCTTCTTTTTGAATCGCGAATAAAATTCGATTGGCGATAAAACCTGAGATTTCTTTTTGCAATAGAACCGCGGTCCGGTTCATCTCTTCACATACCTTCATGGCCACAGCAGCCGTTTCTTCTGACGTATGTTCACCCCTGACGACTTCCACACAGTCCATGACAAGTGGTGGGAAGAAAAAGTGCATGTTGCACACCTTATCCGGCCTTGAAGTTGCGTCAGCTATCAATGAACTGACGATGGTCGATGAGTTAGTTGCAAAAATTGTATGGGAAGGTGTATACTCATCCAGTTTCGCGAACACTTGTCGCTTTACATCCAGCTTTTCAACGACAGCTTCAATGACAAGGTCGACATCTGAAACCGCTTGTTCCATTTCTGTGGTGAAATGAAGGCGGGTAAAAGCTTCTTCACGCATCTCATTGGAGATTTTTTCTTTTTTTACCCACTTGTCCATAATTCCTGAAAGTTTCATTTCTGCCTTTTCCAATGATTCCTGACTGATATCCTGTAGCTTTGTATCATATCCAGCTAATGCACCAAGCATGGCAATCTGATGCCCCATGCTGCCTGCTCCGATCACCGCTAACTTTTCAATCGTCATGGGTATCCTCCTCGATTCCTTTAAAAATCAACCGCATATACAAATCAGTCAAAGACTTTTCATCCACTTCACCATCCGGTTCGTACCAAAAATAGCTCCAGTTCGCCATCCCAAGAACTGCATAAGACAACATATCTGCACGCAAGTCTTTTTTGAACTCGCCTGCCTCCATCCCTTCTCCCAGCACTTTCTGGATGTTTTCCTGGAATTGTTGCCGCTTAGGAAGAATGATGGCTGTCTTCTCTTCACTCAGGTGTCTCATTTCTTGAAAAAACACAAGGGCACTATGACCGTTTGTTCGGATATTACTGATTAACAATTCTACAATTTGGTACAACTTTTCAGAGTTTGACAGACCTTCGTTTGTCATGATTTTCTCTTGTCCGTCCAGCAGGTGGTCAATAAACGATTGGTGGATATGAACGAGCACATCTTCTTTGTTCTTGAAATAATAATAAAATGTCCCCTTCGTCACTCCGTTTGCTTCGACAATGTCTTGAATGGAAGTGGCCTGGAACCCCTTTTTACCGAATAACTCTATAATTGTGTCCATCATTTTTTCTTTCATGTCTACCCGTCCTAACTCAGCAAAATCCATCAACAGGAAGCGTGCATGCCACCGTCGACAACGAGAACGTCTCCGGTCACATAATCCGAGGCACGACACGCCAGAAATAGAGCCGCTCCCTTCAAGTCCTCCTCCGAACCGAAGCGCCCGAGCGGCGTTCGATCGAGAATGAAATCTCCTCCGTGCTCAAGCACACCTTTCGACATTTTCGTCGGGAAGAAGCCGGGAGCAAGTGCGTTCACCTGAATGTTATGCGCTCCCCACTTCACCGCAAGATCCTTCGTAAAGGTGATGACCGCCCCTTTACTGGCATTGTAACCGACGGTCTCCATAAACCTTGGATCCGCTCCACCAAGGCCAGCAACAGAAGCGATATTGATGATTTTTCCGGATTTTTGCTTAACCATGTGCTCGCCAACCTTTTGGGACATAAGGAAAGTTCCAGTTACATTAACATTCATCACCTTTTGGAAGGCTTCCAAGGGCATCTCAAGTGTCGGGGCGCCCCACGTAGCCCCACTATTGTTAACAAGAATATCAATCGATTCGAATTTGGCTACCGCTTCATCCACTACACGATCAATATCATCAGGGTTCGTGACATCACAGCCGAGGGCAAGAGTCTCGACACCACATTCACTTTCCAACCTGAGGGCTGTTTGTTCACATGCCTCTTGTTTACGGGAGCAAACAATTATATTTGCCCCTGCTTCTGCGAGACCTTCAGCAATTTGCTCACCGAGGCCACGACCACCTCCCGTAACGAGGGCGGTTTTCCCTTTCAAATCAAAAAGATCTTTAACATGCATGATCTCACTCCTCATATTTAGATAATTCAAGTTTAGCGATTTGTCTCCGATGGACCTCATCCGGACCGTCAGCCAGCCTCAATGTCCGTGAATTTGCCCATTGGGCTGCCAAGGTGAAATCATCACTGACCCCTGCCCCCCCATGAGCCTGAATCGCCCGATCAATCACTTTTAATGCCATATTCGGGGCGACCACCTTAATCATGGCGATTTCAGTTTTCGCTTCTTTGTTACCAACAGTGTCCATCATATAAGCAGCCTTCAAAGTAAGCAGACGTGCCTGTTCAAGTTCAATCCGGGAGTCTGCGATCCACTCCCGCACCACCCCTTGGTCGGCCAATGGACGATGAAAGGCTTCTCTTTTTTGAACGCGCTTACATAAATCTTCAAGCGCTCGTTCCGCCGCTCCGATTAACCGCATGCAGTGGTGGATTCTTCCCGGTCCAAGGCGCCCTTGAGCGATGGCGAACCCCTTCCCTTCTCCCCAAATTATGTTTTCCTTCGGTACACGGACATTGTTAAAATCAATTTCTGCATGTCCATGAGGAGCATGGTCATACCCAAACACAGGCAACATACGCTTTATGTGAACCCCTTCTGTATCCAAAGGGACAAGAATCATCGACTGTTGTTCATGACGCTTCGCATTTGGATCCGTCTTCCCCATAAAAATGGCTATTTTACACCTTGGATCCCCCGCGCCCGAAGACCACCATTTCCGACCATTGATGACATAATCGTCTCCGTCCTGCGTAATCATAGACTTAATATTTGTCGCATCAGAAGAAGCCACATCCGGCTCGGTCATAGAAAAGCAGGACCTGATCTCCCCTTTTAACAGAGGTTCCAGCCATTCGTTTTTTTGAGCTTCACTTCCATAGCGGGCAAGCACCTCCATATTTCCTGTATCTGGTGCATTGCAATTGAAAACTTCCGGGCCGATGAGTGAACGTCCCATCATCTCACACAGCGGAGCATATTCAATGTTTGAGAGACCCGCCCCATATGTATCGTTAGGTAAAAACAAATTCCAAAGCCCTTCCTCTTTCGCTTTCAATTTCAGCTCTTCCATGATGGGAGGAACTTCCGAAAAGCGATCATCTTGTGCATTTAATTGGTCCTCATACACCGACTCATTCGGATAAACGTATTCATCCATAAACCGTCCCAGCTTTTCAAGGTAGCCTTTAACCTTATCGGAATAATCAAAGTTCAACCTTTTTCCTCCTCCTTCGCAAAAAACATACCAAACGGTTAGTATGCATCCATTTTATACCTACTATTCTGAAAATTCAACAAAAAGTGAATGATTATTCATATTTAAGATCGAAGCCTCCCTCTTCCAGGAAAGCTCCCTTTTCTTGAAGACTCAGTTTCGAGGCTTTTGTTGGGTAGATAGGGGCTGCGGGGAATAGCTCGCTTTCCGCGGGAGCGCGGTGAGCCTCCTCGGACTGCGTCCTGTGGGGTCTCACCAAGCACTTTTTTCCCGCAGGAGTCTCGCCATTCCCCTCCGCCCCTTTGCTATATAACTATCTCGAAACCACTTTCCAATCTTCAGCTTTTCAGTTTGATGGGAGTATAAGGATGAAACTCCCATGCCGGGGTGATTGAACCCTAAAAGCTTGATACAGAGCGTTTCATACCTACAACAATCGGGATAGAGGGAGACCTTCCAACTTGGCAAAGGGGTTCGTTATCCCTTTTATCGAATGGGGTGGTTGGGAAGCTGCGAGACTCCCGTGGGAGAAAGGAGATCGGCGAGATCCCGCAGGGCTAAGCCCGAGGAAGCTCGGCTCTCCCCCACAGGAAAGCGAGGAGCTTCCCAGCCACCCTGATTCTAAACTGGGCAACGAACCCTGGAAACATCTCGGAACTGAGTCTTCAAGAAACCTGCCACTTCCTTTAATAAGGAGAAATAAAAAAAGATGCCAGTGTACGCTGGCATCAGACCGTAGGGAAATTTTCCATGGCGTGGTAAACCATGTACCTCGAGCTTTCGTGAACTCTCAGTACTATAAAGTATGCCCGTATCCTCTCATTGCCTTGGCATTCACCTAGTATTTTTACAAACTATGAAGATTCTTAGAATAATAGGCAACTATACAAGCACTCTCTATGAACAGCCATAGAATGTATAGAAAAACAAAGAAGGAGATGTTTTAATGAGTTGTAAAGGAAGAGATAACAGCTGCGTTCGCGATGTGATCAAAGAAATCATCAAAGCTCAAGATGAAGTGGCCGCTTTGATGGATAATGGATGTTGTGATGTCAGCTGTGAGCGTTCCATCCGTGATCTGCTTTCACCTGCTGACGAAGCTCCACGTAACACTACTGTTCCATTCATTTTGTACTGCAAAGACTGCAAGCCATTCGTCGGAAGTGGTGTCATTCGCAAGCAACTGGGAATGTCCGAAAACACATTTCTTGATTGCCTAAGCTCTCCAATTTTCAGAGCTAAAAAATTCACGAATGATGGAAAATGCGTGAAGCTGGAGCTTTTGATCCCTGTTACAATGGGAGGATCACAACCAGAGAGATCCTGTAACGGAAAACATGTGTGTGACTATTTCCCAGGAAACTCTATCCGTAATCTTCGTGCGACAGGAGTCTGCATTACTGTAGACCTTGATTGCTTCTGCAGCATCACATGTCTAGAGCCTACTACTCCATTGATGGCGACACGCGAGGAAATGGACGACGCAATGTCTCAATTCGAAGGATAATTTAAAAACGTGCATGGAACCTTGTTCCTGCACGTTTTTACATAATAGATACACGGATTGGATAATAAGCGCGCGTAACTTCTCCATCTGTGTCCTCCCACTGGACCCCGATACGGTAAACCTTTTCTGAATCATCCAATCCATAGACTTCAAAACTGGTACCCTCTACAGAGATGGTAGTAACTGAGTTGTTATCCATTTCATCGTAGAAGATCATATCTGGGTCTCTTGTAGAGAAACTCAGTGTTATTTCTGTGGACCTTTGCAACTCGTAATCTTTTATCTTCAGTTCTTTCTCCAATTGAGAAACGGACCGCTGCTCTTCAGAAACAGAACAATTTTTCTCGTGTAGGCAAACAACTTTACCCTTTAAAGGATACGTTTCTCCTTTTACTTCTAAAGTAATTTCCCGGATTGTATCTTTGTTGAGCGCTTCCTGCTTATCGTTTCCATTACTAAAGAAACTCACACTCAGAATGAATATTAATAGTGCGACAACCATGCTGTATTTTTTCATGATTAACCTTTCACCACTGGATTCATCCCCCACCATCCGTTTCGTTTTCGAATGGTTACAATCTGTCCAATATGGTAAGCATTGTGCATGAATAAATTCGACAGGGTCTCTGCCCACATTTCAAGCTTTTCTTGACTGCATGATAGAACCTCTTGTTTAAACATCGTCATGACCATTTGGAAGTCAGCCACTCTTGCATGCCACTGCACTTGTCCGTGATTTTGAAACGTATCATAGTGGCGCGGGCGTTCAGCGACTTCCTCTCCGCGGAATCTACTTAAGTAACGTTCATTGTAAAAATAAAGATGATGCACAATTTCAGCAATAGAATGGTGCTGGTCATGCAGTTTCTCCACCGCTTGTGGTTCTTCCAATTCTCTTACGGCATAATTGAAACAGACAAACCAGCTGTTTTCATCATGAACAGATCTCAACTGTTCCAATAACACTTCTCTAAGAGCCATTTAAACACCTCCTTGTTTGGATATTCCCTTTTTTAATAACCTTAAGTCAATCCTATTGGAAAGATTAGTTATTCCATTTATAATGAAGATAAAGGATGATCCTCTCAAATTCACACCTATAGAGGCTCATTTTATAGAGAGGAGCTTGCGAATGGAAACGAACCAAGCTTTACATGACTTCCTTCTACATAAAGCGGAAGCTTTAACAGAAGAATGGTACAATTCATTAAATCAACATGATGTGTCCGGAGTATATGCATCTAAAGATTCAGAAACCGTCAAAAATCTTAAAGCACAAAATTATGAATTTCATAAATATATGCGTCAGCTATTTATCCTTGACCGCGATGATTTTTTCAGCCAAATCAATGGTTGGATTATTGAGATCGGCAGAGACCCCAACCATTTAAATACACCCACCCATGAAATTATCCGGGAATTCATGCGTGTTCGTGAACAATATCTGGATTTTCTGGAAGAGTTTATCCTGCAGTATGAAACCCCAGTTTCCCGAGATCTTGAAAATGAATGGAAACGTTTGTTAATTGAAGTCTTTGATGAAATCATGTTCAAGGTGTCAGAAGAAAAATCCAACCAGCTGAATAAAAAGATTGATCACCAACGCACGGTGATCAACGAATTAAGTTCACCTCTTATACAATTATCAAACGACCGCGCCCTTCTCCCGCTTGTCGGTAATATCGATACTGAACGTGCTACATCGATTCAGGAGAACACCTTGAAAAATTGTACGGAAGAGAACATCGATGTCCTCTATATCGATCTATCAGGTGTTTATCTCGTAGACACCATGGTGGCCCAGCAGATTTTTCAATTGATTGATAGTTTACAATTGATCGGTGTTTCATCGACCGTTGTCGGTATTCGACCTGAAATTGCTCAAACAGCTGTGCAGCTCGGTGTCGATTTCAGAAATGTCACAACTACCGCGACGCTTTCCCAAGCGATGGCCGGTCAATCCTTTTAATCACTGGAACTCCCTATCAAGGGGGTTCTATTTTTTTATTACTTCAATCATCCTCTTTAAAAAAGGAAGGGTATATGTTTCATATCCCAGACACTCCTCAAGCCACTCCAAATGTTCTTCCATTATAACAGCCAATCGGCCCACAGCCTTATCATGTTTCTCTAATGAAATCCAGCGATACACGTTCTCCATCTCCTGAACGTGAGCAGATGGAAGTGCATGTGGGACAGCCTTCAAACCAAGCTGCGCTCGATCCGGTGCGTATTTTTGTAAAAGAAGTTTCCCCACATTCACACCTATATCATTAGCTACCTTCACAGCCCAAATGTCGTTCCCACGATCAGCCGCTTTCTTGTATTGCAGGAAGAAGAAAGCAATGTCATCGACCGCATATAAAAAATCCTTTTCAGATAAATAGAGATTCTGATGAGTTTCATGCTTTTCCATACGTTGTTCCGGATCATAGAGAACACGGAAAAAATCTTTATGTACGAGCGTTTCCTCAGTAACTGTAAAAAGATCGACGTGCAGCAGATTTTCATATACAGCAATAATTTGAGGAGCGATAATAAAAATATCATCATAGAAAATGATAGGCTGATAGCTTTCAAGGTGCTTTTGTCTATTATTCAAAAATGCTTCTTTATCCGCCTCGTCAACCAGCACATACAAATCCACATCTGAGTGCTCATCTTCCTCCTCTCGGCCCATCGAGCCTTTTAGGAAAATAGCCTTCACAAGGTTATCTTTCTGCAAACTTTCCGTTATCGTTTCTACTGCTTCTCTCTGTCTCATCCTACCCCTCCTAGAGATAAAGATTACATCATCATATAATAGAATGAATTTTTTGTAAAAGGAGTTTGAATATGCCTCGAGAAAAATCACTGGAACTTTTAAAGCTTGAATCTCTTCTTAATCGAATTTCCACCCATCATCCTCTCAGAGAAGAAATAGCAAACCGCCTGGGCCACTTGTCTGCCGGGCATTTTGGTGAAACAACAGCTGATCACTACATGGAGTACTTGCCGGGAAGAAGCATGCAGGATGTCAGGCTCCACGATGGTGTCTGGCCTTTTCAGATTGATGCGCTTCTCCTTTATCAGGAATGCTTGGTCCTTATAGAAATAAAGAATTATAAAGGAGAGTTACAGTTCGACCTCGACCACAGGAAACTTATAAGTACGGTAGAAGGAAAAAGTGAGGTATTCCAGGATCCCTTTGTACAAGTGGAACTGCAGAAATTTCAGTTACAACGCTGGTTAAAGATGTCAAGCTTCCCCTCCATCCCTATCTACTCTTTCGTAGTCATCGCAAACTCGAATGCCTCCCTTACCTTTCAAGGAGAAGACTTTAGTAAAAGAAAAAGAGTTCATTCAGACGTCATTTTAGAATATGGCCTTTCAAAAGATGAGCTCAATTGGGGTGTTCCGTGTCCTTCTTGTCGCATGCTAGGCATGGCGCGCCGCCGTGATCATTGGCTTTGCGGACGGTTTGGAACGAAATCAAAGGATGCGCATTTACTTTTGTTAAGAGATCATCAATTACTGATTGGAGACACGATTACAAATGCAGAATTCCGCGTTTCTGCGGGGATCGGTTCGTTAAGGTTGCGCGCACTCTCTTAAACCAATGTTGCTCCCACAACAATCGCCACTCCAAAGCAAGAATATATACGATAGATTTAGTTAGGTAACTTTCAAAAGTCGTTAAGTCACTTTCGACCAACGTTAGGGCACTTTCCTTTCCTCAGCACAAAAAAAGAAGGGAAACTCCTAAGAGTCTCCCTTCCGCTAAGAACCTTATCGGATTTGGCCGGTACCCTTCATCAAGAACTTCACTGTAGTCAGTGCAGGAAGTCCCATCGGGCCACGAGCATGCAATTTTTGTGTGGAAATACCGATTTCAGCTCCGAAGCCTAGCGCACCACCGTCTGTGAACCGTGTGGACGCATTGTGATAAAGTGCGGCAGCATCCACAAGTGCAAAGAATGTCTCTGCTGATTCTGCATCTTCGGTCACAATCGCTTCTGAATGTTTCGTACCGTAAGTTTCAATGTGTGCGATCGCATCGGTTAGATCATCCACAGCTTTAACGGCAATATCTGTGCTCAAATATTCGTTCGCCCAGTCGTCTTCGCCGGCAAGTACAGAACCCGGAATGATATCCAGGATATACTCATCGCCGTGCACAGCAATGTTGTTTTCTTTCAAGGCAGCGATAAGTGCGTCTTTATTGTCGTCCAACCACTCTTTGTGGACAACGAGTGTTTCAGCAGCGTTACATACCGCCGGACGATCTGTTTTCGCGTTCACGAGAATGTTGATCGCTTTCTCAACATCGGCATGTTTATCCACATAGATATGGCAGTTCCCAACACCTGTTTCGAGTACAGGTACTGTTGCATTCTCGACAACAGCCTGGATTAGCTTGCCGCCACCACGTGGAATGAGTACGTCAATGTGTTCTTTCATTTTGAAAAGTTCATTCGTTGCGGAACGGTCTGTAGATGCAATGAATTGTACAGCTTCTTTCGGAATCTTCGTTTCTTCAAGACCACGGTGCATGACTTCAACGATGGCCTGGTTTGAGTTGATCGCAGAAGATCCGCCTTTCAGTACAATCGCATTACCGGATTTCAAAGCTAGACCGGTTGCATCAACGGTTACGTTCGGGCGTGCTTCATAAATCATACCGATGACACCTAGGGGTACAGTTACCTTTTCAACTTGCAAGCCATTTTCAAGCGTCCAATCTGTCACCACTTGACCTGTTGGATCTTCAAGTTTGGAAACATCGCGTAACCCCTGAGCAAACTCCGCTACACGCTCTTGAGAAAGAGAAAGACGGTCCATAAATGCATCAGTGAAGCCTTTTTCACGACCATTGGCCAAATCCTTCTCATTGGCAGCTAGAATCGTCTCATATTCGCGTTCAAGTACATCAGCTAAGTGATTAAGCGCCTGGTTCTTTTCTTCTTCAGAAAGAATCATCAATTTTTTTGAAGCCTTCTTCGCTTCTATTGCTTGTGCTTCAACATTCACATTTGTTGTTAGTGTCATCAAAGACCTCCTTGATTATTTTAAACACCTACGGGCAGGGCAACTTCTAAGTGGCAGACGAAATCTTTTCGTTCGATGGCTGCTTGTTCATATGATTCAAGTTCAGGTTCAGTCAGGCTGATCATTTTTTCCATCTCTTCAGAAGAGTAGTTGACAACGCCTAGTCCGATCTCATCTCCATCAAGTCCGTGAATGCGGACAACGGCACCTTTTTCAAAACGCCCTTTTACATGATGAACGTTCATAGGAAGAAGACTCTTCTTCATTTCAACGATCGATTCTTTCGCACGATGGTCGATAATCACTTCACCTTCAGGTCCAGAGTTAAAGGCAATCCACTGCTTCTTCTGGTCAAGGTTTTCAGAGTCTGTCGTTGTTTCAAAGTACGTCCCTGTTGCATCTCCGTACACAGCATCATAAACGATGTTCGGTGTGTTTGCTTTTCCTAAGAAGGACGAGATACCGGATGCCATGGAAATTTTGAAAGCGTCAATCTTGGACTTCATACCGCCCGTGCCGACTGCACTACCTGGGTCACCTGCTGCGGCTTCAATTTCCGGGGTAATTTCGTGGACTTTATCAAGTAGTTTAGCATCCTCATTCTTTCTAGGGTCTGCATCGTAAAGTCCGTCAATATCGGATAGAATGATCAATTGATCGGCATCGACAAGGCCTGCGACTTTAGCAGAAAGTGTGTCGTTATCCCCGAATTTCAAACGATCGATCGTAATCGTGTCATTTTCATTGACGATCGGAATAATGCCGCGCTCAAGCAGGACATTAATCGTGTTACGTGCATTGTTATAGCGGTCTTCATCAGAGAAGTCGCTGCGAGTAATGAGGATTTGTGAACCCATATAACCGTGGGATAGGAAAAGATCGGAATAAGATTCCATCAACAATCCTTGGCCAATGGATGCGGCTGCCTGTTTTTCTGGTAAAGAGCTTGGACGCTCGAGACAGCCGAGCTTACGGTAACCAGCGGCTACGGCTCCTGAGGATACGAGTAAAACTTCGTGGCCGTCGTCTTTCAGTTGGACGACTTCATCTACTAATTTTTCTAATTTACGGCGGCTGACTTCTCCATGCATACTTGTGAGAGAACTACTCCCTATTTTAATAACTACCCTTTTTTTATCTTGACTCAACATATCACTCCTGTTTAACATTTTCGCATCGATTTGCTTTATTTATTTACTGCCTACAAGTAGTCCTTCAAGTTCTTTGCTCAATTCTTTCGAGCGACTGGCTGCTCCTTTAATCGCTTCAGAGATGGCATAACCTCCGCCAGCCTGATCAAGAGCGTTCAATCCTGCTGCTGTCGTACCATTTGGTGAGGTCACATTTTCACGTAGTTCTGTCGGGCTTTCATCACGTTCAAGCATCATTTTTGCTGCTCCAAGCAATGTTTGAGCTCCGATTTCACGAAGAGTTTCACGATCCATGCCTTCTGCACGGCCAGTTTCTTCAATGTGTTCCATCAAGTAATAGAAGTAAGCAGGTCCGCTTCCAGCTATTCCTGTAAAGACGTCCATTTTATCTTCTTCAATGATGAAAACTTCACCAATGGATTTCATTAATTCTTTCGCGACAAGTACATTGTCCATGTCCGCGAAACGTCCTGGTGAGATGGCTGTCGCTGATTCGCGAAGCATGCTTGACGTATTCGGCATGACACGGATGACCTGCTGTCCTTCGTTCAATCGTTCTTCCATATAAGATGTTGAGATTCCCGCAAGTACAGAAACAAGCACTTGGTTTGCTGTCAATTTATCTTTCAAATCGGCAAGTACTGCATCAATATCTTTCGGCTTCATCGCCAAAATGAACTGATCGACTTCTTGAAAGTTCAATTCATCTTTTAAAACTGTGCGTACGCCATATTTATAATTGATTGTGTTTAAACGTTCCTGATTACTTCTATTGGTCACGATGATGTTCTCAGCTGGAATATTACCGGATTCCACCATGCCTGAAATCATCGCCTCAGCCATTGAGCCTGCACCTAGAAAAGCAATCGTTTGTTTAATCATATTGGGTTAATCTCTCCCGTTCGCATTTTTTGTTCGCTTTATTTAAGACGTTTTTCATCATAACACTGGGCAAAACTTATTCAAGGGGTTTTTGGCAAGTCGGGTCTATATACGCCAATTAGTTAGTGTAAACGGTTTCATGGGGAGGTATTTCCAATTCATCGCTTCTCATCGCAAATAATCTCGTCTCAGACATGTATTTGCGGGTTGAATTTTCAAGAAAAGCCGGAGAAAGCAAAATTGAGGGAATTATCAGACTTTATTTCTCCGTAAAACATATAAAAAAAACCATCTGTTGAGGGTTCAACAGATGGTCATCCTTCATTAATGAAATGATTCAGTTTGGCCAGTTGCTGATTTAGCTCCCCTATGGGGACGAAGCGGGCTTTACGGAATAGCTCTTTCCCTTCGGAGTAAATCAAAACGGCAGGCACCGTCATGACTGAAAACTCACCGGCCACTTGCGGAACTTCATCAGCGTTTACATGTCTTGATTCAATATCAGGGTATTCCTTCAACAGGCTTTCCACTTGCGGTAGCAAACCATGGCAGACCGAACATCCCGGCCTGGAAACATACACTATTGAAAGTGGATGTTCATGAACAAATGCCTGAAGTTCTTCAATGGTGTTTACGGATTCCACTTTTCTCACCTCTGCTCCATTATATCAAGGAATAGATCAAAATGCCTGCAAGAGAACTTAATTCAAACGATCAGGGTGGACATGCTGGTGCTGCTTAGTCTCTACTTCTTTAAATAAATCTTCAGTAGACGGTTTTGCAGTCGGCAATTGTGTAGCCTGATCGGGATTTAACATCCTTTTTAACACAAGGATTTCCTGATATAAATCATCAATATCCTGCTTTGTCGCTGGCTTTTTTTGATTTTTCAACTCAAACCCGACCTGTCCATTCGGTTCCAGGGTCGCCGATTTAAGATCATCAATAGAAGTGACATTACTCTGCCTTAATTTCATTTCAAGCTGGTCGACAGTAAAACGCAGCTTCTTAATATTTTTTTCATTCAGCTGTCCATTTTCAATAATAGAAACAGACCGACCTGTAAGAAAACGTTCCATAAAATCAAATTTCACCTGGCTGAATTCCATCACCATCAATGTAAGCACGAGAACTCCCCCCACGCCGAACGTCACCCATATATTTTTTCCAGCCACCGGTTGAATCAGTAAGGAACCAATCGCAATCATGATGACCGTCTGCGATAACGTCATTTGTGAAATGGACTTCCTGCCAGCAATCCGTAATATGATTGTACCGACGATAATAATGAGAACCGCTTTCCAAATCCAATCCATGATCAATCACCTCTCTTCGTATAATCACCTATTTAAACCAGGATATTCCCAAGGAAGGGATTGCAAAAGGAAATGCTATCCGCTATAATTTTTTCAAATATAGAAATTCTAGGAAAAAGAGAGTAACTACCTGGAACAGATCAGCGACTCAGGGGTGGTGGAAGCCTGAGCAGGATTTCAGTAGTGAAACGGACTTTTGAGAAGCTTTCCTGAACCATGGAGTAGGGAAAAGCCGGGGATGCCCCCGTTAACAACATCGAGTGGCTATACGATAGCTATAAGAGTGGTACCGCGAGCACAAACCTCGTCTCTTTATTTGAGACGGGGTTTTTATTTTTATGGAGGTGTCGTTCATGGAAAAACAAATACTTGCCCTGCAGATCTCTCATATCCTTGGGGAAGAATATCCGCGAGAGTGGGTGCAGCAACTTATTGAAATTCCCAAACAGCAGGACCACGGTGACCTGGCTTTTCCCTGCTTCCCGCTGGCGAAGTCTTTGAAAAAGAGTCCAGGGCTGATTGCTGATGAGATTTCCAGCCAAATAAAACACCCGATTTTCAAGGAAGTACAAACAGTAGGCGGCTACATCAATATATTTCTTGATCAGGTGTTTGTCGCTGACCACGCCTTGAAGCAATTCTACCAAGAGCCTGAAGCATATGGATCACACGAATTTGGAAAAGGAAAAACAGTCGTCCTGGATATGTCAGCCCCGAATATTGCCAAACCTTTTTCTATGGGACATTTAAGATCAACAGTGATTGGAAATGCTCTCTCTAACCTTGCACAAAAATGTGGGTATAAGACAGTGAAAATTAATTATATTGGAGACTACGGCACCCAGTTCGGAAAACTATTAGCCGCATACCTCAAATGGGGGAAAGAAGAAAGTCTCAAGCAGAATCCGATTCAAGAATTGACCCGCGTGTATGTGAAGTTCCACCATGCTTCGAAAGAAGATCCAGCATTAATTGATGAAGGAAGAGAATGGTTCAAAAAATTGGAGAATAACGATGAAGAGGCCGTCACTCTCTGGAAGTGGTTCAAATCCGTATCACTTGAAGAGTTTGAAGAAATTTATAAACTTTTAGGAATCACCTTCGACTTGACCCGTGGCGAAGCTTATTACAATGACAAAATGGGTGCCACCATTGACATGTTGCAGGAAAAAGGATTGTTGGAAGAATCGGAAGGTGCGCAAGTCGTACGCCTCGATGAGGAAAAGTTACCTCCGTGCCTGATTCGAAAGAGCAATGGCACGACCATTTATGCCACGAGAGATTTAACAGCTGCGATTGACCGTAAGCAAACGTATGATTTTGATGAAGCTCTCTATGTAGTTGGCCATGAGCAAACCCTACATTTCCAACAGGTTAAACATGTGTTGAAGAAAGCCGAGTTTTCCTGGGCTGATCAATTAAAACATATCTCATTCGGAATGATGCTGCAGGATGGCAAAAAGATGTCCACTCGTCAGGGGAAGACTGTTTTACTGGAACAAGCATTACAGGAAGCTATTTCAGTGGCAGCTAAAAATATAAAAGAAAAGAACCCTGATTTGGTGAACGCTCAAGAAGTCGCGGAACAAGTGGGGGTAGGGGCCGTCATCTTTCATGACCTTAAACACGACCGACGCAATGATGTAGAATTTTCTTTAGAGAATATGCTCACCTTTGAAGGTCATACAGCGCCTTACCTGCAATATACGTACGCACGTACCGTCTCCCTACTGGAAAAAGGGAACTTTGATCCCAAACATCCTGTAACAGACGTCCAATCAGAAACCGCTTGGCCACTGCTCAAAACTTTCCGTCTTTTCCCGGAAGTCATTGAGAAGGCCTATAAAGAATATGATCCATCCAAACTTGCCAGACACCTGTTAGATGTAGCGAGTCACTTCAATAAATTCTATGCTCATACAAAAGTGTTAGGAAGTGAGGAAGAACAAGCACTCCTCTCATTGATTTATGCCGTGAACGTTCAATTGAAAGAAGGTTTAACCATTCTTGGAATTCAGTCCCCTGAGAACATGTAGCATAGTGAACTTTAGCACTTCCACCTTACTTCTATTATAATAGAAGTAACAAAAGGGAGAGGAGCGCATCCTATGTACCCGATTTATTATGGACTTGCAATCATCGCCTCGGTAGCCGCACTGATTGGCACGATCGTTATAGCCAGGCAAGTAACCAGACCGGAAAACACATCTTCACCAGAAGATGACGCCAAGCAGTTGAAGAACGCAGGAAGTGACACGGGGAGTATTCCGCTACTTACGACCATATACGCCATAACGTTTGTCATTACAGCCATTCTTATGTGGATTTTTATTTTTTAACATGTTTAAGGAGAAAGGGTGCGCCTTTTCTCCTTTTTTAATTTCAGGATGGGGACTTTACAATCAAATCGGCTTGTCTTTCAGGATCAACCGTTTCGATGTAATAATCTTCTGCTTTCCAGTACCGTTCTTTGAATTTAGTGATCTTCTTACGCGTTCCCTCCCCTTCCCTTGAAAATCTTAATTCTCTTGAACATTGGAGATAGACCACAAAATCAAAAAATTTCCGCCATTCTTCCCTTTGTAGAAAAACGCCTTCCAAAATAACTAATCCATTCTCTTTTTCTAGTGCTTTAAATAATTCCCCCTTCAATGCTTGAACATCCCATTGGAGAAAATAATATTCGTACCATGGCTCATATCCTGTGTGATACCTCTTTTGTCTTTCCACAATATAATCATCGATATGATACGTCACAATTGGAACAGGGACTTTCTGGAGTTCATTTTGAATTTTCTGCGTAAGCGTCGTCTTTCCTGAGCGACTTAAGCCATCGATTCCTAATATAAATTTTTCTCCTTCATTTAATGAAGGAAGTCTTTGAAGGATTTCCTCAACCACCATTTCCCCCTCCTTTCGCTTAATTTATTCAATAATATGGCAGGATTCTGGAAGACTCAGTTTCGAGACTTTAAGGGGTTCGTTGCCAGGATTGAGCGTAAGGGGTGGCTGGGAAGCAACTCGCTTTCCTGCGGGGATGACGGCAAACCTCCTCGTGCTTCGCACTGTGGGGTCTTGCCAGCCGATCCATTCCCGCGGGAGTCTCGCAGCTTCCCCCCCCCCCCCATTCGATGTATGAGTGAAACGAACCCCTTTACCAAGTTAGATGGTCTTCTACTATCCCACTGTTAGGGGTGTAAAGAGCTTTGTATCAAGCTTTTCCGTGCTAGGGGAGGTCTTCTATCATTCATTTCTCATAATCATACGAGCTGTCCTTATAGTAGTGGTTTCGAGAACCTTCCCTGGTAAAGGGGCGGAGGGGAATGGCGAGACTCCTATTTTAAGTGTGCAGGCGCCTCGATCAGCGGCGTATAGACTGGACTGAGCTGGCGGAGATAAAGAAAACACGGAGAGCGTAGCGATTCGATGTTGACTTATCGTACAGAAGCGAGGGAAGTCTCACTAGCCGCTAGGCGCCGGAACCGGATATCGAGGAGGAAAAAATTACTTGGTGAGACCCCACAGGACGCAGTCCGAGGAGGCTCACCGCGCTCCCACGGAAAGCGAGCTATTACCCGCAGCCCCAACATACCGAACAAACATCTGAAGACGAGTCTTCAACTAAAGGGAGCTTTTATTAAACACTTATTATGAAAGTTTTGTGTCATACTTCTGGATTTGTGTTGTTGATTCCTCTGTCACATGGGAGCAGAGGGCTTTTTTAATGAAAACGCACATAATTTTTTTACCACTGACACATACTCTCGATAAATTCATGTTATCTTCCGAGTAGGTCTATGAATATCTTAATAACAGAATGGTCACTAGCTCATTGACGTACAATCCCTTTCTTTTGAAAAATTTAAGGAGTTGGCTAATGTGAACCAATCCCATGTGTTTCAAAATCTCACCCATAAAAAAATGCCGTTCGAAGAAGTGTTTTCACATATTTTGACCTTTATGAAGAGTGAACCCATCGGAGAATACAAGCTCATGATGGGAACCGACTCCCAAGTTCACCCCTCGCACACCTTGTTTATTACAGGCATTGTCATCCAACGTGTTGGAAAAGGAGCATGGGCCTGTTTCCGAAAAGAAGTGGTACACAGACAAATGACTACTCTCCATGAACGTATTTCCTACGAAACATCGTTAACGGAACAAGTAGCCTCCTTATTTACGGAGGAAAAGAAGAATGCTCTCATCGAAGTCGTCCTTCCCTATATCTACAAAGGGGCAACGTTTACTATCGAAGGACATATTGATATCGGGAGTGGAGATCGAAACAGGACAAGAGTCTATGTAAATGAAATGATGGCAAGAATCGAGTCGCTTGGAATGGAAGCAAAAATTAAACCCGATTCCATTGTCGCAAGCAGCTATGCCAATCGATATACAAAGTAGTGGGCGGTGTTTGTTGATGTATCAAAAGGCCGTTACATCTTGTGTTTTGGGAATAATGTCCATCTTTCTTCCTTTTATCGGCATCCTCTTTGGATGGATCGGGTTCCATTTTGCCAATAAAGCTCTCTTTGAACTCTCTACAAATGCGCCAGGATACCGATTCGCTTTAGGTGGGAAAGTATGTAGCGTGGTCGGGCTTTGCCTGCAGTCTTGTATCATCATATTTATCCTTGCTGCCTATTTCTTCTTCATGAACCTGAATCTTTTTATGTAAAATAAAAAAAGCGCCCTCTACAAACTAAAGAGGACGCTTTTTTTTTACGCATTTATTTTCTTTAATTCTTCTAATACGTCAGATGGCTCGGCTCGATCTTTGTAGTCCGCTTTCGTATAGTCATACACAATCGTGCCATCTGTATCAATAATATAAGTTGCAGAGACAGGCAGGGTCCATGTCTCATCGCCATTATGTTTATCCACGTGCAGTCCTTTATCTTTGTACACTTCTACAAGATAATCTGGTAATTGGTACACCAAATTGTATTGATTGGCTACTTCATTCCCAACATCGCTCAGTACGTGATAGTTCAGTTCATTTTTCTCCTGCGTCGTCAGTGACTGATCAGGTGTTTGTGGACTGATGGCCATTAACTCTGCTCCCTCTCCATGGATCTCCTCAAGGATCTGCTGATAGGCTCTCAGCTCCATGTTGCAATAAGGACACCAGCCTCCGCGATAAAAAGTAAGGACGACCGGCCCGTCTTTCAATTGTTCATAAAGCTCGACCGTTTCTCCCTTCGCATCAGGTAAATTATAGTTTGGCGCTTTTTCTCCTGCAGACAAACCTTCTCCTTCATCTGAAGCTTCCAGTTCATCAATCGCATTCTTCATTTTTTCTTGTACTTCACCAGGAGTTGCTTTCTTGAATTTTTCAATATACTCATGATAATGCTTTCTCATTTCTGTCTTCATGAAAAAACTCCTTTTCCGTGGATTCACTTTTCATTATATAGGGGGGCAACACGAGAAGAAACTGATTTGCTTTCCCTCGTCATCCATAAGGCAAGGCCCACGGCTAACCCTCCAGCTGTTAATTTACCAATGAGTACAGGAAAAATCATGTCCTTTTCTACACTAGCAACAAACGCAAAATGGCTGCCGATGACGAACGCTCCACTCACAGCAAACGCAGCATTGACCGTTTTTCCTCGTTCATCCATATCTTTCATTGTCGCTAACATAGGTAAGTGATGCGCCGTAGAAGCAATCAGTCCTGTTAGAGAGGTCGGATTCATTCCTAGCTTTTCACTCAGTTGTCCTATCCATCGCTCTCCCCGCTGATTGATAAAAGCTACAAGAGGATAAGCACCCGCTAATGTAACAGTGATCCTTCCAACAATGACCACACCTTCGGATAAGGGAGCCATTCCAGGAAGAACAATGAAGCCGGTCAAAGTTTCAATAATAATGAGAGTGAGACCAGTGATAATCACGATTTCAATGGTTTTTCCGAAATAAGAAAATAACCGGATGGTGGCGTTCGCAAACAACCATAAACCTGCCCCGATACAGGCGGAAAGCAAAATAGCCGGTGTTAAATTACGCAACATCCACACCGCTTCATACCCTGCCAGAGCACCGCCGACAAAACATCCGATCGGAACCGTGACTAAACCAGCTAAAATGCCTTTGGAAAAGTAAGGACGATCCTCTTTTTGTACAATTGTAAGCGCCACAGGAATAGTAAAAACAAGCGTTGGCCCCATCATCGTACCGAGAAGTGCCCAGGAAAAGGTGGCCGCCTCTTCCTCCAGGGCTAAGGATTCCGCCAAAGGATAGGCTCCCATATCAATAGCAAGCATCATTGATGCAAACATCGATGGGTCCGCCCCGAACCATAAAAACAACGGGGTGATGACTGGGGCGAGCCACTGGGAGAGTACGGGAGCAAGGGAAATGATTCCTACCATCGAAAGAGCAAGCGGGCCCATCATCATAAACGCTTCGTAAAACCGCCATCCCAGAGATAGGCGGTGATCAAGCACATAATAATCCAGTGCTCCCAATACCATGAAGATACACATAACAATTAAAATGGCGTCATTAACCCACAAAAGCCCAGCCCCTTCCTAATGATTCTCTCTTCATCTATGTTTACAGGAACTACTACTCAGGGTAGGAGATTTTCTATAATGGCTTGCTCATCTTTACACGATGGACGCTGACATAGCCTTTCCATATTTTTAAAAAAAAGGAGAAGAAAAATGGTACAAGCTCTATTCATCGTTGCGGTTATTTTCATTGCAGCGAACCTCGTGTATTTTTTCACGAATAAATCCTACAGAAAAAGTTACTTTAGCACGGCCCTTTTCTTTCAATTATTTTTTGTACTCACAGGTGTGCTCATTGGATTTACGTTCCTTTACTATTTGCTATCTTTAAACGGAGTCGTTCTTGTTACTAGTTTATCATCACGGGACCCTGTCGACCCAAACTTTTTGGACTTGCTTTACTTTAGTGGGGAAACGTTGTTGAGCGTGGGGTATGGTGACATGCTGCCTGTCGGGGCGGCCCGTTTCTTTGCCTTGCTTGAATCAGGAATCGGCATCCTTCTCCCTACAGCTTATTTCTTAAAAGCTATGGATGCATCCAGGCAAAAAGAAGATTCATAAATATTAAAAGGACCCTTGTGAAAGGGTCCCTTCTATTATCCAATGGAGCATGCAGCAGAGCCATGCTTTTGTAAATATTTCTGGTGATGTTCTTCCGCTTCATAAAAAGTTGTTGCCTCTTCAACTTCTGTAACAATCGAGCGCTTAAAGACCCCTTTACCTTCCCATTCTTTAATTTTCTCTTCAGCAATGTATTTCTGACTTGCATCCGAATGGAAAATAACAGAACGGTATTGATGACCAACGTCGATTCCCTGCTTGTTGCGGGATGTCGGATCGTGAGCTTCAAAAAAGATATTCACTAGTTCTGCATAAGTGATGACCGTTGGATCGTAGTTCACTTTGACAGATTCCGCGTGTCCACTCTTTCCTTCTTTGACCTGTTCATATGTCGGGTTCTCCAGGTGGCCGCCAATGTAACCGACCTTCGTTTCTGTCACCCCTTCGAATTTTTCAAAAAATGCTTCTACTCCCCAAAAACATCCTGCACCGAAAATAGCGGTTGCCATTTAACATCTTTCCTTTCCCTTAACGCAACTTCTATCGAGAGCCTTGACGGTTATGGTGCTTACACGAAAAGACCCCTTTTCTTATCCAGTAAGAAAAGGGGTCGCTAATATCCGCACGATCCTCTCATCTCTTAGAATGTTCATACATTCTACAGGAATTGGCACCGTTCTCGTCAATCCGTAGATTGATTCGATGGTTGCCGGGCATCAAAGGGCCAGTCCCTCCGCCTCTCTGGATAAGAAGTTTCCGTTATTTATTTTTGTTAGTACCCATCCTACTACGTTTTTGTAACGAAGTAAAGGATAACAGATTAAAAATTTTCAATAAATGCACATCAAGTTTCTCTTGCTGTCATTGTATTCACAGCATACCATGCTCATGCCTGTCTGTAAAAAAATCCGCTTCTGCTCAGCTCTGCCCTGTTGTATAAACTTCCTCAAACGGCTGGACAATAACGAACCCATCTCCTTCAAACTCCATTTGTATGGATTCTCCGCTCCCACGTCCAATCAATGTTTTAAAACTGATATCTGTCCGGAAATTCGGTTCCAAATGCCCGGACCAGGCAACAGTAGCATGCGGGTCAGTGATCACAGGTTCCCCTGGACGGACCAACAATGTCAATGGTTCATAGTGTGAAGTAATCGCCGCACGTCCACTTCCACTAAGGGTTACGTTGAACAAACCACCAGAAACCATCCCCGCTACTTTCTTCATCAGTTTGATATCCCAGTCAATGCTCGGTTCAAAAGCAAGTAGATCATTTCCATTAACCGTGATGGTCTCATTATCCAAGTCGAAAATAGTAATCTTCTTGCCCTGATCGGCAAGGTAAAGGCGACCACGACCAGTGGCTTTCATTAGAGAACTTCCTTCTCCGGTCATCGCTTTTTTAAATAAACGACCGACACCATGCTCAAGAATGCCCTCTCTTTCAAATTTAATGTTTCCATTATAGGAGATCATTGCTCCCGCCTTGGCCCACACTTGATCGAGAAGGTTCACTTCGAGAATCCGCGGAGTCTCCAATTCAAAGTAGTCATTTTCTGATTCATCCTGCTTTGTCTTTCTAATAAATTCATCAATAGAGTAGTCGCTCATCATCTGTTCCTCCTTATCGTATTCTAAGAGTATCTATGCTTCTAATTGACTATACCACGATGGATCAAAATCGAGTCCTAAAGTTCTCCCCAGCATCAAGCCAAACTCTACATAAGCGGATCCCTTGGCAGTGATCAGGCTTTTTGAAACAACCACCGTTTCATCCATATACGTATTCTCATTGAACACATTTAAGAAGACTCTCTGTTCTTTTGTAAGGCCTGTTGTATAGGATTGATGATCAAGGACTCCTGACATGGCAAGGAAATATAGGGCACTTGATATAGCACCGATGAGAACACCTTCTTCATTGGTTTTTTGTATGAAATTAATGAGAGTTTGATGATCAACCAGATGTTTGAAATTATCGACACCAGGAAGAAGTATGCAATCATAATCGCCAGGCCTGACATTTTCCACTGTTTCATTTACTACACATTCAAGTCCTGATTCACCAGTGACTCTTTCCTCGTCCAAACCTATATATGTAACCTTTTGCTCTGCCTGTTTAAAGACTGAAAGAGCTACACTGATTTCATATTCACTAAATCCCGGGTATAGTACTACGCCGATGGGCATGATTATCCTCCCTCCAACTGTTAGACAAATCATCCCGAACGTAGTTGGAATAATCTGTATGACCTGGTCATGAAATATTTCAATCTCTTATCTTTACATACGGAAGGGCTTTGGAAAGGTTTCATTTTTAGAGGGGGTGGGGAAAGAAACTTCTATAGGAATTGTGATAGACTCGAGATAACTTCAATTGAAAGGGAGATTTTGTATGTATGGCTTAGATGAAAAGAGAAAAGAACTGCTCGATTTTGTAGATCAAGTGCCAGAGCAACAAGCATCAGTTAAGCCTGAAGAAGATCGTTGGTCCATCCTTGAAGTTTTAGAACATTTATACTTAATGGAACAATTAATCGTTTATCAGATTAACCAGGCCCTTAAGCAGGGAGACACACAGCAGGCAACCGAAAAACCGATTCATAAGACGACCAACCGTGATTATAAAGTCGAAGCGCCGGAGGCCGTTCGCCCGAAAGGGGAATTCACGACTTTGGAGCAAGCAAAAGAGGGTTTGAAAAAAACGCGTGAAGCAACTTTTTTCCTTATTCACAATAAGGAGCAGGAAACATTGCAAAACCGTGTATTCCCCCACCCCGCTTTCGGAGATATGAATCTGGAACAGTGGGTAGAGTTTATCGGTTGGCACGAACTACGCCACCTCGATCAAATGAAAGAAGTGAAAGCTCACATTCATACGTAAAACAAAAAACCCCCTGAGTTTATTACTCAGGGGGTTTGACATACGACTTATTTTTTATAATCCTGTGGTTTAACTTCCTCACCATCTTTACCACTGTAACGAAGTCCCCAGCCTGTCCATGCCGCAACAAACATAACAATCAATAGCAACCAGCCCTGAAAGACGAACGGGAAAACTTCTCCCGGTCCGACAACAGGTAAGAAGTCGTATTGATCAGCAGCTCCCTGGACGGTAGCCCATGCGAGCAAAACCCCGCCACTCCAAGGAAAAATGTAGCCAAGAGAAGATGTGACCGTATCCAGGAAGTTAGCTCTACGATACGGGTGAATGTTCATTTCTGTTCCTAATTTACGGACAAACGGTGCTGCAGCTATCTCAGCAGCTGTATTAATCGTAATAAATACATTTAAAAAAGCGACAATTCCGAAAATAGAAAGTTCAGCTCGGCGCACGACATTATTAATTAACTTCAAAAAGAAGTTTTTGATAACATCCATGGTACCCGCAACCTCCAACAGATAGGCCGCTGCTAAAATGAATAAAATCAAGATCGCCATATTGAAGTAGCCACTTATTCCATCAATCAATGCCCCTTCAATCACGGCTTCCCCGGCATCGTTCTTATGGATATACAGGACTTCTTTCAAAGAATGACCAGTAAAGAAGATGAACACGCCTGCTGCCAGAATTCCGTAAGACAATGAAGTCAAAAGGTGATGACCACTTAGAGCTAAATATAAAACTAATGCAAATGGAGCTAACATGAGCAGACCTTCAGGTGAAACTTCATTTTGAAGCTCACTGACCACTTGCTGACTTCCCATCTCTCCACCACCGCCGAAAATTACAAATAAAATAAGAGCTGGAATGGCTGCTGTGATGGAATATTTAAAGCGGGAACGCACAACTCCTGGTACGTCAGCATCCTGAGTTGTTGCAGATACAATCGTCGTGTCTGATACAGGTGCCAGATTATCTCCAAAAACAGCTCCACTTAAAATCGCAGCGAGGAGAATAACAGGATCCGCTCCAAGGATGACACCTGCCGGATACATTAGAACACCAAAAGTCGCTACTGTACCATAACCGGTGCCGACAGCTGTTGAAAACAATCCTGCCAGAAGAAAAGTGATACCAACAAAGGCTCCCCCTTCCAGTCCGGATTGAAAACCGAACCAAATCAGACCGTCTACTAATCCACCAGCGGATAACATGTTTGCAAACATTCCTGCCCAAAACCAGGCAATGATCGCAACGACCCCTACTGGCTGTGCCATGCCTGAAATTAAGCTCTGTGCATAATCTGACCATTCAGACTTACATAAGAATAGTCCGATGGCAATTCCAATAACCATTCCTAATACTAACGCTTGTTCTGTCACAAGACCTGTGACACTTAATACAACCGCCCATATGATGAAAAACACCAGGGGGATGGTAGCAGCAAAAACGCCGCCGCGAAACTCTAGCTTCCGTACTTCTTTTTCTCCTACCGCTTCATCAATTACTTGATCTTTTTCTTTATCTGCCACTAGATTCCCTCCTCTACCAACGTTAACTGTACAATAGTTTATCATCCCATGTGTATAGATGTAATGTCACGAATTTTTTCATAATTTTTCAAAAGTAGTGTATCATCGGAAAAAAAGCAAAGTTAGGAGAAGGAACATGCTGCAATTGAGCCCTTTTGAAGTAAAAGACTTTCAAACAATCTTAGGTTGGATCGAATCCCCCAGATTCCTGATGCAATGGGGAAGGTCCGATGTTTAATTTCCCATTAACCCACCAGCAACTAATGGATTACAAAGAAGCACAAGACCGACGAACTTTCCAGGTTTATGATCCATCAGTCGAAAAAATCATCGGGCACATTTCCATAGGACGTATAGATAAAGATAAAAAACAGGCACGTATTGGAAAGGTTATCGTTTCTCCCGTATACAGAGGGAAAGGATATGGCCAACAGATGATCCAGCTAATATCCACGTACGCCTTCAAAAAGTGACATTAGGTGTTTTTGATTTCAATAAAAGTGCCATCCGGTGTTATGAGAATGCTGGTTTTACCAAAGACCGCTACCTCAAAAACCATCGCCCTTTCGAAGACGAGTATTGGAGTCTTTATGAAATGAGTCTCCATAAATATACATAAATCATAAAAGGAGAGAACATTACACGTGCTCTCCTCTTACTTTTTCATACTGCCCTCATTCCTATACACCCCTTCCACACGAAAGCTCTCACAGACCTTTTTTCTGTAAAAGATTGGGTGACCAGGTCATACATATTTTCCCAAAAAGCGCATCTGGGTTTTTCATTTTGTGTTTTGTGGGGAAAGAATTTAAAATAAGAGGAGTATGTTTATGCATGATTATAAGTTAACGCTTACATGCATTGTCATTCTTATGTTTACCATTTTTTTCTGATGGCTATTTTGGGGTAACCATTGATAATACCACGGTTCAAAGTGTTTGACTATGCAAATTATTCTGATAACATTATGAAACACATAGGCAATTTTATCTTACTTAAATTGATCTGACAGGAAGGTGAAAGTATGACTACTGTAAAAAACGCAAACGATCATACAACTCCCTTACGCCGGGACATCCATGCATTAGGAAATATGCTAGGTGATATTCTCGTCCACCACGGCGGGGAGGAACTACTAAATAAAGTAGAAACGATCCGACAATTAACGAAAGACTTGAGGAAGAACCCAGATACCTCAACATACAACCAACTGAAAAATGAGATTCAAAACCTCGAACCACCGATGCGCTCCCAAGTCATCCGCGCATTCTCAATTTATTTCCACCTCGTAAACATCGCTGAACAAAATCATCGTATTCGCCGTCGCCGCGAATATCAACTGCGCGAAGATCATGGCGCACAACCATTCTCGCTCGAAAGCGCTGTTCAGAACTTGAAAAAAAATGACTTTTCCAAGGGTGCGATTCAAGAGGTCCTGGATAAGCTCTCTTTGGAATTAATCATTACGGCCCACCCTACTGAAGCTACGAAGCGGACTGTACTTGAAATTCAAAAACGTATTGCAACACTCCTTAAAAAACTGGACCATCCTCAATTGACGAAGAGCGAACGTGAAAGCATTCAGGACAGCCTGCAAAATGAAGTGACCGTTCTTTGGCAGACCGATGAATTGCGCGAACGGAAGCCAACGGTTATGGATGAAGTGCGCAACGGCCTTTATTATTTTGACGAGACTTTGTTTGATGTACTGCCGGATATCCACCAGGAACTCGAAGCTCGGTTGGAAGATCACTATCCAGGTGAAGATTGGAACGTTCCGAACTTCCTTCGTTTTGGTTCATGGATCGGCGGTGACCGCGACGGTAACCCAAACGTAACCCCTGACATCACATGGCAGACACTTCAGAAACAACGAAAACTGGTTTTGAAAAAATATGATGCCGTTCTTGTAGAGCTGATGAAAAGATTCAGTCACTCTTCTACTCAAGTGACCGTCACCGATGAGTTAAAAAATGCGATTGAAAAAGAAGAACCTATGCTTCCAAAAGGTAAAAAGTGGCGAGTGGACCGCGAAATTTACCGCCGCAAATTTGCCATTATTCTAGAACGCCTTCGCCAAGTTGGTAAGTCTGATATCGGTTACGGCTATGCAGACGAGCTTATCGAAGACCTGCGTCAAATTCGTGACAGTGCCCAAACGCACCAGCCGAACAAACGTGAGCTGAAAAAATTACGCAAATTGATTCGCCAAGTGGAACTATTCGGTTTCCATCTGGCAACACTCGATATTCGTAACCATAGTGGCGAACATGAATCAGCAGTGTCTGAACTTCTACAAAAAGTAGGCATTGTTAAGGATTATGCTACTCTTGAAGAAAAAGACAAGCTTGAAGTCCTGCAGGAAGTCTTAAAGGATCCACGTCCGATTTCATTACTGAACGAAGACTATTCTGAAGAGACACAAAAAATGCTGAATGTCTTCCAAATGATCCGTAAAGCTCACAAAGAATTCGGAGAGCGTTCGATTGAAGTCTACTTGATTAGTATGACGGAATCTGCAAGTGATCTTCTTGAAGTCCTAGTATTAGCGAAAGAAGCCGGCATTTACCGTCTGCATGCAGATGGCACAGTGGAAAGCAACTTGAACGTAGCACCACTTCTTGAAACCGTCGACGACCTTGTAGCAGGCCCTGACATTTTGAAAACTCTATTTGAAATGGATGTCTACAGCAAACACTTGGACAAGCATGGAAATCATCAGGAAATTATGCTTGGCTATTCTGATGGAAGTAAAGATGGCGGAACACTCACAGCTAACTGGAGACTTTACAAAGCCCAGCAGGAAATTCACGATATGGCTCACGAATACAATGTTGGATTGAAGTTCTTCCATGGTCGTGGAGGTTCCCTTGGCCGTGGGGGTGGACCGTTGAACCGGAGCTTGCTTTCTCAACCAGTGGAAACTCTTGGAGAAGGTGTAAAAATCACCGAGCAAGGAGAAGTCCTCTCTTCCCGTTACCTGCTGAGAGACATCGCCTACCGAAGCCTTGAGCAAGGCGCTTCTACCCTTCTGGAGGGCGCCATGAATATATCTAAAGAGTCCGAACAAGGTCACCATCGTGAAGAGCTATGGGAGCAAGCCCTTGAGGATATTTCTGAAGTATCTTTGAAAAAATATCAATCCCTTGTATTCGGTGATTCCGATTTCTTGACTTATTTCAACGAAGCAACCCCGTTACAAGAAATCAGTGAACTGAACATCGGCTCACGTCCAATGAAGCGTAAAGACAGTTCCAAATTTGAAAACTTAAGAGCCATCCCTTGGGTTTTTGCCTGGACGCAAAACCGTCAGCTTATACCCGCATGGTACGCTGCAGGCACAGGACTTGCGAGTTATGTTGAAAATAGCGAAGATAACCTTGCTGTTCTTAAGCAAATGTATGAGAACTGGCCGTTCTTCCGCTCTACAATCAACAATTTACAGATGGCCCTGACTAAAGCGGATATTCAAACTGCTAAAGAATATAAAGCCCTGGTTAATGATCAAGAACTTGGAGAACGTATTTTCCAAAACATAGTAGAAGAATACGACCGTACCAAAGACATCTTGCTGCAAATCACAGGAGATGCCGAACTTCTTGATCATCAACCTACAATCAAGGAATCCGTACGACTTCGTAACCCTTATGTGGATCCATTGAACTTCCTTCAAGTGGAGCTCATTAAGGAGTTACGTCAAGTCGACGATCATGAAGATATCTTGACTGAAGTTCTTCTCACAATCAGTGGAATTGCAGCCGGTCTTCGTAACACAGGCTGATTAATTAATACCAAAACGGAGTATGACCCCCGAGGGGTTATACTCCGTTTTTTATTCAACAAAATGGCAGAGTTGTTGAAGACTCACGAACGCAAAATTTCTATTAACCATTTGGATTCATATACAATCCCTCATTTATTTTTCAGTTTTGGACAAAGTAAAACTGATATTAAACAAAGTGAGGGATTCATCATGATCAGTATCCTAATTGGACTCGTATTACTTATGCTGTTGGCTTATCTCGGATGGTCCATCATCTGGATTGCGCCACTCGTATCAGGCATTGTCGCGATTTTAAGCGGTATGGATATCCTTCCCGCTTATACAGATACCTACATGCAGGGATTTGTCGACTTTGCGAAAGATTATTTTCCGATTTTCCTTTTCGGTGCGATCTTTGGAAAATTGATGGAAGATACAGGAGCTGCACAGTCGGTTGCCCATAAGATTTCGAGCGTCATTGGTAAAAAACGCGCCATTCTTGGAATGCTTTTATCGGCAGCGATTCTTACGTACGGCGGAGTTAGTTTGTTTGTTGTAGTCTTTGCCGTGTATCCATTGGCTGTAGCGATGTTTCGAGAGGCGAATGTTTCAAGAAAGCTGATTCCATCAACGTTCGTACTTGGTGCTTTCACTTTTACAATGACAGCTCTTCCTGGTACACCTCAAATTCAGAACATCATTCCGATCAACACCTTTAAAACAGACACTATGGCTGCACCAATACTAGGAATTGTTGCTGCATTGATCATGGCTGTCGGTGGATATTTTTATTTGAAATTCCGTGAAAAACAACTGATTAAGAAGGATGAAAAGTTCACGGAGCCTGAAGGTGATAACCAAGTAAAAAGTGTAAATGAAGAAGAACTTCCAAACTGGATTCTCTCCACCATTCCGCTAATTGCTGTTGTATTGACACTGAACGCATTTGACATCAGTATTCTAGCCGCCTTGCTTATCGGGATCATTTTAATCATGATCTTTAACTGGAAAGATTATAAGGATTTCATTAAAGCAATCAATGGAGGGGCTTCCGGTTCGGTTATGGCTACCATTAACACGAGTGCGGCCGTCGGGTTTGGTACTGTAGTTACCGCTTCACCTGGTTTTGACTCGGTAAAAGATTTGATTTTCAGTATCCCCCTGAGTCCATTTTTCTCAGAAGCCTTTGCCGTCAGTCTCCTTGCTATGATCACAGGATCCGCCTCCGGTGGTATGGGGATTGCCCTCGAAGCGCTAGGACAGGAATATTACAATATTGCTGTCAATCAAGGGTTGAGTCTTGAAGCTTTTCACCGTATTACATCGGTAGCATCTGGAGCTTCCATTCTTCCTCACAACGGTGCGTTATTGACATTATTTACGGTTACAGGGCTGACTCATAAAGATTCTTACAAGGATGTTTTCGTTGTCGGTCTTCTCATTCCGATGATCGCCACCATCGCGATTATTTTCCTTGCCATGATGGGAATCAACTAAATTAACAAAAGCTTCTCTCCTAAGGAGAGAAGCTTTTTATTTGATAGAGGAAATGAAAAAAACATTCCCTGTATAAAAGGGACGTTTTTTCCTTTATTGTACTGTGTATCCGCCATCGATGACCGCTGCTTGGCCTGTGATGCTTTTCGCTTTTTCACTGACAAGAAAAATCGCATAGTCTGCAATTTCCTGGACTTTCAGCAACCGATTTTGTGGTACGAGTGGATAAATAACCTCTTCCAATGCCTTTTCCTTATCGATGTTTCTCGATTTTGCAAGGTCTTCTAACTGGTTTTGGACAAGTGGGGTATCCACATATCCCGGGCAGATTGCGTTTACCGTGATCCCGTGGTCCGCGGCCTCTAGAGCGGCTACCTTCGTTAATCCGATCACTCCATGTTTGGCACTGTTGTACCCGGCTTTCCCTGCGAAACCGATAAGTCCATTGATGGAAGCCATGTTCAAAATACGGCCATAACCTTGTTCCTTCATGTGTGGGAACGCATACTTCGTCCCATAGAACGGTCCTTTAAGCATAATATCAAGGATCAATGAATATTTTTCACTAGGGAATTCCTCAATTGGAGCGACATGTTGAATCCCTGCATTATTAACTAAGATGTCAATTTTGCCGAATTTACGAACCGTTTCTTCAATTGCATTTTTTACATCTTCTTCTTTTGCTACGTTGGCAACGACCCCTTCTACCGTATGTCCTTGGGATCGTAGTTGTTCTACTGATTTGTTGAGGGTCTCTTCATTGATATCATTAAGCATGACCTTCGCGCCTGCTTTTGCAAATTCTGTTGCGATCTCAAGTCCGATTCCCTGTCCGGAACCAGTAATTAAAGCTGATCTACCTTCAAGCATTCCAACTCCTCCTTTAAAATAAGCACTCTTCCTTTAATTTTCCCTTTTCTACGAAAATATGTACAAAAAAACTCAGCCTATGGAAGGCTGAGTTTTTAACTTAATAAAGTTTTCCTTGGCGGTACATAATCGTAGAAAGTTTTGTGACAGAATGGATGTAACAATTTTGCCTCAATGGGAACGGATCTCCAAAAAATTGAGGAAGAATCGTATCCATGGTACCTTTCAGTTTATCAAAAAGTCTTTCGAACACCTGATCCTCCGTCATGAACTGTGCCTCTCTTCCCTGAACCCACTCGTAGTAGGAAACGATGACACCACCCGCATTAGCTAATATATCAGGGACGATCAATACACCTTTATCCGCAAGGTATCGATCTGCTTCTTCTGTAATTGGTCCATTTGCGCCTTCGACAATGATTTTCGCTTGAATGTTCTTCATATTATCTTTATGGATTTGATCTTCCAACGCTGCTAAAATCAGAACATCAACATCCATTTCCAGTAAATCATCTCTGTTTTTAATCTCTGCCACAAGCTCATGTTCGTTCAAGTCTTCTTCAGTTGAAGGCAGGTCGCCATCATGCTCTTTCGCAAACTGAACAAGTCCCGGGATATCCAGGCCATCTGAATGATAAAGCATAACATTTGCATCGCTCACTGCCACTACCCGGTTTTGCAGGTGATTACATTGGTAGGCCTCAAGAGCAGCAACAGAACCAAGGTTACCAAAGCCTTGAACCGCTACTTTTAACTTTTTGCCGGCATGATCAAGAGCCGTATGAGCAAAAGTATTTTCCGTATCGGCCAACCATTTTTTATGTTCATTGACGAAATCATGCAACATGTAACGGAACGTATAGTAAACCCCTTTTCCGGTTGCCTCTCTTCTTCCGAGAGATCCGCCATTTACGATGCTTTTCCCAGTGAAACTGTTGCGATATGGCTCTCCGGGATGGATGTTTTTGAACTCTCCCATCATCCAATCCATTTCCCGCTCTCCAGTACCAACATCCGGAGCGGGAATATCCTTGTCCGGCCCGAGGATATCATTAAAATATTGAACGTATTTCTTACAAATTAAATTCAGTTCTTTTATGCTGTACTCTTTAGGGTTGATGACCACTCCACCCTTACCTCCACCAAAAGGAAGTTCATGCAGAGCATTTTTCAAAGTCATCAGTTTCGCTAAATTGGAGACCTCATCTTCATCGACCGATTCATGAAAACGAATCCCGCCTTTATAAGGCCCGACAGTATCACTATGTTGGACACGGAATGACGGAATCCTTACGATCGTTCCATTTTCAGTAGTGATGCGTAGAAAAGATTTGTGGATATGATTCGGAGTTGAGAGAAGCGCGACCAGTGACTTATAGGCTTGCTCACGCGTTTGTGCTTTCAAGTCAGGGAGAAAATCTTCATCCTCCATGATGGCTTTTAATGACTCTTCGATAATGGTTTGTTGTCTTTGCATAATCCGATAGCCTCCGTTCTAATAAATTGGTCCTGTGTGGATTTCCTTATCTAAGAGTCCATTCCCCAAACAGAATCTGTAAAACGTTTTCAGCAAAGAAAAAAGCCCCCTGCTTGAGGGGACCTATCCATTAACCTAAAATATTGTAACCTGAGTCAACATAGACAATTTCTCCTGTCACTCCACGAGATAAGTGGCTCATCATTGCCAGGGTCATGTCTCCGACTTCTTCTTGTGTCACATTCTTTTTCAGTGGAGCTGTTTCTTCAATTTTGTGTAAAATCTCATTGAAACTTGGTACCCCTTTAGCAGCGAGTGTACGTACCGCACCAGCCGAAATGGCATTGACTCTGATTTGATTTTCACCTAAATCGGACGCCAAGTAACGAACCGTGGCTTCAAGAGACGCCTTCGCCACACCCATGACGTTATAGCCTTCAACCACACGTTCAGCCCCAAGGTAACTCATGGCAATCATCGATCCGCCTTCTGTCATATAAGGCTGACTGGCTTTCGCTACCGCAATAAGTGAATAAGCACTTGTATCCTGTGCAAAAGCGAACCCTTCACGTGAAGTATCCACAAAATCGCCTTTCAAATCCTCCGCATGAGCAAAAGCGATGGAATGACAAACCCCATGAATGACTCCGACTTTCTCACCAATTTCCGCAAAAGCCTGCTGAATACTTTCATCACTGTTTACATCACATTGAACGATGGCTTTCGCCTCTAATCCACCGTCCGCAAGCAACTTCTCGAGTTTCTTATAACTTCTGTCTTTTCGATATGTAAAAATAACGTTGGCGCCTGCCTGATAGAGGGATTTAGCCACACCCCAGGCAAGGCTTCGCTGGTTCGCCACACCCATGACAACGATGTTTTTATCTTTCATTTGTAAAATATCTTCCATAGTAACCTCCAACATGTGTTTTCTTAGTTATACCTTATTCCGAAGAGGGTTGTCTACTTCTCCTCTATTTCCACGTGGGAAAACCTTCCCCTCCATGTCTCAAATCGCTTCCCTCGCTGAATGCTCAAAGGTGCATCATACAGAGGACCACCCCACACGAATGTGTGAAACTCCCCGTTTTCTCCACAAGGATCAACTTCAGGGGACAAGGAATGCAGAAATTCCTGATTATAGAGAACCCCGGGTAATCTTTTATCCAACTTCTTCGTATCCACGGTAGTAACCACTGCCTGAAATCCCTTTTCAATGATTTCATCTGCTACCTGGTGAGAACTTATTCCCCATAATGGGTAGATCCCTGTCATTTCATTCTTCCTCAATAAAGCATCGCGAAACGCTCGGATATCGTCAAGGAAAAGATCGGCGTAAACCACTTTGTGGATGTTTCTGTCTTTGAAGTCCTGGAACATCCTTTGCATTACCTTCTCATAAACCTTATTTGATGCATTCTCCGGAACCGGGACGATTTCAAGTGGGAGTCCCAGGGCCTCCGCCTGCTTCATCAGCAGATTCTCCCCCACTTCATGGACAGATAATCGCAAAGACTGCTCAGAAATGGTTGAAAACAGACCCTCGACCTCGTACTTCTCATCTTCCATCATCTTTTGTAAAGCAAGGGCGGAATCCTTGCCACCACTCCAAGAGACTATGACTTTCTCAGGCATCCTCATCATCACTCCCTATTTAGAACGTAAATGCAGAGCCATATGAATCAGGTTTTCACTCCTGCCGTTCTTCCGAATATAATCTTTGAAGCGTCCTTCCTTTTGAAAACCGAGATCCTCATAAAGGTGGATGGCCCGTGCATTGGACTCCATTACATGCAGCCGGATAATATCAATGCCTTCTATTCGCAGACATCTAGCAGTCATCGCCTTCACGAGTTCTCGGCCGATCCCTTTGTTCCTTGCACCCCTTTTCACATTAACACCGAATGTGCCCTGATGTCTTGTGGAAGAAAGAGCACCCAGATCAAAGTTTAAAAAGCCGACCACATCATCATCCATTTCGGCTACGAGAAAAAACTCAGGGTCTTCATAACGGCTGATCCATGCTTTTTCTTTTTCCAAGGAATCATGGAACTCAGAGAGGTGTTTCAACCCATAGCCCTCCGATAACATTTCCTTGGCCAACGCCATCGTATGAGGCGCATCTTCTGGTTTTCCTTTACGGATCAAACATCTCTTCGAGGTCATTTTTTCCCACTCCAGTAGGCGCCGTCCTCCATGTGAGCAAAAGGGATATCGGTATCTACTTCCCCGTCTACCTTTTCTTCTTCAAGATCCTCTCCATTCAACCATTGAGAGAAATCAAATTCCACAGGTTTCTGATCTCCGCCTAAAGCAAACCATGCCTTATTTTCTTTCGGTAAGTACCCGGAGGTGTGAATCGTTCCGGCCCAGTTGCTGTACAGCTTAGAAAACACACCACGATCGGTATCGTTCATTAAACGGAAGGCATCATAAGCATTCTCAATCTTTTCACGATTCGATTGGATCGCATCCATACGCTTCATAGAATCCACGAGGTGATTTCGATTTTCCTTTTTCATGATTTCAAAATGGTTTGTACAAACATCAGCTTCCCTTACCTCCACCCCACGCGGAGAGGCTTCCACTACATAGGTCATATTGCTTTTATCGAAGACGGTGTAACTGAATGAATGGCGATGAGGAATGTCACGTAGCATTTGAACAGCTTCCGTTACATTCGCGCAAGACTCAAGCACAAGGCGGCCAATCATACAGCAAATAAACCCATCCCCCGGGCGCTTGCGGTGCATGAAGTTATATCCCATCACCAGACCCTTTTCATTCATCCCATCCATACGGCCCGTAATACGCTGCGTTGGTCCTATGATACTGTATCCTTGGTCGGTGGGCTGAAAAAGGGTGTAACGCCCCTCATATGTCTTTGGCATGTAATCGTAATTTCGAATAAAATAACCGTCTCCAGTCATAATCGAACATCCACTTCTTTTGTAGTCGATTCGATATCCACCGAATTCCATCATCACTTTTTCCATCGGCCATTCCAAAGCATCCCTCAAACCATGAAGCTCCTCCCATACACCTGGGGCAAAACGCGTGATCGCATCTTTCACTTCCTGTTCTTCTACAATAAAACGGGGTTTCCTCACCCGCCATTGTTTTTCTCTATTCTTTACTGTCCACGAATCTTTCAGGAGTTGTCCTTGATAAAACCCAAAATCATAATGCGTGCCTCTAAATTGCAATATTTCGCTATGTATTTTTTTCATCATCGTTTCCTTTCTAACCATTTCTGCCTTCAATGTACCAGATTCCACTTCAAAATTGAACTATCCCTTCCTATTATTAAACATAATGGCAGGTTTCTTGAAGACTCAGTTTCGAGACACTTATAAGGTAAAGGGGCGGAGGGAAACAGTGAGACTCCTATGGGACGTGTGGGACAGGTGAGACCCCGGAAGGCGTAGCCTGAGGAGGCACACCGCCCGCCCCATGGAAAGTGTTCAAATGCGGAATCGTCCTGGTAGACACGACTGACATAAGCAGAACAGCAAAGGAATGAAAAAACACATTCCTTTGCTGTTCTGCTTTTGACGCGAGTGTCTGGACGATGGAGCAAGACGAACCTTTTCCCGGAGCCCTAGAACCACACAATCGTCTCGAAACTGAGTCTTCCACAATCGGGAGCTTATATGAAAAGATTTGTTAGGAATGTTTACATTAGACTTTTAAATATTTATGGAGAGGGAATCGAATAATAAGGAAAGATGAGAGAATTTGCTCAATCATTGTAGTTTTTCGCCAGTAATTTTGGTACTCTAAAGGTTGTAACAATCAGAAAGCGTTTTCGAACAGGGGATTAAGAAAAGGTGGTGGAACAAAGATGAAAGAAGTCGTTATTTTGGGGGGCGGCTATGGAGGTATGAACACTTTGCACGGGTTGCTCGATCAAATCCCAGAAGATGTACATATCACGGTCGTCGACAGGAATCCTTACCATTCATTAAAAACTGAATTTTACACCATAGCAGCAGGAACGGAGTCTGACCGTCACGCGCGCGTTGATTTTCCTGAACACGAACAAGTCACTTATGTCTTCAATGAAGTTGAGAAAATCGACACAGAAAATGAAACCATCGTAATTAAAGGCGGGGAAAAAAACCTTCCCTACGATTACTTATTGATTGGTCTTGGCTGTGAGGATAACTATCACGGCATAGAAGGCGCACGAGAATTCACCGAGAGTGTGCAGACGTTCTCGAAAGCAAGGAGTGCAGGCTTTGCCATTAACAACCTAGGGGCGTACGGAAAAGTGACCGTTGTCGGTGCCGGACTAAGCGGGATTGAGGTCGCTTCAGAAGTCAGGGAAAGCAGGCCGGACTTGAACATACGTTTGTTGGACCGTGGGGAAACGGTTTTGAAAGCCTTCGATTCCAAAATCCAGGATTATGTAGAGAAGTGGTTTAAGGATAATGAAGTGGAAGTCATCCACGGCGCAAACGTAGAATACGTTGAAAAAGACGGTGTATGCAACAATGGTGTTTGTTATTTGAACGATGTCACTGTATGGACCGCCGGTGTCCGCCCAAATTTCCTTGTCAGAGAGCTTCCTTTTGAAAAGGATGACCAGGAAAAAGTGATCGTCAATGATTTTTACCAGGTACCCTCCCATCAAAATGTCTACGTTGTAGGTGATTGCGCAGCCTCTGAACATTCTCCCAGTGCACAGCTTGCCGGTCAGCAAGGTGAGAAGGTAGCCGCTGTACTTAATGCCATACTTAGAGACCGTGTCCCTGAGCGTCCATCTGAGGTGAAGTTAAAAGGTGCACTCGGTTCTCTTGGAAAGAATGACGGATTTGGTAACATGCTTCAAAAACCAATGACAGGGGTCCTCCCCCGCCTAGCTAAATCAGGGGTTCTTTGGTTGAGCAAACGTCACTAAAAAAGATCGATCACATGGATGTGATCGATCTTTTTATTATACGAGTGACTTTTGTAAAAGACCTCCAAGGTATTTCGCCAGCTCGAGCATACCATATATCCCTGCTTTTGCTTCAGCATCCGAATTATAATTAGTATTCGTGTTCACATCATAGGTGTAAAATCGACCTTCTCTATCCTGAATGGCTTCTATTCCGGCTACGTCAATGTGGTTTTGCTGTAAGAACTTTTCATAATCATTCACGATGGGTGGCCGATAATTTTCAAGAACTTCAAACTTCGCTTTTGGTGTTTGCGCTCCTGCGTTCGTCGGGCAATACAAATCTTCAATCGAGCAAGCGTCTGCCGGACACAGTTCAAAACCTTCAGACGTATCGACCTTTACTCCATATACAAACTTTCCGCCTACAAATTCATGTCGTACAATATAGGGCTCTGGTGCTTCAATGTATTGTTGAATGAGTGTAATCCCATCAACAGGCTCCTCGAAAGAGTCACTATCCAAGTATTCACGCAACGCTTCTGTGGAATGGAAAAGCTGAACTCCCTGACCTTTTCCAGCACGGTTGTGTTTCGTTATGAACGATTCCATGTCCATTTGGCGCGCAGCATCAAGAATATTCTCTTTCCCTGCAACAGTGATCGTCTTTGGTGTGTGAATGCCAGCTTGGTTTAGTGCCATATATTGATTCACCTTGCTTACTTCAAGCCTTAAAGCCCGGCTGCCATTTACTATGGTGCGTTCATGACGTTCGAGCCAAGCAAGGACAGCTTCAGTAAACTCAGGGGCATAACGGTGATTTCTTGTATGAGAAGAAGCACTGATGCGGTTATAAAAAATCCCTTCCGGTGGCTCGCTTGTCAAATCAAGTGTCCCCTGATCCAAATGCCAGAGCTCGTATGGAAGATTGAGCTCTTCTAAACGCTCCGTCAAATGATCGGTCCATTCATCGTTCTCATGCAGAATATAAATTTTGCTCATCGAACCGACTCCTTTCCATTTCTTCTTGTTACTTATCATATCATAAAAAACCGATAAGGTTACTAGGAATAAGCTCACCATAATCAAATAACCATTTCCACTAAC
>NZ_JAFLHE010000019.1:0-35592 GCF_017307035.1 Halobacillus sp. GSS1
CATAACCCTTCAGGACTTATTCCTGAAGGGTTATTTTTGTATTGTGCGTTTCCTTTGTATTTGGTAAAGTATAGAAATATTGACATGAGTAGAAGGAGACGAATACGATGAAACTTTACGGGGCATTGATCTCCTTAAGTTTGATATGGGGGTTGTCTTTTGTTTTTATAGAAACATTGATCGATACAGCCGGAGTGTGGGGCACTGTCTTTTTTAGGTGTATTGCTGGAGTTGTGATTCTTCTTCCGTTGGTTTTTAATAAGTGGAGGAAACATCAGCTTCCACGCTCGATCCCGTGGGGAATCCTGATTATCGTTGGTGTATTCAATGCGGGCCTTCCCTGGGGGCTGATTGCCTTAAGCCAGACCGTGTTGACCAGTAATACCGCAGCTGTGCTCAATGCGACCACCCCGATTATGACCGGTCTGATCGGTTTTCTTATTTTTTCGGTTATTTTAAATAAATGGCAGTGGAGTGGGATAGTTATCGGTTTTATCGGTATTCTGATATTGACCGGTTTTGAGTTTGCAAATATCCTACAACCCGATCACTTCATCGGAATTGGGACAATGCTCCTAGCAACCTCATGCTATGGGTTTGTTTCTCATTTCACAAGAAGGTACTTACGTGGATTTGATGTGATTTTTCTGACCAGCATGGCCCTCCTTGTAGGTGCAATAGTCGGCCTTACGGGTATTCTACTGACACAACCTAACCTGTTTGCCTCAATAGGGCCGGATATGGATGTTTCCTTTATGATCAGTGTGATTGGTTTAGGCTGCGTCGGTTCCGGAATCGCTCATCTACTTTTCTATTATATGATCGATCAAGGGAGTGCCGAATTTGCAAGTATGGTGACTTATCTTGTCCCGGTTACCGCTCTTTTCTGGGGTCATCTCCTTCTTGGTGAACCGGTCACAAGTCAACTAATTACCGGACTTGTAGTGATTTTTGCAGGCGTATATCTGTCCACGAGAAAAAAACGTGTCAGTCGTTCATTTGTAGGGAAGAAAGCAAGTTAAGGTTGGTATTTTTGTGAGTATGATAGAATGTGACTAACGATGCAGTTGAGGGGAAATGCTTATGAACCGCTGGGATTCCACACCGGTCATCCGCTTTTTCGGAGGTCGGAAACTTTTATTCATTTTGGGAGTACTTCTGCTGATTGGGTTGAATATTCTCGTTTTTTCGAGTGTAGGATTTATTTTCGATCCTTTCTTAGTTTTTGTTAAAACAGTAGCTTTGCCGTTAATTCTTTCTATTGTCGTCTATTATTTACTGCGGCCAATCATCAACTTGCTTGAATCATGGAGAATTAAAAGAATCTGGGGGATTTTAATCACCCTTCTCGCTCTGGTTGGAATCATCACCATGCTTGTGGTTCTTATCATTCCATTCCTTGAGAAGCAGTTGATCAGTCTGGCTGAAGAATTACCCCGTTATATACAAGATTTAATTAATACCATTGATGAGTGGTTAAGGAATTCAATTTTTTCCGCTTACTATACGAATCTATTTGAAGATGTAGATGGAATGTTGAATCAGATTCCTGATTATATTTCTTCTTATGCCTCTGAGACTGTAGAAGGGATTACGAATATTATTTCAACCGTGACGAACGTAGTTGTAGCGCTTGTGACTTTACCGTTCATTCTCTTTTATCTGTTGAAAGATGGTCATCGTCTTCCCTCATTTATCATTCGTATGTTTCCGCCAAAGGTCCGGCCGGAAGTATCTAGTGTATTCAGAGGCATTGATCATCAACTTTCGGCATACATTCAAGGCCAGATCATCGTCAGCTTTTGTATCGGCCTCATGATGTATATCGGTTTTTTAATTATCGGATTGGATTATGCTTTGTTGCTCGCTGCGATTGCAAGTGTGACAAGTGTGGTGCCATACTTGGGGCCTGTCATAGCGATTACACCTGCATTGATTATATCGATTGTGACTTCTCCGTTTATGGTTGTGAAACTCGTCGTCGTTTGGACGATTGTACAGCTGTTGGAAGGGAAGTTTATATCTCCGCAAATCATGGGTAAAAGTCTGCATATTCATCCTGTCACCATCATTTTTGTATTGTTGACAGCCGGTCATTTATTCGGGATCGTCGGCATCATTTTAGCTATCCCCGGCTATGCGATTTTGAAGGTGGTCGTATCACATCTCTATTATTGGTTTCAAAAGCGGTACAACCGGTTTGTGGAGGAAGAGGATCAATATAAAATCCAATAAAGAAGGAAGTGGCCTCCGCCACTTCCTTCTTTATTTTTGTAATTTGATTTCTTTCAAACGCTGCCGTTGTTCTTCCGGCCACCATGCCCCGCAGTCACTGGATACGACACAGGCAGCGCAGGTTTCGAGATCATAGACCCGCATGCCACGGATGGGTGGAGAATAAACGTGTAGGGTCACCAGTGGTGCTGTACCTTCTCTGCCCATTTTGTGAATTCCTTTTTCAGGAGCGAAAAAGAGGCTTCCATTCTCTTTGAATTCTGTGAAGAGGGGTAAAGGTAATGCTTCGCCATGGGCCTGATAGACCGTTTGCTTTGTCGTCCCATTCATGACTTGAATCCAACCTGTAGACTGGCCGTGATCGTGAGGCGCACACTCGATATCCGCCCAATTCATGACGATCATCTCTACACAATCGTCTTCGTATACCATTTGCCGGTAATAGGGTTTGCCATCAGGGTCCTGCAAATAAGGGGCTAACTCATCTAAAGAGACTCCAAGCTCGATCAATGTTTTTTTCAGTGTTTCGGGTGAGTGTTCATCAAGATTGCTGAACGCTTCTTCGACACGGGTTCTCAACGCCATAGAAATGAAATCCTCCTTATTAAACATGTTTCCTAAACGGAAATCTTCCTTGGACAAGCATCACACCTGCAATGATCAAGAGGCCGCCAAAAAGGGAAGAGGCTATGAACTTTTCATTCAGCAGGATGATGGCAGCGATTAGTGTAGCCAGAGGTTCGAAATAAAGAAAGACAGAGACCTGGGTTGCTTGCATAACCTCCAGTGCTTTCGCCCAATACCAATAAGCGATGGCTGAAACGAAAATGCCTAGAAAAAGCAGGTGGGCCCAGTGTTCGGGTGAAAGGGAAAGTAACTGCTCCATTCCATGGTTCCTGATGAAGAAGGGCAGCGTCAAAAAGAAACCTGTGGTGCTCATATAAAAAGTCAGGACAAGAGAAGGTACAGGGACAGATAATTTCTTTAATAGAACAGAATACACGGCCCAGTTCAATGTGCTCACGATCATGAGTAAATATCCAAGGCTCAGGGAGAAGCTAAAGCTCTGACCGCTCCCGATGGTTGTAATGATAAGAACACCTGCGACGGCAATCGTAATTCCAGAAACTTTCTTAAGCGTAAGCTTCTCCTGCAAGAATATAAAGGACAGAAAGACAGTAAACACCGGCGAAAACGAAATCAGCCACCCGGCATCCGATGCGTGGATAGTCAGCAGGGCCGTGGCTTGGATCACTTGATGAACAAATACTCCAAGGACCCCCAGGATGAGTACATGTGGCAGGTACTTGATATGTATCTTCAATGGGTATTGGAATAGAAGTACCATCAATAATAAAAAGATTGCCCCGATTCCAAACCGGATGACAAGCAGGGAAAAGGGATCCAAACTACCTAAAACGGCTTTAGTTGAAACGAAAGACACACCCCAGAAGGTAATGGAGAGGAACGCATAGAGCGAAGCACCGAATCGTGATGGAGAACCCATAGACCTTGTCCTTTCCTCATCTAGTCTCCCTTCACTATATGCGGGAAAAGGACAAGCATGAGCTTTCGAGCTTCTATTCTATCGTAACAGAACGACTGTGAAGGAGAACTTTTTCGACGAATATTCTAATCATTAGACAGGGAGTGTCGGAGCAATAAAAAAAGCCTAAGGAGATCTTAGGCTTTTCAAACGATCCAGTATGTGAGAAGTGAGAGCAAAATGGATGTCAAAATCAATAAGAGCATCGGCTTTAATGCGCGATGTCTGACATCATGTAAACTTACGCTGAGACCGAGGCCAACCATGGCCATCGTTAAAATGAAAGAAGTCAGGGTCGAGACGGCATTCATGGCTGCTGCCGGAATTGTAAAAATCGTTCCATTCACAAAGCTTCCGAACAGGCTCATGAGGATGAAACCAACAAGGAACCATGGAAAAGTAATGGATGAACGGTTTTCTTCTGTTCCTTTCTTTTTCATAAACCAGATCAACAGCAGACTGAACGGGACAAGAAGAAAGACACGACTGAGCTTGGCGACAAGCGCCATTCCGAGGCCTTCATCTCCAGCAGGTTCTCCGGCAAGCGCTACGTTCGCTACTTCGTGGAGACTGATGCCTGCCCACATGCCATAAGCTTCTGCATCCACCGGTAGAAGCGGGCGGATGAGTGTGTAACCGATGGCGAACAACGTCCCCACTACCGATATCACACCTGCACTGATAGCCGTGTCTTCTTCTTTTGCTTTTAAAATGGGGGTGACGGCGGCAATGGCTGATGCTCCGCATATGCCAGTACCGATTCCGAGGAGAGCCATCATCGATCGGTCAGCATCAAATAATTTGGCTAAAAAGAGCATGAGGCCGATCGCAAAAACGATGACAAGCGTTCCCTTCAATAAAAGAGGAAATCCCTCTTGAAGAATGACATTGATATTTAATTTTAATCCGAACAAAATAATCGCAAGTCGCAATAATTTTTTAGCTGAAAAATGGATTCCTGTGCGCATGCTTTCTGGATACCCGAAAAAGTGACGGTACATAACGGCAAGGAGAATGGCTGTCGCAAGAGGACCGACCTGGTTCAATAGGGGAAGCATGGCGAGTAGAAATCCTACAGCGGCAACGATGGCTGTAAACCCGATTCCTTTTAGAAGAGGTTGGTAAGTAGTGTGGTTCATCGATGCACCTCCTTTGTTTCCTCCATTTATCATACGCCCCGACTAGTTATTCGTAAAATAAAACTTTATAATGTTAATTATAGAAAAAACTGATGATTGGAGCGGTTCTGTTGGATATAGAAGCATTGAAGACATACATTACAGCCATCGACGAAAAGAGCTTTACGAAAGCATCTGCTCTTTTGAATTTGTCGCAGCCAACGGTTAGTGCACATATTAAAAATCTGGAACGTTTCTTTCAAACCTCTCTGATCGATCGTTCACCGAAACATTTTGAAGTGACGCCTACAGGGGAAATGGTTTACCGAAGAGCGAGGCAGGTGCTTGGGTTGCTGGACAAAGCAAAGAATGAGGTCCAACAATTCCATGAGCAGGTAGGAGGGCATATCCATATTGGTGCCAGTTACACGGTGGGAGAATATATTATTCCTTCGATAATAAAAGCTTTTGATGACAGGTATCCAGCAGTCGAAATACAGGTGCGAATTGCTAACTCTAAACGAATCAACCGCGAAGTGCAGCAGCATGAACTTGATTTAGGCCTTGTGGAAGGGAAAGTGACTGAGCAGGGGTTAAGTTCCATTCCATTCATGGAAGATGAAATGGTCGTAATTGTTCCTGAAACCCATCCTTTGAGAAAGTGTAAAGAGGTCTCTTTTCAAGACTTGCAGGATCATACGTGGATTACCCGTGAAGGAGGCTCGGGAACAAGGGCTATGCTTGATTATATGTTGGAATCATCAAACATCCGCCCGAAGAAGACGATTACAATCGGAAGCAATCATGGGGTCGTCCAAGGAGTGAAGGAAGGTCTGGGGCTTTCTTTTATTTCAAAAACGGTGGTGGAACATACGGACGCGGCGGAATTGATCATAGACCTTCCTTATATCCATTCGACCACCCGGTCCTTTTCCATTGTCACCCCCTCTAATGAGGAGGAAATTACGGAAGATGCCCAAGTCTTCATTCAGCACGTCATGAAATTGTATGAATTGTCATAAAACCATTACATCCATGAGGAGAAGACTTTGTTATGATGGAAGGGAGAGGGAAGTTTGGTTTGGTTCATCGAACGACTGCAGAAGGAAGATCTTTGCCATGTGGTTAGGATGGTCAGAACATCAATCTTGAACATACCTCCCAGGTATTACAACCATGAGCAATTAACAGCCTGGGCGGAAGGGATGAAGGATCACCCTCGTCTTCATCAACGCTTTCTTGATGCGTACTCACTCGCTGCAAAGGACGATTACGGGAACGTCATAGGCTTCGGAAGCCTTGTAGGGTCTCACATTGATTTTTTATACGTATCCTCTGAGTGGCAGGGGAAGGGGATGGCTGCTCAAATGCTCTCCCTTTTAGAGGAGCAGGCGGCGCGAGAAGGTGTGGAGGTGCTCACGACCGAAGCGAGTGCCGTTGCGAGACCTTTCTTTCAGAAGCAGGGGTATGTGATCAAGAAGGAACAGGTGAAATGGATTCGAGGAATATCGATAAAAAATGTGCAAATGTTTAAAAAGATGCATAAGTAGTAGGAACTACGGGTATCGTCTTTTATAGAAAAATTGAAACGTTTGTACAGTCCCGTTCGTAAGGAAGATGGATGTGATTCTGTGCCAAATCTTATTTCAAATACTGAGGTGAAAAAATGAAGAGACTAGACCAGATTGTCGACTATTTGAAGACGCTGGGAGTAGAGGTCGAGAAGGTATACCGCGCACCGAAGGAAGAGACGAGATAAGCAGAGCTGAATAACACCACTCGAGGTATGCTCCTACATAGTGAAGCATACCTTTTTGCTGGGCGTTTTTAAGCCGACTTTGTGATCTGTTTGAATCCCGGCTGTTGGGATTGGAAATGTGCCCAGATGACCCCGCCTGTTACTGGAATGAGCAGGCAAAGAAAAACGGCAGATGCTCCATGGGAAGAGGCAAGGACACCGAAGACAGGCCCGGTCACGACAACTGATGTTTGATTGCAGAGCATTCGCAGGCTGGACATGCGGCCATGGAAACGGGAATCCGTGGCCATTTGTTGCACAGACTGCAAAAGAGCACGCACAAACGATGTACCTATCCCAATGAATAGAAAGCCGAGAAAAGCCACAGGAGCAAGGGTGGTAAAACTGACGATTGCAAGACCTGAAGCAGTCAGCAGGAGTGACCAGACGCCGATGCGGTTCTGACATTTTGCCCACCACCATGTTCCGATAAGTCCAGCAAAAATACCGCCGATGGAGAACGTGCTGTCGAGCATTCCATATACGAGCGCCGACTGATTTAAATGTGCACTCGTATAGACGCTCAAAAATCCAAGAGTCGTATGGAAGGTGAGCTGTCCGAGCATAAGCATGACGAACAAACCATAAAGCATCCGGTTTTGATGTACATAAATGAATCCTTCTTTTATCTCCATCCAAAAGGAAGAAGAGTTACGGTGACTTCTTTCTTCGATTGGTACGTAACGAATCATTTGTATAGTGGCTGTAGCTCCTATATATAAGAGGACGACGAAAAACAACCCCATTTCAACGGAAACGATGCCTGCTAATAACCCGCCAGCCGCCGCCCCCGCTAAACTTCCAGAAACCGTAGCTGACCCGGACCAGGAGAAGATCTTAGGGAGGGCGTCTCTCGCAAATACTTCAGCCACTAGAGCTTGTAAGGACGGGCGGAACAATGATCCAGCCGTTTGCATGATCATATGGGCGGAAATCATCAGCCATGGATGTTCAATCCCTCCCCAAAATGCACCCGTTAATAAAACCAAACAGATGATGCTGATGATCCCCGCCAGAACCGCAAGTTTTTTTCGGTTGCCGCGGTCGACCAGAACTCCAAAAATGATGTTTGAAAACAGCCCTGGAAGGAATCCGAAGCTTACGAACAATCCTGTGTATAAAGCATCTTCCGTCCATTGATATAAAAACCATGTCATGAGGACGAAGTACATCGCACGACCACTCTCTTATAAGAAATATCCACTCATCAGTCTACTTGTATTCGCTTTGTTCATGTTCATCCACCCTCCATTCAACTTAATCGTACTCTTTTTTTAGTGATTTGGATAATATTACATTATAATAAAAGGTGATAAGGATTCTTTATGGGGGGATGTCAGTGAAAATTGATGATTACCAGCTTCTGATTGATTTGAATCAATATAGAACGATTCGAAAGACGGCCAAATCTATTTTAATCTCCCAACCAGCGATCACACAGCGTTTAAAATACATAGAAGAACACCTGGGAGGGCAGATTTTTCTCCGTACATCGAAAGGCTTGCTTCCAACGCCTTTTGGAGAAGTTGTCCTGACTCATGCAGAGCATATGCTGGAGCAGGAAACTGTATTGAAAGAGAAACTGGCACAAGTGGAAGGGAAAGTAGCGGGTACGCTCTCGATCGGTGCTTCTTCCTTATACAGCCAGCATTTTCTACCTAATATTCTGCAATCGTTCACCACAGCATTTCCGGAGGTAACCATTGATCTTGTCACAGGTGTAAGTGAGGAAATACGACAGGCCTCCACTTCTTTTCATATTGCCATTGTAAGGGGGGATCCAATCGCAGACTATGAATCCATCCATCTATTGAGTGATCCTCTTTTTCTCTTAGATACGGTAGATATAGGAAAAGAAGAGCGTCCCCTCATTGAATTCAAGAGTGATCCGGGTTTTCAAAAGCTTATGGAAGCTTGGATGGTGACGGGGCCCGGCATCTTGGTCAAACGTTCAATCAAGGTCGACCATTTTGAAACTGCCAAACAAATGATGAAGCGAGGGCTGGGAATGACGGTCCTTCCTGAAAGCATTATTAAAGAAGAAAAGGAGGCATACAGTTGTCTGCCTCTTGTTAAGGAAGGCCAGGCGATCGTCCGTGAAACCTGGGCATGTGTGAAGCCGGGTGGCAGATCTTTGCCACAGGTTGAGGCATTTGTAGAGCACATTCAAAACGAGGTGAGGGAATGAATCGCAGAGAAAAACAGTTGCTCGCGGTGATTGAAGAGTGGACTCCTTATGTCCGTCCACTCTTCGATGTTGCACAGTCGTCTGCCCACGAGTGCTGGGTCGGTGCTGGTGTAATCACTCAAAGCGTATGGAACTATCAATTCGGTTATCCAGCCGATTATGGTATCGGGGATGCAGATCTCGTCTATTTTGACGATTCCGGGACGCTTGAAGAGGAAAAGAGTTTCGAAAAACAATGGAATGATGATTGTAAGGGCCTGCCTTTTTCTATTGATGTAACGAACGAAGCCCTTGTTCACCTATGGTATGAGGAAAAGTTCAATCAGCCGATCCCCCCATACACATCAGTCCATCATGCCATTGATACATGGCCTACGACCGCTTCCTCTGTCGGGGTTATGCGAAAGCGGAATGGTGCATATGAAATTTATGCTCCTTTCGGTTTAGAGGATTTGTTCCAAGGAATCATTCGTCCGAATAAACATTTGATACCAGAAGAAGTTTATTGGAATAAGGCGGAGAAGTGGAAAAAGCGCTGGCCTGAGCTTACAGTTCTATCTTGGTAAGAGGATGTCACTTGCACGATTGGTCGAATTCATTTTATTATTAAAGTAATTCATTCCAATCTTGAAGGGGATGTTCTACCGTGTCGGAAGAGCTCATGTTTGCCAGATTAGAAGAGATTCAACAAAATGAATTTATAAAAGCGGCGATCGACCATGTTGGTGCTGGAGTCGTTATAACGGATCCAGAGCAGGAGGATAACCCGATGATTTACTGCAATCAGGGATTCCTGGAGCTTACTGGTTATGATCGGGAGGAGATTTTAGGACGAAATTGTCGTTTCCTGCAGGGGGATGAAACAAACCCGAAGCATGTCGAGAGACTTCGTGAAGGACTTTCTAACCAAACGCCGGTGCAAGTAGAAATAAGAAACTATCGCAAGGACGGTACGATGTTCTGGAATGAATTACATATTTTTCCGGTATACATCAAGCAAATGGATCAGGTGTATTTCGTTGGCGTTCAAAAAGATGTGACAAAGCGTCGGGATCAGGAAGAATTGATTGCGCATTACTTGTCAGAGGTGAAAAGATTATCGACGCCGATAGTTCCTGTAGAGGACAACATCTCTGTGCTCCCGCTTGTTGGTACGATTGATGATGACAGGCTTCAGCAGATGCTGGAAGCGGTTAGTCACCATGTGAAAGAAACGAAAGAGGATTACTTAATTCTGGACATGTCTGCTGTTCACTCTTATAACGAAGGGGTTCATATGGGCATCTATCAGATGAATCAGCTTCTTGATCTAATGGGAACAAAACTTGTTATCACAGGTATTAAACCATCCTTTGCTATTCAAAGTGCCCCGTACGCAGATTTTAGTGAGTTATCGCTTCAGACATACGCCACAGTAAAACAAGCTTTGAATGTGTTAAGAGAACAAATTTAGAAAAAAGCGCTGACCAAACATATATGGTCAGCGCTTTTATTGATTCAGGACTGGAGTGGACTTCCAATATCCAATATATGTATGACCTGGTCAGGGACTAAGCACTCTTTTCATGTAATAGGTGAACTTCTTTGGTCTTGCGTGTAGGGAGCATATGGAAGACGATGTTAAGCACGATCGCCGTCAAGCTGCCAGCAACGATTCCGTTACTCGTAAGGATTTGTACACTTTCCGGTAGTTTAGCAAACAATTCAGGAACGACAGTGACCCCTAACCCCATGCCTACTGAACAAGCGACAATCATGGAGTTATCATGAGATTCGGAGATGACACGGCTGAGCATTTTAATGCCTTGCGAGATGACCATTCCGAACATCGCAATCATCGCACCGCCTAACACAGCAGTAGGGATGATGGTCGTAAAGGCAGCAATTTTCGGAATGAATCCCAGGACAATTAACATACCACCCATAATGAATATAACGCGTCGGGATTTCACGCCTGTCATATGCATGAGACCGACATTTTGAGAGAAAGCAGTGTAAGGAAAGGCATTGAACACGCCACCGAATAAAATCGCTATTCCTTCGGCGCGATAACCACTGGCTAAATCTTGTTCATTTAATTTCTTCTCTGTCATTTCACTTAATGCAAAGTAAACACCAGTCGATTCAACAAGAGATACCATAGCCACTAAGATCATGGTTAAGATGGCAGACCAATGAAAAGTCGGTGTGCCAAAGTAGAATGGCTCGACCATATGGAAAAAGCCAGATTCTTGGACGGCTGAGAAATCGACCCTCCCAAAGAAAGCAGCGACAAGAGTGCCCCCTATAATACCGGATAGAATGGCGATTGAGCGCATGAATCCTTTTGTGAACCGATATAGAAGAATAATGAATAAAAGCGTTCCAAAGGAAAGAGCAAGGTTGCCAGGAGACCCAAAATCTTCAGCCCCCTGGCCACCGCCCATGTTGTTGATGGCAACTGGAATTAATGTAATTCCGATTATCGTTACTACGGTCCCTGTAACGACAGGTGGAAAGAATCGAACAAGTTTTCCGAAGAAGCGGCTGATCAGGATGACGAATAATCCTGAAATGAGAATGGATCCGTAAATAGCGGAGATCCCATACTGACCTCCGATGGCGATCATCGGACCGACGGCTGTAAACGTACATCCTAGGACGACAGGTAGACCGATTCCGAAATAACGGTTACGGACGACCTGCAGAATGGTCGCCACCCCGCACATTAGAATATCAATGGCGACAAGGTATGTAAGTTGTTCAGAATTCAGTCCAAGAGCTCCACCGACAATCAATGGAACGAGGATTGCCCCGGCGTACATCGCCAGCAAATGCTGAATGGCTAAAGCCGTTGTTTTCATGAGGATACCTCCTTTGATTCAAACGTGATCGTATTGTCTTCAAGTGATGAAAGGGTGGCCAGGGATTCTACTTTTATTCCTTGGCGGCGTAAGAGGCGTCCCCCATCTTGAAACCCTTTCTCTATCACAATCGCTACACCGGCAATCGATGCTCCGGATTGTTCTACAAGGTCAATCAGCCCTTTCGCAGCCTGCCCATTCGCGAGAAAATCATCGAGGATCAGGACGCGATCGGTCTTCGACATAAAATCTTTCGATATGGAAATTTCATTCGTTTCCTGTTTCGTAAATGAATGTACCTTTGATGTGAAAAGGTGATCTTTCATGGTCAATGATTTTCTCTTCCTCGCAAAAATTGCGGGGACACCCAGGCTTAGTGCTGTCATTTGAGCGGGAGCGATACCTGAGGATTCTAATGTCAGCACCTTGGTAATCCCCAAATCTATGAAACGTCTCGCAAACTCTTCTCCAATTTCTTTCATGAGTACAGGGTCTATTTGATGATTCAAAAAAGCATCAACTTTAATGACCGAAGGAGATAGGACTTTACCCTCTTCTAAAATTTTCTTTTTCAACTGATCCATATCCAGCACACCTTTCTTGAGTAGGTATTTATGTAACAAAAAAGCACGAAAAGCTTGTTTCCTCTATGGAAAGCAAGTCTTTTCGTGCTGGACGTAGACAAAGACAATGAAACCGTGGACAGGAAAGTCCCGGTGTCATGTGCTGCTTTTCATAGTCGGTTCATTTACGGTAAACCGGTAGAAACTTGCAGGCCATATCCCCGCGATTATATGAAAACTAATATTCGAATGATATAGATAGTATATCAGTTTATTGTTCGTAATCAACCCCTTATATGGAAAAACATTATCAAAAAACTATGGTTTTGTTCGTGTTGACATGAGTGGTTGTTTTAGGAGATAGTGGATGGGAAGAGAGTCTCTCTTTTCCATTGAAAAGTTGATCGCCTTATGGTGGCTTCGTCATAGAAGCTGAAAAGGGAAGTTTGGTGAAAAGCCAGCGCGGTCCCGCCACTGTAATGGGGAGGTGCATAGATGACCCACTATTCTATAAATGGGAAGGGCTATGTGCTGATGAACCTGAGCCAGGAGACCTGCCATGAGGAAGGACATGAATTCCTACGGGAGATAGGAGGATGTTACGTGTATTGGATGAAACAAGAGTTTTTTACCGTTCCATGAATAAAAGGAAGTATGCCTTTGTATTCTCTCCCTAAGCGGGGAGATCGATTTTAAAAAGGAGGAACCTATTCATGGAACCTATACCCGCTCATTATTCTAAAATGACTCAAACAAGACTAGTGCTGCCACCAGATACAAATCATCTGGACACCATATTCGGAGGGAAAGTCCTTTCATACATTGACGAAATTGCGGCTCTAACCGCTATGAAGCATTCAAACTGTGTGGTTGTCACCGCTTCCATCGACTCTGTGGATTTTTTATCTTCTGCTAAAGTAGGAGATGCATTGACGTTGGAAGCTTGTGTGACGAGCACGGGCCGTACATCCATGGAAGTGTATGTGAAAGTCTTTGCTGATGATTTACTGCAAGGCCAAAAAGTGATGACCACAGAATCATTTTTAACGATGGTTGCTGTGGATGCCGAAGGGAAACCGACACCCGTCCCGCCGATTATACCTGAGACCGAGGAAGACAAACGGTTGTATGAAACTGCTCCATCCAGAAGGAAACACCGAAAAAACAGACCTGTCCTTAGATGACAGGTAAGGTTGAGATATGGAAGAATGAAGTTCGTAGACACCTCCTTTCTTTAGGTGGTGTCTTATTTTATCACTTATGTACTTTTAAAGTGGGGGGACTAAAGAAAGGGCGTTAAAAGTCATAGAATTTCTTGGACGATTATTTATGTTTTATACAATTTTTGCGCTTTCCATTGGGGTAGCTGTATGGTTCACTCGTCGACCCGTATTTGATCAAAGGTGGGATTTTACGGTTTTTTTAACTGTTTATACTTTTATATCTTCTATCAACTATGTATTTATTGATCTTTATCCTTCCTTTGTAAGAACGCTTTTTCTCACAGGAGTGAAGTTACTGATCTATTCTTAAGGTCTTATAAAAAAGCAGCCCGTCCTAAAAGAAACGGGCTGCTTTTATATACGCTTTATAGGCAGGGTGCAACATCGGAACGAACCTCCGGACTTAATGATTTCTGAAAGATCGACAGGAATCACCTCAACCCCGTTTTCCTTTAATTGTGTATTAAGGCGTTCGTTTTGAGGGAGACTGATCACTTTCCGATCTCCAATGGAAAGAACGTTCGGACCCATGGTGAATTGTTCACTCCCGGTCACTTCAATGACGTTGTATCTTGCAGAGATGACTTTCAAGCTTTTATTTGTAAAGGCAGGGGGATACAGGATAACCGTAGATTCATCCATGATGTTGAAAACGCAGTCCAGATGAAGGATGTCTCCTCTCAGTGGGATAGGGATTACCTGCAGGTCAGGGAGACGAAATTGGAGCTCACGAATCGCTTTAGCAGATGTCCTTTTTGTTTCACCTACCCATACGGTGGACCCGTCTACAACAATATCACCGCCTTCAATCGATGAAGGAAGTCCCTCTTCTACCTCGATGTCATTTTCTCCCGCCCAGTTGCGAAGCACATCTGTTTCTTCTTTCCTGACCTTTTCACTCATAGAGCTGATAAACAGTCGGTGATGAATGGTAAAACCGATGTCTCTTGTAAACACCTGTTCATGCAGATCCGGCTGAATTGGAAGCTGTATGACTTCAACCTGATGGTTTTCTAAAACCTGCACAAAATGCTTATGTTGCTGAAGAGCTGTTGTGACGTTTATGTTCTGGTTTTGGTAATGTTTTTGTGTCTCATTGATGATATCCGTAATTTTCATATAAGAAGGTTTGGCGACTACGACTTTTTTCAGCGTCGAATACTCGGTGTCACATTGTACACTGTTTTCCGAAGCGATTCCGACCATGTGAGATCCTCCTTTTATTCATATCCCCTTATTTCCCCGGAGGGTAGAGAATAAAACAATAAAAATTCAAATGTAAAGCAACCTTTACGTAAAGGTTGCTTTACTATAAACTGGAATTAATTGGAGGGGTGATATGAAGAACCGAATAACAGAGTTTAGAAAAAAGCAAAGGTTATCACAGGACAAATTAGCCGAGAAGCTACAGGTATCTCGGCAGACGATTATATCGATTGAGAAGGACAGGTATTCTCCTTCACTGCCGCTTGCGTTTGAATTAGCACGTGTGTTTGGTGTGCGGATTGAAGATTTATTTATTTATGAAACAGAGGAGGGGGAATGAAGATGGATTATACTCCTGGCGCATTTAAGGTGATCGGTGCTTTATTTTTACTCATGGGAGGTTTTTTGATTGTCGTAGGTACGATAGGTGGCGAATGGCCGGCTATGATCTGGACGATGGTTTCTTTAGGGGTTTTATCTTTCAGTATGAGCTACTTATACCCTCAGTTCAAACAGAAGGATGAACGCATGAAATGGATCAGGCATAAGGCTGTATTCTATTCTTTCTTCGTTATGATGGGTGTTATGGCTGTCTTACACTTTTTGCTTGCTCTGCAAGTGATCACGTTAAGCGCACTTGATTTACTTAGTGTCCTGTTAGCGTTAAACATTGTGATTGTATTTCTAACGATGGTCATGTTATCAAGACGATATTGAAAGAAAGGAGGAACTCCAATGGAATGGTTTTTTTCGGTTATTTTTCTTATTAGTTTTGCATTCATTTACTTATCGATTAAAAAAATCGTAAAAGTGACTCCCTCAACAGGAGAGAGGAATGATGAACAGATTGTTTTACTAATGGTTATTTTCTAGTTTCCATGTACCTGTCTATAAAAAACAATCCTATTTCGACATTTCCCGGGAAATGTCGTGGGAATTTTAATATATCGTTGATAGTGGACAACATTTACATAAGAAGAGCCATCTGCTGATACAGAATGATTTTTTGTACATAGGGTATGTTGTAAGGGAGAGAATCAGACAAGCGTGGCATTGGCTTTATCCCGAGTTGTCAGGTATGATTTAGTTATAATATAGAACCGGGAGTGGTAGGTTTGGCAGGTGTATGGAAACGTTGGATAAGAAATGATCGACAGCAGGAATTGTTTGTAATAGCGGATCGGATCGCAGCAGAAGCGCGCAAACATATTTCATATACGGATCGTGAAGCATCTTTTTCCTATGAGACGCTGAAAGTCATCAAAGATGAGAAATACCCAGCGATGTCTTTACCAAAGTCTGAAGGTGGAGAAGGGTTATCTTTATATGAATTCCTTCTGATGCAGGAAAAAATAGCAGAAGGTGATGGAGCCGTCGCCTTGTCGATCGGATGGCATATGGGAATTATGATGGAACTGTCTCAAGAACAATTGTGGGACGAAGAGTCGTACGATCGTCTTGTGAAGGAAGTTGTTTCCGAGCAAAAAGTGGTGAACAGAGCGGCAACAGAACCGGCAACCGGAAGTCCGACGCGGGGAGGCATCCCGGAAACCAAAGCGGTTCGTCGTGAAGACCAGTACATTTTGAATGGAAGAAAATCGTTCACTTCCATGGCTGAGCATTTGGATTATTACATTGTATCTGCCTATGTAGAAGACAAGGATGCCGTTGGCTGGTTTTTAATTGACCGTCATCAGCCAGGGTTATCTGTTGATAAAACCTGGGATACCCTCGGAATGAGAGGGACGGCGAGTGATGATCTTGTAATGGAGGATGTCGAGCTTCAGGAAACCGATCTTGTTGAATTGAAAAGTGGAGGCAAACCATCGGCGAAAGGGTGGTTACTGCACATTCCCGCATGTTATCTGGGAATTGCCGTAGCCGCTCGAAACGATGCGATTGCGTTTGCCAAAGAATTTCAGCCAAATAGTCTCGATACGCCGATTTCTGAAGTGGCTCACATCCAGGATAAAATAGGGGAAATCGAGTGGAAGTTGCTGCAAGCCCATTCTTTCTTATATTCAGCTGCGAGAAAATGGGATGAAGAGCCGGAACAACGTGATCAGATGGGAGCAGAACTTGCTGCTGTAAAGCTGGCGGTGACAAACACGGCTAATGAAGTCGTCGACCTGGCGATGAGAATTGCTGGAGGCCGGGGTTTATCTAAAACCTATGCTTTTGAAAAATATTACCGTGATGTACGTGCGGGATTGCATAACCCACCGATGGATGATGCGGTTGTATCGATGCTCGCTAAGCAAGCCATCAAGGGAGATGACTAAAAAAACCAGAGCTGAAAAAGCTCTGGTTTTTGTCTATGATTAATCAGCAAGTAAGTCTGCGAACGCTTTGGCGTATGGAGGCAGATCAGGCGGACGACGGGCAGAAACAATATGTTCGTCCTGGACGACCGCTTCGTCGAACCACTCTGCACCGGCATTCATCATGTCATCCTTAATTCCCGGTGTGCTTGTCACTTTTCTGCCATTTAGGATATTAGCAGATATAAGCACCCAGCCTGCATGACAGATTTGACCGATTGGTTTGCGTTCATTGTCCATGTGTTGAACCATTTCAATGACTTTAACATAACGGCGGAGTTTATCTGGAGACCATCCCCCTGGAACGAGAATGCCGTCATAGTCGGCTGGATTAATGTCCTCGAATGCATAATCCGCTGTTGCCGGAACCCCGTACTTACCCGGGTGTTCTTCACCTGCTTTTTCACCGACGAGGTGGACGGTTGCTCCTTCCTCTTGGAGGCGAAGCACCGGGTACCATAGTTCAAGATCTTCAAAATCTTTACTGACCAGTTGGATGATTTTCTTTCCTTTTAATCGCATATACAACCTCCTTGTCCTTTCACTTTCCCCATTTTATCAGATGGTTACACTTCTTTCGAATCTTTGGAAACGGCGAGCACCCACCAAATAAGCAAAGGTTGAAAGAGAAGACGGATCCATAAAGCCGTTTGGTTTGTTTCTTCGCTCCATGGAGCAGGAATCCCATAAATGGCAGCATAGAAGTTAGCCGGCCAGACGATGAATAAAAAAGCAGCCGTTGCAAATCCTGCCGCTCTCCGTGTTTGAGGGAAGACAAGCAGAAGAGCAAGGAGCCACTCTGTAATCCCTGTTACATATACAATGATTAATTTAAGCGGCACCCAGGAAGGGAGCATTCGGGCAAAGCCGTGGTCATACATGAAATGGGTGATTCCTGCGTAAAACAGAGCGATAGCGAATACATAAAGTCCAATTTGGCGTGCAATTTTCATAACAACGTCCATCCTTTCTTTCAATGATCTATCTTTTGGTAATTGCCTGAGAAACTTCGCACTGGGAATAAGTCTTTTTATTAACTCAGAGCTTATAATATAGAAAATGTGGGGTGAGTTTGAAACTTTTTCTGCCCCTCGTACGTCTATTATGACAACCCGTGCATCTATGTTCGGGTATAATAGATGGGAGGTTCCGCATAACGTAAGGGGGAATCTACCATTTTCACAAGGGGTCGAGAACATGAAAACACGTGTCAGTTTATGGATGTTAATCGTCGTTTTGTTTACATCGTTTGTTTTGCCTTCAAGCGTTTCCGCTTCGACAGGCGACCAGGGCATCAATGAAAAGTTAGGCCTGCCGATTGTCGTTTATGGAGAAGCCTTATCTGAAGCCCAGAAAACTGAAGTGTCTGAGCTGCTTGAAGTCAACAAGCATGACCAGGTCGATGAGTTTACGGTCAACGGTCAGGATCTTGCTAATTATATCGGGGGCAATCCCAATTCGAATATGTACTCATCTGTCAAAATCATTCATCAGGACAATGCTGAAGGTTTGAATATTGAAATTGTAACACCAGATAACATAACACAGGTAACGAAAGAAATGTACACAAACGCATTGCTGACTGCGGGTGTGGAGAATGCGGATGTGCTGGTGGCTTCCTCTGTCAAAGTCAGTGGGCACTCTGCACTTACAGGCATCTATAAAGCTTACGACGCTAAAGGTGTGAAGCTTGATGAAGACCGGATGAAAGTCGCGAGTGATGAGCTTGATATTGCAACAGATATCGCAGAGGAGGAAGGCGTCGACCGGGATGAAATCAGTAAACTTCTGACCGAAATTAAAAAACAGATTGCGGAGCAGGACCCCGCGACAAGGGAAGAAGTGGAGCAGATCGTCCAAGATCAGCTGCAGTCTCTGAACATTGAACTGAGTGAAGAAGATCGTCAACGTTTGATCGATTTGTTTGAGCAGATGCGCCATTTGAATATCGACTTCGATCAAGTTCAAAACCAGTTGGAAGATTTGACGGGAAGCATACAGGATCTAATTAACGATGATGGGTTTTGGAACAGCTTGCGGAATGCTGTGCAGAATTTCTTTAAATCCTTAAGTAGCTTTATCAATTCCCTTTTCAATTAGTGATGCTTTTTTCAAAAGAACCTCCCACTCCTTTTCTGGAGGGGAGGTTCTTTTTAGTCAGCGATGGTTTTGGTATCTTCAACAATTTGTTCAAACGGGACTTCTGTGTTTCCTTTATATTTTTTCACGACCATTCCTTCTTCGTTAATCAGGTAGAAGGCTGTTCCATGAATGACCTGATCGTTCCCTTCCGTTTTAACTGCAGAAGTTTTGAAGCTCTCTTGAGCGAATTTAGAAATTTCTTCCTGTGTGTATTCGGTAATAAACGACCAGTTGCTATGATCCACCCCGTACTTCTTGCCAAACTCTTTTAATACTTCAGGAGAATCCACTGTCGGATCTACACTGAAGGACACAATTTCAGCATCGACACCTTCCTCTTTTAACTGCTCTTGAACTTTTACCATGTTACGGGTCATGGGCGGGCAGACCGTATTGCAGTTCGTAAAGATGAAATTAGCGAGCCAAACTTCTCCTTCCATATCATCGGTGGAAAAGCTTTCCCCTTCTTGGGTCGTTCCTTCAAAAGATTGGACTTCCCAATCCAGCGTATCCTCAAGTTCATTCGATCCGCAGGCGGCTAAGAAGACGACTACTCCTGCGAATAAGCTAAGTAATAGAAAACGTTTCATTTGGTTTCCCCTTCCGGACATTATGATACAAGTCTAGTTTACGCCTGCATTAAAGCAAGGTCAATCGAACCTTAATATATTCGGTAAATGGACATAATTTCAGTCCCTGGGGGAATGATAAGGTTCCATGAATATCGGATAGGGGATGAAAATCCATGCCTTATTTTACGGAAAAATCCGGGGCACAATTATTTTATGATGATCGGGGAAATGGGGAAGCAATCGTTTTTCTCCACCCACCAGGGATGGGGAGAAAAGTATTCAAAATGCAGCACTCCCTCGCCAGAGAGTTTCGTGTCATTTTTCCTGATCTCAGTGGAAACGGAGATTCGGAAGTGATCTCGCATGCTCCTGATGTCTCCATGTACGCAAGGGAGGTTGTCCAGCTCATTGATCATTTGAACCTGGATCGAATTGTGGTCGTCGGCTATTCTTGCGGAGGGATGATTGCCCAGGAATTCGCACTCACTTTTCCTGAACGTACGAAAGCAGTCATTCTTGCGGGCGGTTTCCCGAAGGTAGCCACAGGGGGACTTCGGTTTGAGTTTTTAGGAGGAATGTACTGGGTGGATAAAAGCCCTGAAACACTTGCCAAATTGCTCAGTCACTCTCACTTCAAAGATGCGGATATTAAACGTGAACTGAATGAACATATGGCAAAATCCGATCCGGAATGTTGGTACACTTATTACAACCGTGCTCTTTCGTTTGATTGCAGCGGGCGGTTAGAAAGACTGACTCAACCTTTGTTGCTGGTGTATGGAAATAAAGAGTTCTGGATTAATGAACATTCTAAATACTATAGTGTTTGTCCTCATGTGAAAATGGAAGTCATTGAACATGCCTATCATCAGACTCCCGCTACCCATTATGACCGTTTCAATGACGCATTGATCCGTTTTGTATATGAAGAAATATAAAAAAGCAGAGGGATGCTTATCCTCTGCTTTTTCCTATTTGTCCAAATCGAAGGTATAGCCCAATTTGTGAGCGTACACCATCTTATTCACAGTAACGGTGATTTCCTCAGCGTTCCTTAAGGCGGGAGACTGGAAGTGGATGTCTCCTCTATTATCGTGCCCCCAAATATTAGCCTCTGTCGTTTCGCCTTCATTCGTAACGACTTCTATAAATTTCTCTCGTTCTTCCTCGAGGCTGTTCATCGGGGCGAGTTGAGCACCGACTAATTTTTCTTCTTGATCCGCTTCATGGGGTTCATACTTGAGTTGAAGGTTCATATTGGTTCCGGAAAATGAATCGACCTGTTCAAGGATGATATCTGTATTGTGAGCTTCACCCACTTTTTCATTTAACACGACAGATTCGTTTGAATGGTCTTTAAACTGAGTCATATCAACGGTGAACGAATAAGGTGTATCATCATGAATTTGAAGAGACCCAAGTTCAAGGCTCACCGCCTCTGTAAGTGGTTCTGATGGCGGTTGGAACCAGGCCTCATACACATTTTCTTCTTCCGTCTCGTTTAGATAAAGCCTGAGAGGGTGTTCGGACTCTTCCTCTGTTTTTATTAAGGCATGCACGGACTGACCGATTTCTTTCCCTTCTGCCTTTATCTTCATTTTTACGTAGCTTGAGGCAACGCCGATATTGACGGATGTAGGTTCCACTGTGACCAGGTCATCAGTGTACACCTCGTCTGTTGTATAACTTTGGAGCACATGTCCATCCTTGTCATGGAAATAACGGACTGGCATTCCTTTCGTTTCAATTGTACGGTGATTGATCCGCAGACTGAAGGAAGTTAAAAATTCCTGATCATAATCCTTTATATCATGGGGATCAAAATTGTACCCCCATTTCTCCGTAATGGGAGGAAGCTGTAAGAGCCCGTACACTCTGTTTTCAAACACAATCGTATCCCTGGGGTGGAGGGGTTGCGAATGCTGCTGGAACGATTGTTGATCGCTCCCATTCATGGACTCAATGTTTATACCTTCTACAGATGGCGGCTGAACGAGGTACTTGGTTTCTTCATCGTCGCTATCTTTTCTGGTTAATGCAGAAAGGTCGATGCTGTACAATACATGGATGGTCGGGCCGCTGTGCCAGACCTCGTTGATTTGCATCCGTCCATCTTTATCAGGAATTGGAGTGGACTCCTGGGGGCGGACCGTTAATCCCTTTTCGCGGGCTAATGACAAACCGCGAATACGTTCCTCATAAAAATCATTGACTTGTTCATATGTATCGACCTCACGCCACTGAAGAGGGAATTCTTCAAGATCCACCGCTTTCGCTTTTCTCATCGGTGATGAATCTGTTTTTAGAGCTAACTTATCTTCACTGCTGTCCGTGAAGAAATAGGCCCCTATGGCTAAAACAATCATAGAAGCCGTGATTAAGATCCACTTGCTCTTATTGGTGCCTTTCTTCATATGTAAATAACCCTCTCTTTTGGTTTGTTTCTTAATTCCATCCTTAATTCTCCGTCCTTTTTCGCATAAGCTCCCGTTTGTGGAATATTCAATTTCGAGATGTTCCTGGGTTCGTTGCCTGGGTTGAGCGTCGGGGGTGGCTGGGAAGCAACTCGCTTTCCTGTGGGGGAGTGGCGAGCTTCCTCGGGCTACGCCCTGTGGGATCTCGCCGATCTCCTTTCTCCCACGGGAGTCTCGCAGCTTCCCAACCACCCCATCTCATGTAAGGTGAAACGAACCCCTGTACGGAGAATTAGAGCTCCTGCTCTTCCTCTCCTAAGAAGGCATAAAGCCATTTCTATCATGCTTTTAAGGTCTGAATACTCACTTGGGGAGTTAATATTATCCACTTACCATAATTTCATATAAGCTGATTTTTCAAGAAGTGGTTTCGAGAATCTTCCTGGTAAGTGGGTGGAGGGGAATAGCGAGACTCCCGCGGAAAGCGAGTCATTCCCCGCAGCCCCATCCACTCATAAAACACCTCGAAACTGAGTCTTCCACAATCCTGCCATATTCTTTAATAACGCATCTATAATCACAGCATTCTGGAGATTTTTGTGAAAAATATGGGCGTTCCACTCATATGATAACAGAATTTTCGGTCATTACGGGTTTATGGAACAAAAAAAGTGATCTCGTTAACGAGATCACTTTTTTAATCTTCATCATCGGAATAATGATGATAGAGAGCTTCGCTTTCAGAATGGACTTCAGTATCATCCGTTTGATGGGAAAAAGATTGGTTGTAGCTCAACTTACGATTGAACACTTGCGCCATTTCATTTGACTGCTCAACAGTCCCTCGTCTTTGTTTCTTCTGCTTCATAGATACTTCCTCCTTTTTAGGTAGTTTTCCTCGTGAAAAAAGGATTAAACTTTAGTTCTAATTTTCCGATATTTAGGAAGAGGGGAATAAATTTTTTGGAGTAGGTGAACGGAATGGCTCGGATAATAGATCATCCCTGGGATACACTTAAGCAGCTTTCCATCCCTATATGGTTCTTTGATATTGAAAAAGAGAACATCTATGTGAGTGAAAGATTGAAAGATCAATGGAACCTGGATTCAACCATCTTGAATAAGCAGGGGTTAATGCGGTTCATACATAAGGATGATGTAGCCTATCTAGATCATCATGCGATGACGAAAGAGAATCGTCATTTTTTTTATATGAATTATCGTTTGTTGAATAATGGGACGTACGAATGGATGAAGGACATTGTCACGCCTTTTTTTGATGAGAATGGAGCCATCATTGGTTATACAGGTACGGGGGCCCCTGATTCTGCTTATATTGAAGAATTGGGCCGGATAAAAAAAGCGATTGTAGAGATCGGTGATGCATTCCTTTCCTACAATGGACAAGACTTTTTTGATTTCCTCGTGGAGTATTTATCCGCTGTTCTTGGAGTGAAAACCGTGCTGGTTGGAGAATTGACAGGAGAAGCTAAAAATGAAGTGACAGCTATTTCCTTATCTCACAAAGGAGAGATTAGTTCCGGGCTTCATTATGCGGTAAAAGATACACCTTTTGAGCAAATCATGAGGACTCATGAATGTTATTACCCTAAAGATGTAGGGAGACTGTTCCCAGGAGATATCCTGATTAGGGATTACGGAGTGGAGAGTTATCTGGGGAAAGCGTTGCTTAACTCAGATGGAGACGTGATCGGGATCCTTGCGATCATGGATAATCAGACGCAAACGAGCGGTCCATTGAGCAAGGCTCTTTTTCAAATTTTTGCTGATCGGACAGCGAATGAGCTATCCCGAATGCAGGCGGAGAAAAAGCTTGAGATGTTGTCTCAGTACGACCCTTTGACAGGACTCATAACGCGCACTTATCTGTCCGGGATTCTTGGAGATGAAATTCAGTCCATGGATGAAAAAGAGAACAATATTGCTCTCTTACTCATCGACATTGACAATTTTAAAATGATCAATGACTCATGGGGGCACGCCAAAGGCGATGAGCTGCTTCGTCAGTTCTCCCGTTATTTGAGACAGACATTCGCTCAGCACGATGCAGTGATTTCGCGAATCAGCAGTGATGAATTTGTCGTCCTTCTCAAACATGTACAGACCCTCGAAGAGCTAAAGGAAGTCAGTGACCACGTCATCCATTCGATGAGACGCCCCTTTCTTATTGGTGAAAAAGAATTCTACAATACGGTGAGTATCGGTGTCACGTTCACCAAGGCCCGTATCCGAGGTCATTACAGTGGAGAAACTCTATTACGCCATGCGGATGCCGCGATGCACAAAGCAAAGAGAAATGGGAAAAACCGCTATGCGGTTTATGAAGAAAAGATGAGTGAGCAGATGAGAGAAGAGCTCCATTTGAAGCAGTCCCTTCATCATGCTCTTGATAAAAGCCAGTTTGAGCTTCATTATCAACCACAAGTTTGTGGGAGAACATCAAGGGTGACCGGGTATGAATCACTCATCCGCTGGAACCATCCGGATTACGGGTTGTTATCTCCTCATTATTTCATTAGTCTGGCTGAAGAATCAGGGATGATTATAGAAATCGGGGAATGGGTGTTGCAAGAAGCTTGTCTACAAACAAGGAGATGGCAGGTCGAAGATCGAAGACCGGATTTGAAAATATCGGTGAATTTGTCTGCACAGCAATTTAAAGACCTGAACCTTCCAGGAAAAGTGCTCCATGCTCTTAAAGTCTCCGGGCTTCCACCTCAAAGTCTGATTCTTGAAATTACAGAAACCATGGTCCTGCAAGATTTTGACCGAAGCATAGACACGTTAAACGGTTTGAGGGAAAAAGGAATTCAAGTCCATTTGGATGACTTCGGTGTCGGGTTTTCTTCCCTTAGTTACTTGAATCGCCTGCCTGTGGATGCGATCAAAATCGATCGGTCGTTCATCAATCAAATCAGTGAACGGGGAAAAGACGTGCCAATCGTCAATGCCATCATCAGTATGGCGAAAAGTCTGGGGCTGCAAGTCATTGCTGAAGGTGTGGAAACGAGTGAGCATATTGCATACTTAAAACAAAAAGGATGCTATGAATACCAAGGCTATTACTTCAGTAAACCTGTACCGGCAAGTCTTGTAAACAACTAAAAAGGGGCAAGGATGTTCTTTATGTACTTGCATCCTGTCTTTTTGTTATTCTTTGGTGGAGTCACCTGCTTTCTTGTCGTAAGAAAGGAAAAGGGAAAATATAAGAGTTGAAGTGATTGCCACCCCGATCATTCTTGAGATTCTGCCCTTTATCGGATTCCTTAACGGGGTTACTCAAGGGTTTTAATATCAGTAATAATTCCTTAGGATTGATTCAGGCTCAGGGTGTCACGCTCTGAGCTATTTTCTTTTTGAGTGGTTTTGGGAGGGGGAGTGTTGGAGGGCAGGCAGATTGGAGGAAATACGTATGGCAGAAATGTTGACGATTTTTGATGAAAACGGACGTCCGATTGGAATAAAAGAAAGGGAAAAAGTACATAGGGACGGTGATTGGCATGAAACCTTCCATTGCTGGATGTTCCATAAGGAAGGTGAAACGATCCATGTATTGCTTCAACAAAGAGCGGATCACAAGAAGAATTTCCCGAGTTTATATGATATTACCGCTGCGGGGCATATAGAAGCGGGAGAGGGGGTGCTGGTGGCGGGTGTCCGGGAAATCGAGGAGGAAGTAGGTTTGATGGTAGAACCTGGCGATTTAGTTCATCAAGGAAATTTTAAGGAAGAGCTGAAGGAAGGTGGGCTCATAGACCGGGAGATTTGCCGCATTCACCTCTTCCCTTGGACAGATGACAGGACCTTTACCATTGGAGAAGAGGTGCAGGACATCGTCTCCGTTCCACTGGACGATTTGGAAGGTTTGAAGGATACACGCCAAATCGTGAAGGTGGTCTCTATTCTTAGTGGTGAGGAAAAAGAAGTGACGCGTAAGAATATTGTCCCTCATGAAAAAGGGTATGAACGGTACATCTTTCATGCGATCAGGGAATATGTCGCAAAACTTTGACAATATTCAAGCTTATTCTATATAATTTCTGATTAAGCGATAGAGAGAGGAGACGAACGATGACGAATACATCATTTGATACGAGGATCGTGCACCATAAAGCGGATCAACGTCTTGTCCCGAATAGCAAGAATACCCCGATTTACCAGACGTCCGCCTTTACTTTCAAAGATTTGGATCATTTGGAAAGTTATTATGAGGGAGACAGCCCTTATCTATATACAAGAGAGAGGAATCCTAATACAGATGAACTGGCAGGAACCATTGCGGAACTGGAAGAAGCACCAGCTGGAGTGGCATCTTCATCTGGAATGTCAGCCATTCTTGCCGGCATTCTCGCGGTTGCCAAACCTGGGGATCATATCGTTGCAGCAGAAGATGTTTATGGAGGTTCACACAAGTTGATCACCAAAGAACTGCCTGCGTTCGGCATCGATGTAACGATGGTTTCTTTTTCAAATTTAGACGACGTTTCAGAAGCGATGACGGATCAAACGAAGCTTCTCTATACGGAATCGATTTCAAATCCTTTTTTGCGTGTGGAAGATTTAGAAGGATTAGTCAACCTTGCTCGTCGAAAGAATGTGAAAACGATGGTTGATAATACGTTCGCCACCCCGTACTTATTGCAGCCGTACACGCATGGCGTCGATCTTGTCGTCCATAGTGGGACGAAATATATTGGTGGTCACAGTGATGTGACATGCGGAGTGCTGGTCGGGAATGAGGATTTGGTTCAGGCCGCTACCCAGAAGATTGTCACATTTGGAGCGAATCTAAGCCCGTTCGAAGCATGGCTCACTCAACGCGGAGCCAAAACTTTAGGTCTTAGAATGAAGAAGCAATCATACAATGCAAAACAGGTAGCAACCGCCCTGAATGACCATGTCGCGGTCCGGACCGTCTATTATCCTGATAAGGTATCGGAAAAAGGAAACGGAGCCATTGTGACCATCGAACTTAATGATTCGATTGACATAGAGGCATTCTTCCGGTCACTTGGATGGGTGAAGATTGCTCCTACGCTGGCGGGAGTAGAAACGACTGTTTCTTATCCTGTCCGTACATCTCACCGTGCGTTATCGAACGCTGAACGAGAGAAAATCGGTATCAATGATTATGTGATTCGTCTTTCCATCGGAATTGAAGATCATGAAGATATTATCGATCAGCTGAGAAGGGCAATAGAAGCTTCAGAAAATTAAATTTTTAAAATGATTGACTTTTCTGATTCTTATCCGTTATAATTCACAACATAATCAATCAACTGCATACATCTCTTATCAAGAGAGGCTGAGGGAATAGGCCCTGTGAAGCCCGGCAACCTTCAAACAACGGTTTGAAAAGGTGCCAAGTCCTACAGATCAGATTGATCTGGCAGATAAGAGGAGGAACCGAAATGACAAACCCTCTTCTTATTTGGAAGAGGGTTTTTTGCTGTTCGGAGAGAGATCCAGGCCCTTTATGCATGCTTAAAACCAACTATTTTTATAAGAATAGAAAACTTTTTTGGGGAGGAAACAATCATGACAAATTCATTTGAAAGCTATGATGTAGATACGATTTCTTTACACGGAGGACAATCACCAGATCCAACGACGGGATCTCGGGCGGTGCCGATTTATCAAACGACTTCTTATGTTTTCCATGACACAGAACATGCGCAGAGCCTATTTGCCCTTGATGAGCCTGGAAACATCTATTCCCGGATCGGAAACCCGACCGTTGATGTTTTCGAAAAAAGGATGGCCCTCTTGGAAGGTGGGGTCGCTTCTGTTGCGACGGCTTCCGGGATGTCAGCCATTGCCTTATCCATACTGAATATCGCAGGATCTGGAGATGAAGTGGTTGCCGCGGCAAACCTGTATGGCGGCACCTATAATTTATTCGCCAATACTTTACCGCGATATGGCATTAAAGTTCACTTTGTTGATCCGGAGGAACCGGAAAATTTCCGCAAAGCGATTACAGAGCGAACGAAAGCGGTCTTCGCTGAAACCATTGGTAATCCAAGTCTTCATGTGCTGGATATTGAAAAGGTAGCTTCAGTCGCTCATGATCATGGCCTTCCGCTTTTGATTGATAATACATTCGCCACCCCTTATACATGCCGGCCGATTGAATACGGGGCCGATATTGTCATCCATTCCGCAACGAAATGGATCGGCGGCCACGGAACGGCCATTGGAGGAGTTGTCGTAGACGGGGGACAGTTCGATTGGGACAACGGCAAGTATCCCGTTTTCACAGAGCCTGATGATAGTTATAACGGGATCGTCTATACCGCCGATTTCGGAACGCTTGCTTATATCACGAAATTGCGTGTCCAGCTGCTTCGTGACTTTGGTTCTTGTTTGAGTCCTCAGAATGCCTTCTTGTTATTGCAAGGTTTGGAGACACTGCATTTGCGTGTCGCCCGGCATGGAGACAATGCCCAGGAAATCGCAGAATACTTACAAGGTCATCCCGATGTGGAATGGGTGTCGTATCCAGGCCTGCCCTCGCATCCGGCTCATGAGTTGGCCACTCGATATCTTGAAGGAGGATATGGTTCTATCGTTAACTTTGGCATTAAAGGCGGACGGGAAGCCGGGAGACAAGTGATCAACAACATTTCACTCTGGTCACATGTAGCAAACGTCGGAGATGCGAAATCGTTAATTATCCATCCCGCTTCCACGACTCATCAGCAGTTATCCGTCGAAGATCTAGCTGCAAGTGGAGTGACAGAGGAATTGATCCGCTTATCCATAGGGCTTGAATCGAGCAAAGATTTAATCAACGATCTTGATCGTGCCATTGCTAAAGCGACCGGAAGGGAAACGGAACAAACGGCGATTACTGAAAATGACGAAGGTGTCATCAAATGGGCCTTGAGCTCCTCCAAAACCCAGGAAGATGGAGAAACGCGTCCCAAACGTTTGGCGGTTGTCGGATTGAGTGGAAAGCCTTCACGTCCGAGTCATCGCCTAGCTAGAAAAATGCAGAGGATGGGATACCAAATCGTCCCTGTAAATCCACGGGAAACAGAAGTCCTTGGTGAGAAAGCCTATCCTGATCTGAGATCGATTCCATTTAAAGTTGATGTTGTGCAAGTGTTTCGCAGTCCTGAAGCAGCCATTGAAATTGCTAAAGAAGCGGCAGATATCAGGCCGGATGTCTTTTGGCTCCAGGAAGGTGTCATCTCACCGAAGGCGGCCCAGATTGCAAGTGAAGCAGGACTTGAAGTCGTTCATAACCGGTGTACGTATAAAGAGGCCCAGCGTTTACGGGGAACCATTGATACGTATGCCTGTGAAATCTAAAAATATATCATAGAGGAGCGTGTAAGATGGGATTTAAGAAAACATTCATGACGATAGGGTTACTTGCAGCCGTGGGTTTGGTGGGTTGTTCCGGAGATGCAGAAGGGGAGAGTAGCTCACCAGACAAAGTGACGCTCGATTATGCCTATTACTCTCCCACGAGTCTTGTATTGAAAGAGCAGGGATTTGCCGAAGAAGTCTTTAAAGATGAAGGGGTCGAAGTGGAATGGGTCCTCAGTCAGGGAAGTAACAAAGCTCTTGAATTCCTGAATTCCAGCAGTATTGATTTCGGTTCGACCGCAGGTGCAGCGGCTCTGATGGCAAAAGCGAACAATGCTCCTGTCGAATCCATTTATCTATATTCCAAGCCCGAATGGACAGCACTCGTTACGAACCCTGATTCCGGAATATCTTCTGTGGAAGATTTGAAAGGGAAGAAGGTGGCGGCAACGCTCGGAACGGATCCTTACATTTTCTTAGTCCGCGCACTTAAGGATCACGGGCTTTCTACGAATGACATTGAGCTTGTGAACCTGCAGCACCCTGAAGGAGCAACGGCACTGGCTAATGGAAATGTTGATGCATGGGCAGGGCTCGACCCTCATATGGCCCGGAATGAATTGGAGGGCGGCGCTGAACTTTTCTACCGTAAGCCGGAGTTCAATACTTACGGAACATTAAACGTTCGCTCGGATTATGCCAAGGAGCATCCCGAAATCGTCAAACAGGTCATTGAAGCTTATGAAAAAGCAAGAAAATGGACGATTGAAAATCCAGGCAAAGCAGCAGAGATCCTTGCTGAAGAAGCGGGATTGGATTTGGAAGTCGCGAAGAAGAGTCTGGAAAGGAATGATTTATCGAATCCTGTACCAGGGAATGCGTTGACAGAAACCGTTCTTGGAGCAGGCTATGTGCTACAGGAAGAAGAAGTCATCAAGTCAGATGTGGATATTGAAAAAATCACTGAGGAACTCATCAATCCAACCTACGCCGAAGAAGTGATTGAATAAAAGGAGGGAGCGCGTTTTATGTCCAGTCGAACAGAAACGACCGTCCGTCCGGTTTCCAGGGTGAAGAATATGCGTTTTCTAATGAAAGGAAACATCTACGGTTCATGGCTGGGCCTGATCCTGCCCGCTTTCCTTATTCTTTTGTGGGAGTATGCTTCAAGAGCAGGATGGGTGGCCCCTCATTTGCTCCCCTCTCCAACGACCGTGGTCGAGGAAATGGCGGCCATGGCTCAGGGGGGAGAGCTTTTAGGTCATATCACCGTCACTCTCTACCGTGTTTTTGCTGGATTTCTCGCGGGGGCTTTGGTTGCTGTGCTTCTCGGAGCAGCGACGGGTTATGTGAAAGTGATTCATCAGTTGCTTGATCCGACGTTGCAGGCACTCAGGGCCATCCCGTCCCTGGCCTGGGTTCCGTTATTCGTTTTGTGGATCGGCATTGGAGAAGCTTCCAAAATTACCCTCGTGGCTGTAGGTGTTTTCTTTCCCGTGTATTTGAACCTGACTGCAGGTATTCAGGGGATTGATCGTAAGTTGATTGAGGTAGGCAGGATTTATCATTTCACGAGTTTTCAGCAAATCAAAAAAATCATTCTGCCAGCTGCCCTGCCTTCTTTTCTCGTCGGCTTAAGAAGCGGGCTGAGTCTCGGGTGGATGTTCGTGGTCGCGGCTGAACTGCTTGGCGCAAGCCAGGGTCTTGGTTATTTAATGGTGTACGGACAGAACACATCCGCCCCCTCTCTCGTAATTGGGAGCATCATTCTGTTTGCCATCTTCGGAAAAATCACCGATGAAATATTGAAGAGAATTCAGTCGAAGTCCCTGAAATGGCAGGACAACTTGGAGAATGCGTCATAAAGGAGGGTGTCTATGTTAGCCGTTGATCATGTATCGCGTATATTCCAAAACGGGAAAGCAGGATTCAAAAATATTCATCTGCAGTTACAGAGAGGAGAGGTTGTCGGTGTCCTCGGAACGAGCGGTTGTGGCAAAAGTACCCTGCTGCGTGTCCTCTCGGGCCTGGATCCGCAATATGAAGGGAGCATTCGTACGGAAGCGGAACGTCCGGAAGAAGCTTTCGGAATGATGTTTCAGGAACCAAGGCTTATGCCTTGGTTAACCGTGTTAGATAATGTGACGTTCGGTTTTTCTAAGAAGGAAAAGAGATCCCATGCCTTGGAATTGATTGAAACGGTAGGATTGCAAGGGTTTGAGGAACATTTCCCTAAAGACCTTTCAGGTGGTATGGCTCAACGCACAGCGATTGCCAGATCTCTGCTCAGTCAACCGGATATCTTGCTTCTCGACGAGCCGTTCAGTGCCCTTGATGCCTTTACAAAAATGCAACTGCAAGACTTACTTTTGTCAATATGGGAAAAGCGCCAAACGACCACACTGCTCGTCACCCACGACATAGATGAGGCCCTCTACTTATGTGACCGAATTGTAATCATGCGCGGGCAGCCGGGACAGATCGAGTCTGAAATATTCATCAACCGGCCGAAACCTCGTAAAAGAGGAGATGCGCATCTTGGGGAGTTGAAAGAAGAAGTATTGAAAGAATTGGATTTCACAAAATCATAAGGAGGACCATGGATCATGGGAGCAGCGATCATTCCACCGCAGTCAGCAGGTCATAACATTGAGACAGAGTGGCTTGAAGGTGAGACTTTTGACTGGAACACTGTAAACGCGCGTTTCACATGGAATACCACAGGTAAAGTAAATATGGCTTATGAATGTATTGATAGACACGTGGATGAAGGGAACGGGGAACGGATCGCGTTACATTACCTGTCAGACGAAGAGGAATTCACCTACACCTTCTCTGAGTTGAAAAGGGAAGTGAATCGATGGGCCAATGTCCTCCTTCGTTATGGTGTGAAAAAAGGGGATTTCGTTTTCGTTTTTTTACCGAAACATCCTTATTGTCATATCGCTATGTTTGCAGCCATCAAGGTTGGTGCGGTGGTTGGTCCACTATTTGAGGCTTTTATGGAAGAAGCAGTTAAGAACCGCATCAATGATTGTGAAGGGAAATATTTAATTACAGAGGATTCCTTCCTGGATCGTGTGAACAGGGAAGAGATGCCGAGTCTGTCAACGGTATTTACTACAGATAAAACAGATGGAGCAATTCCCTCCATTACAAGCGAAGCGGAGAAAGCCAGCAACGAACTGGATACGGTGTGGGTAGACCTGGAGGACGGACTCAACATTCATTACACAAGTGGATCGACCGGCAAACCAAAAGGAATTATCCATGCTCATCGAAATATGATTCAACAGTTTCAGACGGGTCGTTGGGTTTTGGACCTGAAAGAAGAGGATGTGTACTGGTGTACGGCACACCCTGGATGGGTGACGGGTACGGTCTATGGAGTCTTTGCTCCTTTGTTGAATGGGGTATCTACAGTCATCCATGGCGGACGTTTTTCAGCAAAAGCGTGGTATGAAGTTTTGGAGAAAGCGAAAGTTTCTGTATGGTACAGTGCTCCCACTGCCTTCCGAATGCTGAAAGGACAGTCGGAAGGCATACACGCCGACTATGATCTCTCTTCTTTACGCCACATTCTAAGTGTCGGAGAACCACTCAACCCGGAAGTCATTCACTGGGCCTACCAAACGTGGGGATTGAGAATTCATGATACGTGGTGGATGACAGAGACAGGAGCTCAGTTAATTGCCAACCTTCCTACACGACCGATCAAACCCGGGTCCATGGGAAAACCGATTCCTGGTATAGAGGTTGAGATCCTTAATGAAGAAGGACAGTCCCTCCCCCCGCAGGAGACGGGACATCTGGCTATTCGTTCTACCTGGCCATCCATCATGAAAGAAGTGTGGAAGAACCCGGACAAATTCGCTTCCTACTTTCCATTTGGTGAAGACTGGTATTTGGCCGGCGATCTAGCTTACGTGGACGAGGAAGGCTACGTTTTCTTTCAGGGAAGAAGTGACGATATGATTAATTCTTCTGGAGAGCGTATCGGTCCTTTTGAAGTGGAGAGTAAATTGCTGGAACACCCGGCTGTACGGGAGTCAGGTGTGATCGGAAAGCCTGATCCACTCCGGGGAGAAATTGTGAAAGCGTTCATTGTTGTTCGTGATGGTTACAAGCACAGTGAAGGATTAATGGAAGATCTCAGGCGTTTTGTGAAAACGGAGCTCGCGGGACATTGCGCTCCAAGAGAAATTGAATTTATCGATGAGCTTCCAAAAACTCAGATTAGCGGGAAAGTTTTACGGAGGGATTTAAAAAAGCGTGATAAAGTGAATTCTTGATAAAGAACGGCTGTCACACAGACGGCCGTTTTTTTATGCAGACGGATAAAATTATATGCACGGAAAGAGGGGAATTCATGAATATGTGATAAATTCTAAACATTCTCATAATATAAAAAGAACTATGGATCCCGCGGTTTCATTGACCATTTAAAGTTATGCAGCATCATTTGGTAGATAGTTGTATAAGAAACTACCAGCAAATTCTATTCAATTTTCAATTATTCTATGTTATGATTTATAAAGCACATTTACACCCGCGTTGGTTGCAACCATCTATGTCGAGCCTGAAACACATTCTTCAAGGCTCTAAAGTAACAAAACCCATACTATAAGTAAGTCTTTTTTTAATGTTTTCTGACATGGCTAGGACCATGTCGCCTTTGAAATTTTTCACTTTTTAAACAAAATAATAAGTAAGCGTTTTCATAATGTTGTAGGAGGTAACTTCATGAAACTAACAACCAAGATTTTTATAGGTTTGATTCTTGGTGCGATTGTAGGCCTGGGTCTTCATTTAGCTGCACCGGATCTGTTCAGTACGTTAGATGCTTATGTTTTTGGTCCTTTAGGTACGGTATTTTTAAATCTTATTAAAATGCTCGTTGTACCGATCGTGTTCTTCTCTATTACTCTGGGTACCGCTTCTCTTGGCGATCCTAAGAAATTAGGTAGAATTGGTGGGAAGACCATTGCGTTCTTCCTTGTTACAACGACGATTGCGATCAGTATCGCGATCTCCCTTGCTTATCTTTTCCAACCGGGAAGTGTGGATATCAACCCAGCTGGTGCAGAGTATGAAGCGCAGGAAGCACCTGGTGTCGTTGAAACATTTACAAACATTATCCCGACGAACCCGATTCAGGCCATGACAGAAGGAAACATGCTACAAATTATTGCCTTCGCCATCTTCATCGGTTTCGCGCTAGCGATGCTTGGTAAGAAAACAGAAGGGATTTACAAGCTTGTCGAACAGGGAAATGAAATCATGATGTTCCTTGTAAACCTAATCATGCGCTTTGCTCCTTATGGTGCATTTGGTCTCCTTGCTTCGGCAATTGGAACAATGGGAATTGACGGCATGAAAGGGATGGCTATGTACATGTTCGTCGTCATCTTAGGATTGGTCATTCACGCAATCGTCACGTACGGTTCCGCTGTCGCTTTCCTTGGTAAGATGAATCCAATCAAGTTCGCTAAGGGTTTCTTCCCTGCGATGACCGTTGGTTTCAGTACATCAAGCAGTAGTTCAACACTACCGATATCCATGAAGACAGCTCAGGAAAATCTGAATGTACCGAAGCCTGTCAGTAGTTTCGTCCAGCCTTTGGGTGCAACCATCAACATGGATGGTACAGCCATCATGCAGGGTGTAGCGACCATTTTCATCGCTCAAGTCTACGGTTCTGATCTTTCCTTTGCGCAGTTGGTTATGGTCGTCCTAACAGCGGTTCTTGCGAGTATCGGTACCGCAGGGGTTCCGGGTGTAGGCCTGATCATGCTTGCGATGGTTCTTAACCAAGTATCTCTGCCAGTCGAAGGAATTGCGCTGATCATCGGTATCGACCGCCTGCTTGATATGTTACGTACATCCTTGAACATCACTGGTGATGCTGCATGTGCCGTCGTAGTCGCTGAATCTGAACGAAAATATGGCATCGATGAAGATGCCAAACGTATGGAAGCATAAAGCATAATAAACAAGAGTGCAACCTTTTTGGTTGCACTTTTTTTATTTTATTTAAAATGAAGTCTCCCAATCACCCATTTCCTTATATAAGTTACTAAACTAA
>NZ_JAFLHE010000002.1:0-409143 GCF_017307035.1 Halobacillus sp. GSS1
ATGGTGAGACCCCACAGGACGCAGTCCGAGGAGGCTCACCGCGCTCCCGCGGAAAGCGAGCTATTCCCCGCAGCCCCCATCCACCCAACAAAAGTCTCGAAACTGAGTCTTCCACAAACGGGAGCTTATCTGTAATTTCTAAAGCGATGAGAGGGGAAGGACGTTTTTTCGAGGACATTTTAGGAAATGGATAAATAAAGCATACATTAAAGGCATCTTCCACATTCTATACACAGCAGACATTACAAATGCAAAAGAAGTGTATAGAATAGCATTTAACAACTGAATGATTATTCGGTATAATAGAAGATGACTAATGATAAGGGAGTAGATCAATGAATTGGTATGAGAAGTTGAACGAGTATTTCCCAGTAGAGGAAATGAAATCGAAAGAACACATGGAAGCATTATTAAAAGAAAAAAGTAATGTGTACTACAAAGATGAAGGAGAAAACCACGTCCTTATGTACGCGGAATTCGATTCTTTTCTTTTTATCGACTATGTATACGTTTCCACTGCTTCGCGTGGTCAAGGACTTGGTCATAAACTCATCGAAAAAATGAAGGCGAAAGGGAAGCCGATCATCCTTGAAGTTGAACCTGTCGACTATGAGGACTCGGATACTGAAGCAAGACTCCGCTTTTATCAACGTGAAGGATTTAAGCATGCAAAATCCATCGGTTATACAAGGCGTTCGGTTGTTACAAACGAACTCAATCAGATGGAAATCCTTTACTGGTCTCCTGAAGATGCATCTGAAGAACAGATCTATGAGCAAATGAAAGAAATGTACACAGAAATCCATACGTATAAGGATAAAGAATTCTATGGGAAGTCCTATCAGCATGTTGATGAAGTTCTGACTCACGATGAAGATCGTGATACAAAGAACATTTTAGAACTGGATAAAACCAAAAACTGATCACACATACCCACCTTACATTATGGTGGGTATTTTCAATGGAAGGCGAGTAGTTGAAAATACAGTGTTTTTATATTTTCTATAAAAAAAGGTGTTTATCACTACATAAAACGTGGTATAAGTACATGGAAACGATTTATAATTGCTTTCTGTAACATATGTTCGTGTTTTCATAGATAAAACTTGACAGGTGTGTTATAGTAGAATCATGGTTAGATTATATTGATTACAAATAAAAATAAGCAATTAAAGTTCTACCATAAAATATTGAGGAGTGAAGTTTCTGTATGGTTACACTTTATACCTCACCAAGTTGTACATCATGTCGAAAAGCTAAAGCATGGCTGGAAGAGCACGATATTCCTTATACTGAGCGAAACATCTTCTCTGAGCCGCTAACGTTGGATGAGATTAAGGAAATTCTCCGTATGACGGAGGATGGGACGGAAGAAATCATCTCTACACGCTCAAAAGTATTCCAAAAACTGAAGGTAGATTTCGATCAGCTGCCTATGCAGGATCTCTTTGACTTGATACAGGATAACCCTGGTTTGTTACGCCGCCCGATTATTCTGGATGACAAACGTCTGCAGGTAGGTTATAACGAAGATGAAATTCGACGTTTCTTACCTAGAAGTGTTCGCACATTCCAATTGAAAGAAGCACAACGCTTAGTCAATTAATAAATAAAAAAGCTGTGATGGTAATCTTACCATTACAGCTTTTTTTATTCACTAATGCTTACTAAGAAAATGGGTGTTTTTTTCGTTAGAATGCCGTGCCTTTTCTTTTGTTGGAAAAATAACCTAGAGTAACGACTGCTATTACCATAACTACTGCAAACCACTGATGGATGAATGGGTATGCCTCCGTGTATTGGAGGACGTAGCGGTCTTCCATGACCATCTCGGCAGCTGTGTAAGTTAAAATTCCTGCTCCGAAATAAATCAGGAGTGGAAACTTGTCCATGAGCACGAGGATGATACGACTTCCCCAAACGATGATAGGGACAGATACGAGAAGCCCAATCATGACAAGAATAATGTTGTTGTGAGAGGCTCCAGCTATGGCAAGTACATTATCAAAACCCATCACGATATCTGCAAACACAATTGTTTTTACAGCAGCAGCCAGACTGTCACCTGCTTTGATGTTATCGGTCTCTTCTGTATCAGTTAGCAGTTTCATGGCAATATAAAAGAGAAGCAATCCCCCGATTAATTGAAGGAAAGGGATTTGGAGAAGATAAAGTGCAACCATAGTCAAAAGGACTCTGGCAGCAATCGCTAAGCCTGTCCCAAGAATAATCGCTTTGTTTCTTTGTTCAGGCGGTAAATTGCGGCTGGCCAGTGCTATGACTACGGCATTATCACCGCCAAGAATGATATCAATACTGATAATGATAAGTAATGGTTCAAGCAAGTCCCAGTTCATTGAAAAATCCTCCTGCTATGTAGTGACAAACCTAAGGGAATAAGCTAAAATAAAAAGTCAATCAACCGAATGAGGGCCTATTTCCATGTTTATTCATGACACAAATGGTTATATGCTGAATTCGAGCATTTTGTTTTCCAAACAGCCATTGCTGTCATACAATAGAAGTACATCAACCCTTATCTCTACACATCATTACGGTTGAAGCTTTGGCCTAACGGGTAAGGTTTTATAAGCGACGCAAGGGTGAGTGTTCCCTTCCCCCTTAAAACATGACAAGAAGGGAGAGAAACGTATGGAAATCGAACGCATTAATGAAAATACCGTTAAATTTTACGTGACATATCAAGATGTAGAACAAAGAGGTTTTGACAGAGAAGAAATTTGGTATAACCGAGAACGCAGTGAACAGCTCTTTTGGGAAATGATGGATGAAGTGAACGATCAGGAAAACTTCCAGGCTGATGGTCCGTTGTGGATTCAGGTCCAGGCGATGGACAAAGGACTAGAAGTGATCGTGACGAAAGCCCAGGTATCCCAGGATGGCCAAAAGCTCGAACTTCCGAATGAGGACGGTAAGGCAATTGATGTTCCGGTGGATGAAAAGCTGGAATCACTGCTTGATGATAAATTCCATTCTTCCGAGGACTATGATCATAAGAGTGAATACGATGAGGATCAGGAGGAGTCAGATGAACCTCTGACATTCACACTCAAGTTTAATGATTTTGAAGATGTGATCCAACTGAGCCACTACGTATTGCCAGCTGAAGCAATGGAGCAGCGTTTATTCCATTTTGAAGATCGTTACTATTTATATATTCAATTCAACGATGAAAATATGAGCGATGACGATCAAGAAAATGTGTTGAGTCAACTTATGGAATATGGACATGAGTCAACCCTTACGATTCACAGGTTAGAGGAGTATGGAAAGACGATATTCAACGAGCAGGCATTGGAATCAATAAAAGAATATTTTCCTGTCGATTAATTCAACGAGCACACAACTATGTGTGCTTATTTTTTTTGATTTAAAAAGCTGTACCTTATTTTTTCTTAAAAGTTCTAGTAAGGTTCGGCTAATGTTTGGAAGTTGTAGGTCTTTATGGAGCAGGAATATTGGGGTATTATGTCGAATAAGAGGGGGAGGAGGTGTTTGAATAGGTGTTGTATGCTTTGAATACAAATGGAGACCTAAAATCTTTGTATCAGCTGAGGCAAGAGGAAATAGAACTGGCAAAAAAGTCACCTTATTTTTGTCCAGTTTGTCACGAAAGGTTACAAATACGATCAGGATCACGGACGATTCCTCACTTTTCCCATCTTCCCAAAAGCGATTGTACGATGATAAAAGGAGGAGAGACAATCGAACACAGTCGAGGGAAATGGAGATTGTTTCATTGGTTGAAGAATCAAGGTTATGACGTTCACCTCGAACAATATTTGCCAGAGATTAGACAACGACCGGACTTATATTTATTGGCCAATGATAAAAGAATCGCCATTGAGTATCAGTGTGCTTCGATACCCAAGCTCGAAATTGATAAAAGAACGCTCTCCTACCGGGATGCAGGGGTTTTTCCTCTTTGGATTCTTGGTGCAAAACATCTTCATTCCTCTAACTTCAATCATTATTCCCTCAGTGATTTTACACGCTCTTTCCTTTATCACTTCAATGATGACTATCGATTGTACTTTTTTCATGCTTCAAAAAATATCATCTGGGTGATTTCGAATACTAAATCCGCAGGCGGACGACGGGTATTTGCGAATACTTTCTCTTCCACTATCACTAACCTCAATTTCCCTCAGTTATTTTCCTCTGTACCATCGAGTTACATGGAGGGTCAATTCTTAAGTGAAGTGGAGAGATTATGGTATAAAAATAGGACCGTTTATCAGAGTCAGGTAAGCTCTGAAGAACGGAATTATCGTCAATATCTTTATTTAAGAGGATATCATTTTTCGTTAATCCCAAGCATCTGTTATTTGCCTCTCCCAGGCCAAGTGCAAACCGGGAGAAGGCCTTATGTATGGCAGACGCGCTTATTCCTTGATCATTTCTTTCACCTCCCCTTAGGTTCTCGTGTCGAATTCCCTTTCATCAAAATCCCTTCCACTCCCAATGGATACATCCCTCATTTAAGTCAACAATATTTAGACTTACTTACTCAATTAAATATCATAGAAAAAACAGGGAAGAATAATTATATCAAGATCAAACAGGTCCCCTTCCATAAGCGAGTGGAAGATGCGTTGGAAGATGATCGCAGGACGTTGGAACAGTTGAAAAATTTACAAAGAATTAAGATTTAGGAAGGGATTTACACCTGAATAGAGAAATTTTTAGGGTGACGAATTATTTTGAAGGAGGATGTTGGATGTCGTCTGCGAAAGAGCTACCAAAACGAGAAGAAATACCTGTTGAAAAAACATGGGACCTTGAAGCCATGTTTGCAACAGATGAAGAATGGTATAAAGAACTAGAAGAAGCGAAGAAGCTGCTTCCTGAATTAGAAAAGTACCAGGGTAAACTTGGGGAATCTGCAGAGCAGCTCTATGATCTGCTTTCTTTTCAGGATAAAATCTCCCATAAGATAGGCTTGTTATACACGTATGCTCATATGAGAAATGACCAGGATACAACGAATGCTCATTACCAGGAGATGAATGCTAAAGCTGAAAACTTATATACGAAGATCGCCTCGGCTATGAGCTTTATCGTTCCGGAGATCCTCGCTCTTCCTGAGGGGAAAGTGAAGAGCTTTATTGAATCTTATGAGCCCTTAGAGCTGTATGAACATACACTTGATGAAATCACACGCCAACGGGCACATGTATTGAGTGAGAAAGAAGAGAAATTGTTGGCTGGTTTCTCAGAGATTGGTGCCAATCCTTCACAAACATTCGGAGCTTTAAACAATGCGGATCTTACTTTTCCGACCATCAAAAATGAAAAAGGAGAAGAGGTGGACCTCACTCACGGGCGTTATATCAATTTTCTGAAGTCCCATGATCGGGAAGTGAGAAAATCTGCGTTTGATGCGATGTACGATACGTTTGGATCCTTCAAGAACACATTTGCCTCCACTCTGGGTGGTCATGTGAAGAAGAACAACTTCAATGCGTCTGTAAGGAAGTATGATCGGGCACGACAAGCGAAGCTGGACAGCAACAATATTCCTGAATCAGTTTATGATAACCTGTTGGAAGCGGTCAACGAGAGACTTCCTCTCCTGCATCGCTATGCAGAGCTGCGAAAAGAAGTGCTGGATCTTGATGAAGTTCATATGTATGACTTGTACACTCCGCTTGTGAAAGATGCAGAGATGGAAGTTTCATACGAAGAAGCTCAGGACTTGGTCATCAAAGGCCTGGAGCCGTTAGGGGAAGAATACGTCAATATCTTAAAAGAGGGATTTGAAAATCGCTGGATTGATGTAGAAGAAAATAAGGGGAAACGAAGCGGTGCTTATTCATCCGGACACTATGGGACGAATCCATATATCCTTATGAACTGGCAGGATAATGTAAACAATTTATTTACCTTAGCTCATGAACTGGGGCATTCTCTTCATAGCTATTACACACATAAAAATCAGCCATATCGTTATGGCAATTATTCCATTTTCGTTGCCGAGGTAGCTTCCACTTGCAATGAAGCGCTTCTTAATGACTATATGATTAAGAAAACAAATAGTGAAAAAGAGAAACTTTATTTGTTGAATAACTTTTTGGAAGGATTCCGTGGGACGGTTTTCCGTCAGACGATGTTTGCGGAGTTTGAACATGAGATTCACATACAAGCCCAAAATGGAGAAGCTTTGACGGCTGAAAAACTAACAGAAATTTATTATGATCTCAATAAGAAATATTTCGGGGATAATATTGTCATTGATGAGAAAATTGGACTTGAATGGGCACGGATTCCACATTTCTATATGGGATATTATGTGTATCAATATTCTACCGGCTATGCGGCAGCACAGGCATTGGCAGGTCAAATCCTTGAAGAAGGGGAACCGGCGGTTGAGCGTTACAAGAACTTCTTGAAAGCGGGTAGCAGCGATTATCCAATTGAGGTTCTAAAGCAGGCTGGAGTCGATATGACATCGAAAGATCCGATCTTATCAGCACTGGATGTCTTTGAAGAAAAGTTAAATGAAATGGAACAACTTCTGAAAAAGTAATACACAGGTAAACCCACAGAACAAACGGTTCTGTGGGTTTATTTAAATCCCCGGAATGTTTTCTTGTGGGATGGAATGGATACAATGAAGTAAATCGCCATGAATAATAAAGGAGAGCTGATGTAAATTGGATATAAATTCATGAGTGCAAACAAATGAAAAGCAGATAGAAATACAACACTGATAACGAAGAGAAGGATCATCCAAATTTTCATCGCCACATACACCTCCATGGTTCATTTTATGGAGGTGTATGGGTCCACATGACTCCTTGCCATAGAAAAAACTCCCGTTTCCGGGAGTTTGATCAACTTTCGATATATTGCCAGAAAGCTCCATGCTTAACAGGCACTTCCCGCACTTTCTGCTTTAGTACCAGCTTTTTCATTTCGCGTTTGGCTTCTTGTTCTGTCCAGTCATAAACGACTGCAATCTCTTTGTTGGCGACAAAGCGATAGTGTTGCAAGAAATCCTCCAAAGCTGGTTTTATGCCAGGCTTTGGATCTTTTTGCAGCATTTCTTTCAACACTTTCACATAAACGTCGTAAGTGTATAGTCCTGTGATTTTTAAGCCGGCATCTTCTTCTGATTCATTAAAGACGACAATGGTTGGAGTGGAATCCACATCCATCTCATGAGCTAATTTTAAATCGCACTGTAAAGCTCTTCTGGCTGCGTCTCCTTGGAGATCTTTTTTGAATTCAGTAACATCAAGATGGGATTTTTCTGCACACTCAATTAAAATCGATTCATCAGAAATGTTCTGTTTTTCCAAGAAAACATATTCCTGAACCTTTCTTAAAAAGCGCATTCCCGCCTTTTTCCCTTGCAATTCAGCTGCTTTTACTGCTAGAGCCGTGGCAAGTGGGGAAGATACTGGGTTTTCAAGCCATACATCCCCATCACAGCACATACCTGTACGTGAACCGGTCTTGTCCCATGCCTCTTTTAAGTTTTCAGGCTTCTTCATCTTATTCTGGTGTAAAGAAGCAAGCTTCCCGCTGATGATCGGCCGGAGAGTAAAGAAACGTCCATATTCGATCGTGAGCTTTTTGAGGAATGGTTCCAGTGACCAGCATTCAGGGCATAAGGGATCAATGAAAACATAGATCTCAATCGGTCGTTTCAGTAAATCGAAAAAACCGCTAGCTGTTCCTGTTTTCCCGCTGTCACTGTTTAAACTTTTCCAACTCACATCGATTCTCCTTTCTCATCTTCTGGTGAATTCATCATATGATTTGCTGTCATCGTAAGCCTTTCAAACATGAAAGAACGATGTGGTTCTTGAATATCAACTTCATTCATAGCACCTGACATGCAGGATAACCATGCATCTCTTCTTGTAGGGGTGATTTTGAATGGAAGGTGTCTTGCCCGTAACATCGGATGGCCATGTTCCTCAACGTAGAGTGGAGGCCCGCCGAAAAACTGGGTTAAAAACTGTTTTTGCTTTCTTATCGTTTCTGTAAGATCGTCCGGAAAGATGGGAATCAAATCCGGATGCTTACTTACACGTTTATAAAAAGCTTCTACAAGCTCATCAATTTTTTCTTTTCCAATTTCCTCAAAAAACGTTTCTCGTTGTTGCATAACATCCCTTCCTGTCTGTTCATCATTTTAGCAATGAGGGCTAGAGCACGGCAACTATTCTGATTGTAGTTGCTTTCTGTCATAGAAACGTTTGATCTTATTATCTGTTTCACGGTTAGGAATATTGCATGTGCGCAGAATTTCTTCCATCACTTTATTTCCAGCCTCTTTAGATCCGGCTTCTACTTCCAGTTCATAATCTTCCTTGTCATAATAAAGGCTGTGGTCAAGGACGACGGTGGTCCCTTTGTAGTCAAGTTCTTTCCGTCTCGTTGTAAGAGAACCGAGGTAGTAAAGATCTTCAAAGGAGATACCTAGATCATTCAGTTGTTTAGATACGTGAGGCTTTTCCGTCATTTTGTTTTGAATCCAAAGGTTAGCTTCTTCTTCTGTAAGTGAATCATGAGTTTCAAGCAGACCTTCTGGGTGGGGCTGTTTAAGAGTCAATGTCCATTGAGCATTTTTTTGACGAATCCTCAAAGCAGAACCTTGCTGTTTTAACTTTAGGTCTTCTGTTTCAAAATAATAATTGGTTTGCTCCTTGAGTTCAACTGATTTGAATGGTAAAAAATGATAAACCTTTTCATATTCGTCTTTTGTTAATAAGTTTTTAAATTCGATTTCAATTTCCTGTGCCATAGTTAAGACCTCCTGATCGTAGTATAATGTCAGGCGCTCTGCTTATTCTGCAGGCTAACTTTATGATACAATGAATGATGAAGAAAACGCACATATTTACTATGAAGATTGGATACATAAAGGTGGTTGCTTGATGAATTGGGATATATTTATAGCACCTTATGCACAAGTAGTGGAGGAATTAAAAATTAAATTAAAAGGCATGCGACGGCAGTTTGAATATGAGGAGGAACAATCTCCTATTGAATTTGTAACCGGACGCGTGAAGCCGAAATCAAGCATTATTGAAAAGGCTAGACGAAAAGCCATTAATCCTGAAAACATCGAGGAAGAACTGCAGGATATAGCCGGAGTGAGAGTAGTCTGTCAATTTGTAGATGATATTTATGCCGTTGCCACTATGCTTCGGAACCGCCATGATTTTGAGATTGTCGAAGAGAAAGATTACGTTTCAAGGAAAAAGGAAAGTGGGTATAGATCTTTTCATGTCATTATTCGTTACCCTGTGGAAACCATTCATGGAGAGAAAAAAGTATTGGCAGAAATTCAAATTCGTACCCTTGCGATGAACTTTTGGGCAACCAATGAACACTCATTAAATTATAAATACTCGGGGAAAATACCATCAGAAATAAAATCACGGCTCAAACGTGCCGGTGAAGCTGCCTTTCAGCTCGATGAAGAGATGTCAAAAATTAAAAGTGAGATTCAAGAAGCCCAGCGAGCATTTTTGAGAAAAGAAGAACAAAAGAAGAACCCTAGAAAAACTTAAAGGAGTGGGTGGACCGATGAAGTTCTCGATCCTTTCCAAAGGTGATCAAAAATCGAACGAAATCCGTTCGAAAATTAAAAACTATTTGACGGAGTTTAAGTTGGAATACGATGAAGATGAACCCGATCTTGCCATTTCTGTCGGTGGAGATGGTACATTGCTGGAAGCATTCCATACGTATGTTCACCGGTTGGATAAAACAGCTTTCATAGGAATACATACCGGACATCTTGGTTTTTATGCCGATTGGATGCCCGAGGAATTAGAAAAGCTGATTATTGAGATTGCGAAGACCCCGTTTCAGGTGGTCGAGTACCCACTTCTGGAAGTGACCATCCGTCCGAAAAGCGGGGGAGAAGAAGACCGATATCTTGCACTGAATGAGTGTACGATCAAAACCTCTGAAGGCTCGGTGGTTATGGACATTGAAATCAAAGGTGATCATTTTGAGACTTTTCGTGGAGATGGGCTCTGCGTATCTACACCATCTGGGAGTACAGCCTATAATAAGGCGCTGGGTGGAGCGATTCTGCATCCATCACTTGAAGCTTTTCAAATTGCAGAAATGGCTTCCATTAATAACCGTGTGTTCCGTACGATAGGTTCCCCGCTTATTTTACCCAGCCATCATACGTGCATGTTCAAGCCAAAGCATGACCGCAGCTTTCTTTTCACCATTGATCACATCACTCGTACTTATAAAGACGTAAAATCGATTCAGTGCCGCGTTGCTGAAGAAAAAGTGCGGTTTGCTCGGTTCCGTCCGTTCCCATTCTGGAAACGTGTCCACGATTCCTTTGTGGCCGATGACTACTCAGAGTAATGTGACAAAGAGTTGGCGGGTGACAGATGTTTACACAGGTTATTCCATTCGTGATTTTTTGCTGCAGGCAGGTGAGTTTTCCAGGCAGTTGATCAAGAAGGTACGTATGGATGGTGTGGTATTGATCAATGGAATTCAGGAGAAAATGTGGCGTACATTAGAGGCCGGCGATGAAGTTGTGGTCGTTTTTCCTGAAGAAGAAAAAGGAGCGATTCTCCCTCACCAGGGCCCATTACCGATTGTATTTGAGGATGAAGATATCATGGTCCTTAATAAGCCCGCAGGCATTCCTGTAGTTCCTCCTTTTGACCAAAAAGAGACTTCGATTGCAAGTTTCCTGTTATTTGAATATGAACAAAGAGGATATCCTTGTACCGCTCATATTGTCACGAGGCTGGACAGAGATACGTCAGGATTGATGTTGATTGCTAAACACGCTTATAGTCATAGACTTCTTACCCAGAACCTGGACTTGATTTCCCGGCAGTACGTGGCCATTGTCGAAGGGGAATTACAAGTTAAGGAAGGTTTGATTGATGAGCCAATCGGCCGTGCAGAGGACTCGATCATCCGAAGGGTCGTATCTTCAAGAGGCAAGCCCTCAAAAACTCTGTATCACCTTATTCATCAAGAGAAAAATTACTCAAGGGTCCGTTTTAAACTTCTCACCGGGCGGACGCACCAAATTCGAGTTCATATGGCTTATAAGGGGTATCCTTTAGCTGGAGACACATTGTATGGTGGGAAAAAGGTGGAAGGTATGGATGGTCAGGCGTTGCATTGTGAGCGGCTTCATTTCATCCACCCATGGACGAAGAAAAAGATGACTTTTACATCAGAACCACCAAGAGAATGGGAAGCATTTGCTTGAACAGCAGGACTTCCTAGGAACATACTAAAAAAAGCAGGAGCCATAAGTGCTCCTGCTTTTTAATATCTGAACTTTTCTTCTACAAAAGGCATGCTTGATGGGACACTGAAAATTTCTTCTTCGGGCAATCGGAAAGCAGTCAACCTGCCTCCGAACACGCACCCTGTATCTATGTTAACGGTTTTGTTAACAAAACGGGGTTCGCGGACAGGCGTATGTCCATAGACGATCCATCTTCCTCCCTTGTAATGCTGAGCCCAGTCTCTTCTGACGGGACGACCATCTGGAAGCTTTTCACCAGTAATATCCCCGTAGAGTACGAACGTTTCGATCTTTTTACTTTTATGACCGATATCTTCTTCTCGGATTCCGGCATGAGCAACAACGGCATCCACATCTTTTAAAATCAAATGCAAGGGGGCCTGCTCATACAAATGCTTGAATTGTTGTTTAACATCCATCTGTTCTTTTTTTGACAAGGAACGGTATTCCTCAGCGGTCGTCTCCAATCCGTGCTTTTCCTTGACTGGATTCCCTAGAAAGAAACGATACAATTTGTTGCAATGATTTCCCGGGACATAATGGGCCCCTCTTTCCGTCACTAAACGATAGACGAAGGTAATACATTCTATGGAAGAAGGTCCTCGGTCCGTAATGTCTCCTACGAATACGGGTGTACGTCCCTCTGGGTGTTCCGGCAGGCCATCATTCCATTCATAGCCGAGTTTTTCAAATAACTGGATTAATTCGTCTAAGCAGCCGTGGACATCCCCGATTATGTCGTAGTACATAGTCATTCTCCTTTTTAGTCTCAATAATGGTCTTGGTTCTTTATAGATTGAGCGCTGTCCTATATATGGAAGATATTTTTCCCAAGCCTTCGAAATACTAAACATACGGGGAGTATATTCCCTAACATCGATTCCTTCTGTTAAACTACATTTATGTGATGAATTTGACTGTTGAAAAATTGAGTAACTTTCGTTGACAAACAGGTGTAACGCCATTAAGATTAAACGGTCAAAAACGAAATAGACACTGGGGAGGGTTGCTTATGGAACACTTAGATGACCAGGAGCGCCAAGAAGTTTGGACGAATATTAAAGATGCCTTGTTCAATGATCATATCGACCAGTTTCGTGCAGAATTTCTCGAATTGCATCCATATGACCAGGCCCGTATTTTTGAAGATTTGGATAAAGAAATCCGAATGCAGATTTATACCTACCTCTCTCCGGAAGAGGTTGCAGATGTCATGGAGCACATCGATTATGATGAAATTGAACCTTTCTTTACTGAAATGGACCCGACTTTTGCTGCGCAAGTCTTCGCTGAAATGTCGACGGATGATGCTGTTGATATTTTAAACGAATTAGATAAAGATAAAGTGGCGAGTTTCTTGACGATCATGGATGATGATGCAGCTGACGAAATTAAAGACCTGCTTCATTATGAAGAAAAAACCGCTGGTTCTATCATGACAACAGAATTCGTTGTCGTTAAAGCCGGTATGACGATCAAGGAAGCGATGGTTCATCTCAGAACAGAAGCCCCGGATGCCGAGACGATTTATTACACATATGTCATTAATGAAGATAAACGGCTCGTTGGTGTTATTTCGTTGAGGGATTTGATTATATCTGAAGAAGAATGGCTGATATCAGACGTTATGAATGAACGAGTGGTATCGGTCTCAGTCGGTGAAGACCAGGAAGAAGTGGCACGTATGGTGCGCGACTACGACTTTCTTGCCTTACCAGTAGTTGATTTCCAGGACCATCTTCTTGGAATCATCACCGTCGATGACATTATGGACGTCATGGAAGAAGAAGCAAGTGATGACTATTCTAAACTTGCTGCCGTTTCTGACGTTGACAGCCCTGATGACAATGCTTTTGCTTCAGCCAAAAAGCGTTTGCCCTGGCTTGTCATTCTACTTTTCTTGGGAAGTTTAACAGCCAGTCTTATTGGGCGTTTTGAGGACACCTTGGATCAAGTAGCTATTCTCGCTATTTTCATTCCGCTGATTGCCGGAATGGCGGGAAATACTGGAACGCAGGCACTAGCCGTTGCTGTCCGCGGTATCGCTACCGGGGAAATTGAAAAGCAAGGGAAATGGAAAATGATGATGAGAGAAGCAGGGACCGGCATCATTACCGGGCTTTCTTGTGGTGTATTGATCACTCTTATTGTATATATATGGCATGAAAACTTCTATCTAGGCGCATTAGTTGGATTGTCCATCTTTATGACCTTGGTTGTAGCAACATTGGCTGGCTCTCTCGTTCCCCTTCTTATGCATCGTTTAAAGATCGACCCTGCTGTTGCTTCAGGTCCATTCATCACAACGGTGAATGACTTGATTTCCATTCTGATTTACTTTGGACTCGCGACAGCTTTCATGAATTTATTGATTTAAGGAAGGAGGGCGAGTATGGAACATGGTGCATCAGTAACTTCTCTAGTTATTGTAATTATCGCAGCATTCATAACTCCCATCTTACTACACCGTTTTAAATTGAATATCATTCCGGTTGTAGTAGCAGAAATCATCGTAGGATTAATCATCGGTCAAAGTGGATTTGACATAGTAGAACAAGGAAGCTGGTTAGAAATCCTGTCTACATTAGGGTTCATTTTTCTGATGTTCCTCAGTGGGTTGGAAATTGATTTTTCTATATTTGCAAGTAGAAAGAAAAAAGCGAAGCCGGAAAACAAAGGGACAGGTGCTCCGAATCCTGTATGGGTGGCGACTACGGTCTTCATTGGTATTTTCGTTATATCTCTGGCACTTTCTTATCTATTTGTTCTGGCAGGTTTCATTGACAACGCCTTCCTGATGACACTGATTATTTCCACCATTTCATTGGGAGTAGTCGTTCCAACGTTGAAGGATGCACAAATGATGAAGACTACGATTGGTCAGACAATTCTCCTTATTGCGGTCATCGCCGATCTTGTGACGATGATTTTACTGGCTGTTTTCGTATCCATTTATGGGGAAAGCGGTGGAAACACATGGTTACTGCTTATACTTTTTGCAGCAGGTGTGCTTTTCTATTACATCGGCAAAAAGTTTCGTCACCAGTCGTTCGTCGAGACGATGGCCAAAGGGACCATCCAGATCGATACGCGTGCTGTGTTCACACTCATCCTTCTGCTAGTCGCTTTATCGGAAACGGTAGGAGCAGAAAATATTCTTGGTGCTTTCTTAGCAGGTACACTTGTTTCGCTGTTGTCTCCAAACCCGGAGATGGTCAAGCGCTTGGACAGTTTCGGATATGGCTTCTTAATTCCAATCTTTTTCGTAATGGTTGGTGTGGAAATTGATATATGGAGTCTATTTACAGATTCACGTGTTCTCATATTAATTCCACTGTTATTTATCGCCTTGCTCGTCTCTAAGATTGTTCCTGCATTAATTTTGAGTAAGTGGTATGATAAGAAAACAGTTTTTGGATCAGGTTTTATTCTTACTTCCACACTCTCTCTTGTGATTGCTGCGGCTGCCATTGGGAAGCGGGAAGGGATGATTGATGACCAAATGGAAGGAGCCCTGATTCTAGTGGCTGTCCTGACATGTCTTGTGGCACCGATTGTTTTCAAAAAGATTTATGGACGTTTTGAAGATGAAGACCATAAGACGGTCGTTTCCTTTATCGGTTCCAACCGCATGACCCTACCAGTGGTTCGAGAACTGGACATTCATGCTTATGAAACTCATCTATACCATACAAAAATGGATAAAATTGATGAGCGGATCAGCCGTAATTGCTTTGATATCAAAGAGTTAGATGGATATGATGTCGAAAAGATGAAAGAACTTGGAGTCTTCGAGGTAGACTTGTTAGTCGCTTCTACGGGCGACGAAGAAAGAAATGCTGAGATTGCCCGGTTTGCTAAAGAACAAGGAGTAGAGCGAATCATTGTCCGAGTGGAGTCCCCAGACTTATCTCAGGAAATGAAAGACCTCAATATCAATGTTTTCTCCGTATTCTTATCATCAAAAGCACTTCTTAAAGCGATGATTGAAGCGCCAAATGTTGTCGACATATTAACCAAACAAGATAGTGCGCTTTATCAAATCAATATGAACAACTCGGTTTATAATGGCATTCACCTTCGTGAGTTTCCTTTTACTGGAGATGTGATCATGGTTCGTATTTTCCGCGGGAAAGATTCCATCGTCCCTCACGGAGATACAGAATTGAAAATGGGTGACCGTCTAATCGTTACAGGCTCTCATGAGTACGTGGAAGAACTAAAATTGGAACTGGAGTATTGTGAATGGTGTTAACCTATAACCGCTCTTTCTCATCACGAGAAGGAGCGGTTTTTTATATTTCCCTTCTTCCACTATAGCTCCCGTTTGTGGAAGACTCAGTTTCGAGATTTTTGTTGAGTGTATGGGGACTGCGGGGAATGACTCGCTTTCCGCGGGAGCGCGGTGAGCCTCCTCGGACTACGTCCTGTGGGGTCTCACCCTGCACTTTTTCCTCCTAGATATCCGGTTCCGGCGCCTAGCGTCTAGTGAGACTTCCCTCGCTTCTGTACGATAAGTCAACATCGAATCACTTCGTTCTTCGTGTTTCCTTTATCTCCTCCAGCTCAGTCCAGTCCATACGCCGCTGATCAAGGCGCCTGCACACTTAAGATAGGAGTCTCGCCATTCCCCTCCGCCCCTTTGCTATATCAGTGTCTCGAAACCACTTCATGAATAATCAGCTATTCTATTTGATGAGAGTATAAGGATAATACTCCCAAGCCGAGGTACTTGAACCCTGAAAGCTTGATACAGAGCGTTTTATGCTTACACCAACCGGGATAAGACCATCCAACTTTGGTGAAGGGGTTCGTTTACCCCCTCTTTGAATGGGGTGGTTGGGAAGCTGGGAGACTCCCGTGGGAGAAAGGAGATCGGCGAGATCCCGCAGGGCGTAGCCCGAGGAAGCTCGCCACTCCCCCACAGGAAAGCGAGTAGCTTCCCAGCCACCCCCCCTCTGACGCCCAATAGCATAACGAACCCCGAAAATATCTCGATACTGAGTCTTCCACAATCCTGCCAGTTTATTGTATAACATCATTTGTGTTCCTGTTTTTGGATAGGGAGTGGGCTTATGTGAGTGGAAATAGGGAATGGATAAAGGGAGGTTTGTTTTTCGAAAGTTTATGGTTTAAAATAGGAGCAGGTACTAATAACAAATACTAATTCTTATACTACTACCTCAAGGAGGGTGTTCAATATGAACTTTTCACTAGAAGGACGCACGTATGTCGTCATGGGAGTGGCGAACAAACGAAGCATTGCCTGGGGAATTGCCCGCTCGCTTCACTCTGCTGGAGCACGTTTGATTTTTACAGTTGCATCAGAGCGTTTCAAAAAGTCGGTCCAGGATCTTGCTGACACTTTGGAAGGTGGCGAGGAGTCACTCGTTTATGAGTGCGATGTAACAGACGATGAAGCGATCATCCGGACGTTTGAACAGATCAGCAAAGATGTAGGGACGATTCACGGCCTTGCGCACTGTATCGCATTCGCGAATCGTGAGGAATTAAAAGATGAGTTCTTGAACACAAGCCGGGACGGTTTTCTTACTGCCCACAACATCAGTTCTTACTCTCTCACTGCCGTCGCTCGTGCGGCTCAACCGTTAATGGTGGATGGAGGAAGTATCGTCACCCTTACTTATCTTGGTGGAGAACAAGTTGTGAAAAACTATAACGTCATGGGTGTAGCGAAAGCAAGCCTGGATGCCAGCGTCAAATACTTAGCGAACGACCTCGGCAAACATAACATTCGGGTGAATGCTATTTCCGCCGGTCCAATCCGTACCCTTTCCGCTAAGGGAGTCGGGGATTTCAATCAAATTCTTAAAGTGATTGAGGAACGGGCACCATTGGGACGTCCTGTTACCCAAGAAGAAGTCGGTGACACTGGTTATTATTTAATGAGTGATTTATCCCGAGGTGTGACCGGAGAAGTGATTCACGTGGATTCTGGATTCAGCATTGTAGCATATTGATTCAACTCCAAAACCCCGTTTCTACATAGAGTAGAAACGGGGTTTTTTATGAGAATCAGAATCTAAGATACGGCCATATATTTTCTTCCATTTTATTATCACAGGAGGCAACCAACCGCACCACTTCCGTTATGGGAAGCACTTTATTTCCATTAGAACCTTGGATGAGGGCAAAGTGGTGATCATAGCTTCCATGATAAGAAGAGATCCATGTCAATATCTCAGAACATGTAGTCCACTTATCAATTTTCAAAGGAAACATTTGACTGTTTCTTTCTTGCTTCAACTGTTCAGAAATGGATCTTGGCAACGGGGGAGGGGGATAACTTGGCTTTGCAAAATAATACCCTTGCATAAGGGAGATTCCCATTTGAATTAAACAAAGACATTCGCCTTCTCTTTCCACTCCTTCTGCAATAATCCCTGCACCTAACTTCTTTCCGATGTGTTGTAATGCCTCCACCATGTATTGTTTTTCGCGAAATTGATCGATATCGATAATTAAAGACCGGTCAATTTTTAAATAATCCGGTTTTAATTCAGAAATCATTTGCAGTGAGGAATACCCTGCACCCACGTCATCAATCGCTATTTTAAATCCTTGTTTCCTATAATGTTCAAGAAGCTTTCGAAAGTTTTGAAAATCAGAAATGGCGGAGTGCTCTGTAACTTCAAAAACAATCTGGTCCGCGGCGACCCCTGTATTTTTTAATACGGTGTGTGTGAAACCAGGAGTGAAAGACTCGTCATGAATGACATTCGGAGTTAAGTTCACCCACAATTGCTGTTCCTTATGCAGATGGTGGGCAATTGAATCGATGGCAAGTTCTCGTGTGTGTTTTTCGAGATGAAATAATCGGTTCGTTTGATCGGCAAACTGGAAAAGCTCGACGGGGTTGGTAAAGGAAGCGTTCGGAGGGAATCTTGTCAGCGCTTCGTAACCGATTACGCATTCTTTATGTATATCGACGATGGGTTGATAATGGATAAAAAGCTTGTCTTCCTTCATGTATGTAGCAAAAACATCTTCTGATGACTTATGCTCTCGTTGTTGAGCAAGGCTCATGAAAACACTCCTAATCTGTGGTCTACATTTACTTTATCAATCGTAAGATAAAAGAATCGTCGGGTTCTGTTAAATTAGTGTAAAATTTTGAGAGGTTTTGTCAAATGAGGACAGAAGTGAACATGGTCTGCAACTTGGGCATATATATAAAATGATGACCGAATGGAAAAGGAGAGATCTTGATGGCAGAAGAAAAGAGACTTGCTAAGCAGCCGATGCTTTATATTGTCCAACCTAAAGGCTTGAAACCAGCGGAAGTTCCGATGCAAACAAGCTTTCGAAGCCAACGGCCTTCTAAAACAGAAGAGAAGACAGAGCAGCCGCAGGCAGAAGCTCCATCGACTGAGCATGAAATACGGATGCGCAGACAGAACTCCCCCCACCGTCAAGAGCTGGCCAAATTGAACAGATCCGATGAGGGGGAGACAAGTGGTAAAGAAAAGAGTGGAGACCCTTCCTCAGTAAGTACAGAAGAAAAGGATGCACCCCGCGATCGCAGGCAGCGTTTCCATGACATGACGCTTGAGGAAAAAGTTTTATATTTCTTCAATCTTTCCCCACATGTACCGAAAATGAAGTGTGAAGTTTCTACAGAGGAAGAAAGCTATCGTGGGTATATTACGGACTATGTAGATGGAGTCGTGCATATGAAGGTTTTTCAACGCCCGTTTCAGCGGGAGGTAGTGTTTGAAAAAATTAAAGATATTAGGCTTCTAGGGTTTTAGTGAATGATAAAAAACCGCGCATTTGTGCGCGGTTTTTTGTGAATCTTAAAGAGTTGCTGCTGCCGGTAGACATGTTACGTGGCAGAAGCAATTCAAGTCTACTGTGATACAGATTCCTGAAGCACGAAGGTTTCTGCAGCTTTGGTCAGCTGGTGATTTTGGATCGAAACCTCTGTGATGTCTGGATCCTTCCACGTCGTCATCGTCGTCACCATGCCAGCGGTCAGCAAAAAGAAGTTCAAGGATGGCGCAACCATCGTCATCTACAGATTTAACTCTGAAGAAGAAGCTTCCTTTCACTTCACAATCGTCGCCACTTCGTTTTGAACCGTAACCTTTAAAAGGTGTACATCCATCTTTGCAGTAAAGAATGACAGGGACCGTATCAAACCCGGAACCTCCACCAGTGTCACCTAAAAGGTCTGCGATTGAACGCTCACAGCTTGTTGTGCAATCGTGCATGACGTCATTCTGTGCATCGACGATATCTTTAAGAATATCAATCACACATGAACCTGAATCGTATTTTTTTCCACAGCTCATTTTCTAATTTCCCCTTTCCATACGCATTGACGTATTGTCTTTACTAGAATATGAAATGTGTCCGTGTAGGTGTGGGCATTTGTCTCTTTTCTCTTCATCCGGACTTTTTTTGTCGTTCATGGGCAGGAGACTATACCCAACAGGGGCAAACGCCATAGAGTAGAAGTGAATTCGAATAAGGAGTGAATGGAATGTCTGATAAAAAGAAGGTCATCCATGTGAAAGACCTTGTCATTAAAGCGGATAATGTCGTCATCGAGCCTCAGCGTCATGACCGTCATGACCGTGACGACCGTGTCGATCCATTTTTCGGCGGACCGAAACGACGTAGAGAAGAAGATGTAAGAGATGAAAGCAGTTCAAGTAAACGTCGCCATGAAGATGAATCTTCTGACCGCCGTGGGGGATTCCGTTGGTTTTAAGTAAATAAAGAATGAGCCACTACAAGGAACGTAGTGGCTTTTTCTTCATGGGAGAGAGGGAAAATGATGTTAAGTGTGATGGAAATCGTATTGCTGGCACTGGCCACTTTTCGTCTGACACGCCTCATTGTCAGAGATTACATCATGGAATGGGTACGCCGACCTTTTATCGAAGTGAAGGTCATCCAGAATGAGCACGGCATTGAAGAAGAATGGGTGGAACCAAAAGGTTTTATCGGTGAAGGACTCAGTTGTCAATGGTGTGTGGGTGTGTGGTCTGCTTTCATAATGCTTTTCTTCTATATAATAATTCCGTATGGAGAGTGGCTGGTGCTATTACTCGCTCTGGCAGGCTTGCAATCCATCATTTATACGTGGGTCGACCGACAGTGACGGATAAAAAAGAAAAGTCTTTGTTTGAAGTATTAAAGGAAATTGATATGGAAACGTCGAAAATGAATGGAATCATTAAACATCCTGAAAAGAAATTCAACGGATGGGAAAAGGACTTTCAGGCCTGGGATCGTCGCTTCTCGAAGCGGATGACAGATATGGAAAAGTTTCTAACCAAACAAATGGGAAAGATGGAACGTTTCTTTGAGTAGGAAAAAAGGTATAGATAAGCAAAGGAGGCGTCGGGATGGGATATATTCTGCCTGTCAATCATTATCAGTACCAGGATTATCAAATCAGAACGACCCAGCATGAGCGTTCACCTTTTGTCCTTGAAAGAATTTTCAAAGCCACGTTGGATAACAAGATGAAACACAATCAAACTCGTGATCAGGAACCTTTGGGAGACCAGCGGAGGAGTTCAATCCATATACCTGCGAGTACCCACGTAGTGAACAGCATTCATCCTTCATTTCAGAGAAGTGGGACAGAGAAGATTCTTTCTCATATGACAGGAAAAGGACGTCACTTTAGCGAAACTGTATGAAAAAGCTAAAGGAGTCGTGTATATGTCTTTTCAGCAGTTGAATGAATGGTGTTATTACTATCAGGGTTCCGTTAATATTGGATACGTACATCAAGGGGAGGATGGGTTACTCATCGATGCAGGTATCGATGCTTCATCCGTGAAAAAGGTGCTCAAGGAGCTAGAGGAAAGAGAGCTCCCTTTGACGCACCTTTTTATTACCCATGCCCATGCGGATCATTATGGAGGGGCACGGTTTGTTCAGGAAAATTATAATGTACATACTGTAGCTCCCGTATTTGAAGAAGCTATTTTAAGAAATCCAGGCCTTGAACCTCTTTATTTATTCGGAGGGAATGACCCGCTTCCGGAGTTACATAATAAATTTTTGGAAGGACCGGCGATTCGGGTGGATGAAGTCGTGGGGGAAGGGAAAGTAAGGTTTGGTTCGCTAAGAGCGGAAGCTTACCATCTTCCTGGTCATAGTTATCATCAGTTGGCCTTAAAGGTCCATGAAATTCTCTATGCGGCTGACAGCTATTTTAGTGTAGATACCCTGAAAAAGCACAAAATTCCTTTTTTGACGGATGTCAGTTTGACACTGGACAGTTTAGACCGTGTCTCTCAAATTCTATGCAGTGGGGCGGTTCCTGGTCATGGGAAGTTTGAAACTAATCCTATGCTGACGATACAAAACAACATGGATTACCATGAACAGCTGTCTGCCTGGCTGCATCAATACCTTGCTGAAGAGGGTCTGGTTGCACACGAAGTCATCGTCAGAGCTATGTGTAACCAATACAATGTCGAAGCCCAGGGTTTATCCCAATGGCTGTTATTCAGAACGGCGGTCACTGCCTATTTGATTGGATTAAAAAAAGCGGGCCTTGTAGAGGACCGCATCATGAACAATACGTGGAGTTTTTCTATCACAGACCAATAACGAATAAGTCCGGCTCGCCTTCTTTGTGTTCTGCGTACATGATTTCAGCAGGATCGTTGAAGTTCTGTGCTCTCAGTTGTTCTTTTAGCCACTTCTCATCCAAACCTGCTTCTTTGAGATTATCCCATACGACTTCCCCATCACTAATGATCGTACGAGGAAGAGGAACGGGTTGAGGGGCTAAGTTCATATCATCGCGAGTGACATTTTGGTACTGGGATGCTTTTAAAACAGAAATCGTACCGTCTGTCTCAAGGACAGCATATTGAACTTCCTGTATAGAAAAAACATCCTTAGAGCGCAGCAAGTGCTGCAGTTGATTAAGGTCCAGCTTATTCTTCTTCAGTTGATCACGATCGATTTTTCCTTTATATATGACGAGGGAAGGGCTTCCTTCCAAAACCTTACGTGTTCCTTTAAATTTTTGGGTAATCACTTCTGTCGTGTAGATGAGAATAGTCCATAACAAGATGGCAAATCCAACATTAAGTATTCCGACATCTTTATCGTATAAAGCATTACCGACAAGTTCTCCCAGGACAAGAGCAGAAATGAAGTCAAATGCAGTAATTTGGGTGATCTGTGTTTTTCCAAGCAATTTCGTCATAATAAATAGTGCAGAAAAACCAAAAAGTGTTTCCAAAGTAATTTGTAAGTATTCCATACTTCTCACGACCCTTATCTGTAGCCTATACGCATCATTTTAGACAAAAGGGTCTGAGGATAAACGAAAAAACTCCGGAATCCCGGAGTTTCTTTTATTATTATCATTTTATAATTTTTTCACCATCGTTACGTGAGGGATTCCGGCATCCATGAATTGGTCTGAAATGGTCACATATCCAAGAGATTCATAGAAAGATTCTGCTTGGGTTTGAGCGTTCAATTTGGCTTTATCATAAGCATAATCACGGATGACTTCTTCCATAGAATCAATGATTTGTTTACCTAACGATTGGCCCCGGTAATCCTTTAGGACACAAATTCGTTCAAGTTTTCCAAATCCATGAACAAAACGTAGTCGTGAAGCGGCAACCGGCTGTTTTCCCTCATACCCTACAAAATGGATGGCGGAATCATCAAACTCATCGATTTCTATTTCCAAGGGAACCTGTTGTTCCTCTACAAAGACGACGCGTCTCACATAGAAAGCGTCGTCTTTCTGCTGTTTATTCTTCACTTTAATGATATCCAAGGAGCATCACCCTTTGCCGAGGCGGAAGGTTTCATACACACTCCATGCCCCGTTTTCGAGCTGATAAAGCAACTGGAAGCGATCAACTTTATCATTCAAGTCGAACTTCAGCATGCGCAGGCTGCCATATACATCAGAAAACTCTTCATCCGAAAGTTTTTGGGCAATTGTAATATGTGGGACAAACGCGAAATCTTTTTCCTCGGGAAGTTCACCAGCGTGCAATTTGTCATTCAGTTCAAAGATCTCATCGGACGGTTCAATTTTTAAGTAAATCGTATTTGTAACGGGAGAGAAAGAGCTCACCTTGTACACGCCATACGAAAAAGGCTGCGTGTTTTTAGCAATTTCACTCAATTCAGGAATGATTCTATTTTCAATTTCTTCTTCTTCTGCTTCAAAAGCTTCTTTCATCGTGATATGTGGGGGAATCAACGCATAGTGGGGATCGTACCGCTTGCGGTATGAATTCGCCACATCCTGTACTTTTTTTGATGGAAAAACTGCTATTCCGTATCTCATTGGACTAACCCTCCTGTTTCCTTCTATATCGCTATTCCTTACCAAACATCTTCAATAAAGCACGTTCAAAATCCTTCTGCCATGTGCCCCAAGTATGGTCACCGTCTAATTCATGATACGTGTAGGCGAGTGGCTGGCGATTTAAAAAATCGCGCAGTTCACGGTTCGGAGCAAGAAAATTCTTTCTTGCTCCTTCAGTCGTTTCAACATCTGTTTCATCCAACCCAATGGTATGATAAATGGTCAAGGAAGAAAAGTCTTTGGTGGATTGCACGACCTCTTTTACATGTTCATCGACATAAGGACTCTGCATGATGACATTGCCGAATATGTTCGGGAACTTCACTGCTGTCATCAACGCGAGCGTTCCTGCTAAAGAGTCACCGACAAGCGTCCGTCCTCTGCCCATGCAGTAACCAGGCAATTCTTCATCTAAGAAAGGCACAACTTCGCGAATGAGAAAATTTACGTATTCGCCTTGTTTCTTTCCGTCTGGATGGTATTTGTCCTGGCGGTCATATTTGTCATTATAATGGATACCGATGAAAATAGTGTTCTCAATTTCTTGTTCTTTATGGAGCTTGTCACTCAATGTGGCCGCGCGTCCCATCGAGTAATAATCGTTTCCATCCTGCATGATACAGAAATGGTATTTGTATAATGGAGAGAAATTCTTCGGGGTGTACACCCTTAGTGTCATTGTCTCCTGTAAGTATTGACTATCAATGGTATATTCTGTCATGGATCCGTCTCTACCCATTTTCCGACCACCTCCTTACAGCATGGAAAGTTCCTTTAGGCATTCCCATAAAATTTTTCGTATAAACGTTCCATTATTCATTTTATCATATAATTGTCGAAAAAGTTGAAAAGATGATAGTTGGATTTTCAGGTAAAATGTTCTTATGTATTCTTATCGAAGGCCAGGAAATGTCATTCATTATTTCAACGAGACATGGATTCCTTTGAGGATGCCCGGTATGCGCTCCCGCGGAAAGCGAGTCATTCTCTCCATCCCCATCCGCCCAACATCGTTTCGAATCGGAGTCTTCCACAAGCCGGAGCTTTAGTGAAGGAATGGAGCTGCTATTTAGCACGAGCTTGTTGACATGGTTCGTATTTCATAGTATATTATTTCTTGTCAGCAAGTTAAACTCCTTACATACGATTCCGTAGCTCAGCTGGGAGAGCGCCACCTTGACAGGGTGGAGGTCGTTGGTTCGAGCCCAATCGGAATCACTATTAAAAAAGAGAGCATTCATATTGAATGCTCTCTTTTTTTTTTGTAACCTTTAAAATGATGAGTTTAATTTGGAAACGAATTGGCCTATGAGTTACTATCAGGCCCGGGACGTCCCTAGACTTGCTATACTATGACTTTTGTAAGCGGAAGTTTTTATTACAGGCTTCTGCTAATTTTTCTACTTCATTATTAAATCTCTTGAAATCGAGTTTATCCAATTCCTCAACTTTTACAGCATTGATAATCGTTTTTCCGAATATCCAAACATCCTCTTGAATGGCTTGGTCGTGCATGGCGGCGATTTTGTACAAAGATTCGACGACACTATTCATAACAGATATGTCATGATAGCCATATATTTTGATTTGGTAGAAACTCTTATACAAATATTCTTCAAAGGATTTCGGTTGTGCTATTAAGCGAAGTTCCTCATCACCATCAATGTAGTAGCGGATCGGCTCATAAACAGAGGCGAGCTCTATAAGAAGAGAACCAATCCGGTTTATGCAGTTGGTCGCTGTATGAGGATCGTTCAGGCTTGGAGAGATGGCTCTGACTGCAATCTCAACAAGCTTTTGAATAGAGAACTCGACATCCTGTGTATCGATCCGCTCATTCCCGATCAAAACATAGGCTGCGCATGACCCAGGGTTTTCAAGATCTCGATCTGAATCTTTCCAATAATAAAAAAGGGGCATACCTTTTTGGATATAGTCTCCCATTAAAAAGCTTGTTTCGAGAATGAGAGAGTGGTTTTTTGCCCACTTAATAAGGGCGCCGTACTGAACATTCTGAATATAACCCGATTTCTCAGCTGGAATCACTTGGGCTTTTGATTGGTCCAGCGCTTTTAGTTCGTTGTCATCCCATTCGGTGGCTGTATTATAATTTTTTTCTTCAAATGTTTTTACAATAAGTGCGGAGGTGCTTTTTCTTATTGAGCCAATTAAGTTATTCACTTTTAGGAACCGAGAAGAATGGTGAATGAACAATATAAAAAACGCTAAACAAATAATAGATACGATAACCGTAAAGAGGGGACTGACCAAACCTAGGCCTGGTTCTTTTCCCAATAGAAACAGGTTGATGAGAGAAAAAATAAAGCCAAAAGAAAAGACACCTAACACATGTTGAGTCACACGACTCTTCATGAAGTCTTGTAAGGTTCGTGGTGAAAACTGAGTAGTGTACGTTGTCAGTACCACCATGATGGTCGAAAAACTAATCGTGGTCATCGTTAAGATAGAAGTTACCATCGAGCCATATAACGTTTGGGCAACCGATGACTTCGTCAAAAAGAGAGAAGGGATGTTGTTCTTATATTCTGAAATAATCCATTGATCAATCAGGGCGGTTATCGCTACAGCAATGATTGAAAGGATACTGTATATTGTAGGGAGAAACCAAAAGCTGTCTCTGATATTTATCCAAACCTTACTTTTGTTCATTGAAAAACCTACTTCCTCGTATAGTGTATGTTTCTTAGTATGACCGAATTTGGCCGGGATAAAAAGATGCATTTACGTAAACTTAAAAAACTCTTAAGATTTTATTGACACTTTATTTGTTCCGTAGTATATTATTATTTGTCAGCAAAACAGCCGACAAATTTCTACATACGATTCCGTAGCTCAGCTGGGAGAGCGCCACCTTGACAGGGTGGAGGTCGTTGGTTCGAGCCCAATCGGAATCATCCATACTAAGTGCCGGAATGGCGTAGTTTCTCATCCAGGGAGAGGCTGCGTCATTTCTTTTTTTTAGGATAGGATCATCTACTTTTTCTCAAAAGAAAAGAGACAGATCTGTACTGTCTCTAAAATACTTTAAACCTTTTATACTTCCTTGAAGTTGATCGATATGATTCGGTCTGTGGATGGGTTATAGATGACTGTCCCTTCGATACTCATTGTTTCCTGAGGGGATTCCATAACAAACTTGTAAACTTCCTTCACGTTACCGTTCTGCTGGGTTTGGCTCACTTTACTGTAATCGGTAGCATTGTAATTCGGGTAGGCCGATTGAGCAATCTCTAGAAGATATTTGCCCCATTTTTCTTCTTCTAATTGAGGGTTCGGTGTGATTTCTACATTGATAACACCAAGCTCCACACTTGCACCTAAAGCTTCAAAGGCTTTTCTGTGAAGGTTGATTTTATTTTCCGGATAGTTAGGGACCTGGTCGACGACCGTGACTAACACGACCCTTTGGTTGGCAACATTTTTCACTTTGATTGTCTGCCCGCATTGGTAAGGTGAATTTTGACCGACAGCCGCTGTCATGTATCTGTTATTCGACCATGGAATGCCACATTTGGTTACTTCTCCGCCTTCTGTCCAGCTGGCCTGGCCGCGCACCGGTTGTCTTTCACTATAGCCATAGTAGTATCCTGGGTTTCTGTAGGCTTGAGGATAAGCATACCGAGAATAAGGCTGATAGGGATGTGCCCCATAGGGATAGCCATAACCATAAGGGCCATGATTAAAATTGACGTACATTCATTTTCCCCCTGTCATTACTTTAGATCCTCAATAGCCTATGTCATTTTTTGTTTTTGTGTGAACGTCCATTATGTACTCCCGTTTTTCTTTTGAAACAACATATGTAAAGCAGGGCTAATCTACGAGTACCACCCAGTGATCCCCTTTTAATGCATCAGGTGGATCTTTAAAGATGTTCTTATATACAGCCTTCATTTCATCGTACAGTTTTTTTGAATGTATGGTCCTTAAGTACTTGTCTGGATTGTCTTTATATGATTGAAGCTTCTTTAAATCAAGTCCTATCTTATAGGAGTAGAAACGTTCAGAAGACCGCAGAAAAGATTTTTCTGTTGGCTCCGCATCACCTTGGGCAAGTGGGTATTTGCTGTGAATCCGTAATCTTCTTGACGTCTTGTTATCCTCATCAAGTTCCTCACTTACGTCGTAAAATTTCATGAAGGGTGCTGCCGAATCACTATCGATATAACTGGTACGGAAACTGAACTCTACAGCTCCATGCTCACCAGATACGACACAAAAAGCGAGATATGTAATATGATCTGTGACTCCTTGGTCGATTTCCTCCTTGTTACTAAAGCAGTGACAAAAGCTTTTCCTCATGATTACACACCCTCTTCTAATAGATTTTGACCTATTATACCACGCTTAACCTATCATTCGGTGAAAATTAAATTCCAACCAATGTACCTAATCCAATTGTCTTAATTTGTTAATTTACGCTAGATTTACAGTTTTTTAACCATTGTTTCATATTCTCCAAGTAATATGCATACTGCATCGACATAAAACGAGGAGGAATGAAGTTGTTTAGTAAAAAGTATATGAAAAAACTATTGCCTGTGGCTCTAACTACATCTTTGATTCTAGGAGGTTCTGCTTTTACATTTAACGGAGAGATCCTTGCTAAATCTAAAGAAGATAAAGGAAAGGTAGAGAATATTATTTTTCTAATTGGGGATGGAATGGGACCTAACTACACATCCGCTTACCGTTACTTCAAGGATGATCCTGCTACTCCTTATACGGAAAACACAGCATTTGATGAACATTTAATTGGTATGCAGGAGACCTATTCCTGGGATCCGGAAGAGAGTATTACAGATTCCGCTGCTGCTGCAACTTCAATGGCAGCCGGAATTAAAACTTACAACAATGCAATCGCGGTGGACATGGAGAAGAATGAAGTGAAAACTGCTCTAGAGTTGGCGAAGGAAAAAGGCAAAGCAACAGGCCTTGTAGCGACATCTCAAGTCAATCATGCTACACCTGCATCATTCGGTGCTCATGATGAATCCCGACACAATTATAATGATATCGCTGATGATTATTTTGATGAAAAAGTGAATGGTGAACATAAAATTGATGTCTTGCTTGGGGGAGGTACTTCTTATTTCAAAAGGGAAGACCGCGACCTGACTACTGACTTTCAGAAAGATGGATACAGCTATGTGGAATCTCGTGAGGAACTAATGGAAGATTCCAATGAACAAATCGTCGGTTTGTTTGCGCCTAAAGGTATGGACAAAATGATTGACCGTTCTTCAGATGCTCCTTCTCTGGAGGAAATGACTTCTACCGCCTTGGACAGGCTCAGCAAAGATAAAGATGGGTTCTTCCTCATGGTTGAAGGCAGTCAGATTGACTGGGCGGGTCATGATAATGATGTAGTAGCGGCTATGAGTGATATGCAGGATTTTGAAGCTGCCTATGAAGAGGCCATTGAGTTTGCAAAGAATAATAAGAATACATTGGTTGTTACGACAGCTGACCACTCAACAGGCGGAATGACCATGGGTCGTGATGGAGAATATCAGTGGAATCCGGAACCTTTAAAAGCTGCGAAACGTACACCGGACTTTATGGCTTCTGAGATTGCAGAAGGTGCAGGGGTTGAGGAAACATTAGAGCAGTATATCGACCTTGAATTAACAGACGATGAAGTTCAATCCGTCAAAGATGCAGTAGAAAATGGATCAGTCACGGAGATTGATAATGCCATTGAGCACATTTTCGATATTCGCTCCGGTACCGGTTGGACAACTGGCGGCCACACAGGGGAAGATGTAATTGTTTACGGTTATGGGCCTCAGTCTCAGCAATTCGCAGGACTGCATGATAACCATGAGGTTGGACAAAAGGTCATGAACTTGATGGAGAATGGAAAGATGAAAAAGCAGGCACATAAATAAAAGAAAAAGCTTCCCTTCCATAGGGAGGCTTTTTTAGAAAAAGGAGAGAAACCCGTTGAAACATATACTGCTACTATTGAGTTTAGCTATTTCCATTATCCTCACTGGTTGTTCAAACCAGGTGGCTGGAGAAGAAAATGAATCGAAAAATCAACCTCCTTTATTTGAAATCCCGGAACAAACGAAGTATAAAAACAATCCCCAAGCGCCCGATGATCAGGATTTAAAGGAAGTAGGGGACCAAGCAGAGGATATGGATGGGCAGATAGCCCTTAAAGCTATTAAAGAGATGGAGAAGTATGTAGAATTGGGACCGGTCCAAATGGTGGTAAAGGATGTGAAAGTGCTCAATTATTCTCCATCGCCTGACTTGGTGGATTATTTCCATGCCTTTACTCACAATGAAACCAATTTTAATTATATAAAGTTTACCGTCGCTATAAAAAATACGGGAGATCAGAAAGTGAATGTGGCTCCTGTGGAAGTTTTGAAGACGAATACGGGTGAGAAGCTGGGGTTCAATGACGATTTTTATTTGGAAAAGCTAAAAGGAGAGTACGAACCAGGCGAAACACGAGTAGGGCAAATGGGATTCGTCCTCGAACATGATTGGGAAGAATTAGAGACTGTGATGATAGAGACCAGTGATGTTTTGGATCAGGAAGGTAATACGTTGGCAGAAGGAGAAAAAATAGAAGTACAATGGGAATAACCATTTACGTTCGGTAAATAATAGAATAGAAGAAACAAGCGGCCCTCCATCTTCTTAAGATGCAGGGACCGCTTATTTTTGTTTTTCCTCATGCGTTACCCGTTTACAGGTATTCCACCATTCACGTGAATCATTTGACCTGTCACGTAGCTGGAATCATTGCTTGCTAAATAGACATATGCAGGAGCGAGCTCATACGGCTGTCCCGGACGCCCCATGGGATTCGTTGAACCGAATTCCGCGACTTTTTGTTTATCAAAACTTGCAGGGATCAATGGTGTCCAAATGGGTCCAGGTGCGACGCCGTTCACACGGATGCCTTTACTTACTAAGGACTTGGCGAGAGAACGTGTGAATGTGGTAATGGCTCCTTTGGTTGAAGAATAGTCAATCAATTGCTCATTCCCCTCATAAGCAGTAACGGAAGAGGTGTTAATGATGGTGCTTCCCTTTTGCAGGTGAGGGATAATCGCTTTAGCCATATATACATAAGAAAAGAAATTCACCCGAAAGGTCTTCTCAAGCTGCTGATTCGTAATAGCCATGAGGTCTTTTTGCGGGAATTGCATCGCTGCATTGTTTACGAGCACATCAATTTTTCCGAAGTCTGCTTTGATACGCTGGACGGTTTCCTCACAGAACGCTGCACTTCCGATATCTCCATTATATAGGTGACATGTGCGACCTTCCGATTCAATCAGCTGTTTGGTTTTATCAGCATCTTCCTGTTCGTTGAGGTATAACACAGCAACATCTGCGCCTTCCTTAGCGAAATAAAGGCTTACTGCCCTTCCAATTCCACTATCTCCTCCAGTAATAACCGCCACTTTCCCTTTTAATTTTCCACTTCCTATATAGTTTGGATCCACATATTCCGGAAGCGGCTTCATTTCATATTCAAAACCTGGCTGCCGTTCCTGATGCTGCTTCGGCTGAATTTCCTTCTTTTGATTGCTCATCAGAATCCTCCTGTATGTAAAATACTGGATGACCTGGTCACCCAATATTAGGATGCCCAGGTCATCCAGTTTTACCCAAATCGTAAATATCCCCTTACCAAAAGGTCATTGTGTCAAAATGGGAGGTTTTTGATTTGACACTTCGTCCATTGATGTAGGAATTTTCTGAATTTATAATATATTTGAAGGGTGTAAAGGAACAGAATCTACGAGTAGAGGTGAAAAAATGGAGACAACTTTCTCAAAAAAGAATCAGGTAACGATCAAGAACTTCATTGGTGGCGAGTGGGTTTCGGCGGAAAGCGGGCAAGTGGAGGACGTACCCAATCCTGCGACAGGAGAGATCATTGCCCAAGTTCCCATTTCATCAAAAGAGGATGTAGATAAAGCGGTTCAGTCAGCCAGAGAGGCATTCAAGACGTGGAAAAAGGTGCCGGTACCAAAGCGTGCCAGAGTAATGTTCAAGTACCATCAGTTGTTGGTGGAAAATCGTGAGGAGCTTGCGAAAGCCCTCACACAGGAAAATGGAAAGACGATGAAAGATGCGACAGGTGAAGTACAGCGCGGCATTGAATGTGTGGAATTCGCAGCAGGTGCACCAAGCCTTATGATGGGTGATGTTCTACCTGATATTGCGGAAGGAATCGACTCTGGGATGTACCGCTATCCTGTAGGAGTCGTCGGTGGAATCACACCATTCAATTTCCCAATGATGGTGCCTTTATGGATGTTCCCGCTCGCGATCGTTTGTGGGAATACATTTGTATTGAAACCGTCTGAACGTACTCCAATCCTTGCGAAAATGCTCGTCGAGTTGATTCATGAAGCGGGTCTTCCGAAAGGTGTACTCAATGTTGTTAACGGTGCTCATGATGTTGTAAACGGATTACTCGAGCATGACGAAGTCGACGCCATTTCATTCGTTGGATCTCAGCCTGTTGCAGAATATGTGTATAAAACGGCCGCTAACCATGGTAAGAGAGTTCAAGCACTCGCTGGAGCAAAGAACCACTCCATCGTTCTCCCGGACTGTAACTTAGATAAGTCGGTAGAAGGTATCATCAATGCCGCTTTTGGAAGTGCAGGAGAGCGTTGCATGGCATGTTCTGTTGTTGTAGCGGTAGGTGATGTAGCTGACGACCTTGTAGCCAAATTAAAAGAAGCCGCTGACCAGTTAAATGTAGGAAATGGTTTAGATCAGGAAACCAATCTAGGACCATTGATTCGTGACTCCCACCGCGAGCGTGTTCTCGGCTATATCGAAGCCGGGGAACAGGATAATGCGAAGCTCGTACGTGATGGTCGAGTAGAACTTCGAGAGAATGAGTCCGGTTATTTCCTTGGTGCGACGATTTTTGATTACGTCACCGATGAAATGAAGATCTGGAAAGATGAGATTTTTGCTCCTGTTCTTAGTATTGTTCGTGCCGATTCACTTGACGAAGCAATCGAAACGGCCAACAAATCTGAATTCGCCAATGGTGCTGTTATTTACACATCAAGCGGAAAAGCCGTTCAACAGTTCAGAGAAGAGATGGATGCCGGAATGCTTGGTGTTAATGTCAACGTTCCTGCCCCAATGGCGTTCTTCCCGTTCTCTGGAAATAAGAAGTCCTTCTATGGCGATCTCCATGCCAACGGTAAGGATGGCTTAAATTTCTATACGAAGCGTAAAATGCTGACTCAACGCTGGTACTGATTATCTGGTGCGCGGACTTTTGAACATACCGCGCACCTTCCACTTAACATCCACAAATTCCCTGCCAATCTTACAAAAAATCTAAACAAAACATGCAACATTTAACATTATGTATAATGGAATTGTTGAATTTTTCATGTAAAGTGAAATTAGTTATTTAAAAATTCAGTAAATAAAGAAAATTAAATCATAGGAGGTGAGTCTGGATTTAAGAAATCACAATCTTGGGGGATTTGATTTCAAGGTGAATGGACAACAAAACAGGATTACATAAGGAGGAATTATAGTGTCTGATAAAGTCCAAATCGGTTTGATCCAGGCATCACATGATGTGGATGGAAGTGAGCCTGTAGAAGTTCACAAACAACATTCCATAGAAAAGCATATCAAACTAGTGAAAGAAGCAGCGGAAAAAGGGGCGCAGATCATCTGCCTTCAGGAAATCTTCTATGGTCCATATTTTTGCTCGGAGCAAAACCCGAAGTGGTACGATTCCGCAGAAGAAATTCCAAATGGTCCAACGACGATACGTTTCCAGGAGCTTGCGAAGGAGTTAGGCGTCGTCATTGTTCTGCCTATCTATGAAAAAGAGGGGATTTCGACGTACTACAATACAGCGGCGGTCATCGATGCGGATGGATCTTATCTAGGAAAATACCGTAAACACCATATTCCACAAGTAGCTGTAGGGGACAAAGGGCACGGATTTTGGGAGAAATATTACTTCAAGCCAGGAAACCTCGGCTATCCTGTATTCGATACGGCCTTTGCCAAAGTTGGTGTTTATATCTGCTATGACCGCCACTTCCCTGAAGGGGCTAGATTGTTAGGTTTGAACGGGGCAGAAGTGGTCTTCAACCCATCAGCAACTGTAGCTGGACTTTCTGAGTATTTATGGAAACTTGAGCAGCCTGCTCATGCCGTAGCGAATGGGTATTATCTTGGTGCTATCAACCGTGTCGGTTATGAAGGACCGTGGAATATGGGTGAATTTTATGGACAGTCATATCTTGTCGACCCGCGCGGAAACTTCGTCGAAACGGCCAGCCGTGATCAAGATGAAGTCCTCATTGCAGAAATGGACAAGAAGTTTATCCGTGAAGTACGTGACACGTGGCAGTTCTATCGCGACCGCCGTCCTGAAACTTACGAAAACATGGTTGAGCTTCTCCCTTAAAACCTATTCATCAGACACAAAGTAGAAGTTCTGCATAGAGCAAAAGAAAATGAACCATTTTCTCTATGTGGAACTTTTTTATTAAGAGGCCTATCCAAAAGCCTCTCTTTTATTAAAGGAGGGAAACATCTTGACCCAGTTAAAGAGCAAAGGAATTTCATTAGAAAATCTGAAGGTGAACTTCGAGGAAGTCCATGACGGACTGAATGCTCAGGAAGCGATGGAAGAATCGAACCGATGTCTATATTGTTACGACGCACCTTGTATCCAGGCTTGTCCAACAGGAATTGATATCCCGAAATTCATTAAAAAGATTGCCTCTGGCAACTTAAAAGGATCGGCGACAACCATCATGTCGTCCAATCCTGTCGGAGCGACCTGCGCCCGTGTTTGTCCGACGGAAGAGTTGTGCGAAGGCGCTTGTGTATTGAACCATTCCACTGAACCGATTTTAATTGGAGATTTACAACGGTTTGCCACAGATTGGGCCATCAAAAATGAACAGCTGTTGTTCAAGCCTGGCAAAAAGAACGGAAAAAAAGTTGCCGTTGTGGGTGGAGGCCCTGCGGGGTTAGCGGCAGCCAGAGAACTTGCCAGGTTTGGTTATGACGTGACAATTTTTGAAGCCGAAGCTGAAGCAGGCGGTCTTGACACCTACGGAATTGTTTCTTTCCGGCTTCCACAGGATATATCCCGCTGGGAAGTCGACCAAGTCGAGAAGCTTGATGTTGAAATCCGCACCAATACGCGTGTAGGCACAGATGTTTCTTTTGAAGAGCTGACCAATGATTATGATTCGATCGTTTTGACAATCGGAATGGGGAATGTTCCAATGCTAGGCATTGCTGGAGAGGATCTGAACGGTGTGCATGACGCGATTGATTTTGTGAAAAGTACAAAATCCGGACCGATCACCGACGAGCTCCTTGGGAAAAATGTCGTCGTTGTCGGAGCTGGTAACACAGCTATTGATGCAGCGACTTGTGCCGCTCGAAAAGGTGCTGGAGATGTAAAGATCGTCTATCGCCGGACAAGGAATGAAATGACTGCTTATGAGTTTGAATATGATTTCGCGAAGCAGGATGATGTCGAATTCAACTGGCTCACACAACCCGTTGAAATCATTGGTGACGATAACGGGAAAGTCACTCAATTAAAATGCGTGAAGATGGCGCTCGGTGAACCGGATGCAGATGGACGACGCCGACCATCTCCTGTGGAAAACTCTGAATTTGTTATGGGAGTGGACGCTGTCATTAAAGCGATTGGACAAAGTCGTTATACCGATCTTATTGAAGGGTTTGGGCTGGATCATGAAGGTGGCGTTGTCACAGTCGATCCAGAAACATTGCAGACATCGAACCCGAAAGTTTTTTCAGCGGGAGATGTCATTTTTGCCAAAGGTCAGGGAGAAGCGATGGTCGTGACAGCTGCACAGCAAGGAAAAGAGGCGGCGATGGCGATCCACAAACAACTGGCACCTGAACCGACGAACGCCTACAAATCTTTCAACAAGGAGGAACATACATGGCTGACTTAAGTTTGAATTTAGCAGGAATTAAATCACCAAATCCATACTGGCTCGCGTCTGCGCCTCCAACAAACTCAGGCTATCAGGTCCAGCGCGCATTTGAAGCGGGGTGGGGTGGAGCTGTTTGGAAAACTTTGGGTGAACCGATTTTAAACGTATCCTCTCGTTTTGCTGCCGTAGGGTTTAACGGAAAACAAGTGGCTGGATTCAATAATATTGAGCTGATTACAGACCGTCCATTGGAAGTGAACTTGAAAGAAATTTATGAAACGAAAAAAAGGTTTCCAAACCATGCGATTATCGCTTCGTTAATGGTTGAACCGACTCAGGAAAAATGGCATGAAATCGTCAAACGTGTCGAAGATGTCGGAGTGGACGGACTGGAGTTGAACTTCGGGTGTCCACACGGGATGGCGGAGCGCGGCATGGGGGCAGCATCCGGGCAGGTTCCAGAGCTTGTTGAGAAGCAGACGATGTGGGCTAAAGAAGTCGCACAAACGCCTGTCATCGTAAAACTCACACCGAATATTACCGATATTACTTTCACAGCAGAAGCAGCCGTTAATGGCGGCGCGGATGCGGTCAGTATGATTAACACAATCAACAGTCTAGCTGGGGTCGATATCGATTCATGGGATACGATTCCTAACGTAGCCGGAAAAGGAGCCCACGGTGGATACTGTGGTCCTGCTGTTAAGCCAATTGCATTGAACATGGTGGCTGAATGTGCCCGTCATCCGAAAATCAATGTTCCGATTTCCGGAATGGGCGGAGTATCGAGCTGGAGAGAAGCGGTCGAGTTCATGCTGATGGGCGCCACAGGTGTCCAGGTCTGTACTGCTGCGATGCACCACGGATTCAGCATCATTGAGGATATGGTCGATGGTCTGGACAATTATCTTGATGAAAAAGGCATTGATTCTGTAATGGATCTTGTTGGAAAGTCTGTCGAGAAGTATAGCGACTGGGGCAATCTGGACCTCAACCACCAAGTTGTTGCTCAAATCAATAACGATGTATGCATCAACTGTAATAAGTGTCATATCGCGTGTGAAGATACTTCTCACCAGTGTATCGACATGTTGAAGGATGCTGACGGTAACGACATTTTGAAAGTACGTGAAGAAGATTGTGTAGGGTGTAACCTCTGTAGCATCGTATGCCCAGTTGATGGCGCGATTGACATGGTCGAGTATGCGAACGGCAAGCCACCGATGACATGGAATGAAAGACAAGCAGCGATCGGTGCCGCCTCTTCATGTGATGTGAATTTAATAAAATAAATATAACGGAGGGATAAGATGAAGAAAATCATCAAAAATGGAACGATTGTGACAGCCGCTGATACGTATAAAGCAGATATTCTTATTGAAAATGAAAAGATTGCCTTGATCGGTCAAGACTTGAACGATTCAGCCGCGGAAGTTGTAGATGCGGAAGGAAACTACATATTCCCTGGTGGAATAGATCCGCATACGCACCTTGAAATGCCGTTTGGAGGAACAGTCAGTAAGGATGATTTTGAAACAGGTACGATTGCGGCAGCGCACGGTGGAACGACCACAGTCATCGACTTCTGCCTGACAGATAAAGGTAAACCTCTACAAAATTCCATTGATCAGTGGCACGCGAAATCAAAGGATAAATCCGTCATCGACTACAGCTTTCACCTTATGATTGGTGAAATGAACGAAGATGTCCTTGAGCAGTTACCAAGTGTCATTGAGGACGAAGGGATTACCTCATTTAAGGTGTTCATGGCCTATAAAAATGTGTTCCAGGCAGATGACGGCACTCTTTTCCGTACATTAGAACAAGCGAAAAAACTGGGTGCATTAGTCATGGTCCACGCCGAGAATGGTGATGTGATCGATCATCTGGTCAATAAAGCGTTGGAAGCTGGACAAACAGATCCGATCTACCATGCGTTGACGCGGCCTCCAGAAGTAGAGGGTGAAGCGACAGGTCGTGCAGCAGAATTGACGGGACTTGCTGATTCTCAGCTGTATGTCGTCCACGTGACTTGTGAACAAGCGGTCGAAGCGATTGCAAAAGCTCGTAAAAAGGGGTACAACGTCACAGGGGAAACGTGTCCGCAATACTTGGTTCTCGATCAAAGTTACTTAGAAAAGCCAGACTTCGAAGGTGCGAAATATGTGTGGTCTCCACCACTTCGTGAAAAGCACCACCAGGAAGTGTTATGGAACGCGCTTAAGACAGGAGATCTGCAAACGCTTGGTTCAGACCAGTGCTCCTTTGACTTTAAAGGTCAAAAAGACTTAGGTAAAGGCGACTTCACGAAGATTCCGAATGGTGGACCAATCATCGAAGATCGCGTCAGTATTCTTTTCTCTGAAGGGGTGAAGAAAGGAAGAATTACACTGAATGAGTTCGTAGATATTACGTCTACGAAAATTGCGAAGACATTCGGCCTTTTCCCGCAGAAAGGAACGATTTCAGTCGGCGCAGATGCGGATATCGTCATCTTCGACCCGACTGTAGAACGCACGATTTCTGTAGAAACGAGTCACATGGCTGCCGATTACAATCCTTTTGAAGGAATGAAAGTGACTGGGCAGCCGGTCAGTGTCCTCTCCCGTGGTGACTATGTCATTAAGAACAAAGAATTTGTCGGTAAACTTGGAAAAGGAAATTATTTGAAACGCTCCAGATACGGGGAACTGACATCCTCCAAAGAAGAACTTTATCAGAAGTAACCTGTCCGTATGCCATGGAATGTAGGCTGCCTCGCTTCAAGCCAGGCAGCCTTTTAAAAAACAGGTATAGGTAGGAGGAGTCCAAAAGTATGGACAAAAAAACAAATCATTTAATGTCACCAGATTTAATGCCCATCCCCCACAATGAGAAAAAAATCAGCACCCTGGGTTTTTCATTCATGTGGGTCGGAATGGCTGTTGTACTGGCAGCTTTCGCTATAGGTGGAGCGGGTGTTCAGGAGATATCCTTGATCTGGGTCGTTCTCGGCACATTGTTGGGAACGATTCTAATCGGTCTTGCCATTTCAGTAACGGCTGATATTGGAATTGAACACGGGATATCTTTCCCTGTTTACATGAGAGCCCCCTTTGGGACGATAGGTACCCATTTTCCATCTATCGTGCGTGGAGTGGCTGCATCCATGTGGTTCGGGATTAATACGTTCTTCGGTTCAACAGCTATCAACGGAATTTTAAACATCTTATTCGGTTTTGATAATTGGTTTGTTTGTTATATTCTTTTTGCTTTATTCCAATTATTCAACACGGCATTAGGAATCAAAGCGGTAGAAAAGTTCGCCGACCTGGCTGCCCCGATCATCATTTTAATTGGAGTATGGATGTATTTTACTCTTGCGGGAACAGCTTCTGAACAGGGGAAAGACATATGGAGCTGGGTGGAAAGCCCTGTAACCGGAGGAGCAGCTTTTACAGCTTTTGTAGTCGTCGTTGTTGGGAATATGGGATATTGGTCAACGCTCGCAGCTGATATAGCTTCCATCTCCCGTTTTATAAAAGCACCGAAACTGGAACGTAATTGGGTGAAAAGAAACAAAGGGGCTCTCGTAGGCAGCCTTGTAGCACTGCCTTTGACCCAAACATTCATCGTGGTTCTTGGTGCCGTTTCCTACATTGCTGTCTCCAACTTTGACCCTGTGGTCGCTTTACAGGAATCAGCCAGTGGACTTGTCTTAGGTATCCTTCTATTAATGATCGTTCTTGCTCAGTGGTCGACAAACGTATCAGCAAACATTGTACCTGCGGCTACCATCTTTTCAAATGTCGGTGGACCGAAGCTGCCATTCTGGGCCGGCGTTTTCATTGCAGGCCTTGTAGGAACAGTCATTCAGCCCTGGAGTATCTTCAATTTATTGATTCCGGTATTATTGATTGCCGCAGCCATTCTCTCTGTTATCGTAGGCATCATTTTTGCCGATTACTATTTATTGAGAAAACGGAGAATGAACGTTTATGATTTGTATAAACAAGGGGGGCAATTCCGATACGATGGAGGTGTCAACTGGGCTGGTATCATTTCATGGGTAATTGGAAGTGCTTTTGCGTATACATTTTCCACCTATTCTTTCTTCGTCGGATTTGGCGTAGGAGCCCTGTGTTATTACTTATTAGCTAAGCATTGGTATTTCAAAAAGCATCCCCAGGCAGAAATCGATAACCCAAGTGACGATGAATACCTCGGCATCACTGTAGGTCGTGACTGGGTAATTGGTGAAAAATTTGTAGAAGAAAAGCTGGGGCAGAAAACAGGTACAGAAGGATCAACACAGAAAATGGATGCATAACGAGGAGGAATTGAAATGTCTGACCATCGCGAGTTTGAAGCGGAACGTGAAAAAATTGATTTCTTATTAGAACAGGGTTATGTCATTAGCGGCGTCACTGAAAATCTGAGTGGTGCTTTCGTGGAGTTTCAATATAAGGGGAATGATTCTGATAAAAGTGGAATAGAACGACTTCACATCCTACACCCGGACTCCAGGAAGTATTTCTCTACTATACTTGTTCAACAACAGAAAAAACAGAGTGTCAAATAGAAAGAAGAGGACTGGCTCACGCCAGTCCTCTTTTATTTCTTCTCCACCTTCCACTTAAGCTCCCTTTAGTGGTAGACTCAGTTTCGAGACAATTGTGTGGTTCTAGGGGCTGCGGGAAAAGGTTCGCTTTCCATGGGGCGGGCGGTGAGCCTCCTCAGGCTACGCCTTCCGGGGTCTCACCTGTCCCACACGTCCCATAGGAGTCTCACCGTTTCCCTCCGCCCCTTTGCCATGGGAGCTTCTCTAAACTACTCCTAAAAAGTCAGCTTGTATGGATACGGGAAGTGGATGATCAGAAGACCTCCATAGTACGTAAAACCTTGATCCGGAGCGTTTTATAACTTTAACAGTTGGATAGTTGAAGACCACCCAACTTGGTACATGGGTTCGTTTCTCCTTTACATCGAAAGGAGGGTGGGAAGCTGCGAGACTCCCGCGGGAATGGATTGGCTGGCAAGACCCTACAGGACCAAGTCCGAGGAGGCTTGCCGTCATCCCCGCAGGAAAGCGAGTAGCTTCCCAGCCACCCCCGACGCCCAATAAGGTAACGAAACCCGAAAACATCTCGAAACTGAGTCTTCAAGAAACCTGCCAGTTTGTTGAAGATCAGGCGTGTGTTAGATTCACTAGGACTATTAAACTTTTTTGTAAGAAAATCTCACAATCTATTAGATTTTTCTGAAAAATTGTTGTACTTTAAAAGAGGGGTCATTCAATGAACGAACACATGTCGATTGAAAACATCCTGAAAAGGGACCATTTCGCTTCTGCTGAAGTTATTGCTGGTCAGAAGGGCATTGACCGGCTGGTCAAATGGGTTCACGTTTATGAGATGATCGAAGTGAGAAAGAACCTGAAAGGTGGAGAGCTTGTCCTTTCAACAGGATTTGGTTGGAAGGATGATGATGAGCTTTTTCTTCACTTATTAAAACAATTGATAGAAAAAGAAGTAGCCGGAATTTGTATTGAAATCGGAAGTTTCGTTGATTACATAAGCCAGGAAGCGATTGATTTTGCCGAAGCCAACGATTTTCCGATCATCTTATTCCGGGAAGAAGTTTCTTTTGTGGAAATTACCCAGGATATTCATGCGGATCTCATCAATCAGCAGTATGAGTTTATTACGAATTTAGAAGATTATTCGCAGCGTTTGAACAAACGGTTATTATCCATTGATAATTACTTTGAGATTCTAAAAAACTTGCAGCAATATGTGAATTGCCAGCTGGTCTATATTGCCAAGGATCATACGGTCGTCACGATCCCGGCTTTGAGAGAGAAAGAACGCGAGCAAGTATTGATGGAGCTGAGCAAGCCCGACATCGGATCGAGAAGGGTTTTAAAACAACCGGTGCAAGTATTCGATCGGGAATTTGCGAATATTTACTTATTGTCCAACCGTAGAGAGTTCGGTGAATTCGAATCTTTATTATTGGACAGGACGGGGACTGCGCTTGCGCAATACTTGTTAAGAGAACTTTATACTGAAGAAAAAAGAAAAGCAAAAGAAACGGAATGGCTGACGGAATGGTTGCAGGGAGAGCATGAGGAAGAGGAAATTCGTGATCGGCTTGCTGTGTACAAATTGGATAAAACCGTTAAAGGAGCCATTGTTCTAACCATTAAGTTAAATATGGTGGATAGACAGAAATCGAACCCTGATGTGACATATATGAATATGCTCATTCACAATATCTTTGATCAAAACGGCTATTATGTTTTTCCGGTGGAGAAGAGACATCAGCTTACTTTTATTCTGTTGAATAGAAAAGAAGCAGAAGATTGGAAGGAAAGGATCAAACGCGGGGTTGTAAGGCTGCAGAAGATTAGTCTGTTGAATGACTCTAGTATCTCATCTTTTCAAATTGCCGGGGGGAAATACGTCAAAGAACTTTCCAAGCTTCATGAAAGTTTTCAAACCGCCCAGGAGACTTTAACTTTACAGGAGAAGCTTCCGGAAAGTCAGTCCAAATTCTTTTATGATGACTTACACATGTACAGATTGATATCCCTTGTCCATCAGCACAGCAACCTCGATGGATTGGTGGAGGAGTACTTAGAACCGATTATCAAGTATGATGAAAAGAATAACACGAACCTCCTTGAGACATTAAGGGTCTATTTGGCGTGCAATGGATCTAAAAAAGAAACCGCTTCCAAAGTTTTTGTAGTGCGTCAAACATTATATCATCGCCTTGAGAAGTTAGAAAAACTGCTGGGACCTGACTTTATGGAATGTGAAAAAAGGCAGGTCATCGAATTTGCGCTTCTCGCTCATGAATATCAAAGAGCCGTAACCTAACCACCATCCTTAACACTTATTCTTTTCTTCTGAATAAGTGTTTTTTTTTCACCCTTTTCCTACTAAAGCTTCCTTTAGTTGAAGACTGTCTCACCTGTCCCACACGTCCTTTTGGTTATCCGGTTCCAGCGCCTAGCGGCTAGTGAGACTTCCCTCGCTTCTGTACGATAAGTCAACATCGAATTGCTACGCTCTCCGTGTTTCCTTTATCTCCGCCAGCTCAGTCCAGTCCATACGCCGCTGATCGAGGCGCCTCACCGCGCTCCCGCGGAAAGCGAGTTATTCCCCGCAGCCCCCATCCACTCAAAAAACATCTCGAAACTGAGTCTTCAACAATAAGTTCTCTTGTCATTATGTGAAAGTGGGGAGTTGACTGTTTGACACTATGTCTAATGAAAGCGCATCTTAAATGTTAGATAATTAAGATAATTCTAACAAAAGAACATTGAGGAGGAATCTCCGTTGACTAAAGCTGATGTGAAAAGCGAAATGCTTTCAAAAGATGAGAAATATGTATGGCACTCCATGAAACCTTATAATCCTGATGCAACAATGGTAGCAAAAAGTGCAAAAGGTTCCTGGATTACTGACATAGACGGGAACCGGTTCTTAGACGCCATGTCAGGCTTATGGTGTGTGAACGTAGGATATGGACGAGAAGAACTCGCGAAAGCAGCTTATGAACAGATCAAGGATCTTTCTTATATGCCACTTACACAAAGTCATGAAGCAGCGATACAATTAGGAGAGAAAATTAATCAGCTGCTTGGGGATGATTATGTTGTCTTCTTCTCAAACAGTGGTTCGGAAGCCAATGAAGCAGCGTTTAAAATGGTTCGTCAGTATCATCAGCAAAAAGGAGACCATTACCGCACGAAATTCATTTCAAGGTATCGAGCTTATCATGGAAACTCCACAAGTGCGTTAGCGGCCACAGGTCAGGCACAGCGGAAGTACAAATATGAGCCTCTTGGACCCGGTTTTCTGCACGTGTCTCCACCTGATGAATATCGGAATGATCATAGTGAAAAAGATCGGTGGGGAGCAAAGGAAATTGATGATGTGATGACATGGGAATATAGTGAATCGATTGCCGGGGTGATTATGGAGCCGATCATAACTGGGGGTGGAGTGATTGTCCCGCCGGAACAGTATATGAAAGAGGTTCAATCCATTTGTGAAAAACATGGGGCCCTTATGATTGTGGATGAAGTGATTTGTGGGTTCGGCCGTACGGGTAAGCCGTTCGGTTTTATGAACTATGGGGTGAAGCCCGATATCATTACGATGGCGAAAGGAATTACGAGCGCCTATCTTCCTCTTTCAGCAACGGCAGTCAAACGGGAAGTGTATGAAGCGTTTTGTGGAGATGATACGTATGACTTTTTCCGTCACATTAATACATTCGGTGGTCATCCGGCGGCGTGTGCCGTTGCACTTAAAAATATTGAAATTATGGAAAGAGAAAACTTGTTTGAGCGTTCGCGCGATTTGGGAGTGACGGCAATAAATGATTTGAACAACCGTCTTCAGAACCATAACCATGTGGGTAATGTGAGAGGGAAGGGCTTGCTCATTGGAATTGAGATGGTGGAGAGCAAAGAAACGAAGGAACCACTGGCCGTGGAGAAAGTTAATCAAATTATTGCCTATTGTAAAAATAAGGGTATTCTGATTGGGAAAAATGGGATGACAGTGGCTGGATTCAACAATGTCATTACTCTATCTCCTCCATTGTCTATTGAAGAAGAGGATTTGACTTATTTGCTTGATAACGTGGTAGAGGCGATTCATTCGATATGACCTTGATGGGAGGTTCCTAACATGCAGATAGGGATACCGAAAGAAATTAAAAATAATGAAAACCGCGTAGCAATCACTCCGGCTGGTGCGGTTAACTTAATCAACGAAGGGCATGAAGTTTTTCTAGAGTCCAATGCTGGGGAGCGTTCTGGTTTTTCTAATCAGCACTATGAAGAAGTTGGAGTGGAAATTGTAGGTACAGCGGCAGAAGCATGGGCTAAGCAAATGGTCCTGAAGGTCAAGGAGCCGCTTGCAGAAGAGTACCGATATTTTTATGAGGGATTGATTTTGTTTACGTATTTGCACCTTGCTGCCGATGAAGAATTGACAAAGGCATTGGCAGAGAAAAAAGTGGTCGCTATTGCTTATGAGACCGTTCAGTCTGAAAATGGATCCCTCCCCTTGCTCACACCGATGAGTGAAGTGGCTGGAAGGATGGCCACTCAAAAAGGTGCACAGTATTTAGAGCGTACCCATGGTGGAAAAGGCATTCTTCTTGGCGGTGTTCCCGGGGTGAAACGAGGGAAAGTAACCATTATTGGTGGCGGAGTTGTAGGGACAAACGCTGCAAAAATTGCTATCGGGCTGGGGGCAGACGTGACGATGATCGATCTAAGCCCAGACCGGCTAAGGCAGCTGGATGACATATTCGGATCTTCAATCAACACACTTATGTCGAATCCTTTGAACTTGAGTGAAGCTGTCAGAGAGTCCGATTTGGTTATCGGAGCGGTTTTAATTCCAGGGGCAAAAGCGCCAAAACTTGTGACAGAGGATATGGTGAAGTCGATGAGTCGGGGAAGTGTGATTGTAGATGTTGCTGTGGACCAGGGCGGGATTGTCGAAACGGTTGATCACGTCACGACTCATGATGATCCAATTTATGTGAAACATGGAGTTGTCCATTATGCAGTTGGTAATATGCCAGGAGCTGTTCCGCAAACATCAACCCTTGCCCTGACGAATGTCACGGTTCCTTATGCTATCCAAATCGCGAACAAAGGGTTTCAAAAAGCATGCATGGAAAACGGCGCCTTACTGAAAGGAGTCAATGTTGTCAATGGAAGTGTGACTTATCGTGAAGTGGCAGAAGCTCATGGGCTGGACTATATGGAGGTGGAGAAAGCGCTAGGACCGAAGTCATTTGTTTCATAAAGAATAGCGTCTCGCCCAAATGTTAGGCGGGACGTTATTTTTTTGCAGAAAGTACTTCAATCTTCTTATCATGAATAACATGGAATAAGCCCTTATTCTATATTAAAGGAGATCAACCCATGGATTTCATGATTGACTTCACCCCATATGCGGGACTTGCTGTGTTGTTATATGCGGTGAGGCAGACTAAACGCGTGCCAAACCGGTACATCCCCATCATAGCTGTTGTCCTAGGAGTTGCTTTTTCCTATTGGCAGCAGGGTATCTCTCCTTCAGCAACGGTGGAAGGGTTGAAGTATGCATTGCTTGGCATCGGAACCGTGGCAGGAGTTAAGTATTTTTTAGAGAAAAAAGAAGATGGAAAAAAGGACTGAGCACTTGTAGCTCAGTCCTTTTTGTCTTAAAAATATAGAAAACAGATCACAACAATTTGAGAGAGAAACGAATAGATAAGAGAACAAAAAGAAAAGCACATAGGAAGCATACTGTAAAAATAAGGATCAGATGACCATTTGGAAATAGGCCGGTTTATTAACAAGGGACAGCATACTCGCTACGAGTATGCTTGGGATCGCCATGATAAAAGTGAAATCCGTTGCAGCTCCTTGGCTCAATCCCATTAACACACTGCTGGTTAATAAACTCCATCATCTCCATAAACGGACACCTTTTCCTTTACGCATCCACCAAATGGTAAGGAAAGCGACTGCAGTGATGATGCCATACGTCCATATGGAGTACACCTTCATATAGAGCACAATATCACGCCACGAATCTTCAAGAACGACCCCAGTGTAGATTAGAGCTGTATTCCAAATCAAACTGCCCGAAAAGGTAAGGAAAAGAAAAGGGATGAGGGAGAAACGTGCCATTCCAGCAGGGAATGAAATAAAACTTCTGACAAGTGGAAGCATACGGCAGAAAAAGACTGCCCAATATCCATAATTCTCAAACCATTGGAAAGTTTTGTTTACATCTGTTTTCGTGAGGCGCAGATATTTCCCGTAACGATCCACCCACTCTTCCAGTTTGTGTTTGCTGATGGACATCCCGATTCCATATAAAAGAAGAGAGCCGGTCAAAGAACCTGAAGTCGCATAAATGACGACAGTCGTCACCGTTAAATCCGTCCTAACTGACATAAACCCACTGAGTGGCAGAATAACTTCTGATGGAATAGGGGGAAAGAGGTTTTCGATCGCCATCAATGCGTAAACCCCTAGATACCCGAACTGTTCCATCATCCAAATGATCCATTCTTCCATGAACTTCTCCTCCAAAAGATGATCGATGTATTGTATCGGACAAGCTCACAAAATAGAACCTGAAATCAGTTTGTGAATATGTCTTTAAGTGCATCGATATTCAACATACCCCAACTGAATTCAATGGAAAAGGTGTCCCAGTCGGCACCTGACAGCCATCCTGCCAAAAAATGACGTGAGCGTTATTCCTGAAAACAGATAGTACAGGGTTAGGCGATCATCATTTTTCTTCAACGTTTTACCCCTTTCATTATTTACGAACGCATATTCCCTTTATGATTGAGAATATTATAGCAGTTGAAAAAGCGGATAGATATATAATATTTAATTTTGATTGAACAGAATAAATCGTTTTAAAAAGTACCTTCCTTCCTTGAAATAGATGCTTTCTGGATAGGAAAAGTTAGGAATTGTATCAATTATCTTTACATACAAAGGAAGCTGTGTATAATTAAAGTGAGTAATCACTCACATAGGAGGGATCGAATTGAATTCCATGGTTGAAATGCAAAATGTCATCCATCGTTATAGTAAGAACACCATTATCGATAAGGTGAATCTTTCCATTCAAAGCGGAGAAATTTTTGGGTTGCTGGGCCCTTCGGGAGCAGGAAAGACTACACTAGTCAAGTTGATAGCAGGAATATTAAAACCTACAGAAGGAACCATTTCACTTAAAGGGACAGCATTACGTCATCTTGCGCAGATGAAGAATTATGGATTCATGGCGCAATCGGATGCTTTATATCAAGAATTGACAGCATGGGAGAATCTTGATTTTTTCGCCTCCATTTATAACCTATCCAGAAAAAGAAGGAAGGAAAGAATCAGAGATGTACTGGAAATGGTTGACTTGTCCTCTTTCAAAGATCAACCCGTCGAAACATTTTCAGGAGGTATGAAAAGGCGGTTGTCCTTAGCGGCAGCTCTTGTTCATGAACCGGAACTGATCATTCTTGATGAGCCCACTGTCGGTATAGATCCTGTTCTGCGACGTTCCATTTGGGATGAACTCTATGAGTTAAAGGAAAAAGGAGTGACGATTATCGTAACCACGCATGTCATGGACGAGGCGGAAAAGTGTGATCGTCTGGCTCTGATTAAAGGTGGAAAAGTTATTGCTCTTGATACTCCGCAGAAATTAAAGGAAAAGGTGAATGTAACGTCTATGGAAGAAGTGTTTCTGCATTATGGAGGTGAAACAAAATGAATACCTTCCATGTAATGAAAAGAATCCTTCTCCAGTTTAGACGAGATAAAAGAAGCGTTGCCCTTATGGTGGTGGCACCACTCCTTGTTTTGTCACTTATGTGGATGGTCCTGGATCATGATGATTCCAAACTGGAACTAGGAGCCGTAGACGTTCCAGAAACCATGCTTGAAAAATTGTCGTCTGACACCCTTGATATTGAAACGCTGTCTTCTTCTAAAGCAGAAGAAAAGCTGGAAGAAGGGACATTGGACGCGGTGTTATATTTTGAGAATAAGGAAATATCACTGCTTCTTGAGGGAAGTAACCCAAATACTGCAGGCGCCATACAAAAAGAATTGCAATCGCTACGGGAGGATCAGCAAAACATGGTGGACGTAGAGTATTACCATGGATCAGAGGATCTGGGGTTGTTTGATTACGTAGGACCTGTCCTCATCGGTTTTTTTGTCTTTTTCTTCGTATTTATAGTAGGCGGTGTTTCTTTTTTAAGAGAACGCACACAGGGCACATTGGAAAGATTGTTGGCTACACCAATCAGACGGTCTGAAATCGTGTTCGGTTATCTCGCAGGATTTGGGTTGTTCACTATTGTTCAGTCCCTCATTATCGCGTCGTTTTCCATATACATCCTGGGGGTCTTTATGGAAGGTAATTTCCTATATGTGCTCATCGTCACCATATTACTTGCTTTAGCTGCTTTAAGCCTGGGTACATTGGTCTCGGCATTTGCTAAGAATGAGTTTCAGATGATTCAGTTCATTCCTTTGATTATTGTTCCTCAAGTGTTCTTTTCCGGTCTTTTCCCGACAGAAGGCCTTGGAACATGGGTACAGATGATTGGTGATATAATGCCTTTGACGTATGGTGCCGAAGCTATGAGAGGGATTATGCTGCGTGATGCTTCTTTTGCGGATATCCAATGGGAAGTTTATATTCTGCTTGGATTTACCGCTCTGTTCACGACGTTAAATATATTCGCATTGAAGAAGCATCGCCGTTTATAATGGTACAAGGAAAGCCATAGGAGGATGCTTGTATGACTGATTTTAAGAAGTTGGTGGAGACATTAGATCAGACCACAGAGGAAGATCGGAAGTTAACACCAAAACAGGAACAAATATTAAAAGCAGCGGTAGAGATTTTCGCTGAAAAGGGGTACGCATCTTCTTCCACAAGCGAAATTGCAGCCAGAGCGAATGTTGCAGAAGGCACGATTTTTCGACATTATAAGACGAAGAAAGACCTCTTGATTTCTATTGTGACACCATTTATGACAAAGTTTACACTCCCATTTTTTGCTTCTCACTTTGCCAATAAAGTGTTTGAAGAGCCCCCCGAGGAGTTAGAAGGGTTATTGCGAACTCTGTTGAAGAATCGGTTTGAATTTGCCAGGGAAAACGCTCCGCTTTTGCGAATTGTGATTCAGGAAATGGCCTTTCACCCGGAGCTTCAGGAAAGGTTTCAAGATGTGTTTCTTGAAGAAATTTTTCCGAAATTCGAAAACGCTTTGAACCAATTGAAAGGAAAAGGGAAGCTTGTAGAAATCCCTAATACTTCCATCATACGTATGATCATTTCCACCGTCATCGGTTTTTTGGTTACGCGTTTTATTATTGCGCCTGATCTGAATTGGGATGACGAAAATGAAATCGATTATACCATCGATTTCATCATGCATGGTTTGGCAAAGAGCTGAAAGAAAGGTCTATCCTATAATAGGATAGACCTTTCTTTGGTTTTTTAATTTTCACAGCACCGAATGAGTTGATTGTTTCACGTCCAAATTATTTCCCCTTGACACCTTACCTGATTTCTCGAGTGCTTGCAATTTGCTTGGGTATCCTAAGATCTTAAGGTAGATTTTTGTTTTTTAATGGCAGGATGAATAAAATACTTTCTTAAGTAAAAAAAAGCGAACCATAATGGTCCGCTGAATTAGGGGGATGGTTAAGGTCATTTAATTTTCCCTACGTACAAACAACAGGCCACCACTCAATAGAAACAGCCCCATCCCGAGTAATGCATATGTAGCATACGGTGTTGCAGTTTCAGGGAGCTCACCGCCTTCTTCCTCTGAGGATTCCTCCTGAGTCCCGTTCTCTTCAGAATCTTCCATTGGTTCATCTTCTGATGCTTCTGAATCACCAGAGTCGTCAGCTGAAGAGCTGTTACCTAAACTTTCACATGGGACGCCATCTTTATCTCGGTCCAGTCTATCCGGATCGTTGTTTTCATCGTACCCATTTTCTTCCCAATATTTTTCTGCTTCTGCTGTCGTGTCAAAATCGCTGCAGTCCTTGTCTCCATCATGACTGTCCGCACTTACGACTCCTGCGCTGCCAAAAGTCAAAGTCAAGACAAACAAAAAAATCAAGAATCTTTTCATTTTGTGAAAACCCCTTTTTGATAGATTCCCATCACCCCTTGGATATTTTTGTATATCTTTCTATTGCCTATATTTTTACAAATAAAACCATATTTTGAGTATTTGTTAAATTTTATTCAAAATAAAATGATGATAGGAGATGGGTTCTCTAAATGTGAAGGCGTGCCTGTCTGAATAAAAATATGGGCTAAGAAAAAAGCATGGGGCTTGAGCCCCATGCTTTTAGTTCATTGGCATTTTTTTCTTTTTGCGTGCTTTTTCTTTTTCGATCTGCTTACTGCGCAGTTGTCCGCAGGCGGCATCGATGTCTGTTCCATGTTCCGTACGCACCCCGCATTTAATTCCGCGGTCCATCAACGTTTGATAGAACGTAAGGATCGCTTCTTTTTCACTTCGCTCATAAGGGTTGTCCGCGACCGGGTTGTATGGAATCAAGTTGACGTAGGATAAGTGACGTTTATCCTTCAACAAGTCCGCAAGTTCTTCCGCTTCTTTCTTATGGTCATTGACGTCCTTGAGTAGAATGTACTCGAAGGTGATCCGCCTGTTTGTTTTTTCGAGATAGTAATCAATCGCCGGCATCAATTTTTCGAGTGGGTAGGCACGGTTGATTTTCATAATCTGGGTACGCAGTTCATTATTTGGTGCGTGAATGGAAAGGGCCAGATTAATCTGGATACCTTCATCTGCGAACTCATACATTTTAGGTGCAATTCCACTTGTGGAGACGGTGATATGACGTGCTCCAATGGAAAGGCCTTTTTGATCGTTCACGACCTTCAAGAAGTCAATCAAGTTGTCATAGTTGTCGAACGGTTCACCGATTCCCATTACCACGATGTGGCTGACGCGTTCATCGTTGCCTTGTTGATCCAAGTGCTGTTGGACCTGCATGATCTGTTCAACAATTTCACCACTGGAGAGGTCCCGGTTCTTACGAAGAATTCCACTTGCACAGAAGGAGCAGCCGATGTTACAGCCTACCTGTGTGGTTACGCATACGGACAGTCCATAGTTGAAACGCATCAGAACAGTTTCAATGACGTTACCATCATCCAATTTAAATAGGAACTTGACGGTACCATCCTTTGATTCTTGTTTTATTTCTTCAGAAAGTGTCTCAATCGTAAAATGTTCATGGAGAACATCAATACAAGATTGATTCACGTTTTTCATTTGTGAAAAATCGGTCACACGCTTTTGGTAGAGCCAGTCCCATACTTGCTTGGAACGGAACTTTTTCTCACCATGATCTATAAGCCAATCAGTCAGTTGGTCAAACGTCAATCCGTAAATGGATCGTTTCATAAATACGCTCCTCTTTAAAAAAAATCGCTATTCCTATCATACTCGAAATGGAGAACTTAAACAACAGGATGAGGAATGTTGAAATTTTACAAACATTTGCTGGTAGGGATTGATCTGAGTGAAGAAATGTAATGAGAAAGGGGTTACTTCAACATTTTTATGGGCCAATTACCGTGAACCAAAACCTATGATGTCCATGGTCCCTTTACTGAGGCTATGGAAGCAATTTTCTGCAATTACGTTATCTTTTTAAAATAAAGGGAAGGTGTTTTTTCAGAACTTCAATTTTCACCATAACGGAGGCACGCTTATGTTTACTTTGAATGATATTCCTATGTTTATCATAAATTTTTTTCTGATTCTACCTCTCGTCACACTCGTTCATGAAACAGGTCATGTTCTAGTCGCTCGTTTATTTGGAGGGAAAATACGTTACTGTATCGGTACGGGGAAATTATTGTTCCATGTGGGCCCTTTGGAAGTGAGGCGAATGTACTTTATGGAGGGCTGGTGTCAGTATGAGAAGCTTTCCTACAATAAGACGTGGGCGCATGTGTCTATCTATCTTGCTGGAAGTATTTTCAATTTGGCCATCATTCTAATGTTGAATTTAATGATTACCAAGGAGGTCCTTCCTGTTGATTTGTTTTTCTACCAGTATTCCTATTTCTCTGTATATTTCATCTTCTTTTCACTATTTCCCTATCGAAATGGGGACGGCAAGCCGAGTGACGGCATGGCCATCTATGATGTGATTCGTTATGGAAAAGCTAAAGATCCGATTGACTAATAGAAAGAGGGGAAAGCCATGCAGGCTTTCCCCTTACCTATGATCACTCGTCTTCAATATCCAGAAGCATCGTACGATTATGGAAAGCTCCACGCTCTTTTCTGCGATGCTGGCGAATGTGTTCCAGTTCTTCGATCGTGGCCCCGTGTGAATAAGATAAGGCATGAATAACTTCCAGAAGGTCAGCAAGTTTGGTCAAGGATTCCTTGTTTTCAACAGTGTGGAAATATTCTTCAACTTCATCTTTTAATTTGTTTTTCAATGAATCATCATACTCCTTTTTATTAAGAGTTCGAGTACGGATATTTCTCCCCGAATCTCTCAGTAAGTTAGGAATGTGATCTCGAACTAGTTTGTTGTGCTCTGTCAATGTTCCACTCTCCTTTCGGCTATACCCATCCTTAACCGTTTCCAGGAAAAAGAAAACACTAAATTGTTCATACCGTTTTGTATAGTTGGTGAGATAATAATCTCTTGAAAATTAAATGCAGACAAGTGAGGGACACTTGTCTGCATTTTTTCGATTTTTAATAGGGTCGTTTTTCCCATGAATCACTTTTTACTTCTATTGCCTTTCCGTTTATTTCCAAATCGTCAATATACCAGCCGCGGTTGTTAACACTTCCATCGGTTTCATAGATGAAGCGGATATGTGTAGTATCTGATGGTAGTTCAATATTTTGTGAGACCCATCCGTTACTGTCGCCTGTAAATCGATCCAGTGTTGTCCAGGTCTTCCCATCGTCTGATACTTCTATTGTTCCGAAGTCATACCCACTTTCGATTTCAAACCATGTACGGAAGGAAAGGGAAGCCGTTCCGCTGAGATTTACTTTTGCGAGCAGCTGTTTTTTCGCTTGGTCTCCGTAACCTGCAAACCATGGATTCGCTTTTTTATCCATGTCAATTGGAATAGCATCCGCTACTTTTCGTGCAAACCCTCTTCGCGCCCCGTTCGTAGAAACTGTCTCTCTTGTAGGGTGGACACGATTCGTTAATAATATAGCGATTGTTTCATTTGCAGGGTTGACCACGATGGAGGTTCCTGTGTACCCCGTATGTCCATATGTGCTTGGGCTCGAGAGAGCATCCATATACCATCCTTGTTGGAGTTCCCACCCTAACCCGTGGTCATCACCAGGAAATTGGGGGATGCGATTTTCAGTAAGCAGCTTAACGGTTTCAGGCTTAAGAATCTCGGTGTTTCTATAAGTACCCTCATTTAAAAACATATGCGCGAATTTGGCTAAATCATTTGCGGTGGAAAAAACTCCTGCATGACCAGCTACACCATCCAGTGACCAGGCGCTTTCATCATGCACTTCTCCCCACACAAGTCCACGATTCGTCCAAGGTTGGTCTTCCGTTGCAGCAATACGGGATTTTAATTTCTCATCTGGATTATACATCGTATCTTCCATTTTTAATGGTGTAGTAATGTATTTTTCAACAAATTCATCTAATCGCATATGAGAGAGACGTTCGACGAGAGCTCCTAATGTAATCATATTTAAGTCGCTGTAAGTATAGGTTGTTCCAGGCTCATTAGCAAGGGGATATTGTAAGACATGTTGTAAACGGTCGTTTCTGTCACCTTCAACTTTATAAAGGGGAATCCAGGGTTTGAAGCCTGAGGTATGTGTCAAAAGCTGTTCAATCGTCACGCTTCCCTTACCATTTTCGGCAAATTCAGGGAGGTACTTTGCGACTGGGTCGCTTAGTTTGAACGCGTCCTGTTCATATAAAATCATAGCGGCGGTGGATGTGAAAATTTTGCTGATGGAAGCGAGATCAAAGATTGTATCTTTCGTCATGGGGACGGGGTTCTCCGATTGAGTGAATTCATCGTCCTCATACTTCATGGCGTATCCGTAAGCTTCTTCTTTTACGATATGCCCTCTCCTTGCGACAAGAACTACGGCTCCGGGCATCACATTGTCTTCTATAGCAGAGAGTAGGAGAGGATCAATTTCTTGTAAAGGCTCATTTCTCATGCCAGCTCCTCGGACAGATCCTGGATGCAGGATGGGTGAGGAAGGCCCAGGTTGATCCCAGGAAAATGCAGGGTGGACAGTGCTTGAGTTTGTATGGACATTTGTTTTTACTCCTTTCTCTATATTCGGACCAGGTGCTGCAAGAATCGTATTCGGGATTAACAGGGTGGCTCCCAGAGTCGTTATTAACAGAGGGGATACTTTTTTCTTTTTCAATTCACAACCTCCTTTTTCAGATAATTCAATCATAAGGTTTTGGAATCTAGTTGTCTATACCACTTCTGATAAAATGGTAAATTATACCGAAAAGGGTAATAATGGCATGGGCTGAAGGGATTGGGAGGGGCCTTTCGTTGATCAAATGCAACAAGAATCCTTCAGGACTTTCATCAGCTCTGAGAGACAATTCTAGACTTTTACTCCCATTTCTCCCTATATGAGGAGGTTTCATTTGATTTTGGGTCCATTTACCCTAAATGTCGCTGCGGAGTTTTACCTTTCTAAAACTGAGGTATGTATTTATAAATCCAGATAAAGGAGGAATGAAAATGAAACTGATTCGCTCGGTAATCCATACTATCGTAGATATTCTCTTATTCATTCCACGTACGATAGGAAGATTGATTAAGAGAATCGTATAATTCCTAAACATAGAAAAGGGCCGCTCTTTTAGAGAGGGCCTTTTTTAATGGAAATGAAGGTTGAAATGGTGGGGCACGAAAGTAGAGGCTCCCGTAGAAAGGGGGAAGGAAACGGATGAAAGGGAAAGGGATTGCTCTGGTTCTCATAGGGGCTGCCAGCTTTGGGTTCACCCCGATTTTTGTAAAAACAGGTTTTTCTTTCGGCTACACACTCGGTGAACTGAATATTGTCCAAATGGTGATCGCATTTGTATTTTTGTGGGGAATCAGCCTATTTAAAAAGATTTCCTGGAGAGGGACAAGCAGAGGCGATCTGTTCAAAGTTATGTTGACGGGCACATCCGTTGGTTTGACGAGTATCTTCTATTATGGTGCTATGCAGTATTTGCCAGCATCTATTGCTATCATTCTACTTTTCCAATTCGTGTGGATTGGAATGATTTACGAATGGATCTTTACAAAAGTTATCCCTACCTCAATCAATTTTCTTTCATTGGTGGTCACACTCTTAGGGGTTGTGTGTGCGTCAGGTGTAATCGGAGGCGGCTTCTTTGAGCTTCCAATGGCTGGGCTTCTGCTTGGGCTGCTTTCAGGCTTTTCTTATGCGGGGTTTGTCTTTTTCAGCGGGCAGGTGGCGACAAAGACCGATCCTATTGTAAGAAGTGCCCTGATGGTAACTGGATCGTTGATTCTTGTGCTGGTTGTATTTGTACAAGACCTACCCACACTGCCGTTATTCGATATGCAATTATGGAGCATCGGCGCAGGAGTGGCTTTAGTAGGCGCAGTCATTCCGCCATTATTTTTTGCTCAGGGTGCTCCGTTGATTCCTGGGAGACTTGCCAATGTCTTGAGTTCTATTGAACTTCCAGTTGCCATCGTTTCAGCCATGATCATCCTATCTGAATCTGTATCTTTGATTCAGTGGACGGGGGTGAGTTTAATCATAGCTGCCATTTTCCTTAATGAGCTAGGGGGATTATGGTTAAAAAGGAAATCGGCAGAAAAAAGCCAGACCTTATAAAGGCCTGGCTTTCAATCATACGACAGCTTTTTGTTTTGATGAATCTTCTTTTTTGTTCTTTACATATTGGAAAGCAGAAACGGCTCCAAAAATTCCTAAACCAATGAGAGATATGATTAGGTTCGGATACACGAGCATGAGTCCACAAAAGACAAGGGCGATTCGTTCGATCCACGTGACTTTTGTTGCGAAATATCCGATCAATGCAGAGCTGATGGCCGCCATTCCTAATAAGGCTGTAATGACACTGATGGTTAAGTTGAATGCGTTGACGTCTCCTTGCAGCAATAAAATTGGATTGGTAACGAACACATACGGAATGATAAAAGCGGCAATCGCAAGTTTTACCGCGGTTACACCAGCTTTCATCGGATTGGCTCCGGCAATACCCGCTCCAGCATAAGCTGCGAGACAAACGGGAGGAGTGATATCTGCGACAATTCCGAAATAGAAGACAAACATGTGCACGGCAATGACTGGCACGTCAAACGCTAACAAAGCTGGCGCCGCCATCGTAGCAGTTACCACATAGTTTGCTGTCGTAGGCAGCCCCATCCCTAAAATAATACAGGCAATCATAGTAAAGAACATGACAAGGAAAAACTGCCCTTGAGCAAGATCAATGATACCTCCGGCGATTTTAGGTCCGAGACCGGTAGTCGTTACTGTTCCTGCTATGATTCCTGCAGTCGCACAGGCAGCAATGACGGGAAGGGCGACACGGGCTCCTTCTTCAAGCAATTTAATGATTCCTTTCCAGGACATGCGTGTTTCTTTACGGAAAAAACTGATAACAAAAGCCGTGACGATTGCAAATAAAGCAGCATAAGTAGGTGTGCGTCCGGCAAGTAGGAATCCGATAATGATAACGAGCGGAAGAAATAAGTCCAGTCGTTTGACCAGCTTATTTGTTTTAGGAAGTTCTTCTTTTGAAAGCCCGCGGATGTTTTGTTTTCTTGCTTCAAAGTGTGTACCTAAAAAGACCCCTGAAAAATACAAAAGAGCGGGTACAATCGCGATAACGATGATTTCGTTATAAGGGATCCCCGTGTAAGACGCCATGATGAATGCTGCAGCACCCATGATCGGCGGCATAAGCTGTCCCCCTGTTGAGGCAGAAGCTTCTGATGCTGCGGCGAAGTGAGGTTTGAACCCTGCATTTTTCATCATCGGGATCGTAAATGATCCAGAGCCCACGGTATTAGCGACTGAGCTTCCGCTTACCATTCCTTGAAGACCACTTGCTGCGACAGCAGCTTTGGCTGTTCCGCCCGTATATTTTCCTGTTAAGCGGAGGGCAAGATCATTGAAAAACTGACCAATGTTCGTTTTGACGAGAATGACTCCGAAAAAAAGGAAGAGAAAAATATAGGTCGACGATATTTGAATGGGAATACCGAAAATAGCACTGGAACTGAAAAACATTTTCGTTGCGAGCGTAGGCCAGTCATTGCCTGCGTGACCAATGATAGGAATGAAGTTTCCAAACATACCATAGAGCAGGGCGACAATCGCTATGATGACAATTGGAAGGCCGACGACTCGCCTTGTCGCTTCAAGTAACAAAAGAATGCCGGCTGTTGCAACAAATTGATCCATATAGGTGAATCCGAAGATAATCGCATCGTTTATGAGACGGTCATAATTTTGAATGATATAAAAGTTCGCGTAAAGAGCGATGGCAGCAAAAATAAGGTCATACCATGGGATGCCTCGTCTGCCCGTCAAAGAAGATTTAATCGGATAGAGGAGGTAGACTAAGCATAGAGCGGCACCCAGGTGAATCGCACCCTGTATAAGTGAAACATATGCTCCACGGTAAGCGGTATAAAGCTGAAAAATAGTCAGTGCACTCCCGAGGATTAAAGTCACCCAGCCCCAGGGGCCGAGGTTGGTACGGAATGTGCTCTCTTTGTCGTATTTTTTCATCATTTCCTGCTTGTCAACTTCCTTGTTATCTTTTTTCGTCACGCCTCTTACCTCCATTCTTTTCTAAATCAACGTTATAAAGAACCGGACAAAAAACAATGTCCGGTTCCGTTCCGCTTCCTTTATTCTAAAATGCCTGCTTCTTTGAAATATTTTTCTGATCCAGGGTGAAGCGGAAGTTCTTGAGCCCCTGTCAAGGCACTATCCTGCGTGATCAGCTTCGCTTGAGCGATCGACATATCCCCAGCATTTTCATAAAGTGTTTTCGTCATTTCATATGCTAGATCTTCACTGACCTGACTTGTTGAACCAAGAAGCAGAGCTAATGCAGTAATGGTTTCAACAGGCTCTTCCTGCCACTCATACGTACCAGGTTCGACTGTATAAGCTTCGTACTGACTATTGGAAGTCACTTCTTCTAATGCATCGCCTTCAATGTTCAGAAACTTAACTTCTCCTGTAGCCGCTTCTAATTCATCTGTCGTTGAGGAAGGGACTCCTACAACAGCGAAAGAGGCGTCAATCGTATTATTTTGAAGTTTACTTTTCGCATCTCCAAAACCTTCTTCAAACGCTTCATAGTCCCCTTCTTCGATGCCGTACGCAGAAAGAACCATCTCAGCCGCTTCACGAGTTGCCCCGCCTGGAGGTCCGACAGCTACTTTTTTTCCTTTTAGGTCTTCAATGGACTCAATACCTGTAGAATCCAATGTGACCACTTGGAGTGCCTCAGGATATAGGGAACCGATGACGCCGACATTTCCGACATCTTTACCTTCAAATTCACCCATTCCTTCAACCGCATTGATCATGGTCGTATTCTGAGCAATCCCCAGTTGGAAATCCCCCGATTGGATTTTGGCGATGTTTTCAACAGAAGCTCCAGATTCAACGGAACTAACGTCAAAACCCTCCATATCAATATTGTCTGCAAAGAGGTTTGCCATTTCTCCTCCCAGCGGATAGTAGACTCCACCGACACTACCTGTTCCCATTGTCAGGTTTGTCATTTCTTCGCCACCATCACTTCCGCTGTCCTCTCCTGAGGAACCGCTTGTCCCACTTTCACCACAAGCGCTCAAGAAAAGGCTTACAGTGAAGAGAAGAATGAACATTAGCCATGAATACTTTTTCATTTGAAGACCCCCTATTATGAAATTGGATTGATTTAAAAGGTTCTTTTTCACCCATTTAAATCAAAAAGTTCCTTATATTTACATGATTTTACCTTGTTTGTGGATGAATTACAATAATATTACAAAAATTGAGACGATTGAAACCCAGAGAGGGATAAAAGAAAAAGGAGCTCCTCGTAAGAGCTCCTCTCTAATGAACCAAAATGATAGAAGCCCTTATTTGGCATCCTTCTTTGGATTCCTTTATAAACTTTCACAAACAAGTCCATCCTGATCGTTTCCATCTAACCGATGGGGGTCTTGAGCAGGTCCTCCAGCAGCTTCATAAAAAGCTTGTGCTGCTTTTTGTGATGAGAAGTCACCACAGTCCCGATCTGGTCCGTGCGGGTCATAAGGGAGATTACCCTCAAAGGAGGAGGCTGGCAACTCCTCTGAACTCATTGATTCACTTTCGGTAAATCCTTCGTTCGTAACGTAACCGTCGATGCTCCAAATTCCTTTTTCTTGTTGTTTGGCACGAGTCTCTGCTTTTTTCATAGATGCTGAATGAACGTAAGGTGGATCATATTCATAAGCATATCGAGCAAGCCCTTTCTCTAGCAATTGCTGGTTGAAATTCTTTCCGTTCACCCAAATATAACCAAGAAGCCGGTCATAATGATCGCGCTTCGGCCCGTCATATTCGAAACGTACTTCTTTCCCCGACAACTTTTCTTTTGCAAATTCACTTGCCTCAGGTCCAAACCGCTGGACAGGCTTGTCTGGATGAACGGTTTCGGGCGTGTCGACAAGTAACAAACGAACACGTTCCTCTTTGCCATTCATCATAATGTCTATGGTGTCTCCGTCTACTACATTCGTAACGGTCCCACCAACATCTCCGGGCATTTTTTCTTCTTCTCCGGAAGCGTTAGATTCTTTTTCTATAGGTGCAACATCTTCTTTTTCTATGAAAGCACCTTCTACAGAATCTTGGGAGTGTTCGTTTTGACTTTCAGACATTTCTTCAGGCTTGGTGTCGGTACAACCGGTAAGTATGGAAATAGAGAGGACCAGCAAAACGATAAGACCACGAAAAGGCCGTATCCATGAATACATGGATATCCCTCCTTCCTTTTCAATCAAAAGAGCTGAGACAGGATTGTTTGATAAACAACAAGTAAAAAAATAGATTCGTAAATCAGACTTCTTGCGTTTTCATCACCGTCCCGGCCTTTCACCTGTTTTTATTCTACTAGCCTCTACTTCCTTTGACAAAGGTACAAAGGAGTTCCTTTGTCCTATCATTCGATCTGTCCGTTGAGATTTGAGAAAAATGTAGGACAAAGATTGACAAAACCACCTGCTTTTCGAGAAACTAGATATATTAAGGAAATAGGGAGAGATACATATGGCATTTGTCATTACACAACCGTGCCAGGGCGAACAAGCCGGCGAATGCGTTGACGTTTGTCCTGTTGATTGTATTGAAAAAGGGGAAGACCAGTATTACATCAACCCTGATATTTGTATAGACTGCGGCGCGTGTGTATCGGTGTGTCCGGTAGATGCGATTGTTGAAGAGTATGAGCTCACGCCCGAGGAAGAGCCGTATCTGGAAAAAGCGGAAAAGTTCTTCGGCAACATATAAAGAAAAAAGCCCTCTCATGGGCTTTTTTTATTTGCTCTATTATTTGGTGCTACAGAATCTCTAAAAATAACTTATTCAACTAAATGGCAGGATTGTGTAAGACTCAATTTCGAGACTTTTGTTGAGTGGATGGGTGCTGCGGGGAATGACTTGCTTTCCGCGGGAGCGCGGTGAGCCTCCTCGGACTGCGTCCTGTGGGGTCTCACCAAGCACTTTTTCCCCGCATGAGTCTCGCCATTCCCCTCCGCCCCTTTATTATAAAACGTTCTCGAAACCACTACTAAAAAATCAGCTTGTATGGATATGAGAAGTGAAGATTTAAACTCTACCTCGTTGACGTTTAGCATACGCAAATGCTTGATAGAACGCACTATATGCCCGCATTGGGGAGAAGGTTTGGAACCTTACTTATGAATACAGGTGTTCGAATTATCCACTTCCCTCAACCACTCAAGCTGACCCTTTTAGAAGTGGTTTCGAGACACTTATAAGGTCAAGAGGCGGAGGGAAACGGTGAGTCTCCTATGGGACGTGTGGGACAGGTGAGACCCCGGAAGGCATAGCCTGAGGAGGCTCACCGCCCGCCCCATGGAAAGCGAACCGTATCCCGGAGCCTCTAGAATCACACAAAAATCTCGAAACTGAGTCTTCCACAATCGGGAACTTATGTGAAAATAGAACTTAACAAAATTTAATAAATCGGAAGAACTTATTAAAGATCCTTAATTTGCCGCTTCTTTGAGAGGATCTCATTAATTCTTTTTATTAAAATCAGATAATTTAGATAACTTTGTGTGATTTAAAAGAGGAATAAGGGGTATGAGAATAGAAAGAACTTATAAAATAATCTTTGTGCAGGAGTTGATTGGATGCTCACGTCAGTTTATCCCCCCGAAGGTTCATATCAAGAGAGGTTCTATTTGATTGATCAATTGCGGGATTTAGGTTACACAGAGGATGCCTTTGGAAAAAGGACGATGGAGATGACTTTGCCTGAGTTGCAGCAGATTTTCATCAACTTGGAGTATCAAAGAGAAAGTGCGGTGGAAAATTAAAACCCAGCCATTCCATAATGGGCGTTACATAAAAAAAGAAGCGAACCGGCCATCTATCATTGGCGAATCGCTTCTTTTTTTATTTTGTTTCATCGTTATCGTTGAAAATCATGGATATCCTACCTATGCTTACTATGCAGGCCGGTGTGCGGCGATGAAATACTTGATGAAACCGACCTACAAAAAAGAGTATGCTCATTATAGTGATATAATAAACATTGGTGTACATAAAAAAAGCCAGAGCGTAGACGCTCTGGTTTTGAAAGAGGGAGACATTCTACAGGTAGAGGTTGTAGAGAATATGTCTCGACGTCTATTATAACCAAACCTATATTGAGAAAACAATTTTTCTCCCGAATTCTTTCAATTGCAAAGATAACGAACAATGAACCAGAAGGTGGTGATGACCTCTGGTTCTTTTTTATACACACCTGATCAGCGGAAAGGTGTTTTAATACCATCCGCTTTTGTGTGAACCACTTATAACGGGTAAAGGTGGTTCACACGAAAAGGTTTTTTAGTTGTAGAAAGATGCTCCTACGATAATCAAAAGGATGAACAATACAACGATCAATACGAAAGTGCTTCCGTATCCACCGCCGTATCCTCCGCAGCCACCATACCAGCCCATATCTTTCACCACCTTTTTTAATCCTATACGACACAGTATGAGGGGACAGGCTTCGAAGGCAGGGCGAATGTCTACTTTTATTAATTTGAGACATTCTTTGACAGAAAGCGTTTTATAAAAAGAAGTTGAATGGCCCCTTTAGTACCCTGCTGATGATTGAATATTTTTTACTGAATTTCGCCTCATTTGAGATAAAAAAGAAAAAAAGAAAAGAGAAAAAGACACGTGATGCCAAGCCTCCCAACGGTGTAAGCGCTTCACTTGTTTATCGAATCTTTAGAGTGTTCAGAAAATTTGCTGAAAACCTGTTGACCTTCCCTCGAAATGGGTTTAAAGTAGTCCTCAATCAACCACATCGATTACTTCAATCGTCCGGTTGATTCATGCGAAAGACCTGAGATTGGGACCCTGAAAATGTAAGATCACCACTTACCAGAAGGGTCCACATTTTCTTTATCATTCTTTAGTCATTTCAAACATTAAACTATAAAAGAAAGGAGTGCTGAAAATGAGCAGCCAATGGATTTATATGAGCGGCGAATACGTGAAGAAAGAAGAAGCCGTCGTTTCCGTTTATGATCACGGTTTCTTATATGGAGATGGGGTGTTCGAAGGGATTCGCGTATACGAAGGCAACATTTTCAAGCTTGATGAACATTTGAACCGTCTCTATGATTCAGCGAAGTCGATCATGCTCGAGATTCCACAAAGCAAGGAGGAACTCGAAGAGATTATTGCTGAAACCGTCCGCCGCAACCAGTTGGAAACCGCATATATCCGTGTCGTCGTTTCAAGAGGCGCCGGTAATCTGGGTCTGGACCCTTCCAGCTGTGCAAATCCCCGCTTGGTTGTCATTGCTGAAGCACTCGCTTTGTTCCCGAAAGAATTATATGAACGCGGGGTCCGGCTAGCTTCTGTATCAAGCAGAAGAAATCGCCCGGACGTGTTACCGCCCCAAGTGAAATCGTTGAATTATTTAAATAACATCCTTGTGAAAATGGAAGCCAATCAGGCTGGCGTTGATGAAGCGCTTATGCTGAATGACCAAGGTTATGTGACCGAGGGTTCTGCTGACAACATCTTCATCGTGAAGAATGGAACGATTTTGACACCACCGACTTATCTAGGTGCTTTGGAAGGGATCACAAGAAACGCCATCATCGATTTAGCTGAAGAAAAAGGCTACAAAGTCAAGGAGCAGCCGTTTACGAGACACGATGTCTACGTCGCTGATGAAGTATTTTTGACAGGGACAGCGGCAGAAGTGATCGCTGTTGTGGAAGTCGACCAGCGAAAAGTTGGAGATGGGAAGCCAGGTGTTGTCACAAACCACTTGCTTTCAGAATTCAGAAAAGTAACAACTACCGATGGATACAAAGTGTACAGCAAAGATCAAGCGAACGTTAGTTAGTAGAGGAACGCCGAGCAGAGTTGAGGCATTTGAAAAATAAATCACATGAACACGATGAAAGGAATAAAGGAATAAGTGCATGTATTCCCAGAGAGCCGGGGTTGCTGGAAGCCCGGAAATACATCTTATTCTGACATCATCCTTGAGTGTCCACGCCGAACGTTCATCCAGTAGGCGGGACCAGGTGTCTCACCGCACCTGTTATCAAAAGGGGTTCATATTGAATCCCATGAGGTGGAGCTTAATACGAATAGCTTCACGAATGAGGGTGGTACCGTGGAAGTAAAGAGAGACCTTTTCACCCCTCATATTCTTACGACACTGTTGTTGTGTTGCAGGAATCTGAGGAGGAAGAAGGTCTCTTTTTTGTTCGAAAGGCGAAAGGTTTGAAGCGGAAAGGCACCAATAGCAACTGCCGCTTTTCATAAAAAGATAGGGTCAATACAGGAGGGATGAAAAAATGAAGGCACAGGCAAGTGCGGAACAGCAGACCGCGACGAAGACAGGAGCCGATTTGCTCGTAGAAGCTTTAATCGGTCAAGGTGTCGAAACGTTATTCGGATATCCAGGTGGCGCAGTTTTACCAATCTATGATGCCATCTACCGGGCGGAAGGAAGCTTTGATCATATTCTACCAAGACATGAACAAGGAGCGATTCATGCAGCAGAGGGATATGCCCGGGTATCCGGAAGAGCGGGAGTTGTAATCGGAACGTCCGGCCCAGGAGCGACAAACTTAGTTACTGGGATTGCGGATGCGATGATGGACTCCATTCCACTCGTTATTTTTACCGGTCAGGTAGCGAAAGGTGTCATCGGAACCGATGCATTCCAAGAATCAGACATCATGGGGATTACGACTCCAATTACCAAACATAATTACCAAGTTCAGGAGATTGAGGACCTGCCAAGAATTGTGAATGAAGCTTTTCATATCGCGACGACAGGAAGACCAGGGCCAGTCGTTGTGGATATACCGAAAGACATCAGTTCAACGGTTTATGCAAAGGAAGTAAAGCGTGACTTTCATTTGCCGGGCTATCAGCCGACAGTCAAGCCGAACCCACTTCAGATCAGCAAATTGCACGACGCCCTGGTGGAAGCAAAAAAACCAGTGGTACTTGCAGGGTCTGGTGTTATTCATGCCGGTGCTTCAGAAGAGTTGAAAACCTTTGTTCAAAACTATCAACTGCCTGTTACGACTACGCTACTCGGACTTGGAAGTTACCCGGGTTCCTGTGATTTGTCCCTTGGAATGGCTGGGATGCATGGAACCTATTCCGCAAACACCGCTCTATACGAATGCGATCTGCTGATCAATATTGGCTCACGTTTTGACGACAGACTGACAGGTAATCTAAAGCACTTCGCACCGAACGCGATGGTTGCTCATATTGATATTGACCCTGCTGAGATTGGAAAAAACATTCCGACCCACATTCCTATCGTATCGGATGGTAAAGCAGCGTTGGAAGCTTTAAACGCTAAGACTGTGAAAGGGCTGAACCACAAAGGGTGGATGGATGCAATCAGTCAGAACAAAATCGATTATCCACTCTGGCACGATCAGCCGGATGAACTCATTGTTCCTCAATGGCTCATGCAGAAAGTCTATGAATATACCGGGGGAGAGGCGGTTGTTACGACAGATGTCGGGCAGCACCAAATGTGGGCCGCCCAATATTATCAATTTGACCGGCCGAACCGCTGGGTCACCTCAGGCGGACTTGGAACGATGGGCTATGGGTTCCCGGCAGCTATCGGAGCACAGCTTGCCGACATGGATTCCACTTGCGTAGCTGTTGTCGGAGACGGTGGTTTTCAGATGACGCTTCAAGAACTGTCGGTTCTGCAGGAACGTCGACTGCCTGTCAAAGTGCTCATTGTCAACAATCAGGCGTTAGGGATGGTAAGGCAGTGGCAGGAGAAGTTTTATAGTGAAAGATACTCAGAATCCATCATCGATGTACAGCCGGACTTTGTGAAACTAGCAGAAAGCTATCAAGTCCCAGGCTATAAGATTGAAACCCAGGAAGAACTTTTAGAAGTATTGCCTAAAGTACTGGGGGATGACCAACCGGCAGTCATTGATTGCCGTGTCCTTCAAAAAGAGAATGTCTATCCGATGATTGCACCAGGAAAAGGACTACACGAAATGATTGGGGTGAAACGATGAAGCGAATCGTCACAGCAACCGTCCATAATCGAAGCGGAGTGCTGAACCGAGTAACAGGATTACTTGCCAAAAGGCAATTCAACATTGAAAGCATTTCTGTCGGACGTACGGAGACCGAAGGCGTCTCGAAAATGACGTTCGTCGTGGAAGTGGAGGATGACCGCAAGCTCGAGCAGCTGACTAAACAGCTGAACAAGCAAATCGATGTTCTGAAAGTCTCCGATATCACAGATAAAGCGATTGTCGCCCGTGAGCTCGCGATGGTGAAAGTGATCAGCAACCCACAGATCCGCAGCGAAATCCAGGGCATCATCGAACCGTTCCGTGCATCAATCATTGATGTTAGTAAAGAAAGCGTCACGGTTCAGGTGACAGGTAAATCGGATAAGGTCGATGCGCTCATCGATCTGTTAAGGCCTTATGGCATAAAAGAACTTGCCAGAACAGGCTTAACCGCATTCACCCGCGGTCATCAGCCGCAAGTAGCAGAATTCAAATCTTACTCTCTATTAAAATAATTTCCCGAAAGGATGGATGTAAAAATGGCACACGTATATTATCACAACGATATCAAAGACGAGGTACTAAAAAATAAGAAGGTAGCTGTTGTAGGGTACGGATCTCAAGGTCATGCCCACGCTCAAAACTTGAAGGAAAGCGGACATAACGTTGTTGTTGGTCTTCGTAAAGGTAAGTCCTGGGATAAAGCGGAACAGGACGGACTTGAAGTGAAAAGTGTTGCCGATGCTGTAGCGGAATCTGACGTAGTCATGGTTCTTCTGCCGGATGAATATCAGCCGAGAGTCTATGAAGAGTCCATCAAACCGAACTTGAAGTCCGGCGCTGCTCTGGCCTTTGCTCACGGATTTAATGTCCACTTCAACCAGGTTGTTCCTCCATCAGATGTTGATGTGTTCCTTGTAGCGCCAAAAGGACCAGGACACCTTGTCCGCCGTACGTTTGAAGAAGGCGCAGGTGTACCGGCACTGATTGGTGTCGAGCAAGACGTCACTGGGGAAGCGAAAGAAATTGCCCTTGCTTATGCGAAAGGAATCGGCGGTGGCCGGGCAGGCGTCCTTGAAACATCCTTCCAGGAAGAAACGGAAACGGATCTATTCGGTGAGCAGGCCGTCCTTTGCGGAGGACTTTCAAGTCTTGTGAAAGCTGGTTTTGAAACGCTGACAGAAGCCGGATATCAACCGGAAGTAGCCTACTTCGAATGTATGCACGAACTCAAATTGATCGTTGACCTGATGTACGAAGGCGGACTTGAGGGTATGCGTTATTCCATCTCCGATACAGCCCAGTGGGGTGACTTCGTATCCGGTCCACGCGTCGTTGATGAAAGTACGAAAGCACGCATGAAAGATGTACTGACAGACATCCAGACAGGGAAGTTTGCCAAGGGATGGATCTTGGAGAACCAGGTGAACCGTCCAGAATTCAACGCGATCAATGCGCGCGAAAACAATCATCAAATCGAGAAGGTGGGTAGAGAGCTCCGTGAACTGATGCCGTTCGTCAAGAAGTCCCAATCCAAAGAAAAGGATGTGGTCACACATGGCTCACGTTAATGTTTTCGATACAACCTTGAGAGACGGAGAACAATCCGCTGGTGTCAATTTGGATCGTTTGGAAAAAGTGGAAATTGCCAAACAGCTGGAACGTTTAGGTGTAGATATCATGGAGGCGGGTTTTCCCGCTTCCTCTCAAGCCGATTTTGAAGCGGTCAAAGAGATTGCTGATACCGTCCGTGGTTGCTCGGTAACTGGCTTAGCGAGAGCCAACAAACGTGACATTGACATTGCATGGGAAGCATTAAAAGGCGGAGCGGAGCCAAGGTTGCACGTGTTTATCGCTACCTCCCCGATCCACATGACTCACAAACTGAAGAAGACACCCGATGAGGTGGTGGAAAAAGCAGTGGAAATGGTCGCTTATGCGAAAGAGAAGTTTCCACACGTGCAGTTTTCCGCAGAAGATGCGCTACGATCCGATCAAGATTTTCTCGTCCGAATCATTGAAAAGGTGATAGACGCAGGAGCGAGTGTTATCAACCTGCCGGATACGGTTGGCTTTACCACACCTGACGAAATTGGCCGTCTTTTCCGATACGTAAGAGAGAACGTACCCAACATCGACAAGGCAATCTTGTCGACCCACAATCACGATGATTTGGGAATGGCGGTAAGCAATTCCTTGGCTGCCATTGAAAACGGAGCGAGACAAATCGAAGGGACGATTAACGGAATTGGCGAGCGTGCTGGAAACGCAGCGCTTGAAGAAATTGCTGTCGCATTGAAGATCCGCCAAGATCGTTTTGATTTTGAAACAGGTCTGGTCCTGAAAGAAATCAAACGTACCAGTGATCTTGTCAGCCGCCTGACCGGCATGCAGGTGCCAGGCAACAAAGCCGTCGTGGGACGAAACGCTTTTGCTCACGAATCCGGGATCCATCAGGACGGCATGCTGAAGGAGTCCACGACTTACGAAATTATCACCCCAGCGATGGTTGGCATCGATTCCAATCGAATGGTGTTAGGAAAACACTCCGGGAGGCATGCGTTCAAACAAAAAGCGGAAGAACTCGGATTTGATCTTAACGAAAACAAGCTGAAGGAAGCTTTTGAATCATTCAAGACACTGACAGGTAAGAAGAAAGAAGTGACGGATGATGATCTATTCGCCATTTTGACAGATACTCAGACGGAAAACGAAGATCAGCCTAAATACGAGTTGAAAGCCTTCCAGGTTCAATATGGCAGCATCAATCGTCCGACAGCGACCGTCCTTTTGACACGACCGGATGGTGAAGAAGTCGAGAAAGCCAATACCGGTGAAGGAAGCGTCGAAGCGATTTACAATACGCTGGATGACTTGATTGATGCAGATGTTCATTTGCAGGACTATCAATTGAGTTCCATCGGTAAAGGACGCGACGCTTTAGCAGAAGTCCACGTTCAACTAACGGTTGATGGAGTCAAAGCGTCCGGCCGGGGATCTGCGCAGGATGTTCTGGAAGCATCGGCTCATGCCTTCTTGAACGCTGTGAACCGCACATTATATAGAAGTAAAATGGTGAATTACCAAAAAGTCCAAGTATAACTAAAGGGGGATGCACATGGAAAAACATATCGTACTTTTGCCAGGAGACGGAATCGGTCCAGAAGTGACAAAAGCAGCAAAAAATGTGTTGCAGTCGGTCGCAGATCGATACCAGCACAACTTTACTTTTGAGAATCATGACATCGGGGGAGTGGCTATCGACAATCATGAAACACCTCTCCCGGAGGATACAGTCGAAGCTGCAAGAAAAGCAGATGCCATTTTCCTTGGAGCGGTCGGTGGTCCGAAGTGGGATCAGCTTCCTGGTCATATGAGGCCGGAAAAAGGGCTGCTCGGGATCCGCAAACAACTGGGCTTGTTTGCGAATCTCCGTCCTGTCAAAGCGTTTCAACAGTTGCTCCATGCATCACCCTTGAAGCAGGAAGTTGTCGCGGGAAGCGATCTATTGATCGTCCGTGAGTTGACCGGAGGGTTGTACTTTGGTGAACCAAGGGAACGACGTAACAATGGGAATTCGGTTGTGGATACGCTGGCATACGATCGACAGGAGATTGAAAGAATCGTCGAGCAGGCTTTCCAAAGTGCCAAAATGAGGAGAAAGCACATCACATCTGTCGATAAAGCGAATGTTCTCGAGTCTAGCCGGATGTGGCGGGAAGTTGTGGAAGATAAAAAAGCGCAGTACCCAGATGTAGAGGTTGAACATATGCTTGTGGATGCCGCTGCAATGAAGTTAGTAACGAATCCCGCTTATTTTGATGTCATTGTGACAGAGAATATGTTCGGAGATATCTTGAGTGACGAAGCTTCTGTATTGACGGGATCGCTCGGCTTGCTGCCGTCTGCCAGTTTAAATGAAACAGGCGTCGGACTTTACGAACCGGTGCACGGTTCTGCTCCTGATATCGCTGGAGAGAATAAAGCGAACCCTCTCGCCAGTATTCTTTCTGTAGCCATGATGTTGAAGCATTCTTTCGGAATGGAAGAGGAAGCAGAACAAGTGGAAGCGGCTGTAAAGGAAGTATTGAATGAAGGATACCACACGGCAGATATCGATCTCGTCGGGGGTACCGTCGTCAGTGGAAGTGAATTGGCTCGACGAGTAGTCGATCAAATCAGCACAAGTGATACCACAGAAAATATCATGCGTTGTTACGTATAATCAGGAAGGGAGCGGAACGGAATGAGTCATCCAAAAACGATTGTAGAAAAAATTTGGGATCAGCATGTCGTCCATGAAGAAGAAGGGAAGCCGAATCTCCTCTACATCGACTTGCATCTGATTCATGAGGTGACCTCTCCCCAGGCGTTTGAAGGATTGCGGATGGCCGGAAGGAAAGTGAGAAGACCGGATCGTACGTATGCGACGATGGACCATAACGTACCGACGGTCCATCGGAATGTCATCAAAGATGAAGTTTCCAAGAAACAGATGGAAACCTTGAAAGCGAACTGCGAAGAATTCGGAGTTCGCCTGGCGGACATCAACCACCCGGACCAGGGAATTGTACACGTCATCGGGCCTGAACTTGGGCTTACTCAACCGGGAAAAACGATCGTCTGTGGGGATAGTCATACTTCCACGCATGGCGCGTTTGGTGCACTGGCTTTCGGAATAGGTACGAGTGAGGTGGAGCATGTGCTTGCGACTCAATCCTTATGGCAGGCACCACCGAAAACCTTACAAGTCAATGTGGATGGGGTGCTTGGAACAGGCGTTACTGCGAAGGACTTAATCCTAGCCATTATCGGTAAGTATGGTGTCCGGTTTGGCACAGGTCATGTTATCGAATACACCGGTGAAGCGGTCCGGAATCTTTCAATGGAGGAACGCATGACGGTATGCAACATGTCTATCGAAGCAGGAGCAAGAGCTGGATTGATCAGTCCTGATGCAACGACGATCGATTACATGCGAGGCAAACGCTATGTGCCGGAAGGAGAAGCTTTTGATGAAGCAGCTGAACAATGGCTCGCTTTAGCTTCTGATGAAGGTGCCGAATATGATCAGACGCTTACCATTCATGCAGACGAGATTGAGCCACAGGTGACATGGGGGACGAACCCTTCCCAATGTGTTCCTGTCGGTGGCCGCGTCCCTGATCCTGATTCAGTGGAAGAGGATCGTGATGGTATCGAACGTGCCATCGAATATATGGGGGTTGAGGCGAACCAGAGCATCGAATCGATTCCTGTCGAGCACGTGTTCATCGGTTCATGCACAAACTCCAGATTAAGCGATTTGCGCAAAGCGGCTGAAATTGTGCGTGGTGGCCGCGTTCATGAAGGAGTGAGAGCTCTTGTCGTTCCTGGTTCCAAATCCGTCAAAGATGCAGCAGAAGCAGAAGGTTTGGATACTATTTTCTTGACCGCAGGATTTGAATGGCGCGATGCCGGCTGTAGTATGTGTCTTGCCATGAACGATGACATCGTCCCACCTGGCGAACGCTGTGCTTCCACTTCCAATCGGAACTTCGAGGGACGCCAGGGAAATGGTGCCCGTACTCATCTCGTCAGTCCGGAAATGGCAGCAGCGGCTGCATTGGAAGGTCACTTTGTCGATGTCAGAAAATACGCCAGTACGGTAGGAGGGTGAAGAGATGGAACCGATCAAACAACACCAAGGTCTGGTTTACCCTATGGATCGATCCAATGTAGATACAGACCAGATCATTCCGAAGCAATTTTTGAAAAGGATTGAACGCCAGGGGTTCGGCCAGTTTCTCTTCTACAACTGGCGATTTAATGAGGATGGAACACTACGGGAAGATTTTTCTTTGAATGACCCTAAGTATGACGGGGCTTCTGTTCTTGTCGGCGGTGAAAACTTCGGGTGCGGTTCCTCCAGGGAACACGCACCATGGGCGATTCAGGACTATGGCTTTAAAGTGGTCATCGCCCCGAGTTTCGCCGACATTTTCTACAACAACTGCTTCAAAAACGGAATCCTCCCGATCCAGTTGCCGAAGCCGGTTGTAGATCAGCTGATGGAAAAGGCTACGAAAGAGAAGTATGAAGTGAAGGTCGATTTGGAAAAGCAGATCATTGATGACGGTGACTTGGAAGTGTCCTTTGAAATTCAGTCCTACCACAAAGAAATGCTCTTGAATGGCTGGGATGAAATTGCTGTCACTTTGACGTATGAAGACAAAATCGACCAGTACGAAAAACAAAACAAAGGAGTGAAGACGTTGGGGATTTCTTAACGCTAGCTAAAGTAATGGATGCACAGGAACAATTGCAGGAGGTGGTGCACCGCACCCCGCTGCAAACATCAACAACCTTCAATGAGAAAACCGGGCAGCACGTCTACTTGAAGATGGAGAATCAGCAAAAAACAGGTGCTTTCAAAGTAAGGGGGGCGTCCTATAAGGTTGCCTGTCTAACAGAAGTCGAAGCGTCCCGAGGTGTCATCGCAGCATCTGCTGGGAATCATGCTCAAGGCGTTGCTCTAGCTGCAGCCAAGCGGGGCATCCAGGCGCAGATTTTCATGCCGGAGGGAACACCGAGAGCGAAAGTGGAAGCGACGCAAGGGTATGGAGCGAAAGTCGTCCTTACCGGAGAATCCTTCCAGGAAGCTTACCAGGCGGCTTTGCTTGAGCAGGAAAGAACGGGGGCGACTTTTCTTCATCCGTTCGACGACTATGATGTCATGGCAGGACAAGCGACAGTCGCTGTTGAAATGCTGCAGCAGCAGCCGGATCTAAACCGTCTATTCGTTCCGATCGGGGGAGGCGGGCTGATCGCAGGCATTGCCTTTGCAGCCAAACAGCTGAAGCCGGATATCAAAGTTATCGGCGTCCAATCAGCGAAAGCGCCGTCGATGTATAATGCTTTGTACAAAAAAGGACCTGAAAAACTCACATCTGTCTCTACGATTGCTGACGGAATCGCTGTGAAGGAAAGAGGAAGACTCACCTACACGTGTATCCAAAAGTACGTGGATCAAGTGATTACAGTGGAAGAACATGAAATCGCAAAAGCTATGCTGATGCTGCTCGAACGTGAAAAAACGCTGGTCGAGGGTGCGGGTGCAACAGCGCTTGCCGGCCTTCTTAGTACGTGTGACACGTTTGAACAACAGCAATGCGGAGTTGTCTTGAGTGGAGGAAACATGGATCTATCCCGATTGCCGCTGATCCAGAAGCTAGCCAATCCGAAGAAAGTGGTCATCGCTTAAGATGGCAGCCAGGAAGAGTGTTTGTGCTCTTCCTGGCTTTTTTGTTGTGGCGTAATAGTTAAACAAGGAATAGGGCTGGATCATTAAGGGGATGAGAAAGTTGGTATGAGAGTGTAGGGTTGCCGCCCTCTTATGAGGATTTATCAGTGGCTTTTGTCCATTTATCGGTATCATCAATATAAAGCTGGAAACATATTAGCGACTTTAAAACTTTTATTAGCGGCTTTAGGACATTTATTATCAACTTCTGAGTTTTCATTCCTTCCCATATTAAGGAGATAGAGCGATATAGACTAATAAGGAGATTAGTAGAGACGGGTTGATGTTTTTGAAAAAAATTATGGCAAGAGTAAAAAAGAAAAGGAGAGCCAACACGAGAATTTGGCTCTCCTTTTCTTTTATTTCAACAAATCAAGCAGCGTTTGATTGAATTTTTCTTTTTCATCATAAACCATTCCATGTCCACTGTTCTCAAAAGGAACGAGTGTACTGTTCGGAATCTTATCATTCAGTATTTCGGAAAATGCATAATCACAGATTTCATCATGTTTGCCGTGAAGCAAGAGAGTAGGGACTTGGATTTGACTTACTTCTTTTCGCAAGTCTTCATCTCTTAAAGACTCTGCACATGTGAGAGTAGCGTGTGCCGATGCCTCAAGACCAAGACTGTGGAACCATTCTCCGAAAGGTTTCGAGATATCAGAATGGTAGAAACCTTCGCCGAAGTCTTTCAATGCAGCTGGCCGGTCGTTTTGCAGCGCTTCGATTAAACCGTCCACTTCATCTTTCTTCATGCCGTAGGAATAACCTTCTCTTTGAGTGAAGCTCGGAGCAGCCGGGCCTGCAAGAATCAACTGTGCAAATTCCTTGTTTGCAAATTTAGTAGCGTAGCGTATGGCAATCGGACCGCCCATAGAAAAGCCGGTTAAATAGAAGTTTTCCAGTTGCAGGTATTCTACAACGGTCTTTACATCGTGGGCAAGTGTATCGTAATCATAACCAAAAGCAGGCTTATCTGATTTACCAAAGCCCCTAAGGTCGATGCCGATGAAGCGGTAGCCTTTTTGAGGTAGTTCGTTCATCTGATATTCGAACATTTGATGGTTGAGTGGCCAGCCGTGGAGGAATACGATTGGCTGGCCTTCTCCGATATCTTCTACGAATACGTCGATATGTCGGTCATGATCTACTTCGATATAGAGTGACATTTGTATAAAAACTCCTTTTTTTATGTTACGAAGAATATTCCCCGTTTCCTCCATTTAAAACAGCACCATGGGAGGTCATCAAAAATTTAGATAAGTACCATCAAAATTCATCGATATCTGCTTTTATTATGGAATGATACAATAGATAAGCTATAAAAATAGATGAGGTGAAACGATGAATAATTTTTTACAATATAATCCTACCAAACTTTACTTTGGCGAGGGGCAACTCAATCAAATTTCTAATGAGATAGGTCAAAGAGCAAAGGTTCTTGTTGTTTATGGTGGTGGCAGTATTAAGCGGAATGGTGTGTACGATGATGTGATGAAACAGATGGAGAAGCTTGAGGCTGTTGTTTATGAACTATCGGGCGTTGAGCCGAACCCACGACTGACAACAGTGCGAAAAGGTGTTGATATCTGTAAAAACGAAGGCATCGACTTTTTGCTTGCTGTTGGTGGTGGAAGCGTCATCGATTGTACAAAAGCTATTGCTGCAGGGGCAGCAAGTGACGTGGATGCATGGAAGTTAATCACACAGGAGGCTCCTATTGAAAAAGCCCTGCCGATTGGTACTGTTTTGACCCTTGCAGCTACAGGGTCTGAAATGAATGCTGTTTCTGTCATTACGAACTGGGAAACGAAAAACAAACTCGGGTGGGGGTCACCTCATGTGTACCCGACATTTTCAATCCTTGATCCGACATACACCTTCTCTGTACCTGAAAACCAGACCGTTTACGGAATTGTCGACAGCATGTCCCATGCTTTGGAGCACTACTTCCATCGGACTGCAAACACACCAATGATTGATGGTTTCATTGAGTCTCTTTTGCGAACGGCGATTCAAACCGGACCGAAGTTGATCGCTGACCTTCATTCCTATGAACACCGTGAAACGATGATGTACTTAAGTACAACTGCATTTAATGGAACTTTGATGAATGGCACAGATGGTGGGGATTGGGCTACACATCGTATCGAACACGCTGTATCCGCCATTTATGATATTCCTCATGGCGGAGGGCTTGCCATTCTGTTCCCGAACTGGCTTGAGCATGTATTGGAAGATGATCCAAGCCGAGTGAAACAGCTGGCAACCAATGTTTTCGACATTGATCCTGAAGGCAAGACAGATGTAGAGGTTGCGCGAGAAGGGGCGAAGGCACTACGCCACTTTTGGAATTCCCTTGGAGCACCTAGCTCTCTTCAGGACTATGACATCAATGATGAAGCTTTTGATGATATTGTTGAAAAAACATTTATCAAACCAGGGGTCGGGACGTACAAAGAAATGAACCGTGAAACAGTTGTAGATATTCTGCAACGCTCACTTTAATCATAAATGGAGGGGCTCAGATAGAGCCCCTCCATTTTTTTATTGATGGAAGAATCATTTCAGGATTTCTGTGTGGACCGAGCGGGGCTTCATAGATCACAAACACCACGATACGGAGGATGATTTTCACACCCTTGAAGAAACAACTGTTGGAAAATTTTCAGGAAATAGCCAAGTAGTTTACAGAGGGATTACAATTTATTTAAAAATCCGTGTGTTTTCTTCAAATTGCGACAATTATGTTTATACTGATACATGGTTAAAATCAGAGCGGATTTAAGGAAATCAATAACTGTGTATGGGGAGTCATCATTATAATGAAGAAACTTATAGTAATCATTGCAGCATTATATACCACATTTAGTATAAATCCAAACATAACGATGGCGGAGTCTAAACCGGATCGTCCATCCATTAATAGTGAAGCGGCCATGGTTCTTGAAGCGAATACTGGAAAAGTTTTATATGAAAAGAATGCAGAGGCGAGCATGTACCCGGCCAGTTTAACAAAGATTGCCACAGCCATTTATGCCATTGAAAATGGGGACCTCAACGATACAGTGACGGTTAGTGAAAAGGCTTATGAAACAGGAGGTTCCAGTGTTTTTCTTGAAGAGGGCGACCAGGCAACATTGAAGGAGCTTATCCAGGGGCTGCTTTTAAACTCTGGAAATGATGCTGGTGTTGCGATTGCCGAGCATTTGAGCGGGAGTGTCGAACAGTTCTCTATAGACTTGAATGCTTATCTTGAAGAAAAAGCCGGTGTGGAGCAGACGGATTTCAAGAACCCACACGGTTTGTTCAACGCAGAACATAGGACGACAGCGGAAGATCTGGCTGAAATCACAAAATATGCCCAAAAAAATGAGACATTCAATGAGATTTATGGGTTAGAGACTTTGGATTGGGATGGAGAGAAGTGGGATGCCACGCTATACACGCATCACCGTTTAATGAGGGAAGATCCATATGAGGGTGTGACTGGTGGGAAGACAGGATATGTTCCTCAATCTGGTTTCACGTTGGCTACGAGTGCGAGCAGGGATCATATGGATTTGATTGTGATCACTATGAAAAGCCGCACGAAGGATTTGTCCTATGAAGATACGAAGAAACTGCTGGACTATGGATTTGAACACTATCAAACGTCTACTTTAAAACCTGAGGAAAAATTTCCGGGTGTAAAAGAAGACTATCAACTGCCTGAGGAGATTTCTTACACCCATCAAAAAGGAAAGACTGTTCAGGCGGAAATAGATGAGTCAGGAATGCTCTCCGTTACCGATTCAGATGGTGATGAGATCTATTCATCTCAGATGGAAAAGGTAAAGGAAAAACCCACACCTCCTGCGGAGAAACAAGAGCTCGAAACACCGGGATGGCAGGATTATTGGACTTTATTCATTTTTCCGCGTCACTTTTGGGTGACTGAAATTTATGAAGAACTTCATGGATCATGATAAACCTCCACATTTAGGAGGTTTATTTTTTTTGACAAGGGATATATATTAGAGCGGGAAAAGCTTTGAATTCAAAGTTTTATCTATATTGGCGCATGTAATCCAAAGTCTTATCATTTGAGGGTGGTTAGTATGGAAGAAAAAAAGAATCGAACGATGCTCATGTTTGGAGCTGTTGGCTTATTGTTGATGGTGGTCATTCATCTGACTCACAGAAATTTGCAACTGAACTGGAGTATGGATGATTTTAAGGCTTATACTCCTTTTTTATATACATACCTGGCTGTGCCATTTCTTTTATATTGCATGACATTCTTCATCTATCTGAAAAAACGGAACCACGCAGCAATCCCGTGGTTCATGAGCCTCTTATTCACGTTCATTAGCATAGGGATGATTACGAATGGTGAAGGCATGGTTGTCTATCATTTTTCTATCTTTCTTGTGGTTGCATTGATTGCTTTTTATGATCGGACAGAAATTATAGCGATGATGACGCTCCTTTTTGCACTCTTTCATTTTGTGACCATGTTTTGGGGGATGGATTTCTTTTATGGAACTGAAAATTATTCATGGTTCATGTTCTCTCTTCATGCGGTTTATTTAATTTTAACGAGTGCCGGAACCTCCTATCAAATTCTCCAGAAGAACACACATGTAAAAGAGTTAACCGAACTTTCTCAGAAAAAACAAGCAGAAGCTGATCAGCTTCTTCATCAATTGCAGTCGGTCGGGAAGTCGTTGAAAAATGCAACAGATGTTATGAATCGAACTTCACACCAATCCTCACGATCGTTTAATGAGATGGAAGATTTGTTGCAAAGACGGAGTCAGAACGCTGAGGAACAAGTCGATGAGGCAGAGAACCGCGCTCTGAATTTATCGGATATACAAGCCGCTGTGGAACAGATTACAAGAAGTATTGAGGTTGTATCCGGTCAGGCGAAAAAGACGTCAGCAGCAACCCAGGAGGGAAAGGCCTCTCTTGCAGAAATTTCGACGCACCTTCATTCTACAGAGAACAGCTTCACGGAAACGAGTGATAACATCCAAGCCTTACAAACCTACTCGAATCACATCAGTGAACTGACAAAGGAAATCGCCTCGATCACGGACCATACTAAATTGCTGGCCTTGAATGCTTCTATTGAAGCAGCCAGGGCGGGTGAACATGGAAAAGGCTTCAGCGTTGTTGCACAAGAAGTACAGAAGCTTGCGGAACAGTCTGGTCATGCAACGGAACGCATCTTCTCGATTGTTGATGCGATTGGTGAGCATGTAACGAAAGCGAGTATTCATGCGAGTGATGGAAGAAGAAAAATGGAAACGAGCCTTGCCCATGTGATGAATATGGAAGGAAATTTCAAGGGGATCCTTGGGCAGTCAGAAGAGGTTGAAAAGCAGACAGATGAAATTAGTGCATCCAGTCAACAGCTTTTGTCAACGGTCGATCTATTCTCCCATTCTTTTGAAAGTTTGCTGCAGTTTACAAAAGAAGGGAAAGGTCAAAATCAAAACATTTTGCGTCTCTCCAAACAGCAGCTGGAGCGTGTTGACAAAATGGCCTCAGAAACAAGGAAAATGAAAAAGATGGTTCAGGACGTCCAGCATATTACAAAAGTTATGGGTGGAAAGCAAGATGGTGGAAAACCGAATTTGAAAGTTGTCAGCTGATGAGTGAAAGGAGGTTCCGTTGCAGGGGCCTCTTTTTTTCTTTTGTTTTTTAACAGGAGATAAAGGGCAGATGGTGGAACTAGTATAGAACATGGGGAAAGGGGTGGGAGAAATGGCTTATGAACAAAAGACAAAGCAGAATGAGCGAAGTGTGATGTCATTCATTGAAGAAGTGGATCATTCAAAAAAGCGGGAAGATGCCTACCGGTTATTGGATGTTTTCACTGAAACGACGGGGTATGAAGCCAAAATGTGGGGATCTTCCATCATTGGCTTCGGTTCTTATCATTATAAATATAAAACGGGACATGAAGGAGATGCCCCTCTGGTAGGCTTTTCTCCTAGGAAAGCGAAAATCAGTCTTTATTTTGCAACAGGTGATCCAGAACGTGAAGAGCTTCTTGAAAAGTTCGGAAAACACAAGAGTGGTAAAGCGTGTGTGTACATTAACAAGGTGGATGACATTGATGAAGAGGTTTTAAAGAAACTGATCATTCAATCTGTGACCTTCTTGCAGCGAATGTATCCGGAGGAATAATTAATGTATCAATACTTCCATGGATTAACGATTCGAGAAGGCACAAGTGGATTGCCTGCCAAACGTGTGAAAAAGCTGTTTGAAGAGGTCGGCTGGTCACAGGGAGGTCCTTCGTGGCAGGAAGAAAAATTTTCTCTCATCTTTGAGAACTCGACATGGGCGTTTACGGTTTGGGATCAGGAAGAAATGGTAGGAATGGTTCGAGTCGTTTCTGATAAGGTCATGATGGCGACAATAATGGACTTGATTGTTTCGAAACCATACCGTGGAAAAGGACTAGCTCATAAACTCATTTCTCTATGTATGGAAAAACTGCCGCATGGGGATTGGTTTGCACATACGTCGAAAGAGAATTTCTCCTTCTATGAGTCTTGTGGTTTTCAGGTAGGAGAGAACTGTTCCTTTTACGGCTATCGTAAAGCGAGAGAAGAAGGACATCGTCTATGATCAAGGCCGTCATTTTCGACTTGGACCGGACGCTTTTGGATCGCGATGCTTCTGTTGAACAATTTATTACTCATCAATACCTCCGTTATAAGAAGTCTCTCAAGTTTGTACCCAGAAAAACTTTCGTCTCAAGATTCATAGCATTGGATGAACAAGGGTACAAGGGTAAGGATTACGTTTATCAACAACTTGCACAAGAATTCGAGTTCGACAAGGAAACAGTAGAAGAACTCTATCAGGATTATCACGCGTCTTTCAATCAACATTGTATTGCTTTTCAAGGACTGCAGGAAGTATTGCTGGAGTTAATCGCAAACCACTTTCGCCTGGGGCTCATTACAAATGGAAAAGGGCGCTTCCAAATGGACAACATCAAGGCTTTGGGCATACAATCTTTTTTCGAAACCATCCTCATCTCAGAACTGGAAGGTGTGAAAAAGCCAGATCCCATGATATTTGAACGAGCGATGGAACGGATGAAGATGCCACCTGAAGCGTGTGTATATGTGGGTGATCATTTGGAAAACGATGTCCAGGCCGCAGAAAAAGTGGGGATGACAGCCGTTTGGAAAAAGGATAGGAAAGAGGAAGAATCATGGGGCTTCCATTCCATTCCTCATTTGACTGAACTCCCAGCACTTTTACAAAAAATGAATACTAAGGAGGAACGCTCGTGCTTTTTGAAGTAACCAACCAAATTCGTGTCCCTGATCTTTTAGAAGGACAGCAATGGTATGAGAAACTGCTAGGAAAAAAGCCTGATTTCATCCCTCATGAAGGTTTCGTTGAATGGGAGGTCATCCCTGGATTCTGGCTGCAATTGGCGGAGGGCACACCCTCAAAGAATAGTGGGCCTTTTCGAATAGGTGTTACAGATCTTGAGGCGACAAGAGACCTTTTGGTTCAGGAATTGAACATTCCCCGTTTTGAGGTCCATTCACGTGAAGAGGTACCTGTTAAATGGGGGACTTTTGAAGATCCTTGGGGTAACGGAGTAGGTTTTTATGAGTATCATGACAAGAAAGAAGAGGAAGAGCGATTGAATCTTCTTTACAAATAAGCAAAAAAGGGGGCTGCCATTACGGGGCTCCTTTTTGAAGTCGGGATTGGGTGGGAGAGGAAATGAACATTATTCTATTGAAAAAGGGTGACGTTCACATTCACATGCTTGATTCTTTTGACCGTTATCAAAAAACGGACCGTGTATGGGTGTTACAATCGGGCAGGTTTAACGAAAAATCGGATTCATTTGAAGAGCATTGGAGCGAAGAAGACAAACAGAGGATCATCCACCACATCAGGATGGTGATAAAAAGTGGAGGAGCTGTTGTAGCAGCAATGAAGGAACACAATGTCTATGGGTTTGCTGTTATTGAGGCGGATCCATTTGGAGAAATGTCCATATACCGGGAACTTTCCTACATACATGTGAGCAGGGAGCTTAGGGGAACCGGGCTAGGGAGACGGCTCTTTAAGGAAGCTTGCTCGGCTGCTAAAGCATTGGGGGCGGAGAAACTGTATATTGGCGCCCATCCCTCTCTGGAAACCCAGAAGTTTTATCGGAAAATGGGATGTCAACCAGCTCAGGAACTGAACTCAGCTATTTATTATCGCGAACCCAGAGATATTCAATTGGAATTCACCCTATAAAAAACCCATACGCCTGAAAGGTGTATGGGTTTAAAATTATTTTTTGCTGAAGAATTCTAGGAAAGCATGGTAGATCTCTGTTCCCTGGTAGGATAACAAGGACATTGCTGTTAAGGAGAACATACCGATCATAATCATTCTGAACCATAACATAGGTGAAACCTCCTTTGAGTGTTGGCTTATTTGGACAACATCAAAGGTATTGGATCACATAATTGGATTGATAGAATACCGGATTCAGAAAAAATAACTTGCGAAAAGTCCTCACGAATGTTGATGCGACTTTGGTACACAAATGTACAATCAAAAGGAGACCAAATAAAGCTGGCAGGACAAATGTTTTGTCCGTTGGATCATCGTTTGAGGACGGTGTTTCAAGTAGAGTGCTTTCCTGGACGTCGCCTTTGAAATAGCCGCTGTGGTGTTCACCGTATGTGAACGGCAAAGAGAAACTAAGAAGCAAAATGACTATGAACAAGGCCGAGTGTCTCTTCATTCCACGCACTCCCTTTGTATCTATGAATATATCCATTTTACATGATGCAGACAGTAAAGCAAGCAAAAGTTTTCCTAAATAAAAATAGACATGTTTATTACTTATTAAAGTATATGGCAGGATTGTGGAAGACTTGATTTCGAGATGTTTGTGTGGATTTAGGGGCTCCGGGAAAAGGTTCGCTTTCCGTGGGCGAGTGATGAGCCTCCTCGAGCTAAAGCTCTGCGGGGTCTCATCTACCACGCACTTCCCACAGGAGTCTCACCGTTTCCCTACGCCCCTTTGCCATATGAGGTTCTCGAAATCCCTCTTATATTACCTGCCTAAAACTGTTATAAATCCTGCTTAAACCACGTTGATATAGGATTCTCAACCATAAAAGCTCCTATTGCTGAAAGGTAGTTTCGAGAGTTTCTTTCGGCAAGTGGGCGGAGGGGAATGGCGAGACTCCTGCGGGATAAAAGTGCTTGGTGAGACCCCGCAGGACGCAGTCCGAGGAGGCTCACCGCGCTCCCGCGGAAAGCGAGCTATTCCCCGCAGCCCCATCCACCCAACAAAAGTCTCGAAACTGAGTCTTCAACTAAAGGGAGCTTATCTTTAAAAATGGAACATTCATACTTTATGTTTGAAATGGGTGGAGTAGCACGTTTTTATGAAAAAAGGGTGCAGACAGACCAGTGATTTTTCGGTAAGCTTGGAAAAGAAGAAAACATGAATGCATCAATGAAGAAATACAGGAATAGGTAGACGTTCGGTTAGGCAAGGGGGAATATTTTATGAATCATCAAGATAAGCGGATGGAAGATCCGCGGTATAAAATTGCGAACAAAGAGGCATTGATTGGAGTTACTCTGGTTGTGGTGAACTTCGTTCTTTGGTATGGCTTTGCTTATGGCCTCGGCTCGGGTCCTGTGGAGGAGTATGACTACATCATCGGCTTTCCCGCCTGGTTTTTTTATAGTTGTATTGCCGTCACGGTCCTGATCTTCCTTCTCGTCATTCTCGCAGTCAAATTTTTATTCAAAGAAGTTCAGCTGGATGAGGAGGAGGAAGAATGAACTGGGGTGTAGTCATACCACTGTTACTATTTTTAGTCATCATCTTTTTTATTGGCTTTTATGCTTCGAAATACTTAAAGTCCAGTGCAGATTTTCTACAGGAATATTTTTTAGGAAGCCGCCAGCTTGGTGGGTTCATATTAGCGATGACGATGGTTGCCACCTATGGAAGTGCCAGCAGTTTTGTCGGTGGTCCCGGAGTCGCTTACACAGTCGGTCTTGGCTGGGTTCTGCTTTCCATGACACAGCTTGCGACGGGCTATTTCGTGCTGTCTGTCCTTGGAAAGAAGTTTGCCATTATGGCAAGGAAAATACGTGCCGTCACACTTGTGGACTTCTTAAAGGAACGCTACCAGAGTAAATGGGTGGTCATCCTATCAGCAGCAAGTATTATTATTTTCTTGTTCTCCGCAATGGCGGCGCAGTGGGTCGGAGGTGCCCGCCTGATTGAATCCTTTACAGGGCTTTCCTACACGGCTGCTTTGTTCATTTTCGCCGTTTCCGTGCTTGTGTACGTCATTATCGGCGGGTTTCGTGCTGTAGCGATTACGGATACTGTGCAGGGAGTCATCATGTTTTTTGGTACGATGATCATCCTGATTGGTACGATTCTCGCAGGAGGCGGGATTGGAAATATTATCTCTGATCTTGCTGCAGAAAACCCGGATTTAATTTCACCATACGGTGCGGATCGTTCCCTTACGCCGGCTTATGTATCGTCTTTCTGGATTCTTGTCGGGGTTGGTGTCGTCGGTCTGCCGCAAGTTGCCGTCCGTGCCATGAGTTATAAAAGTTCACGAGGGATGCACCGCGCGTTAATTATTGGAACTGTGGTTGTTGGTGTGATCATGCTGGGCATGCACTTGACCGGGGTTTTCGCAAGGTCTATCCTACCAGGAATTGAAGTCGGTGACACGGTGATGCCGCGGATTGCAATGGAGGTGCTCCCGGCGTGGCTGGCAGGCATTGTTCTTGCAGCCCCGATGGCTGCGATCATGTCGACCGTCGATTCACTGCTCCTGCTTGTTAGTTCAGCGGTGGTGAAAGATGTGTATATGAATTATGTGAATCCTGAAGCAAGTGCGAAGAAGGTGAAACGACTGAGTATTTCCGTCACTGCTGTCATAGGAATTCTCGTATTTGCCATGGCGATTCAGCCGCCGGATTTACTAATTTGGTTAAATTTATTTGCTTTTGGTGGGCTGGAAGCAGCTTTCATCTGGCCTGTCATCATGGGGTTATATTGGAAAAAAGGAAATGCCAGTGGAGCCATTGCTTCTATTTTGACCGGGGTGGGAAGCTATATTCTATTTCACAGCTTTATGCCGCAAGCGTTTGGGATGCATACAGTGGTCCTGCCCGTACTTTTAAGTCTGCTTGCTTATGTTCTGTTTAGCTTATTGACGAGGAAACGGCATGAGGAAATCCAGGAACGTGTGTTCCAAAAAATGTGGAGTGCTTAAATAGGGAAGAGGATGAAGATTGCTCCATCCTCTTTTTGATGGAAAACAATGCAAAGACTGTGATACGGTTTGTATAAATATTGCACGGGAAATAACATCTAAGGTTCAAAAGTTCAGGATGGAGGTTTATGTATGAAGAACATATATACAGGGATTTTAGCTGCTTTTTTTTCGTCCACCATCGTAGCCATCGCGTTGAACGTACTATCTGTAGGAGATCTTGATGTTTCAACTCTTATTTTTTTATACACTCTCCTCGTTTACTTTTTATTAGGAATCCCCCTGTCTATATTTATCGAACGTGTACGGCGTAAGCGAAGATGGTGGCAAATCTTTTCCTATTATATGTTCATGGGTTTGGTGTTAAGCGGAATCGTGGTATTCACTTCCTCGCTGGAAATGAGAGAGGGGCTATGGGTTTCAGCTTTTATCATAGGGTGTGTTTTTGTGTATGTCTTCGTACATAATATTCTTGGTTATGTAAGGGAAATGGGTAGAAAGTATAAAAAGGAGGCCAATGATGGAACTAGTATTCGTACGCCACGGGGAAGGGGAACATACTGAAAAACCTGATCGATTACATAACCTGCACCCGGAATTGACTATTCGTGGAGAGAACCAGGCGAGAAAGTTGCAGGAAACGTGGCCGCTGGTTTCTGAAGATTTCCTCATCGTCAGTCCGACAGTGAGGACTCTGCAAACAGCTGCTCATTGGAGTGCAGATATTCCATGCAGGGTGATGGTGAATCCTGCTGTAGGCCCACGTATGTTCCCGCAAAAAAAAAGAGTGGAAGACTTTACCCTGTGATCAGATTTTGACTAAAGACTGGGTGGCTGAGGAATTTCCGGACTTCCATTTAGGTGGAAAGCGATGGGCGGAGGGGATCAATGAAATCGCTGAAAAGGAATTTGTGGATGTTGCTTCTGAATTGATTCATTGGTGTAAGCAGCTAGAGAAAGACCGTGTTTTTGTGGTTACACATGATGGTACAATGACAGCTTACAGGCAATGGATGGAAAGAAGAACATTGACACGTGAAGACTTTCCGAAAGAGGCGGGCTGGATAAGGATGAACGTGTAATAAATAAGACCGGCTTTTCTCTTTGTATTCGTCAGCCAATTCTTTATTTATAAGAGAAGACTCAGAGCTTATTAAGCTCTGAGTCCTTTTTATTATGAACCTATTTTTCTATATTCCTCTGCCATTGGCATCTCTTTTCCTTGAGAAAAAGCACTGATCAGAACGACTAGTCCAACGTTAACGATCAAGCCAAGGATACCTGGATTAATATCCAATGGTGGGGAGTCCGCGACAAGCTGGAAGTAGTAGTTGACGACAGTCCCCGATATTAACCCGGTAATGACAGCAGGTGCCGTGATTTTTTTTGAATACAAAGCACCATATACACCTGGGGCGAATTGGACGATTGATCCGTAGGCTCCAAGTAGGAGGGCAATCAATCCCTGCCCACCAAACACAGTAATGAAATAGGCAAGACCTCCGATGACGAAGACGCCGATTCTCATAATTAAAAGCGTCGTTTTTGATGAAAGGTCTCTTTTTACGTTGCGGATCAAACCATCTGTGAACTCAAGGGAAGCACTGTGCGTGATGGCATCCGCGGTACTCATAGCAGCAGCAAGCGCACCAGCACCGACAAGGCCATACACCCAGCCCGGCAATGTGAGAACCGTTGTAATCAGGTAGGGCAGAATTTCATCCGGTGAACCGATTTGATCGGATTGGATGACGTTAACGGCAGAGAACCCGACAAACAGGAGCGGAATTAAAAACAAGGCGAACATAGGATAGACGAGCACGGTTTTTTTAATCGTCCGCGCTTTGGTAGCGTAGGATTTTGAAAACAAGTGCGGCCACATGAGAAAACCGATGGTCGATACAAGAATCGTGGTTGTGTAAGCCATGGTAGACATCGTAGAACCTTCCGCACCGATTTGCAGAAACCCTGGATTGTCCTGCGTCAAATTCCGGAACATGTTCGGGACACTGTCATGAAGCTGATTGACGATCGTTAGTCCGACTGTCCAGGAGATGACGATCATGAGAATTCCTTGAAATACATCAGACCAGGCAGCAGCACGCAGCCCGCCTGTAGCTACGTAAACGACGACAATTCCATAAGAAAGCAATGCTCCAAGCCAAAAAGGAATTCGTCCTTCAGTCATGATGTTGAAGATATAGGCCATCCCTTTCATTTGTGTGGCCAGGTACTGGATAGAGGCTAGTAACGCAACGATTCCAATAATCATGGCGATTACTCGGCTTGAGTAGCGCAACTGTAAAAATCCGGCGACCGTATAGATGTTATGTTTGCGGCCGATGGCTCCGATTTTCGGGCCGATGATATACCAAGGTAAGATAGCGAAGGCGGTATATGTGATGATGTACAACGCAGGTGCACCGCGAGAAAAGGCCCATCCTGGTGCGCCAAGGAATGAGAAGGCACTGAAGACCGCTCCACCCATGAGGAACCACATGACGAACAGACCGAGGTTCCCTTTCGCTGTGGTGAACTCTTCAAGAGAACTTTTATCCTGGTTACGGCCAGCTAAAACGCCGATGAATAAAGCGACGATGAGATAACCGATCATCATGATCATTGCAATTTGCCATTGTGCCATTTAATGGACCTCCTTTTCGTCTTTGTCAGGGTCGATTTTATACAGGAATAAGACGATGATGAATGTGACAACGATCCAAAAAATGACCCAGAATACTGAAAAAGGTAAACCGATAATGAATGGGGTTTCCCTGTTGGCGATGGAGAACAACGGGAAGACGAGAAGTAAAAATGGGATGGCTAAAGAAAGACAGTAAATCTTAATAAACTTTTGCTTAGTCAATGGGCATCCTCCTTTTGTTTTTCATATACAATATCTCCGTTTAAAATTGTCATTTCTACTTGGATGTCCTTTAGTTTCTGGGAGGGACAACGCAAAATGGATTGATCGAGAATAACGAGATCTGCGTACTTGTCTGGTTCTAAGGTTCCTTTCAAATCTTCTTCACCACTGGCAAAAGCCCCTGCCCATGTATAAGCGCGGATCGTTTCTTCAACCGTGATGGATTGGTTCTGCCCAACAGGATGACCGCCTTTGCTTGTCCGATTGACGGCTGCGTGAATACCCGTCAATGGATTCACCGTTGTTATCGGACTATCGGAACCGATGGCAAAAGGGATATCCTGCTCTACGTAGCTTTTTAAAGGGAAAAAGTAGTGGACTCTGTCCCCATAATCGTTGATATATCCATCCCCGAACTCGTAAAGAAATGCAGGGTTTGGAATTGGGACAGCGCGGGTCGCTTTTATCCTTTCTACAAGGTCAGGAGGAGTAATTCCTGCATGCTCAAGTCTGTGACGGTAATCCTTAGATGGCCTGTGATTGAGCGCTCGCTCAATTGTGGTCAGCAGCATATGTACGGCTTCATCCCCCATGGCATGGGCGGTAATCTGCCACCCTTTTTTGTGGGCTGGAAGGAGGTGTTGATCCAATTCATTTTGGTCCATATACAAAATGCCGGAATCACTTGGGTTACTCGTGTACGGCTCCCGGGTTTTGCATGTGGGACCGCTGCTGCTTCCATCAATGAAAACTTTTGCAGGACCGATTTTAAACGTGTCGTCTCCGAGTCCTGTCATGATTCCGCTTTCGACTCCGGCTTTGACAACGGATGGAGAATCAAAAAGGGAGCCATACATGACATATACACGTTGTCTGATCTTTCCTTCTTGAGCAGCCTTTTGTAAATAACGGATATGTTTCGTGCCATATCCACCTGCATCATGTACACTTGTTATTCCATTTTGCAAAAAGTGATCCGAGGCCATTTGGAGCCCGAGCATGACCTCTTCTTCTGAATAATTAGCAAGCTGGAACATTTTCATATGAGCGGCTTCTAATAATAGTCCAGTAAGCTCGTCACCATCCCTGTGATAGGTCCCACCGGGGGGGTTTGGTGTTTGTAAATGGATATCTGCCATTTCCAGAGCTTTGCTGTTTACACATGAAATATGACCACAGGTCCGCACAACAATGATTGGATGGGAGGTGGACACTTTGTCCAAATCCCATTTGGTCAGATGGCGATCCTCAAGCAGGTTGTTTTGATTGTATCCCCAGCCGCGAATCCATTCTCCTGAAGGTGTTTCCTCTGCCCGTGTTTGAAGTTTTTCAATGATGGAGTCTATGGAATTCACCTGTTTCAGGTTTACCCCGAGTTGATTGGTACCGTACAACTCAAGGTGGGCATGGGCATCATTGAATCCCGGAAGCAGGCTTTTCCCATTCAAATCAATGATCTCTGTATGAGCATCGCACCGTTCCATGATGTCGATGGTCCTTCCAACTTGGAGAATGCGCTCTCCTTTGACAGCGAGGGCTTCATGAATGGTGCCTGACTGATCACCGGGGATAACTTCTCCGTTGATGAATATTGTGGTTGCTTTCATTTCTTCTCCCTCCATCTAGGACTGAGCAATTTTTAAGGTTGTATGATAAAGAATCTCCACACCTTTTTGCATATCCTCCATTTCGGCATACTCCAGCGGGTTGTGGCTGATTCCTTTTTCACATCGTACGAAAATCATTCCGTAATCACTGATGTAGGACATGAATAAGGCATCGTGAAAAGGTCCACTCATCAAGGTTGGGGAACCGTAACCAAGTTGTTCGTCTTCTGCTTTCATGATGTCTTTGATCCAGTCTGCGCAATAGCGTGGATCACTGCGTGTGTCTTCACTGATCGAGTATTCAAGGTTCAGTTCTTTGCTCGTACGTTCAATGATTTCGTAGAGTTTCTTCTCGAGTTTTGTGCGGGCATCCAAGTCTATGTCACGAAGGTCAATCGTGAACTCTACTTTTTCAGGGATGATGTTGCGGGAATTCGGGAAAGTCTGGACACTGCCGACGGTACCGACTGTATTCGGCGTGCCTTCATTGCGGACAAGTTCATTAAACTCTTTTGTAATGATGGAGGCTCCTAAAAATGCATCCTGTCTTAAATTCATCGGGACTGATCCTGCGTGTCCAGCAAATCCTTCAAGCGTCACAGTCAGCCAGATCGGACCAGAGATGGCGGATACGATCCCAACAGGTTTGTTTTGTGATTCGAGCACAGGGCCCTGCTCAATATGAAGTTCAAGAAAAGCTTCAATGTCCCCGGGTTTGTAGACGGGGCTTTGACTCAAATCTGGCTCGACACCAAATTCTCTGAGTGCTTCTAACCGGGTGACGCCATTTTTGTCTTTTCGCTCGAGTTCACCGTCTTCGAGCTGACCGATGATTCCGCGGACACCGAAGACACCTTTATTGAATCTGGAACCTTCTTCGTCTGCAAAACAGATGACTTCAATCGAGCGGTTGGGGGTGATGCCTTCTTCTTTCATCGTATGTACAACTTCAATGGCACCTAGAGCACCTAACGTTCCGTCAAAGCGGCCACCATAGGGCTGGGAGTCGATGTGCGAACCTAACATGAGGATCGGCTTGTCTTTTTCTTTTCCTTCGATACGACCAACTAAATTTCCAAATCCATCAATATGGGTATCCAGTCCGGCTTCTTCCATCCAAACGCGGACAACATCGACAGCTTCTCGGTCTTCTTTTGAATGTGCGAGTCGACAGACCCCGGTTTCTCCAATCTTTCCGATTTCGGCTAGGGTTTCAATGTGTTCCTGAAATCTTTTTTGATTAATCTTCAAGTTGGATCTCCTCCTTGTTTTAACTAACTATATCAAGTTCATAATTGTCTGACAATTGACATAATGTTAAATGATTAAATAGAAGGAGTGGGGGAAATGAGAGGCTTTTGATTGAGTTGTCGACCTTTATAGTGCTCATTTAGTCCTTCTCTAAAGGATTTAATAAAGAAAAGAAGGGGACGGCTTCCTTTTTATACTCAGGTCTTGGGTATATATGAATACTCTTATCATGGACAAAGTATCCATTTGTTGAAGTGTCGAGGATATAAGAAGAAAGGGATGGTTCATTCATGAGAGAAAGGGTGGCGACATCAGCCACCCTTTACTTGTTTTTTGTCTGCGATATAGATGAACCGGAGGGCGATGAGCATGAGAAGAAATGCCAGTCCCCTTTTCCAATCAAAGAGAATTTGATTTCCTCCGAACCATCCGTAATGGTCAATCATGATGCCAGCCCCTAATTGCCCGATAATCGTTGAGATGTTTGTGGCGATGACACCGATTTGGGGCACAGCAAGGATAGTGAGAAATAAATAGCCTACACCAAACCATACAGCACTAAGCTGCCATTTGGGAGCTTCTACTATTAATCCGATATCACCATTCCCAAAAAACAAGACAAGAAGGAATAAGATCAAGGCTCCGGTAATGAATGTAAGAAAAGTGGTTTCATAAGTGCCTGCTTTTGTACTAAGGGAACCATTGATCGAAGATTGTGCACTGAGCATCGTGCCCCCAAGTACCGCGGTCAATAATAATAAAACAGCCATTTCACATACCTCCTAAGAAAAGATTAAAAACAAAGAAATGGTCATAAGCAGAACGGCGGTCACTTTTTCTTTTTTTACTTTGTTCGCTTTGCTGCCCAACCATCCTTTGTGTTCGATAATCATGCTCATCGCTAATTGACCGACGATGACGCTAATCATCGCAGCTCCGACTCCGACCATTGGTATGGCAAAAATTAAAATCGTCAGGTAGATCACGCCCAGAAAACCGCCGCTTAACTGCCATTTGGGAGCTTTGAACGTGTAACTCAAAGAACCTTGACCTAAGAAAAGTAGAACGATTCCTAAAATAATGGAGCCGACGAAAAAATTATAAAAGCTGCTCTCTAATTTTCCTACGGTTTCTCCAAGCTCACCATAAATGGCTCCTTCAATGCTTAAAGAAACACCTGCAAATAATGCGATAAGATAAATCCATGCTTTCATATACACAACCCCTTTCATATCTACATATCTCTAATTATCGATATGTTAACTCTAAAAAAAGAGCCTTAAAGCTCCTTCTTTAGAAATTCAGCTACTTCTTGAATGACAGCTTCATTCCGACGGTAGTACGTCCATTTTCCGTGGCGCTCGGATTCTAGAAGTCCGGCATTCTGCATCATGGAAAGATAGTGGGAGACCGTTGATTGTGACATGTCGGCTTTTTCTTGTATATCTCCGACACACACGCCTCCTTTTTCACTGATGTTCCTGGATAAATGAGCCGTCGGCTTGTCGAAATGGGCTTTTGGTTCTTTTAACCATTGCAGCATATCCAATCTTTTTTCGTTAGCCAACACTTTGAAAATGTCTACGTAGTTTTTCATACGCCTATACTAATCGATGATTATCGATATGTCAATTGGTTAATTTTAAGCAAGGAGTTTCAAGTAGAGAAGAGAATCTACAAAGAGAGGGGGGGATAGCAAATGACAGATCAAAAGGTAGAGAGTCGCTTGAAAAAATGGGCAGAGAAAGCTGAACTTGGATTGGAGTCGGAAAATATCTATATAGAGTACATATGGAATCCTGGTGGTTTTGTGAACCAGTCCTATCAAATTTACGATGGGAAGAAACGCATGCATGTGAAATTCGCCAAAAAGAATCATATGGACAGGCTGAAACAATGGGCACGTCTTAATGAATATTTGAGAGAAAATTACCATGCACCTAAGCTGCTGCTGGAAATCCATGAAACCGTCATCCCTGACCATCCTTATGGCCTTGTGTTTGAGTTTTTTGAAGGAGACGCATGGAAGGGGGACGTGTGGACGGATAATATACTAGCAAAAGTAGGTCAGCTGCATGGAGATTCACAGCTGAAACAAGAGATCGGGGCAGGTGATCAGACTTGTGCTGATGCAATGACCGACACGTATATCCGTCGTTTACGGGAAGACATGTGTATCATCAATGCTCATAAAATAAGCTTACCTTTTGTAAAAAAGAACACCTTTGATTGGTTTCACGAAGTGACAGATGATTTGGAAAAGGAAATTCAACAATCCATTCATTTTCAACGTCCAGCAGAAGATATCGTTCACAATGACCTGAGTCAGCAAAATATCTTAGTGAATGATGAGGAGTTCTGTATCATTGACTGGGACGATCTTACTCTTGGTGACGCCGCAGCAGATTATGCGTCTTTGCTTTGGGCTTGGTTTGATACCGATGAGTGGACGTTGTGGGAGGGAAAAGTGAGAGTACTTGCAGGAGATGCGGTGGTTGAGCGGATGAAGCTTTATTTTAAAGCGAAATTATTAGATGACATTATAGATGTGCTTGCGGACTATGTAGAAGCTGAAAACTTTCCTGAGGTAAAAGAGCAAACACAACAAAGAGCAAAAGCCACTCATCTTATGGCGCTTGAAATATATAAGGCGCGGTATGAAAAGTCTTCTCTATGATTATTCGCCTACTTAAGAAGGGTCACAGAATTAACGAGCATGTTTGTCTCTCTTTTTACATATCCTACTAGTAATAGAGGATCATTTAGGGAGTGACAAAATGGGTTTCACATATGGAAAAGATGAACTGATCGGTGACCTGCAGCAGGTGTTTGCCAGACACAATGTCCAATCCATCCGAGTCAAAGAGCCCGGTACGTTGTTCCGTGTGGAGTCAGATGGTTCACTCACCATTGGAATCGGGGCGACGATTACATCGTTCGAACGTCAGCCAGACGAAAAGCAGGCGCCAACATTAAAGGTGATAAATGGGAAGAAAAAATGACGAAAAGTCCTGGGCAGGGGGATGTCCAGGACTTTTCTATGTGACATAGTGTGTATGATTATGCTTTTTTCCAGTATGCGGCTTCCTTACTGGAGCGAAGGGGTGGGAACGTATCGCCATTGCTCAATTCGATATGTTTCTCATCCTCTGTTACATTGTTATTTTTACGACCATCCACTAAACCATCAAATTCGTAAGTACCTGCTTCTGGAGCTTGTTCACCTGTTTTGTAACGATCAGCCATTTAGAAATACATCCTTTCGAATTTGTTTTTGTTGTGCGCACATAAGCTATATATCCGCATTCGTCTGAGTAAAAACCTCTTTTTGTAAAAATGTTACATTTGGAGGAGTTTTTAATTCCAAGACTTGTCGTTTGACAACTAGACCATAAGTTTATAAGATGTATCACGCTGAATAGTTTGTATAGCAACATCTCGAATTACGGACATAAAAATGTCCTTGTGTTCGAACAGCTATCATTCGTTTCATTTTAACTTACGGTTGCTGCAACAACTAATATATATAAATGGAGGTTCACACCATGACAAAAGTACTTTTCGTAAAAGCTAATTCCAGACCAATGGAGCAGTCTGTGAGCGTCAAACTTTATCACACTTTTTTGGATAACTATAAAAAAGTCCACCCGGAACATGAAATAGAGGAACTCGACTTATTCGAGGAAAATCTGGATTACTATGACAATGATAAGATCAATGGCATGTTTAAGCTTGCTAAAGGTATGGAGCTTACTCAAGCCGAAATCGAAGCGACGAATACAGTAACAGCATACTTGGATCAGTTCCTTGAAGCTGACAAAGTCGTTTTTGCCTTCCCGCTTTGGAATTTCACCATTCCTGCTGTGCTGCACACATATTTCGACTACCTAGCTCAGGCTGGTCAGACGTTCCGCTATACAGAAGAAGGACCTGTAGGATTGCTTCCGGATAAAAAGGTAGCCCTGTTAAATGCACGCGGCGGTGTTTATTCAGAGGGTCCGGCGAAATCTGCAGAGATGGCTGTGAATTACGTTGAAAACATCCTGCAATTCTGGGGAGTTAAAGATATTACGACCCTCGTGGTAGAAGGGCATAACCAATTCCCCGATCGCGCAGAAAAAATCATCGAAGAAGGCTTGGAAGAAGCCGCATCTACAGCTGCTTCCTTCTAATTCATTATAAAGAATACAAAAAAGGCATCCTATTCGGGATGCCTTTTTTTATTTAGTTTTCCATTTGGGATAAACTGTAAGACCTGGTCAGACATTTTATGGAATGATTTCCGTACAATCTTGGGAAACTATGGGGAGAAGCTGGGGACGGAAAGGGGTTAGAGATGAGAGAGTTGTTTGTCTTATTGAAAAAAGGAAATAAACCGGCATTATGGGCAAGCATCATTAACGCTACGATTGCCGTAATCAAGGGCATAGCATATTTCATTACTGGAAACGTGGCGATGTTTGCGGAGATGATGCACAGCATAGGCGACATGGCCAATCAATTCTTTGTATTCATAGGCTCTGCCCTTAGTAAAAAAGCACCGACCGATAAATTTCCGAATGGGTTTGCCCGGCTTGTAAACCTGGTTTTGCTTGGTGCAGTTATTATCGTTGGCATTTTGGCTTATGAAACGATCAAAGAAGGGATTCATCACATTCTTCATCCTCCTGAGGCAGGCTCCTGGCTGTGGCTGAACTTGACGGTGTTAGGTGTTGCTGCGATTCTTGAGTCTTTTGTCTTGTACAAAGCCATGAAAGAAGTTGTGAAAGACATCGGAGAGGGGGATGTCAAAGGAATGGAGGTTGTAAAAGTGAGCCTCGCCAATCTCGGTGGAGCAAAACCGGCCACAAAGCTGGTTTTTCTTGAAGATATGGTAGCGACATCGGGTGCGCTCATTGCGATGATTTCCATTCTTATTGCCACCTTTACGCCATTTCATACAGCTGAAGGTTATGCGTCCGTCATCATCGGTGTGATGCTGTTTTATGTTGTTGGACGCATATTCTTAGACAATGCAGCTGGGGTGTTAGGGGTAGCGGATGAAGAAATGGAAAAGAAAATCGGAGAATTCGTCTTTGAGCACCCTGAAGTTCGCGATATCAAAAAGCTAATGGTGATGAAAGAAGGAGAAGAACTGCATGTTGAATTGAAACTGGAGTTCGATCCGGAAATGTCCATAGAAAACATCGATCAAGTGCTTGGTGGACTTGAGAAAAAAATTCTTAACCAGCGCGGGGTAACAGAAGTGATTATTGAATCGGATGAAGATGATCATCAATTATCTTGGGACCCAGATAAAAATGAAGTTTAATGGTTTGGGAATTACTGTAAGACCTGGTACAGAAAAATATGGAAGGATGAGGTGGGAATATGGGTAAGGATAAGTACGATAAGGTGGAGTCGGATATTATGACACATGGTCACAATCCTTATGAGATTGTGAAGGGTTTACTGAAGGAATCGGTGGAGACGTTGGGGCTTCATGAAAACATCTATCATTTGTTGAAAAAACCGATGCGGGTGTTTGAAGTTTCCATTCCGGTTAGGATGGACGATGGACGGATTGAAAATTTTACCGGGTACCGGTCACAGCATATGGATATTCTCGGACCGACTAAGGGAGGGATCCGTTTCCATCCAGATGTTAATTTAGATGAAGTGAAGGCGCTCTCTATCTGGATGTCATTGAAATCAGCGATTATCGACCTTCCTTTAGGAGGAGGGAAAGGTGGGGTTATTGTTGATCCTGATCAGTTATCAGAAAATGAATTGGAAAGCTTGAGTCGAAACTACATCAAGAAAATCACTCCAATCATCGGACCTCAAAAAGATATCCCGGCCCCTGACGTGAATACAAATCCGAAGGTCATGGGTTGGATGGTTGACGAGTTTGATCAGCTGCGAGGATACAACATTCCGGGTATGCTGACAGGGAAGCCGGTTGTTTTAGGAGGGTCGCTTGGCCGTCTTCAAGCAACGGGGCGCGGCGTCGTTTTCACGATACGGGAAGCGTGTAAAGTTCTGGGGATTGAAATGACAGAAGCCACCGCGGCCATTCAAGGCTTCGGGAACGTAGGTAGCATGACAGCGAAATTCTTACATGAACTAGGTGTGAAAATTGTGGCGGTCACTGATGCTAAAGGGGGCGTCTATAAAGAAGGTGGTCTCGATATTCCCGATTTACTGGCTTTCACGAACAATGGAGAAAATTATGCTTCCTCCTATGAAAATGCAGAACCGATCACGAATGAAAAGATGTTCAGCCTACCTGTTGATATTCTCATCCCGGCAGCCATTGAAAATCAGGTGACAGAAGAAACAGCACCGACCATTCAGGCGAAAATTCTCGCCGAAGCAGCCAATGGTCCGACAACCCCGGCAGGCGATAAAATCCTTGAAGAAAAAGGGATCTTTGTCATCCCTGATATTCTTTGCAATGCTGGCGGCGTGACGGTTTCCTATTTCGAATGGGTCCAAAATAATATGAATTACTACTGGAAAGTCGATGAAATCAATAAGCAATTAGAAGAGAAAATGTTGACAGGCTTTGAAAAGGTCATACAGATGAAAGAAGAAAAAGGGTGCCGGATGCGGGATGCTGCTTATATGGTAGGTATCAGCCATCTCGTCAAAGCGATGGATGCTCGTGGCTGGATTGGAGAAAAAGACCGTACATCATAAAAAAAGCTGCTGTCCGATAATCGGACAGCAGCTTTTTCTTTACCCATTCAGTCTTATTCCATAAAACTTCAGTTCGGTCATATCCTCAAGCGCGTATTGGACACCTTCCCGGCCAATGCCGCTCTTTTTTACACCACCATACGGATGGTTGTCCTGACGGTAAGTGGACATTTCATTGATCCAGACCCCGCCCATTTCCAGTTGATCGGCGACACGAAAGGCCCGATCAATATCCCTGGTGAAAATGCCGGCCTGCAGTCCATAAATGGAGTCGTTGGACTGGTGGACGACTTGGTTTTCTGATGAAAATGGAATGACAGAAACGATGGGAGCGAAAACTTCTTCTGCGATAATTTTCATATCGCTTTTGACGTTTGTCATGATGGTCGGTTTCAATAACGTCCCATCCCGTTCACCGCCTGTTTCCACTTTCGCACCATTGTCTACCGCATCATCGATCCACATTTTTGCACGTTTTGCTTCATCCTCATTAATCATTGGTCCAAAGTCCGTATCCTCTTCCATTGGGTCACCGATCTTCAGTGCTTCTGTTTTCTCAATAAACGCTCTTAAGACACGTTCGTAGATATTCTGGTGCACATAAATTCGCTGAGCCGATATACAAACCTGTCCTGAAAAAGCAAAAGCCCCTTTGACTAGACTAGAAACTGCATAATCCAGGTCAGCATCTTCAAAGAGAATATTCGGACTGTTGGAGCCAAGTTCTAGCGTTACCTTTTTAAATCCAGCATTCTCACGGATCGTTCGTCCGACAGGTAGGCTTCCGGTAAACGTAACCTTATGAATTTTATCATGCTTAACAAGAGGATCCCCAATTTCTTTTCCTGTTCCGAGCAGAAAGTTCAGAGCGCCTTGTGGAAGTCCGGCTTCATGAAGAAGCTGAACAAGTTTATAGGCCGAGACCGGCGTTTTCTCCGCTGGTTTCAATACAATCGTGTTACCCGCTGCAATGGCAGGAGCTACTTTATGCAAGGTTAAGTTTAAAGGGAAATTGAACGGTGTGATCGCTGCGACCACACCGAGCGGCACACGTTTCGTGAACCCGATCCGGTTTTCGCCGCCTATCGCTGCATCCATCGGAATGACTTTCCCTTCGATGTGCTTCGCTTCTTCTGCCGCAAAGCGGAGAACCTGAACCGAACGCAGCACTTCACCCTGGCTGAATTGAAGTGGCTTGCCAGCTTCTTTAGTGATGGTTTCGGCGAAATCATCTTTACGTTCCTCTAAAAGTTTTGATGCTTTTAAAAGAATATCTGCCCGGTCATGCGCAGGCATTTTCTTCATCGTCTGATGGAAAGTGTCGTAGCTATTATCAATCGCTTTGTTCAAGTCCTCTTCTTTAGCTAAAGCCAGTTCAGCCACGATTTCCTCGTTGTAAGGATTTTTTACAATCATGGTTTCCCGCGAGTCTTCCTGATGTTCTTCACCATTGATAATGGACCCGATTTTCATATGTTCACCTCATTTGCATGTAATATTTTTTAATTTCTCTGTGAGCTTCATGTTTTCGCTGTAGTCCACGGGACAGTCAATCAACACAGGTTTGTTCATAGAAATTGCCGTATCCAGCGCATGACGTAGGTCAGCCGTTTGATCTACCCGCAAAGCTTCCATCCCAAAAGATTGTGCCAGTTTGATAAAGTCCGGGTTTCCAAATTCAATGTTGGAAGGTCTATCGAACTTTTTCATCTGATGCCATTCAATCAAACCATAGCCATCATCTCTCCAAAGGAGAATGATGATCGGCAGGTTCAGTCTTACCGCTGTTTCGAGCTCTGCACCTGTCATAAGAAAGGAACCGTCTCCACAGACTGCGACAACGTTACGGTCAGGAGCGGCCATTTTGGCTGCAATCGCACCCGGCACCGCTACTCCCATCGAAGCCAGTCCATTCGAGATGAGGCAGGTGTTTGGCTCTGATGTATGATACATACGAGCTATCCACATTTTGTGAGCCCCGACATCTGAAATTACGATATCTTTATCGCCCATGATGCTCCTCAAGTCCGCAATGATTTTCTGCGGTTTAAGCGGAAAGGCCTCATCCTGTTGATATTGTTCATACTCATGGAGGATATCTTTCCGAATGGATGTGGCCCATTCAAGGTTTCTTTCTTTTGCCGGAACTGCTTCTACTAATTGTTTCAAGTTTTCTTTGATATTACCGACGACATTCAAGGCTACCGGGTAATACGCATCGATTTCGGCTTCTTCTGTATCAATATGCAAAATCGGCGTCTCCCCGGTCGGATTCCAGTTTTGAGGTGGAGTTTCGGCCATATCAAAACCGATTGGAATAATCAGATCAGATGCTTGAAATCCACATGTAATATGATCTTTCCCACTTAATCCTGCAGTGAGAAGGCTGAGTTCATGCTTCCAGGATAGAGCTCCTTTTCCCATAAACGAGTGAACGACGGGGATGTTCGCTTTTTCTGCTAACGCTTGAAGTTCACCTGTTGCCTGTTCTCTGGTAATTCCGTTCCCGGCTAAAATCAGAGGCTTTTCTGCCTTGGAAAGCAGGCAGACGGCTTCTTTAATAACCTTTTCGTCGGCTTGCGGAAGGGAATGGCCGGTGATTGGAAGTGGTTCGCCCATCACTTCCATGCTTGCCACATCTTCAGGTAGATCAATATGTGTCGCTCCCGGTTTTTCCTGTATCGCCAGCTGATACGCTTTTCTCACGACTTCAGGGACGATTTCACCTGTTTTAATCTGCGCATTCCATTTGGTTACAGGTGCGTAGATATCGACAAGATCATAGTATTGATGGGAGATTTTATGCTGACGATTCAACCCCGCCTGACCAGTAATTGCAATCAATGGACAATGATCCATATTCGCGTTCGCTACACCAGTCAAAAGGTTCGTTGCCCCAGGACCAAGCGTGGCCAGACAAACGCCGGGCTTACCCGTCAGCCTTCCGTATGTGCCCGCCATAAAAGCGGCACTCGTTTCGTGACGTGTTGTAATGAATTCGATAGAAGAGTCCAGAAGGGCATCCATGACATCGATGTTTTCTTCTCCAGGGACACCGAAGATATATTCGACACCTTCGTTTTCTAAGCATTTGATTAATAGTTGCGCAACGTTCATATCTTTTCCTCCTTGTTTGTCTTATTTTGCGTTATCGCAATAGAAGTTATGAGTAAAAGGTGGAGAATGATTCCATTGTTCTCACTCCAGGTACAACGATAAAATGGAGACTGGTATTTTTGCGGGGAGGTAACGTATGAAGAAGTTTATTCATCACTTAAGAAAGAACGAGAAGCATTTACTTATAGCCGTATTTTTCTCTATGACTATGATGATTATTGGTGGCATTTTGACAGGGACTCACCTCCAGTTAGGGAAACAGGTCATGATCATCTCCATAGGCTTGATGGTTTACTTACTCTGGTTTTTAGGTGTGGATCCCATATGGAAGGGTTTCGTCCTGCTGTGTTTAGCTTTTGGAATAACTTTTGTTTTTTCAGAATTAATCGATATGGCTCCGATTACCATTTATGAGCAGTGGTTATCTGCGGATACAGTAAAAGGGGTGACCCTGGAAGGGATTTTCTTTTTAGTGATGCTGAAACTGATCAGTAAATGGACAGGTATTGAACCTTACATTGAACAGCTCATGAATAAGAAAAGAGAGAAGGAATCCTAGTCTGGATGAAAAAACGCCCTTCTCAGCCAGCCATTTTATTAATTAGTGCATTCATCTTGATTATCTTCGCTTTATTTATTCATCTATGGGGTGGAGAACAGTGGATCGGAAATGTTTCGTTGTTCACTGGCTTTACCATGATTACTTACTTAGAGTATTTTTCTAATGAATCCATTGTGCTCGGTTACCTATATTTTATACAGACCACTCTAGTGACATTGGGAGTTTTTAAAATCCTCATGCCCCTTTTTCTGGTTGAATTCAAATTCGAAAGTTATATTCGAATCGGTGCGTCCCTTTTCATTCACCATTGGGTAGTAAAAGGAATAAAGGTACGTTTGAAAAAAGAAGAGTCTGAAAAGGACGTCGGTCATTGTTTTTGACCGGCGTTTCTTCCGTTTTTTTACCCTTTTTTAGATTTGTCACGTCTTGTATGACAAAGCTGCATTTAGATTGTCTTGAGCACAGGGGTGTAACCGCTTTATCATAAAAGTACAGAAATAAGAGAACAAACGAGACGAGGAGGAAATCTCATGAGTGAGAAAAAACAAACAGGTGCAAGAGCACGTGTTCAGCGGTTCGGAAGCTTTTTGAGCGGAATGATCATGCCGAACATCGGAGCATTTATTGCCTGGGGTATAATTACGGCTTTATTTATTCCAGATGGATACCTTCCTAATGAAGATTTAGCAGAAATGGTCGGTCCGATGATCACCTACTTGCTGCCATTATTAATTGGTTTTACAGGTGGGCGATTGGTTCACGGACTTCGCGGTGGTGTCGTCGGTGCGACTGCTACGATGGGAGTCATCGTCGGAGCGGACATTCCGATGTTCCTTGGTGCGATGTTGATTGGTCCACTTGGCGGTCTTGCGATTAAATGGGTGGATAAACTTTTTGAAGGCAAGATCAAATCTGGATTTGAAATGCTTATTAACAACTTCTCTGCTGGAATTGTTGGAGCAATCCTTGCGATGATCGGCTATTATGTAATCGGCCCGATCATGTCAGGACTGACGAACATTTTAGGATCTGCCGTTGAAGCACTAGTCAATGCGGGATTACTGCCGCTAGTTAACATTTTCATCGAACCAGCGAAAATCTTATTCTTAAACAATGCAATAAACCACGGAATTCTAAGTCCTATTGCTGTGGATCAGACACAGGAATTAGGGAAATCGATTCTATTCTTACTTGAAACAAACCCGGGTCCTGGATTAGGAATCCTCCTGGCCTTCAGCATCTTTGGAAAAGGGATTTCCCGCCAGACAGCACCAGGGGCTGCCATCATTCACTTCTTTGGTGGTATTCATGAAATTTACTTCCCGTATATCTTGTCCAAGCCGGCTTTGATTTTAGCAGCTATTGCCGGTGGTGTAACTGGAACAACAACATTCGTAGCTTTCGGTGTCGGTTTGACGGCGACTCCATCCCCAGGAAGTATTGTCGCGCTTATGCCATTGACCGCCAGAGGCGACCACCTTGGTGTAATTGCAGGTGTTCTGCTTGCGACACTGGCATCATTCATCGTCGCTTCCTTGATTCTTAAATTCAGTAAGAACGATGAGGAAGAAGATTTGAACGAAGCTACAGCTAAGATGGAACAGATGAAAGGGAAGAAGAGCTCTGTTTCCGGTCAGTTGAATTCTCAAGAAGAACAAAAAGAACAGGCAAATGCAGAGGTTTCGGATAGAAACACAGATGTCGTTCCTTCCGTCGACCGAAGCAATGTCGATAAAATCATCTTCGCTTGTGATGCGGGAATGGGATCGAGTGCCATGGGAGCATCTCTCTTGAAGAACAAATTCAAGAAAGCCGGCATTCAAATTGATGTCACGAACATGGCAATCAATGATCTGCCAAGTGATGTGGATATCGTTATCACCCACAAGGATTTGACGGAACGTGCCGTACAAAGGGTACCAAATGCTCACCACATCTCTGTCGATAATTTCCTAAACAGTCCGAAGTATGATGAACTCGTGAACGAACTTAAGTCTGAATAAAATGCCAAAGGCCTGATCGCGTGATCAGGCCTTTGGATTCTGTTTCAAGGTTCGAACTTTTAAAGCTGCTAAATAGTCCTGAAATCTCTAATAAGAGTTCAAGGGGTATTTTTAAATGTCGAAGTCACCGATAAATGTCAATAGCCCGCTGATAAACGTAGGAAAGTCACCGATAAATGTTCAAGACTCAATGATACATGCCACGGACGTTGATTACCTGGATGGTCATGTCATTTTTAAAAGAAGGGGTAGGTTATTAAATTTTGTCACAGGTCGTATGACGAAGGTGACTTTTCTAATCATTGAAAACCCTTGCGACGCAACCTATTATGGAGATATAGAAACAATAGTTATTAAATCTTGTCCTTGAAGGAGGTGGATCGGAGATGTATGTAACAGGTCGTGAAAGAAAGATCATAGAACGCCTGCTGGATCAGGAAAATCAGGTGACTGTGAAACAATTGGCTAAAGAACTGGATATCAGCACAAGAACAGTGCATCGGGATACAAAGGGGATTGAGGATCTTCTTGCTGAAAGAGACTTGTCGCTCGAGAAAGAGTCCGGGGGCGTCCTTTTAGTAAAAGGTTCTGTAGATAAGAAGAATGCATTGAGGCTGGAGTTAAGCAAGCAGGCTTCCGTGGATTATACGCCTGAGGAACGTCATGTCTTGATTTTGTCTAAGCTTTTGGAAACCAGGGAACCTGTCAAGCTTGTAGCAATTGCGAATGATCTCGGTGTCACGGTAGCAACCATCAGTCATGACCTCGATAAAATTGAAGATCACCTCAAGGACTTTCAGCTGAAGCTTGTACGAAAAAGAGGGTATGGCGTCGAAGTAGTCGGGGAAGAGTCAGGCATACGAGAAGCTATCAGTCAATTGATTATGACTCATATGAACGAGCTGGATTTTTTCTCCATGGTCAGACAGAACATTCAGGAAGGGAATCAAGCGGTTGAAGATTCTTTATCAGCACAGCTGCTGGATATCGTAAATAAAGAAACCCTGACTCTGATTGAATATCATGTCGATGAGTTGCGGAAGGATTTATCGTATCCTCTGGCTGATAGCGCCTATATTGCATTAGTTGTCCACCTTTCTTTAGCGATTGAACGCATGCAGCAGGGGGAAAAGATTCATATTGATGATACACAGTTGGAAAAGCTTCGCTCTACCAAGGAATATTCTTTTGCAGAAGGTTTGATTGATCAACTGGCTAGTGAGTTTCAACTCTCCATCCCAGAAGCTGAGACAGGGTATATTACGATGCATTTGATGGGGGCGAAGGCGAGATACAACCGTGATTCTTTGCTTGAAGAATCGAGTATGAGTATTGCTTTTAAGGCGAAGCAGCTGATTGCTAAAGTCTCACGGCGTGTAGGGATGGATTTCAACAAATATGATCGATTACTGAATGATTTGGTTATTCATCTGAAGCCTAGTGTTTACAGACTGCAGCATAACATGGAAATCGAAAATTCATTTACTGATCAAATGGAAGAAGATTACCCGGTTTTGTTTGATGAAGTCGGAAAATCGATACAGGAAGTCTTTCCAGAATTGAATTTTCCGCGTGAAGAAACAGCTTTTGTCGTCATGCATTTTGCATCTGCCCTTTTAAACATGGAAGGCGTGGCTGGAATCCATGTACTCGTCGTTTGTTCAAGCGGTATCGGAACGGCGAAAATACTGGCCGCCAAGCTTCAAAAGAAATTTAACGAAATTGAACAGATTGAACATCACTCCTTATTTGATCTGAAGGGCATGGATGTTTCTCAATATGACTTAATCGTTTCGACCATTCCTCTGGCTGACGTAGAGTCGTATGTCCAGGTAAGTCCTGTTTTACCGCAGAAGGACATTCACAAAATCGAGCATGCGATCCGAAGAGTGCGTGTGACGAAACAATTGAAAAAACCGGTCGGGACTCAGCAGAACGAAAATAAAGAGTCTCTACAGGACATTAAAGATAAAGTAAGGGCTTATGAACGCTATGCCAGTAACATTGGAAAAGTTCTTGACCACCTTCTTGTGACGAATATAGGAGCTGCCCATGTGGAGGATGCACTTGATGAGGCGGTTCAACTTTTGAAAGAAAATGGAACCGTTATAGAAGTAAATCCTATCGTCAAACATTTATTGGAAAGGGAAAAAGCAGGCGGTTTGGGTATCCCCGACACAAGACTTGCGTTGTATCACGCGCGTAGTTCTTCCATTGAACAACCTTCCTTTTCTGTTCATGTTTTGAGGGAACCACTGAAAGTTCAGGGGATGGACGGAGAAGAGATGCCCATTAAAACAATGCTGCTTATGATCGCCCCTGAAGCTCCGAGTCAGGAAGCATTGGAAACGCTGAGCTTCATAAGTTCTCTGATTATAGAAGATGGAGAGTGTACCACGATTTTAGAATCCGAAAATGAGGAGAACATCCTCCATTATATAGCTAATAAACTTTACACATTTTTAAAATCTAAAGAATAAGGGAGTTTTTATAATGACTACAAACATTTTGAAAAAAGAAAACATCGAATTGAACAAGAGCTTGGCAACGAAAGAAGAAGCCATCCGCTATGTAGGCGGCATTCTGAATGAACAAGGCTATGTAGATAAGGCTTACATCGAAGAAATGTTGAAACGTGAGGAAATCACTTCAACTTTCATGGGAAACTATGTAGCCATTCCGCATGGTACTGAGGATGCGAAGAAATCCGTCAATGAGACAGGAATTTCTGTAGTCACGGTACCAGAAGGCGTCGATTTCGGAGACGGAAACATCGTAAAGTTGCTGATTGGTATTGCAGGAAAAGGAAATGAGCATTTGGAAATCCTTTCTCAAATCGCTATTGTATGTTCAGAGGAAGAAAATGTTGAAAAGCTCATTCAAGCAGAAACGAAGGAAGAAGTTCTTCAGACGTTCAGCGAGGTGGAGTAAGATGAAAGCTGTTCACTTCGGAGCAGGAAATATAGGACGAGGGTTCATCGGCGCACTTCTTGATCAGTCTGGTTACGAGACCATTTTTGTTGATGTGAATGAAGAGCTGATTCATCTATTGAATGAACGTAATCAGTATCAAGTGAAACTGGCTGGAGACGATTCTGCGATTGAGGTTAGGAATGTCAGTGGTTTGAATAGTATAAAACAGCCACAAGAGGTTGTGAAAGCTATCACTCAAGCTGATCTTGTCACGACCGCGGTTGGACCTAACATTCTTCCGGTCATTTCAAGGCTGCTTTCAGAAGGGTTAGAAAAGCGCATGGAAGATCAAGCGGGCCCATTGAACGTTATTGCTTGCGAAAACATGATCGGTGGATCTGAAATACTGAAGCAGCATGTCATGGAAAACATGGATGAAGCCTTCCATAGTCAATTGGAAGATTCGATCGGATTTCCGAATGCAGCCGTTGACAGGATCGTTCCGGATCAGCACAATGAAGATCCTTTGACAGTTAAAGTGGAACCGTATTATGAATGGGTGGTGGAAACTCCCACAATAAAAGGAGCTCAGCCTAAAGTGGAAGGGATCACCTATGTGGAGGACCTGACCCCATACATTGAGCGGAAATTGTTCACGGTCAATACAGGTCATGCAGCAGCAGCCTATCTTGGAAGATATTATGGTCATTCGACGATTAAAGACGCGATGGATGATCAAAGGGTTAAGGAAAAGGTTGAAGGCGCATTGAGTGAAACAGGTGCCGTACTTATCGAGAAGTATGGATTCGGCAAGGATCAGCATGGAGGCTATATAGAACAAATCATCAAGCGTTTCTTGAATCCGGATTTGTCAGACGAAGTAACACGTGTTGGTCGTGGTCCGATTCGCAAGCTGGGGCCTAAAGACCGTCTTGTACAGCCGTCTGTAGAATATTTAGAGCGTCTGAAAAAGGATCCGAACCATTTAGTAGAAGTCATTGCTGCAGCACTGAGCTACAGAAATGAAGCAGATCCTGAAGCTAAAGAGCTGCAGGATAAAGTCCAGGAGAATGGACCTGGAAGTGCTTTTCAGGATATTTCTGAACTAAGCAATGACCATCGTTTAGTCCAATTGGTAGACCGAAAGTATAAAGAGATGAACGAATAAAACAAACTCCCCACAGATAACTCTGTGGGGAGTTTGTTTTACATATTTTGGTGTACCAGTTCTTGCAGATTATTCCAATTAATATACAGATCCTCTGCAAAGTAAATAAGCCCTGAGCTGTTGGCTCGGGCTTTATTTGATCCGGTCGTCCCGTTCTTCATCGGGGATGAGGGGACAGGTAGGGCAGCATTTGGATTTGTCTGCGTCATGAAGCATGTATTTCATGCAGCAGTGCCGTCGGACATAAGTTTCTTTTCCATTCGCTGCCTGATAGAAGCGGAAGTTGAAGTGAAGAGGGTTCCTGTGGTTTTTCTCGAACAGTTCATGGGTCGTGAACCAGTGGAACACCTTTTCTGTCCATTCGTCTTCCTGGTCTTTCACAAGCGCATATTTTCGTTGATGTAGGTTGTGAGAGACAATGGAACGCATATGTGTCGTTTTGCATTTGGACACTTGAGCGACGGATTGGAACAGTGGCTGCAGGTGCTGAGTAATGAAAGTGTGTACATATTCTTTTATTTTGTCTTCCGACAAGTCCGCGATTTTGTGAACAGCCGAATCGTCGATCATGTAATTCATTACGTTTTTTTCTCTCATTTCAATGCTGATATTTTCCGGGCTTGCATCAATGACAATTCCATGGTTGATCATCGTTTCAAACAACCCCATGGTGAGGACGGAATACATTTTTCCAAACAAAAGACCAGTGATTGCCAGGTTAGGGGCATCCAACCGATCTTTTTGTATATCAAGCAACTCTTTCATCATTTTTTTATTTTTTATGAGCTCATCGACTTTGTAATGAGAACGGTCCTTGTACTCAGAACCAACAAAGATGCGATGATCGTTCTGAATTTGTTCCAATACTCGTTTCATATCGATGTCTCCCGTTAGTAAGCTTTATTTTTGCTGATAACTGTTTTCAATTATAAAATAAAACCAATCTTACAACAACTTAAGGAGCATAATGGACATGGACTTAGGAGTAAGCTAAGGTTATGAACGCGAGTAAGTCCGATTATGATTCACTGTTTTAGGGAATAGGAGGATTTACAATACTACATCATTCCTCCAAGGAGGTGAACTTCATGGAAGCCATGAAACTTCTACAAAAAAAATTACCTGGTTACGAAATAACCTTTTTAGAAAAGTTGAAAGAAGCGGATACTCTTACTTTACATCAGTTGATTCAAGCGATTTATCGGGAGCGTGTCGTGCCTCACGAATGGAGGGACCGTGGAAATACTTTAGTTCTTTCCGTTGAGGGTGGAGAACTTCACGTATCTGTTTCCAATCTTTACATATTTCAACACATCGATATTGATGGAGACCTCCTGTTTGTGGATCAAGAGGGAAATCAAGCCTTGGTCGATAAGTCCGAAACTTGTTTAGAACTGCTTTTCCCGGGAAATGATCGATCAGATTTTTATAAAGAAATCCTCAACAGTGTGACGAACCTGGCGCTGGCATTTACAGTAGCGGAGCATAGAAGAAAACAAATCGACAACCTGGCAGAAGATGCATTTTCTTATGCGGCTTCTCAAAAGAGCCCGCTGACTTTTTTCGAGCAGTGGGTCATCCAGGGGCATACCATTCATCCATGCAGCCGAACAAGAATGGGCCTTTCACCTGAGGATGTCATCCGGTATGCTCCGGAATGGGAAGGGAAACCGGACGTGCTGCCGCTGCTCGTTCATAAGGACCGTTATCACATGACATCAAAAAATGGTGAGAGCACAAAGTCCATCCTTTTGGAGGAATACCCACCATTGAAAAAAGCTTTTCAAAACGTTTGTGAAATTCATGATTTGGTGGCTGATGACTATGAAATCATTCCGATCCACCCTTGGCAGTGGGAACATACCATCACAACCTATTATAAGGAAGATTTAGAAGGGAAATTACTACTTCTGCTTAATGAAATCACGCTTCCGACTTCCGCGCTGATTTCATTCCGGTCGCTTGCACCTCTAAATGATCGCTCTAAGCATCACATCAAAACAGCGGTCAATGTCCAGATGACAAGCGCGGTCCGGACTGTTTCAGCGGCATCGACAAAAAATGGACCCACACTATCCCGACTCTTGCAAACCATCTTCGATCGTGATGAGGGGTTGTCACGTTCTCTCTCCGTCATGGGGGAGGAGGTCGGTATTCACTATAAGCCCGCCTGGGAAGAAGACAGGAATTTCCTTCAAAAAAATGCAGCGGCAATTTTGCGAGAAAACCCGGAGAAAGGTTTGGGACGGGATGAAGTAGCGCTGCCAGCCGCATCTTTACTGGCGCCTTCTCCGTTTTCAGGCAAGCTGATCGTTGAAGAAGCGGCGGGCGCCTATTCTTCCCCCGAGGCGTTCATCTATGATTATGCGAAGACAGTACTGCCGGGTGTGCTTCAGTTAATTACAAAATATGGCATAAGCATGGAGGCCCACCTGCAGAACTGTGTCGTCATTTTTGAAAAAGGAATACCGAAAAAGGCGGTACTTCGTGATTACGGAGGCATCCGTATCATGAACGAACGCTTAGAGCAATTCTTCGATCAACAGCCGATCGACCCAAGCACGAATTTACTGACAAAAAATCGGTCTGAGTTATTGGATGTTTTTTCGCATGCGCTGTTCCATAATCATTTAGGAGAGCTCATCGTCGCGCTTGCTAGACGAACTTCTGTAAAGGAAGAAAAAATGTGGAGGGAAGTCGAGCGGGTCATCCAAGAAACTTATGAACAAATGAAAGAGGATGAACAAATTCAAGCAGAAGCTCTGCTAGATATAGAGGAAATTCTTTCGAAACCGACGAAAATGAAGGCCTTGGTGAAAATGCGTTTGTCAGACCAATATACTGACAATCTTTATGTGGAAATCCCTCATCCTTTTACCAGGCGAAAAGAGGTGAAACAGAATGATTCTGCCCTTAACTGAGCGTATGAAAGACCTTGACCTGCATAAAGAAGAGGACCAGGTTTATCAATTCTTAAAGAGTGCCCATCCTGCTCATGCCGAGCGTTTCTGGCGTTGTCGGGACGAAGCAAGAAAAGGCCTCCTTTTAAAGCTTGCGAATTCCATTATTCGTGAGAACATTGATGAGGTTTATTCGGATGCTGTTACATTGGATGGGAAAGATTCTTATTTGTGTAGAAAAATGAATGAAGGTGGAGACTCTCCACTGGATAAAGAGCAAACCCATTTGATGGTGGAAAAACAGGGGAATAAAATCTTGTTCCCTGTTTTGAACCGATCGGCATTCCGCTTTGTCGAAGTGGATGTGCCTTTGCTTATGGAGGCTGAGGGAGTTCGTCCTGTATCTTCTGCTACAGAGCTTTTGTTTCTTTTGTTTAACAAAAAAGATTACTCCAATCTTGAAACCTTTGTCGAGGAGTTGAATAATGGCACGGCAAATCTTGCGCTGGCCCTCACTTTTTATGAGGAATGGAAACAGACGGTGCGAAGGGAAGCGGCGAGCCTTGATGTTGGAACGTCCATTGAATACGTGTTGGAAAAAGGGGAAGAAGCCCATCTGTTTTTCGAGCAGCTGGTTGTTGAAGGGCACCATCTTCATCCTGGAGCTAAGACGAAACTGGGATTGACCTATGAAGATACTTTTCGTTATTCTCCGGAGTTTCATCAGACGTTTCCTATCCGTATGGCTGCTGTAAAAAAAACATTGGTGTTATGTACAGGTACATCGTTTGAATCCAGTTTCCCTGAAGCTGCTGAAGCAGGGAAAAAGGAGTTAAAGGATCGTGGATACGTGGAGAATTTGTACACGATTTTACCTGTTCATCCTTGGCAGTTCGAACATGCCATCCCAGTGATTTATCAAAAGGAAATCGAAGAGGGAGAAGTGGTCCTGTTATCTTCAAGGCCGATGAATGCAGAGGCGACTTCTTCGTTCCGAACGGTGGCTCCCAGAAAGAATGAAGCACCTGTGTTGAAGCTTGCGGTAAACAGCCAGATGACATCTACCGTCCGTTCGATATCGACTCAGACAGCGATGAATTCTACTGTTTTTACAAAAATGATGCAGGATATCAAAGATAGGGAACCTCTCTTGCGTTCTTTTGTCCCCTTAAATGAATGGGGCGGGGCTGCTTTCCGATCTGAGGAGCAGTTGAAGAGCCGTAATTTGACAACATTGATCCGTGAATCTCTTCACCCACACCTGGAAGATGGGGAAGTGGCGGTTGCGGGGATGAGCTTGTATGCGCAATCCCCAGTTAGTGGCCTGACGATTCTTCATGAGCTTGTCCAGGAATTTCAGAAGAAGCATCATCTTAGTCGATACGAAGCGTCCAAGGAGTTTTTCTGTCATTATATTCAAAAGGTGCTCCCCGGCTATATGACAATGATGGTGAAGTATGGCGTTGCGTTGGAAGGGCATCTGCAGAACAGTGTTCCTGTGTTCAGGAATGGTCGTTTAACCCGCTTTTTCTTCCGGGACTGGGGAGGAACGAGGGTTTATCCGGAACGTCTTCGGAAACAAGGGATTCGTCCGAAGTTTGCCGCTGATTCAGTGAGTGTGACGAACGATCGTTCTTCGATGCATAATAAGTTGTATTACACCGTATTTCAAAACCATTTGGGAGAATTCATCCGTCAGCTCGTTCGATATTCAGGATTAGCGGAAGAAACCTTTTGGTTAGAAGTTAAAAGAGTGGTAAGGGAAGAGTTGGATCGGTTGTCCCGAGTGAAGGATCTTGCCACCCAAGTGGCAGAAGATCGAACCTTTTTATTTCAGCCGACGGTCATGCATAAGTCATTGACTCAAATGAGGTTGAGCAATAGTAAAGGGGATGCCTACACGGAAGTGCCGAATCCTTTAGCCTAAAAGGAAATGTGAGGATGCAGTTATGAGGATTGAACAATATATAGAAAATAAAAAGCGTAAACAAGACGGCCCCGTATGTGCCTATGTTTATGATTTAGGTCAGTTACGGAAGCATGTGGAAACATTGAAAAACAGTCTTCCGGCTTTTTGCCGGCTTTTTTATGCAGTAAAAGCGAATCCGGATCCGCGTATTCTCGGAACTCTCGCTACGATGGTAGACGGATTTGAAGTCGCTTCAGGAGGCGAGCTGCAGAAGGTGCCCCATCAAAAACCTATGCTCTTCGGCGCTCCTGCAAAAAAACAGGAGGAGATAGAGGAAGCGATTGATGCAGGAGTGGAAGCCATTAACGTTGAAAGTTTCCATGATTTGAACCGTATCGAATGGTTATCCAACCAAAAAGGTGTCATCACTCCGATACTGATTCGTGCCAATTTGAGTCGTGATGTTCCGGAAAGTCATCATATGATGTCCGGCGTCCCGACTCAATTCGGTGTGGATGAACGTGAGGTGCCACTGATCATTCAAAAAGCGCTGGAGATGAATCATGTGAGTATCGACGGGTTCCATTTCCATGCCATGTCCAACAATCTTAATGCTGAGGCCCATGTGCAATTTGTTTCTATGTGCTTGGAAAAAGCGAAGAGTTGGAGGACACGTTTTGGATTGAGCATCCGTACGGTCGATATTGGCGGCGGCATCGGCATCAATTATTGGGACCCGGAAGAACCTTTTGATTGGGACACGTTTGCCACAGGACTTCATAAATTGGAACCCCAAATGGACGGGCTGGCTTTAGTGCTGGAACTTGGGAGGTTCATGACATCTGTGGCTGGTTCGTACGTAACCGAAGTCATCGATGTAAAAGCTAACCATGATCAGCATTTTGCGCTCATTCGTGGGGGATCGCATCATTTCCGGCTGCCAGCTGCCTGGAAAATGAATCATCCCTTCCGCATTCATCCGGTTGAAGAATGGGAGGCGCCTTATGAAAGGCCGGGGGTGAAAGATGCAGAAGTGACGATTGCTGGAGAGCTTTGTACGCCTAATGATGTTCTAGTGAGAAGGGAACATGTGGAGGAACTAAGAGCGGGAGATGTTGTGATTTTTAATTATGCTGGTGCGTATGCGTGGACGATTTCGCATCATGAATTTTTAAGTCATCCCAAACCGGAATTTATTTATTTGGATGAAAAGAAATAGCCGTCACATTTCGTGGCGGTTTTTTTGTTTTTTAAAAAAGAAATAATAGAAAAAGCGTTTGCCGCAATCGGCTCTATGTAATGCTTATTGAAAGTTAATTCTATCAGGAAATGGTAAGATATAAATAGAACCCAGTCGAAGGGAGGGGGAGAGGGATGAATAAAAAGAGTCATAGAAACAAAGGACGCTCGTGGGGAGCCTTTCTTCTCCCTCTCTTTCTGCTCGGACTCGTATTTTTCACAATGAAAAGTCAGCTTGGAGATGGAATCATGAGCAGCTGGACGACGGAAGAGGAAAAGGAACCGGATCTACCACAGCAGGTCCTGCAGTATGAAGATGAAATTGCAACGTATGCGGAGCAGGAAGGCATCAGGGAATACAAGGATATCCTGCTGGCTTTGATGATGCAGGAGTCTGGTGGACGGGGGGACGACCCGATGCAGGCATCTGAATCTCATTGCGGGGAAGTGGGCTGTATTGAAAATCCTGAAACGTCCATCGAGCAGGGAGTGGCCTATTTCGCAAATACATTGGAACGTGCTGACGGAGATGTGAAACTTGCTCTGCAATCGTACAATTTTGGTGCAGGATTCATTGATTTTGTAAAAAAGAATGGTGGGGAATATACGCAGGAACTGGCCATAGAATTTTCATCTGAGAAATATGAGGAATTAAAACATACAGGCAAATACAGCTGCATCCGAGAGGAAGCGGAGCAGTACGACGCCTGTTATGGAGATATTTATTACGTAGATGCTGTGCTTGACCACTATGAAGAAGATGGCGACCTGCTTGCGACCTCTTCCTGATTCCGTATGGAAAAACGCCTCGAACCATTGATAGGTTCGAGGTGTTTTTTCATTGGATATGATTCAATTCTTCATTCAATTTCCTGGATTCGGACCTGAAATAAAGATAGAATCCGATCCAGATTATGAGATAAATGATCAAGAACGCAAGAATGGAGATCATAGCTGATGTCACTTGAAAAGGAATCCATCCGATGCCGAAGCTGATGATGAAGTAAAGCAGAGAGACCGTGATGAAATGTAAGAGGGTTTGCTGCCACAGTTTGAGTGTTGTCATTTCAAAATATAAAGGCGTGACGGAGAAAAACCAGCCGCAGAACATGCTTCCAAGCGAGTTTCGAGCGAAATCATCTGCAGAGAGTGTTTCCAAATCCCCGAACCAAGTGACAGCGTAAGTCATCATAATCGCTAGAAATGCTCCGAAGAAGATGCCGATCATACTTCTAAATAAAAATGTTCTCATTTTTCTTTCCTCCTGTTCATTTTTAAGGTGTTTTTGATTTCTTTTACATAATGCCTGGATGCATATTCTTTGCTGCCTGACTGAAAATGGACGACCAGCGTTCCGTGAAACGACGGCTCAAAATGACTGATTTTGTATAGGTTGGCAATGGTTGATTTCGATAGGCGGATAAACTGGTCGGATGGTAGAGATTCGTGCAGCTCATAAAGCTTTTCTCTTATTCTGTACTTTCCTTTTGTGTGAGAGGCGTAGACGGTTTCTTTTTCTGTGTAGAAATACTCAACGTCCCGCGGTTTAAGCAGGTGCTGCCGGTCTTCTTTATAACCAATCACCAAATCATGTTTTTCTTCCTCCAAAACATCGAGTATTTTTCTAATGGATGGATCCACTCTTTTACATTCTACGGTCACTTTTGTTTCTTCGTACGTGTCATTGATATCTACGATTAGTTTCATTAACCCTTTAACCTCCCCGTCTGTCTTTCTATTGTCAGTATAGATGTGCATGTGATTTCTGTCATGAAAAGAAAGGTATGTGGCATTAGGGTGAAGGTGAGTGGTCTTATCTGCGGAGTCACCTGTGATGGAAAATTGTACAAGTATAGGTGCATTCCGTAGAATGGTCTTAAGGTGAAACTTAAGTACAGAAGGGAGTTTTACGACGTGAAAAAAGTAATTCTAGCTGGAGGAACTGGGTTTATAGGAGAGTATTTTCAAAAAAGGTTCGAGGATCTCGGCTATGAAGTCCATGTCATCTCGAGAAGGAATGGGAACATTCAATGGCAGGATCAAAAGGGGATTGTAGAGGCACTTGAAGGGGCGGATATGCTTATAAACCTTGCCGGAAAATCCGTCAATTGCCGATATAACACAAAAAATAAAAATGAGATTATGATTTCCAGAGTAGTCACGACAAATATCCTTGGGGAAGCTGTTCAGAAATGTTCTGCTCCCCCGGAAGTTTGGATGAACTCAAGTACGGCCACCATTTATCGACATGCGGACGATAAACCGATGACGGAGGAAGGTGGAGAGATCGGAACCGGCTTTTCTGTGAATGTCGCTACGAATTGGGAAGACAATTTCTTTGCCTTACACACACCTGGAACGAGAAAAGTAGCCCTTCGAACAGCCATTGTCTTAGGAAAACATGGAGGGGTGATGACCCCATACGAAAATTTGGTGAAGTTCGGACTTGGCGGGCCACAAGGTTCCGGAAAGCAAATGTTCAGCTGGATTCATGTGGAAGACCTCTATCGGGTGTGTTTGTTTATAGAAGATAACAAACAGTTAGAGGGTGTATTCAATTGCGCCGCACCAAACCCTGTCTCCAATGAAGAACTCATGCGTCTGCTCCGTGAAAGGTCGAACCGGTCTTTCGGTTTACCAGCACCTAAATGGGTGCTCGAGATAGGTTCAGCCCTTATTCGGACGGAATCGGAGCTCGTATTGAAGAGCAGGTGGGTGGTACCTGCAAGATTAGAGGAATCAGGTTTCACGTTCCAATATCCAACTCTTGAATCTACGCTGGAAGAAATCTTAGAGAAATAAACGATCAAAAGACCTGGGAGAATATTTTAAATATGTTACAATGAAGTTACATAAAATGGAAACGTAGCTTATGGATATATGTGTCAAAAGAAGGCAGTGGTTGCTCTAGTAATGAGCAACCTTCTTTTTTTGAATGGCTTCATTGAATTTATGGAATTAAGTTTAATGGAAAATGTTGCAAGAAACATTCCCTAGGTGTAAAATTACACAAAAGGAGCAGTTGGGAGGGGGAAAGAAATGGCCGCCTTATCAAAGGAAGAGAAACAGAGGGTATTCAGAGAGCAATTGAATCATCTGAAGGAAAATGGGTACATAACAGATCAAGAATACAAGAAGCTGCTGCAGGCGCAGGGCGCGTATCTGGCAGACTATGAATCTATAGATAGAAAACAGGCGTTCATTAAACAAGAGGAACAACTAGACTCATCTCCAGCCCAGAAGAAAAAGCCGAAACCAGCACCGAAACCCAAACCTGTCAAAAAGAAAAAAGAACGCACACCAGAACAAATCCGCGAACGGAACATCACGTGGACGTTGATTTTAGGTGTTTCCATCCTGCTTATTACAGGTTTGATCGTTGCGACGAGTCAGTGGGATCAGATGGGAGCGGCGACGAAGGTCGTTTCAATCTCAGCTGTATCGCTGTTTTTCTTCGCATTAAGCTATGGAACCGGCCGTTTCTTGAAGATCAAACAGACGGCTTTCGCATTTTTAACACTTGGAAGTCTGCTCATTCCCATCGTGATTGTAGCCATCGGTTACTTTGAGCTTTTCGGTACTTATTTATCTCTGAATGGTGAAGGAAAGTACTTGCTCGGTTTGATGGGGACGGCGATTCCACTCCCTCTATATGTGAGGCATGCGTTTGTCCATCGTTCGCGTCTTTATGTATGGATTTCGCTATTGTTTCTATCGCTTTCGGTAGGTTTCATGCTTGGAGCACTACCGTTATCGCTGGATGCTTTTTATCTTGGGTTGATGTTGTATAATGCCGGTTTGCTTGTCGCCTATATTCAGTTAAAAAATAGGAATCACCTCCAGTTATTCCTCAAGGAGGTGCCATTTTACGCCCAGTTGAATCTCCTGATCTCAACCTTGTTGATGCTGTTTTTCTTTGAAAACGAAGTGTTTTACAGTTTCAACCTGCTATTGACCGCCAGTGTCTATATGGCGATGGTCTTTGTTTATAAAACGAAAGAATATCAGTTTGTCTTTTCTGTGATGCTCGTGTATGCCGTCTACCAGCTTGTCGAGAATACGCCGTTGTATACCATCGATTCCCTTGTATATGCGGTTGTAGGACTGCTCTATCTTGGGTTCGCTTACGCATTTGAAAATCACAGATTCATTGAAAAGGTATTCCGTTTAATAAGTGGAATCGTGTCACTTTTGGCTTTCATCTATATTACTTATGAAAGCATCTTGATCAAGGAGCAGACCAGCTCATGGCTCCTTCTTCTCGCCTATGTGGTTATCATGATCAACTATCTTGTCTTATCGAATGTTACGAACCATGTGATTTTCACGTATTTAGCTGCTGTGTTCTTTTTTGTATCAGCGGCTCAGCTGTGGGATTTGAGTCAGACGGGACCTTTGTTCTTCTTCCTATTTACAGCCGCTTCTCTCCTGTTTTTATATGTGGGAATCTGGACGAAAATCAAGTGGCTGCACGCGGTGAAGGAAAGCAGTTTTTATACGTCTTTACTCGTCCTGACGGGGTGTTTATACTTCGCCCTCTATGACCTGCAGTACGGCTATAGTGCGGTCATGCTGCTCATTTTCAGTCTGCTTGCTTATTTTGTGAAAAAGAGCTCCCCGCATGCCGATATGACTCGTACGGCTGTCTGGGTGCTTCCATCTGGATTGGTGGCTGCTTCCGCCATTTTTTATCAAAAGTTACTCGAATGGGTGCCTGCCTACAGTGAAGGATATTCCATTTCATTCCATATCGCATTGACAGGTATCCTTTTACTTGGCCTTCATTATGTTTGGAAAAAGACAGAGGAAAACGATTTTGCTTGGTCGACGTTTTATGTCGCTGAGGGAACCTACGTGGCGGCCATGCTGCTCCTGCTTGCAGATGACGGAGTGGACCCGAATCTTGTCCGGCCCCTCTTGTTACTTGCAGGCATCGGAATGATGTACCTGCTTGTCCGCTATTCAAAAAAGACGTACTATTGGAGTTTCGTATCTGTCGCGTCACTCGCCTTTTATACATCATTGATTGCTCCATTGCGTATCGATTCATTTTCCAACGTCCTTTTGTTTATGGTTTTCGCACCTGTGATCTTAATTGCTGTTGGTGAATGGGGAGAAAAGAAATCAAAAGGGATGCGCCCGCATTTCTATATGCTGGGACATATCGTTCAGCCGTTCATTGTCCTTCTCATTTTACTGGATCAGCTGGGGGCAGAAAATGCTCACCCGATTCTGTTAATGATCCCTTTAGCGGTGTATGTCTTCAGTGCTTTGAAAGCAGGAAGAGAATCAGGAATTAAAACGATGTTGTACGCTGCACTGACGACTGAGTATTTTCTCGTTGTCACCCTTCCGAAAGAACTAGGATGGGATGAGATTCCTTATGAGTATGCGTTTTTGGCCAGCAGTGTCTTGTATGCAGTCCTCTGGTTTTTCGTATCTCCCGAGTGGAAAAAACGTATAGAATGGTACATCATTCCCTTTTCCATTTTAGGTCTGTTCGTCGTGATTACCGACGTTTCTCTAGAGGTGGAGGGAGAATGGCTGCTGGTGATTGGCTACACCATTTTCATCCTCTTCTTCCTGCATCAGAGGCCTTGGTCGATCGTTCGCTTTGTTCCATTGCTCTTGACCTTCGGGTTATGGGAAAAACTGCGGGTGTTTTGGACCGATATGGACGTGATCCTTGTCCTTGCTTTAGGTACACTGGTTCTTCTTGCGGCAGGAATGCTTCTGCAAAAAAGACTGTTCGGACCTGGGCTCCGTGCTGATGCCTATACGTGGACAGCGCTTTTGTATATTGGGTATTTGAATTTGTACACTTTGTGGGATGAAAGTGTCTGGATACGGATTCTCCCTGTAGGACTTCTTAGCTTATGGTTCTACCTTGGCGGAAGGAAATGTTTCGAAAAATTCCTTCAGAATGTCTTTAATACAGGTGCCACAGTCAGTATCTATGGAGGATACTTGATGATCATTGCCGCCTACAATGAATACATCCCTGACTTGATCATGGCAGAGGTTCAGACCCTCCCGGTATTGATTGTTCTTGTGTTTGTCAGAAAGAAACTATGGCCTGCGTCTCCAGAGGTGATGTCCTATGTTCAGTTGGCTGCCTTGCTTTTAATCGCAGGCTACCTTGTGCTTGATGCCATTCAGAACCACACGATCTGGGATGCCTGGATCATCGGAGGTTTGTCACTCGTTTCAATGATTGCCGGCATGCAGCTCCGGATCAAATCGTACTTCCTTGTCGGGATGGGTGTCCTCATTTTCAATATCATTTACCAGACACGTCCGTATTGGGGGAATCTTCCTTGGTGGGTCTATCTATTGATTGCAGGACTCGTTCTGATCGGAATCGCGAGCTATAATGAATGGCAGAAACAACGCTCAGAATCAGTGAAGCCTGTAGAACAGAAGTGGAAGAAACTTTGGAAAGCATTTAAGAAATGGCAGTAGTGAAGGAGTCGTCACATGAATTTTATTTTACGCACGATAAAAAACATGTCCCTTGATATCCTCTCCATGCTTAAAGGGTTCACCTACGGATTTATCATGGTTGGATTAATGATCGGGCTTTTGGGTGGAGCCATCTATGGAGTGTTGTACTTGAGAAATCTTTTTTTGTAAGGGGGGCTACGCGCTTATCAACACTGCTATTCGTTATTCTGTTAACAGCATGTGGTCTTAAGATCGTCCACCCGAATGCGCCCAAACCTTTGTAATGTTCGAATGGAGTTTTTCTATCACCTTCCTGGGCGCTTTGCATAAAATGTGAAGAGTCAAAGGAGGGTGATGTGATGACCAATACAGGTAACCCACAGATGCAGGGAAGTGGAAACCAGTCTAAAAACATCCATGACTTTTGCAGGCATAACCTTTATCAAATGGTTCAGATCGAAATGACGGATGGGCAGACACATACAGGGCTGCTGCACAGCTATGATCATAATCAAATGAATTTGATTATGCCAACAGGCCAGCAAGGACAGCAAGGCCAGCAAGGACAAAACCGAGATGTAAACCAGGAGGACAGCCGGCTTTTCTTCCCATTCTTTGGACCGTTCGGGCTGTTCGGCTTTCCGTTTTGGGGGATCCGCAGATGGTGGCCGTATTATTATCCATACTCATACTGGTGGTAACAGCAGAAAAGTCACTGAAAAGTTTCAGTGGCTTTTTTGTTCTGTCTGACGGATTTTATGATACGATGAGTAAAAGGAATCATTTACCATAGGAGAGTGGGAATGGGATGAAAGAAAACCTGACGTTTGCCTGGATTGCTTCATGGTTTGCCCTTGTGGGGCAGCTCGCCTTTTTTGTTGTGGTCGCTTTAATTACAGGGGATTGGCGTTACGTGATGTGGAGTTTACTGGTCAGTTTGAGTGTCGGGGTTCCCAATATGATTCGGACGTGGAAGTCGCAGCAAAAGGCCCATGCCAGAAAAATATATGAACAGGGAGAAGGTTCGGTATGATTGAAAAAATCGATACGATGTGTCTGACCGTGAAAGACGCTGAGAGAGCGGGTTCATGGTATGAGGAAAAGCTGGGATTTACCATTTCTTTCAAAGGGGAAGGATACCGCGTGCTTTCCATCGGCAATCATCCGGTACCCTTGACGATTGAAGAAGCAAACGTGGAGTCACCAAGTCGGAGCTATCCGATTTTTTACTCGAGGAATATTGATGAGACTTATGAACAATTAAGAGAGAAAAAGATAGACGTAGGGGACAAGCACACAGACGCAGATAATTATTATTTCGATTTTTACGATTTGGATGGCAATCGTCTCCAGGTTTGTTGCTATTCATAGACTTATGAGTTTTTTTCAAATGTGAATTCACAGGATGATTCAAGGTTGAAAGGGGGAGTAAGAAATGAAAAGATCGGTGACAAATCAGTCCCTGCATGGGGTCTGTGCAGGGATTGCTCATCATTTTGGGCTTTTTCCTATGGCCATTCGTCTTTTGTTTGTCCTTACATTTCCGTTCTCTCTTTTCCTTTACATCCTTCTTGCCAATACACTGCCGAGTGACCATCCGTCTCTGTAATAGTAGGTTCGGTTTCACACGATCCATCTTCTCTTCAGCATAGGAGACCAGCTCCGAGGGGGAGGGGGAGATTGGGAAGGAGGATAAAGAATGATGAAAATCTTTTTTCTATTAGCATCCATCACTATTCCGGTTTCTCTATTGATGAATCAGGCGGCGACAGGTATGCTTGCGTCCCTTTTATTCCTTCCAACTTACAGGTGCTTACTTCAGTAAACCACGCTTCCGAAAGTACACGGATGAATCATAGACAGGACTATAGGTAACAGGAAGCGGAAAAAAGAAAAACCGCTGGAAATAACCCCCCTGTTTTTTGAAGGAGAATGATAGATGGAAGATAATCAAAGAGAGTCTAAACATACCAAATGGTATCTTTATGCGGTGCTTTTTTACTGGCTTTTGTATACGGTGAAAACATTCTTCATAGAGGAGCGATGGTTCGATTTTGTTTTTTATGGACTAACGATGTTAGGAATTGCAGCATTTGCGTTTATAGAATACAAGAAACGGAAGCTAGCCGTTTCTTTAGTAGCCATTGCCTTGTTTTTTGCGTATCTGTTTGAATTTATTCCTGTTCCTGTTCCATGAATAAGTTGGAGAGCGTGTTGAACTAAAGACATCACAAGCGAATCATCGACTCCTCTTAGAATAAAGATCTCTGCACGTCTTATTGTTCAATAACCACTCCCTTTTCAATGCCCCAATGAGTTTTCTTCTCTAAAGACCCTTGTTTTTTGATGTGGCCTTTTACAGTAATGGAATCTCCTCTTTTTATGTTTAAATCCAACGATTGCCCCTCGACGTTCTGAGTGTTGACGACAACGATGTAAGGCAGCATTTCTTTGCTGTCCGCCTCAATATTCATCCAATTTTCTCCATTGTAGGAGTCTCCTGCATAAAGGACGAGGAAATCAGGGAACGTTTCGACAAGCGTGCCTTTCCATGTCACCTCTTTTTTATACATGAATCTTGTAAACGTGTCAGACTTCAACGAATCATCCAGCTTATAAAATTGGTCCAACGTCTCTTTGAGTCCATTGAATTCCTCATCGCGGAATTGGCGGACAAAGGACTGTTGTGCTGCAGAGTTATAGTAGCCTCTATAGAGTCCATCAAGAGGCTTTCTAGCTTCTAAGACCTCACGGAAGCTCTCTTTTTGTGACATCTGTCCGAGAAACATGAGGACAATGTTCTCATGAGTAAGGGCGATTGGGTGATCTTTGAGGTGCTCTGTGCCTTCAGCCGTTTCATATTCAATAATGTCGATATCCCCTATGGAATAGCCGTTCACGAATTGCTCGTGTTCCTGGACACTTTCAGACAATGGTTCCTTTTCACCGTCCAGAAGGTTTGATTCATTGAGCCACTGGTAGACGTTATCTGCAGTGTAAGCTTTATTTTTTTCTTTGGTCTCTTCATTGTTTGAGGATTCATTCATGCAGCCGGTGAGAACGGTTAGAAGCATGAGAATCGGGAGTGCTGCTTTTTTCACATTCGACCTCCTTGTGTTTCATCTTCATTCATTGTAAACCAATGAATCTATGCGTGTAAGGGAGAGAATATGTTTTAATAGAAGAACAACGAATCATTAGAGACTCCCATATATAAAGAAAAGATTCCGAAAACTATAGCATGGGAAATTTGGCGGAGGAAATCATTCAGGTTAAGTAGGGAAAGGGGAGGCAGTCATGGTGGTTACATTTGAAAAACTGACAGAGCCAACGATACAAATCGCATCGGCCTATCATCGATGGGAAAATGATACCGAACTTATTCCGATGGTCCGTCCAAATCCGGATCAGGAGGCACTGGAGAAAAGATATGAAGTAACAAAGGAAAGTTTGAAACAGCGCTTGAAGAACCATGAAATTTTCCTTATCTATATGGATGGTGAACTTGTTGGAGAAATGAATTACATGGTCAATCCTAGTCATTTACATAGGAAAGATAAAGATACAGCCTGGATTGGAATCACCATCGGGGAGGCAGCCGGTCGGGGAAAAGGAATTGGATATGAGGCCATCCGTTATTTGGAGGATCGTATCAAAGCGGAAGGGTTAGGCAGGGTAGAGCTCGGGGTATTCGAATTCAATAAAAAGGCACAGAAGCTGTATAAAAACCTTGGGTATACAGAGATTGCGAGAATCCCGGATTTTACATATTGGAACGGAAGCAAATGGGCGGACATCCGCATGGAGAAGTTCTTGTGATGGTAAACAAGCGCGGAACTCTATGGTGAAAAATAAAACCGAATGTGGATGGGCAGAAAGTCGAAAAACTTTTATAATAGAAGTAGTATTTAATCTATAGGTAGAAAAGGAGGCCCGATATGCGCCACGATATACAACCGAACGAACGCGCTTTCTCTACGAAGGAAGTAGCTGAAGAAGTCGGGATCGCCACAACGACGGTCAGACGGTATGGGCAGCTACTGGAACAGAACGGGTACGAATTTTTCAAAGACGGCGACCGGAGGATTTTTGTGAGGTCAGATGTCGAGGCTCTTAAAACAATCCGCGATTCTGAATTGCCGAAAGAAGATAAAATCAAAGAAATTGTAGAAGAACAGCGGGAGCTTCTCGCAGGCTATGAGTCTCGCGAACTCGCGCTTTCCGATACATATGACGGGACAGGCCTTGAGGACTCCGATCAGATGAAAGAAATGTTTCGTTTCCTGGCCAGTGAGCTTGCCGCCTCAAGAGAAATGAACGTCCAGTTGAAAAATGATATGGCTGAATTGAAAACGACCGTTTCCCGCTTGAAACAGGATCACCATGTCATCAGCTCCGGAGTCGGGAATTTTTCACAGAAGACGCATACGAAAATGGACAAGATGATGCAGCAGCAGAAAGAGCAGTATGAAGAATTGCTGCGTGAAGAGCAGGAGAAGTCGGAGTATCTTCAAAAAGAAATCCGTGAGATGCGTGAAGAACAGAAAAAAGAGTGGCGCTCCCAAAGTGAGTTCAATGAACGGTTGGAACATTCCGTCAAACATTCCCGCGGGACACTTGGTAAGATTATGTCCATATTTAAAAAATAGTAGCGAGAGACGCTTGAATCGGTGAAGGTTCAAGTGTTTTTTGTATAAAACTCCAGGAAGGGTGAGTGGATGAAGGGGTTGGCCTTCGTCATGGTACTGGTGCTGTTTGGTGCGATGCCCGTGGATGCTGTTGTCGTCAAAGAGGAAAAGGCGGTTGAGCGGTCGAAAAACGTTGACGTCACACAGGTTCCATCTACCCTCGTTCTTTATGATACGGAGATGAAGCGAAGGATACAAATTGAATCTGTGGAGGAAATCAGGAGGGTCACTGAAGGGATAAACAACGCCGTTCCTGTAAAAGGAAGATGGACAAAATCGGAAAAACTGGGAACCTTGGATTTTGGAGATGAAGAGATGATCCACATCTATTATGGAGACGAGCGCGAGAACGTCTATTTGATTTCAGAAGAAGAAACAGTATTCATGTCCAGAATACACTTCTTCGATCTCTTTTATCAGTCTATGAACAGTCTTCCTCTTCCGCCAGGAGAAGGCGGGGATGTCCAACCTCTTCCCCCGGGCCAGCCCGTTCAACCGGATGATTTCCTTCCCTTATAAACGAACGTATGTTTTCGGTCCAATGGTGTAGATGATGTTCGTACCATCCTCGGATTCAAGACGATGCCTTTTCCCATAACCTAGAAGTAAGGAGGTTATCAAAATGAGTATCGTGATTTTTAGTGGAACACCGAGGAAGAATGGGCGGACAAAGATTGTCGCTCAGACTTTACAGCATAAATTAGATGGCACGTTGGTCGACTTAAGTATGCTTGATTTTCCATTATTCAATGGAGAAGAGTCGCAGGGAAATCACCCTTCTGTCCAGTGGCTGCGAAGGGTTGTCTCAGAAGCCGACCGTTTTATTTGGGTGTCACCGGAATATCATAATGGTATGAGCGGTGCGTTAAAAAATGCACTGGAGTTTTTGAGTGGAAAGCATTTTAAGGGGAAACCGACACTGCTGTTTGCTGTTTCAGGAGGCGGGAAAGGCGGCATCAATGCACTGAATCAAATGCGTACCGTCGGCCGTGGACTTTACGCAACCGTGGCTCCAGAGCAGTTGATTTTTGATCCGGAACACTTTGAAGGAAACCGATTGAAGTCGGAAATGGAAGAAAAGCTTGATCTATTGCTGGCGGAATCGATAGGGCATTGTTTTATAGACGTGAAGAGCAGTTGAATGGGTGTTATTTGAGATTTCGACACGACTAAGCAGAAGGGGGGGCGCAAAATGAGTGGCTATGAACGGGTGGAAGAATTGAACATTATGAAAGTGATCGCTGAGACGCTGAACCGGTGTAATGACATGACGGTGATGCTTCAGACGGTGCTGGAAAAGTTGCTCGAACTGACAAAGCTTAATACGGGCTGGGTTTTCCTCATCGACAGTCCGGAAGAATATGTACTCGCTGCTCACCATGGACTTCCTCCAGCTTTAGCTTGGGGGGAGTATGAGCCGATGTGTAGCGGGGATTGTTACTGTTTAAGCCGTTATCGCAATGGAAAGTTGACTCATCCAGTCAACATCATCGAGTGTAAGCGGCTGAATAAAGCGATTCAACACGAGTGGGGAGATACGAACGGGATTACCCACCACGCTACGATCCCTTTAGGGGACGGAGAGGAATCTTTCGGTTTGTTGAACGTAGCTTCCCCTCGGAAAGAAAAGTTTTCACAGGAAGAATTGACAATGCTTCAATCGCTGGGCTTTCAAATTGGTACGGCGATCCGCAGGACACGTTTGTATCAAGAGGAGCGGAGACGTGCCGAGAGTTTTGAGAAATTGAACCAGTTTGCCGGGTTTTTATGGTCTGCGGATGATTTTTATGATTTACAAGAGATATTGGAAAAGGAAGGAAAGAAGATATTTGGCTGGTCTTCGGTGGCTTGTTACATAAAAAATCAAATGGGTACAAAGCCGGCTTCTGCGTTATTAGAAGAAGTCAGTGTCGAAGAAACCCTTGCTGTCATTCCCATCGCAAGAGAGAAGGTTGTGCAGGGGGGCGTTTGGATTACACCACCGAAAGGCAGCTCGTTTCAGCCTGGGGATAGGGAATTCCTGATAGCCCTGGGGCGGCACTTGACGCTCGTTTATGAAAGCATCGTACTAAAAGAGAAACGGCAGGAGTTGCTGCTTCATGAAGAAAGGAAAAGGCTCGCGCGCGATTTACACGACTCTGTAAATCAGAAACTTTTCTCCTTATCGTTGACGGCTAAAGGTGCAAAGGAAATGGTATCAAAGTATGACTCCTCTCTTGGAGAATTGATGGATGACATGCTGTCTATGTCTCAGCAGTCTTTAAAAGAGATGCGTTCTTTGATTTGGCAGCTTCGCCCGGTAGGACTGGAAGAGGGACTGCTTTCTGCGATGAAAAAATATGGGGAGCATCTCGGTCTCTGTGTCCAGTTTGATATGGAACGTCTCCCCGACTGGTCACGTCAGGCAGAAGAAACTCTGTGGCGAATCGGACAGGAAGCGATGAACAATGTTGCGAAACACGCAAATACGAGAGAGGTTACCGTCCGACTTTTTGATACAAAGGAAGGAGCGGGCATGACTGTGACGGACCATGGGGATGGTTTTCTGGTAGAAGCGGGCGAAAATAGGCAGACGCTAGGATTGATCAGCATGAAAGAACGGGCGGAATTATTAGCTGGAGAACTTTCTGTGAGAAGCGAACCGGGTGCAGGAACGACGATCGAGGTCTTTTTACCGCACAGAAAGGAGAGGAAGGGTGAGCATGAAGATTAGAGTGATGCTGGTCGATGATCATCTTGTAGTTTTAAGAGGGTTGAAGTTTTTTCTGAATACGCAGGAGGATATCGAGGTCATCGGCGAAGTGGAAAACGGGGAGAAAGCACTGCACGCGTATGAAAAATGGAACCCTGATGTCGTGCTGATGGATTTGATGATGCCTGTGATGGACGGTGTGGAAGCGACGAAAAAATTACGTGAAGCTCATCCGGATGTAAAAGTGGTTGTTTTGACAAGTTATTCTGATCAGGATCATGTCATTCCTGCGCTCCAGGCCGGAGCAGTCGGATATCAACTGAAAGATGTCGATCCTGATGAACTTGTAAAAACAATCAGAGCCGCCTCCAAAGGGGAGAAGCTGCTCCATCCGAAAGCGACGAACCTCCTTTTGGAGCAAATGAGTAATGGAACAAATAAGAAGGAACCTGGTGTCCATTTCAAGCTGACGACCAGGGAGAAAGATGTGTTATATCAAATCACACTTGGGAAAAGTAACAAGGAAATAGCGAGCGATTTATATATCACAGAAAAAACGGTCAAGACGCATGTGAGTAATCTTTTAAGCAAGCTGCAGGTCCATGATCGTACACAGGCGGCGATTTATGCCATGAAAGAAAACCTATTTGTTGACTGACCTCATGATGAAGAAGTATCTCCCGTTTTTGGGTGGTGCTTTTTTTATTGATGAATGATGAAACCCAAGACGAGGATCAACCGTATAAAAGTATAATTGGTTTTTTCTTACATGGATTTTTTTATTCTCAAATGTTCAAGTGGTATTGGAGGAGAGACGATATGAACAAATGGGCCTTAATTTCCTTAGGAATGGTTATCATTAACTTTATTTTGTTTTTATTGGTGCGGGGACCGAACGTCAACCTGCCAATGGTTGTGATTGTTGGAAGCTCTCTTTCCCTCGTAGGTATTGCCTGTGCGATTCTTTCTAAGAAAATTATCGCAGGTACAGCTGGATCCGTATTGAACGGCGGGGTGCTGATCGTAATGTTCTTTCTTCTTCTTTCGATGGGAATCAGCAGCTCTTAAAGAAAGGAGTGGACACTATTCGTCAGGTGATTCATATGACGAACCTTGTTTTATTCGTGCTCTTGTTAGCTAGGGGATTTCTTCTTTATTTTGGACTTCACTTCGTGGAACAGGAAGATCCGTATATTGGTGAAAACATCGCGATATTCATGGTCTATGTCATCTGGGGGGCCGGTTACATCATTCAGTTGAAACAGCAGACGGTAAAGCGTGTGGTCACTGTATTGCTTTTATCTCTGGGGATGCAGGTGGTGCTTTTTTACAGTCTTTATTATGTGGTTACATTTTTTGAATGGATCTTTGAATAATTAAATATGGAGGGAATAGGTATGAAAAAATTGTATCGCTCTACAGATGACAGCCAACTGTCTGGAGTTCTTGGTGGCCTGAGTGAAACGTTTAACATTGATGCAAGCATTTTGAGGATCATCGTGGTCGTATCCGGATTTTTCACAGGTGGTTTGACGTGGCTGATTTATATTGTGGCTGCCATAGTCATGCCGACGGATCAGGAGGTAAGGAAATAGCAGGCGGGGACGCTCATTTCAGAGGGTTTCCAATAGGCAGATTCTCATCCTTGTTAAACAGAGGTGCTAAATGACGAAGTTAAACAAACCCAGTATATACGTTCCATTGATCTAAAACGTGAAAAGATACAATCCTATAAGGATTTCTCGCTCAACCTACCCGTTATTCATAACTTTGAAGAGTTGCAGTTACATCCACATGTTACCTATTTTATCGGTGAAAACGGGATGGGGAAATCGACATTGCTAGAAGGGATGGCGATTGCGCTCGGTTTTAATCCGGAGGGCGGGACACTCAACTTCAATTTTTCAAACTATGACTCTCACTCCAACCTGGATGAATACCTTCGTCTCGCTAAAGGCGTGCATCGTCCAAAGGATTCCTTCTTTTTCCGAGCGGAGAGTTTTTATAATGTCGTCACGAACATTGAAGAACTGGACAGAGAGATAGGCGGAAGGAAAATCATCGATTCGTTCGGAGGAAAGTCTCTGCATGAGCAGTCTCATGGCGCATCTTTTTTTGCAACGTTCACTGAGCGTTTTCAAGGCGGAGGGTTATACATACTGGATGAGCCCGAAGCTGCCCTGTCTCCTTTACGGCAATTGTCGATGCTGCGAAGGATTCATGATCTTGTTCTTGAAGGCTCCCAGTTTATCATCTCCCCCCACTCTCCTTTGTTGATGGCCTATCCTGATGCAAAAATCATGGAGTTGACCGAGAGCGGAATGGAAGAGACCTCACTTGAAGCCACCAACCACTACACGATAATGAAGCAGTTTTTTGAAGACAAAGAACGTTTGTTGCATCATTTATTTCAATGAAAGGGGAATGGTTGATGGATTTAGCTTTGCTCTTTGGAGTTCTATTGACTTTGCTTCCGCTCGTGACGATAAAAAAAGTGAAAGAAGAAACGGTCATGCAGCGAGTGATCCATATCGGGTGTCTTCTTGTAGGGATCCTGCTTCTCGTCGGATTTTCCATTCAGTTTATGGCATACATGGATAATTTTTAAGAAAGAAGAAGGAGGTGAATGTGGTGAAAATACTTGTCTCAAGCTTTTTGCTTCTATCACTCACTGCATCGATAACCTTTTTGGTACATAAGCGAAAGAAGACAGGCGTGAAGGGGTGGAAAACAGCTTTGACATCCATCTGCTTTTACGCCATTGCTTTAATAAACCTTGCTGCCTACTGGTGGGATGGCCTAGGTATCCTCAGTTGGATGATTACGCTCTCCCTTCTTATGTTAGGTGCTTATTTTACGAGATATATGGCTCTCACTTCAGAGCCGTCTTCATGATTAAATCAAGCTTATTTATTGAGCTTGACGAGGAGGAAAAAATGGAGATTTACTCATTTAAAAAAGAAACCGGTAAAAAGATTACAAAGTTCCAATCAGATTTCATCATGACACGCATATCGGCTGCATGCAATTAGATGAACATGGAGTGATCGGTTACCACCAGGCTGTCGTTCCGCAGCTTTTGCTGGTGGTTGAAGGAGAAGGGATAGTCAGAGGCGAAGCAGAAAGGTTTACTCCTGTGAAAACTGGGGACGCCGTTTATTGGAAAAAGAGGAATGGCATGAAACGAAAACGGACACAGGAATGACCGCCATTGTCATTGAAAGTGAAGAGTTGGACGTTTCTGCTTTAAAACCGTACTGAAACCTGAAGTGGACCATAACATCTGAACCTACATAGGGATGATCTTATTGAAAGGTTTTTTAAGTCCTGGATTGGCTGGTTGGTAGGTGTTCTTGCAGGGATCTTCCTTATCAGCATATGGGAGGGCAGAGAGATTGATTGGAGGCTTTTTATCGGTCTCGGTGCCGGCGGTCTCATTGGCACGTCAATAGGGATGGGGATGAAAAGAACGCTGAAAAAAGAGGAAAACTAATCCTGTACTTGAATATACATAGGAGGTCTTTATTTTGAAAAAGTTGATGGCAGGGCGGTTTTGTGTAGTGTCCCACTTCCATACTTCATCAGCTTTTTTGAAATGATAGAAGGGATCACTTGAGTCTTTATAAAACGCGCAAGAAGGGAGCGGTCATCATCGAACACGTCATCCAGGTCGCCAACTTATCCAAGTCTTATGGAGCTACACAAGCGGTTAAGAATCTTTCTTTTTCGGTAAGAAAGGGAGAAATCTTCGGAATTATTGGACCGAATGGAGCGGGTAAGACGACGACACTTGAAATTTTAGAGGGCATTCAGAAACCTACTTCAGGAGAAGTGGAGGTGTTGGGTCTGAACCCGGAGAAGCAGCTACGTGAACTCAATCGAAGGATCGGGGTACAGTTTCAGGCGACCTCCATCCAGAAGAAAATGAAGGTGAAAGAGGCGCTGGATTTGTTTTCAAGTTTTTACAAAGGAAGCACCCAAAAGGATACATTGATTGAGATGCTGGACCTTGGAGAAAAGCTTAATGTCCACTTCGAAGATCTCTCTGGTGGCTGGAAGCAGCGGGTCACGCTTGCTCTGGCAACGCTTCACCAGCCTGAACTGTTGTTTCTGGATGAACCGAGCATGGGTCTTGACCCTCATGCAAGGCGTGAAATGTGGGGGATGATTCGTACCTTGCGGGATAAAGGGAGCACGGTTGTTGTAACCACGCATTACATGGAGGAAGCGGAAAAACTGTGTGACCGTGTCGCTATGATTTACAGCGGGGAGCTCAAAGCCTTGAACAACCCTGATGCTCTTCTTGACGATGTCGCAACCCATTACATCGGTTTTGAAAGTGAACGGATGTCCTATGAATACTTGTTGACATTAGGCGAAGTGGTTCGGGTGGAGCATGAGGGCAACGACTTCAAAGTGTTCAGTGAGGACCTCCAACAAACGGCCTATCAAATTTTCACTTATTGTCACGAGGAAGACATAGCATTAAAGAATTTTAAGTTTGATCGAGGATCTCTAGATGATCTGTTCGTGCAATATTTAGAAAAGGAGAAAACAGGATGAATACGGTAGTGAAGTTAGCAAACTTGGAAACTAAAATGTTCTTCCGTGATCGTCTCAGTGTTTTCTGGACGTTCCTTTTTCCTGTTGTGATGATTTGGTTGTTCGGCTCGATGTTCAGTGGTGACATGGCCGGCCCATTTACATTCGCTGAAGTTTTCATCCCGTCCTGGATTGGGGTCAATATAGTCACGACCTCGTTTTTTACTTTAGGAACGGTTCTCGCCGGCTATAGAGAAACAGGTGTCCTGCGCAGGTATCAATCGACCCCGCTCCAACCATGGAAGATTCTCGCGGCCCATACGATCCAGGGGACAGTGATCTTCCTCATTTCCGCCCTCCTGCTTATGGTTTTCGGGATGGTCATGTACGACCTTCAGCCGCCGGTGTATATCGGAAGTACACTTCTTGCTTTATTGATCAGCATCCTTGCTTTTTTCCCGTTCGCGTTATTTGTTACGTCACTGGCTAAAAATACACAGTCGGCAGCGGCCATCAGCTCGCTTTTTTTGAACCTGATGCTTTTTCTCTCGGGGGCTACGTTTCCTTTGGAGATGATGCCGACGATTCTTCAGTACGTAGCGAAGGTTTTACCGTTGTACTATGTCATTCAATTGCTCCGCGGCACTTGGAATGAAGCTCCTATTTCAGACTATGGCCTGGAAGTAGGTATTTTGCTGGGAATTGCGGTTGCTTCCATAGTGCTTGCTTCCCGTTATTTTAAATGGAGTGAAAAATAGAAGATAGGAAAGCTTAGTGGTGATAAAGGAAGAGGGGTGAACGTGATTAAACTTGTTTTATTATTCGGCCCTCAAGCTGTCGGTAAAATGACAGTCGGGCAGGAATTAGAAAAAATAACGGGGTTGAAGCTTCTTCACAATCACATGACCATTGAACTGCTTCAGCCTTTTTTTGGTTTCACTGATGAGATGTGGCGTTTGTCTCAAATGTTCAGAGAAGAAATCTTCCGTACTTATGCAAAAAGTGATGAATATGGAATGATCTTTACGTTTATTTGGGCATTTAATAAGCGGGAAGATTGGGCGTTTGTCGAAACGATCGTTGATATCTTCGAAAGGCAAGGTGGAGATGTTTATTTCGTAGAACTGGAGACAGATTCGGATGAAAGAATCAGGAGGAATCGTACGCCCAACAGACTTGATCATAAACCTTCCAAAAGAGATGTGGAAGAATCGGAGAAAAGGATGATTGCTTCGATGGACCACTTGCGGATGAATACCGAAGATGGTGAAATAACAGAGGAGAACTACATCAAGATCGCGAATACAGAACTTGAACCGAGAGTTGTTGCAAAGAAAATCCAAGAAACGTTTGGTCTGTAGAAGATGGAGGATGGGTTTGTGAAGAAGATGGTTTCGTTTTTGTTTGGCCATCCTTATAGGGAATCGAAGTTTTGACTTTATATTATTGGGTGGCTGTTTCAATGTACATAATCGCTGTTGCTTTATTGTTAATCACCGCTATTTTGACAGGGGATATAGGATTTTGGATGAGTTTCATTATGAATATCATTGGATTTCCGATTATATTTCGAGTTGTTTACGTACTGGTTCCCCGTGTGAACCAAATGATATGAAAGTCATGAAAAAAGCAGCAGCTGGGAGACAGCTGCTGCTTTTATTAATCTTCGACGACAAGGTTTTTTTCAAAGCGGTTGACGTCTTTATCGGCTCCGATGACAATCAGAATGTCGCTTGCATTCACTTGTTCGGTGGCCATCGGGGAAACGATGACATCTTTTCCTCGTTTGATTGCTACGATGTTACACCCGTACTGGGCGCGGATATCCAAATCGATCAGCGTCTTTCCACTCATTTTTCTTCCTGCTTTCACCTCAACGACACTGTGATCATCGGATAGCTCAATATAATCAAGGATATTATCGGAGATGATGTGGTGAGCGATACGTTTTCCCATATCTCGTTCCGGGTGTACGACTTGATCGGCCCCGATTTTGTTCAATATTTTCTCGTGGTAATCGTTTTGTGCCTTGACGGTGATCATGCGTATGCCCATCTCTTTTAAGATCAAGGTCGTCAGCATGCTTGCCTGGATGTTATCTCCGATGGCTACGATGACGTGATCAATATTTCTGAATCCTAACTCTTTGAGTACGAGCTCATCGGTAGAATCGGCCATGACAGCATGAGAGACGATGTCCCGGTACTCATTGACCTTGTTTTCATCAAGGTCTAATGCCAGGACTTCCATGCCTTCCCGGCTGAGCTCTCTGCAAATGCTCCCGCCAAAACGGCCGAGTCCTACAACAGCAAATGTTTTCTTCATCGTTGGTTTCCTCCTGTTAGCCGATAATCATCGGTTCTTTCGGGTAATGATATTTGTCTTTGATGCCTTTCCCTCGAATGATGAACAAGAAGGAGAAGATGCCGATCCTTCCGATAAACATGAGGGTGATGATAATGATTTTTCCGGATGTATGGAAGTCAGGAGTGATTCCCATCGACAGCCCGGTTGTACCAAATGCGGAACACGCTTCAAATAAGATCTGCATCAAAGAAAACTGCGGTTCGAAATAATTCAGTAGAATAACTGCAATGCCTGTAATGGCGATCGCTGTATTAATGACGATGAACGAACGGAAGATATCATCCGGATCGATTTCACGTCTGAATACACGGACATGACTTTTTCCACGGGCATAAGCAATGACCGTTAATACACTAATGGCGAAGGTCGTTGTCCGAATTCCTCCTCCTACACTACTCGGAGACGCACCAATGAACATGAGAATGCAGATGACCAGCAAGGTCGGTGCACTGAATTCTGCTACATCCATGGTTGCGAGTCCTCCGTTCCTTGTTGTCACGGATTGGAAGAGGGAAAAAAAGAGGGCTTCGTGCCAGGACTTGTCTGCAAAGAAATGGTTTCGGTCTAATAGGTAGATCAGAACCGTACCGACGACCACGAGCACACCGAATGTGGCGGAAGTCAATTTTGCAAACAGGGAAAAGTGAATGACGTCCTTCTGCTTATGTGTCAGGTAGTCTTTGATCTCGATGAGCACAGGGAAACCGATGGCTCCAAGTGTCAATAAAAGCATATTGATGAATTGAACAAAATAATCATTTTCAAACATTACAAGGGATACACCCGTAATGTCAAAGCCTGCATTGGTCGTCGCACTGACAGATGCAAACATTCCTTGAACGATCGCTTCCCCTGTTGTTGGAAAGTATTGGGTGAAGTAAGTGCTTAAAATGATCGCACCGACGGTTTCAATCAGCAGAACAATCAATAGAATCTGTTTAATTAACTTGACCATTCTTGCAAATGTCGAGCGATTCTGGTCAGTTTTAATAAGTTGTCTTCTCTTTAAGCCGATTTTCTTTCCAAGCATCAGCCAGATGAATGTTCCCAGCGTCATGACACCGATACCACCGAACTGGAGGATGAACATCAAAACAAAGTATCCCGCAGTGTTGAACGTATCCATCGTAGATACAACGGTCAATCCAGTTACACTCACGGCACTGACGGCAGTGAAAAGAGCGTCAATAAAGCTTAAACTTACGCCTTCCTTATGTAAAAAAGGCAAGCTTACGAGAATGGTTGAAACAATGACGGCAGTAGCGTAGAACAATACAATTACCTGAAAAGGAGTTAGACGGTCAAAGTATTGATTGAATCTTGTTTTTAGGTTATTGAACATAAAGAAGCTCCTTCAGGTGCAGATATCAAGGTATATATGGATTTTATATGTTCTCTATTATTTTTACAACTCCCTTTATCATTAGTGGATGTGGGTGAAATTTACAGAAAATAAAGAAAGTGGGATAATGAATAGAGCAGGTCATGAAGGCGGGAGGCTTTTGGAATCTGGTCGTTTCACCTGTTCTTCACTAGTCGCTGGGTCATCCCTAAAGAAAGAAGGTGAAACATGAATAGGCTCTTACTATTAATCGGCTTGTGCATCCTATCCGGCTGTGCAGTGGCTGAGGGAACAGATCCCATCATAAAGGCGAATCCTGACTCAGAATATGACACCACTTACAAAGAATTAGGAATTGGTCAAATCCATGATTTTCAGTTCACCCTGCCAAACGCAGATGAACGATGGGTGAGAGTTTGGATGGAAGGGTATCAAAATGGTGAAAAAATGAACGAACCATTAGCCGAGCTATCCTATGGGCAAAGTCCCGGGCAGAACGAAGAAGGACACTTGGGAATTGGAATCATTAGAGACGGAGGAGATGGAGCGATGCTGCACGTATATGCTCCAGGTGTTTCTTTAATACCCAGGACGAGTCCGCTTCCGCTGAATGAAACGGGCATCAGTACGTGGGAGTACGCGGTTGATGAAGAAGGGATCAACCTTGAATTAGGTGAAGAAGTCTTATTGGGTGCTTATCGTCAGTCTACTTCCGGGTCGATACAAACGTTTGATTTGCAGAATAAGGAACAGGTCAAGCAGATGATTCATGATGATACAGTGGTGCTTTTACTAAAAATGGAAGTAGGAACATCTGAAGAGCAAGAGTAATGGTCCTTACGTGATTTATGATTTTGCAATCTCTAAGAGATTTCCTGAGGGGTCCACCAGATAAAAGGTTTTTTGGTTGGCATTCAGTCTATAATTTGCGGACTCTAATAAACGATAATAATAAAAGATCTTTTCAGGATGCGCGGCTCTCAGGGCATGGGTGAACCTTTGGATGGCAGAACCTGCAACATAACTTTCCGTTGTTAATGGATCCATGCGAGTTAATTGTTTCCTCGTACGGTGAAGGGTTGTTTTCACTGAAGCATTACTGATTCGAAGCATGGTTGAGATTTCTTTTGATGAATAGTGGAAGACATCTTTTAGAGTCAGGAGCATGGCCTGCTTGAGAGGTAATGTTGCCAGTAGAAGTTCGATGAGGCTCTCGTACTCTACAAAATCTTCCTGTGGCTGGTGGATCAATTCATCGAAAGGAAAGGATGGCTTACTTTTTCTTTTTTCATCAATCCATAAATGCTTGGCTGTCGTCTTTACATATGAAAAAGAGTGGTCAGGAGCAGAGTCAGCCTCTTGCTTTTGATAGAGTTTTAACATAGTTTCCTGAACGAGGTCTTCCGCATGATGGGGGTCTTTCGTAAGAACAAGGCAGTACTTATATAACTTGGTAACTAGATTTTTATCAATATTCATAAAAAAAGTTGCTCCCTTATGTAACTTTTTGTCTCTCAGAATCGTTAGAGTGTTGAATGAAAAATAGGAGGGGTTCGCATGTTTCAAGTTGGTAGTGTATTCGTCCCTGTGACGAATCTTAAGAAATCGAAAAGGTGGTATGAAGAACATTTGGATGTACGGGAAATAGACAGTTGGGAGGGAGGCGCGGGATTTTTCTTTCCTTATGGATCCGCCCAGCTTGGTCTTATTGAGGTGTCTGAACCTCAGCCTACGGAATTCATTATAGAAAAGAACCAAAAGAATGTCTATTTCAACTTTGTCGTAGCTGATATAGACGCTGCATATAAAAGATTGAATGATTCCGGGGTAGAGACAACAGATATTCACGAATTTGGTGGGATGAAGCACTTTGACTTCTTCGACCCGGATCAAAATGCATTCAGTGTGGTTGATGAGGACTTGAATTCACCTTTTCACAAAGAGAACGTTAGGAAAATGCAGCAAAAATGAGTACTTGAGATACTAAATCGTAAGGGACATGTAAACGTCTAGAGCTATTTTACTCTAGACGTTTTACTTTGATTGTTTAGGTGATGCGTCCTTTCTTCGATGTTTACCATTATAGCTGCATGATAAAAAAACTCTTCTCTAATGAAACATGTGAACGATCTTTTCGTATAAACAGATAAAGGGAGTGTTAACAAGTGGCTGTATTCATAAGTATCGTCATTATTCTTTCCTTATGGTCGATCACGAAGACGTTGGAAAAAATGACGAATCGCATAACAGATAAACAAGAGGAGCAAAGCGAACATTTAAAAGAAATCAAGGAACTGCTTGCTGAGAAGAAAGAGTAGAGGAGGCTCATTTTGAAAAAAAAGTGGTTACGTTTATCTCCTATTTTCGTGATTCCTTGCCTTTTGGTCATCCATTCCTACCTTTCTTTAGGGGGTTATGCCGTTCCTTTTGGTATCGCACTGGTGGAGGGCGAGACTGCGGTAGAAAAATATAATTGGAGCGGTCATATCGTGCAAAAGGTTTCCACCCCAAAGCTCACCTCAGGAGAAAAGGTGCAAATCTATTTAATGGATAGTCATTTTAAACAGACGTTCGCTTCGCTCATTATGCTTATATTAGTCGCCGTGTATGCAATCTTGCTGGAATGGTTGTCGAGGGTATGGAAAGTGTCATTGGAAGGTGTAATGAAAACTCCGAAAAAATGGAAACCGGTGATGATCGGTGTAGTCCTATCTTTCTATGTTTTTGCAGCTTTTCATGTGGGTGCTCAATACGTTGAACTCGTTCAGGAGAGTGAAACACTCTTACATAAATTTGTACCATGATCGTTGGTCCCCCGTAACGTTAGAGGGGGTACAGGAAGGGGTACAGGAAAGGGTATAAATTCTGTATTGTAAATGTTTTACATAGGGGGTGCATCTTGAAGCTGAAGCCTTTCCTTGTTATAGGAAATATTGTGGGAAGTGGTTTGTCTGCTTTTTGGATTTTTTATTATTTCTCAAATGGACCTATGGTCAAAAGCCGTCCGCGTACAACCGTAGTAGAACCGGACTTTTTCTTCCTTCTTTTAATATGGGGAGTCGGGGCTTATTTTGTCTGGCGTTACTTTTCAAAAAGAGAGTGGGAAACCGTCACGTATGTGGACATTGTGATGACCAGTCTTACGTTGTGGTTGACGATTCCGTTTGGCTTTTTTATTACCACCTCGTTTGTCCATTAAAAGGAGGAGTGAATGGTGAACAGATTCAATCCAATCGCAAAGCTTCTGAATTATTGTGGTTTTGGGATTATAGGTCTTGGCGTGATTTCGTTCATGATAATCATTCTTGACCAGAGGTTAAGCGCAGGAGTTCAAGGTACGACCGTTTTAGTCAGCAGTCTAGTGACGGGGCTTTTGTTCTTAGGTTTTGCAGAAGTCATCCATTTGCTGCAGGGCATTTATGATCAAAGGAATGACCCTGACGCGGAAGAAATCGATTTTACATATCAAGGGGATGGTGAAAAGACTGGCAGGATAGACCGTGAAGACGAACGTGAAATCCGTTCCTTTTTCAAAGAAAGGAATCAAAAGGTAGGAGCCATCCATCCCAGGGATGAACCATTCATTTATATCGTAGAAGTAGAAGGGAGAAAGAAAAAAGTAGAAGCGGGCGGGTTTACTGTGAAAATATTGGGTGAATAAAAGAGGGCCTCCAAAGGAGTGGAGCCCTCACGTTTTCTTCACTTTGAAATGGCGTTGAAGGACCGGCCAATTTTGGGGGAAAGGGCTGCCCAGCACCCAGTAACTAGCGCCTCTCAAACCATATTCTTCCACAGTATCATATTTGGCCTGCACACTTCTTGCGTCTTCAAACCATACTTCATGCTGCTGTCCATTTTCGTCTGTATATCGGAAGAAGGGAGATTTGTATTCTTCATTATATTGGATAGGTACCCCGTACCTTGCGGCAAGTTGAATGGCTTCTTGTGGGTTGACCGTTCGTGCATAAGTCCCTTGGACCCAAGGGATTTCCCACTCCCTTCCATACAAAGGCATCCCCATCAGAATTTTATCGCGGGGAATAACCGTGACAGCGTAATCGAGTACTTCACGGACTTTGTTGATTGGTGCGATGGCCCAAGGCCTTCCACCGGACCATCCCCATTCATACGTCATAAGTACTACGAAATCGACAATGTCACCATGGGCTTCATAATCATGCGCCTCATAAAGCAGCCCCTGCTGATCTTCACGGACTTTAGGTGCAAGGGCGGTGGAGACGCTGAAACCTTCAGGACGCAGGCGACTGACGACTTTCCTGAGAAAAGCATTGTAGTTTTCTTTATCTTCCGGGTACACATATTCAAAGTCAAAGTTTACACCCGAGTAACCTTTCGAACGCATCTGTGCCAAAAGATTATTAATGAAGCTATCCTGAATTCCTGGATTACGTAAGAAGGTAGCCGCTAGATCCGAATCGAAACTGCCTCCAATGAAATTGGTGACTACCAGTAGTGGAGAAATGTTCTGAGCGGCGGCCGCTTGTAAAACAGCTGCATCATCTAAATCTGTCAGATTTCCATCAGCCTGGATGGTGCGTGTGAAAGGAGAGAGGTAGGTGAAATGGCTGCCAAGTGTGTTCACTTCACTTGCTCCTTCTGCGTTGATCCTCGTAATGTAGGCGTTGATTTCCTTTACTGGACGAAGAGGAGAAGGAATGGCCAGGCGCATACCTACAGAAATGACGGATGGGTTCTGAATGCCGTTTGCTTCAGCAATCTCTGAAACAGAGACTCCGAACTGATTGGCGATCTTCCATAGGCTGTCACCTGGCTGCACCGTGTAGTTCGTAAAGGGGATAAGGAGCATCTGACCGACAAAAATGAGCGCAGGGTTTGCCATGTTGTTTTTCTCAGCAAGGTCCTGTACACGGACGCCGTAGCGGCTGGCAATGTTCCATAAATTGTCTCCCGGCTGGACGACGTATTCTTTTTCCGGCTCAGGGATGACCAGTGCCTGCCCGATCACGACTATATCGGGGGTGTTCAATTGATTGAGTAAGATGATTTGATTGAGATCGGCCCCATATCGCTGGGCAATTTTCCATAAGGAATCACCATTCTCTACCGCGTGTATAATCATTTCGCCCCTCCTTTTTGTGCTTTTTTATGAAGATATGCTGGGATGGATTGTCTTTATGTATAAGCAGTACAGGACGCAGAAGTCTGATCGCTCTTTTTTAATCTTTCGAAAAGGATCGGTTATTAATTTTTTGTGATGAAACGTTAGGACACCTTCAACTCTTATTTTTTTAAAAAGCGGGGGATTAGAAATGAATGATTATTTGTTTACGAATAGAATGGAGCGAATCCTCCAGTTAGCAAATCAAATGAGTAAGGAGGGGGTTATCACTTCCGTAGATTTGTTTATTGCCGCCTGTAGAGAAGCCACTGGTGTGTGTAGTGAACTTTATTTGTATTTATTTCATCACCTGGGCAAGGATTTTGAACTGAAGATCTTAAACCAATGGAGAAGAAACTCAGGTGCTGACTTCAATTACATCGGTCATTATAAAATTTCTATGGATGCTGTCTTAATCTTGGAAGAATCCAATAAAAAAAGAAAAAACTACGGTCAAACGCTTATAAATGAAGGGCATATGATTCAAAGCATTCTTCAGTCGGATGCTCAATTGCGATTTATGTTAACGGAGGGTGTTGTGGATGGGGTTGTAAATATTGCCTGTGTCCCGAGAGATCTATTCGTTAACTTAGATCATTTTAAAAAACATTATGGAAGCCGGATTTCCAATCACTGTATTAGAAGGGCAGCTCATTCGGATTTGATGGGGTTAAAGTCCTTTGTCATTCATGAGTTTGGTAAACGATGGCTTCAGCATATAAATGCGATGACTGAAAAAGAAGTCCTGCCCGTTTATATTGCCATTTATGGTGAGGAGATCATAGGTTTTGCCTGCTATGATACGGTGCGGAATAAAAAAGGGCTGTTCGGTCCTATGGGTACTTCACATAAAAAGCGACGGAATGCCGTTGGAAGAGATTTATTGTTTAAATGTTTAAACGAGATGGCGGAATTAGGCTACGAATATGCTGTGATCGGTGAAGCAGGTCCTATAGAATTTTATGAAAAGGCTTGTGATGCTAAACTGCTTCAAACATTTTAACCTTTTCAAGTTATATAGGATGGGGGGGATGGAAGGTTTAAAATCAATGCATGGATAAGGTGTAAGGAGGTTCCTGTGACCTGATCCCAAGGGCCTGAGAGGCAACTATGGTGGAGTTTGACAAATAAGTCCATTAAAAGTGAGGTGATCAGCTTTGTGGGAGATGATTAGAGGAAATGAACATTTTTATATTGTGCTCTACTCCCTAATTGTTCTGATTTTGAATCTTGACTTTCTAAGAGATTTCAAAAATATAAAAAAGGGACTTGCCACACTTTCCTCTGATGAGGAGTTGGAAATTAACCCGCAGTCGATGTCCTTGCTTATTATTGTTTTGATTTTTAACTTTTTTCGAAGATGGTTCATTTATTTGCTTGCTGTGTTAATCACAGTAAATGCATGGGTTATCGTTGGATCATTCATTTTGTTTGCCGTAAGTTTATACGACTGTTTCTTTAATTACAGTTTGGAAAAAGTGAAAAAATCGAATATAGCCTTGTACCTTGCCGTTATTGATTCCATGTACATCGCCATTTTTATTATTTATCTATTAAGTTCATAAAATATAACGGAAGAATGAGTGTGTGGATGAAAGCTCAATTACCTAATGAAGACTTTCATCTGTGAGGATTATTCAAACCATTCATAGTAGAAAGAGAAAGACTAGTCCACTTTTTCTACAAGCCATTCATAATGAGGGGAAGATGAATTTGTATTAAGCTGGTTTTTCAACAAAACTGCTTCTTCGTAATCATGGATGTATTTGGTGGTAGATGAGCTTGAATTTTTTAGGGTTTCTTTATCGTTGTCTATATGTCTAATAATCCTATACATGTTCTCTCACCTCACGTTAAAGTTAAGGTCATTATAACATGTAGAATAACTAAAAATGTTACCCTTTTATGTTATGAATCAAACATTTGTGTGTCTGTTTTTTTACAAAAATTCAAAGTAGGGTCATAACCATTGGTGAAAAGTAAACCACACGAAGATCAGTTACTTTAAGTTCCTCTTATTTGCTTTAATCATTACAGGGGATCGTGCTGAAACACCTGAAGGTCGGGGGTTAGTTTCCTTAACTACTTTTCAGCACTCATCTATCATTCTTCCCAGAATAAATCATCTAACGTTTTATTTAGCGCTTTACATATGGCCGTACATAATTTCAGACTCGGGTTGTAGTTACCAGCTTCGATTAAATTTATCGTTTGTCTTGTAACGCCGACAATTTCTGCTAACTTTTCTTGAGATAGATCCGCTTCCGCACGGGCGATCTTCATTTTCTTGTTTTTCAAAAGTGTTCATCTCCTCCTTTTCTACATTTATACTATAATGAAACACATCCTTACATAATGTCAATTATATTTTACATTATGTAAGGATATAGAATATATCTTGGTCGTGGATGATTGAAATGAGCCTTAATGCAAAGACCGGGAAAAAGGGGGAGTAAGAGAAATAGGAGGAGGACTGATTCTCCTAAGTGAATATGCTAAAGGGCGTTGCGGTCTGCATCCGCAACGCCCTTTTTTCTATAGTTAGAAATCCAGTTCAAAAACCAACTCTTCTCCTAATCCTGTCACAGACAAGAGGTACGCATCTTCTTTAGATACAGGATGGTCAGGGAGGAACACGATTGTTTTACCGTTCTTATTCAATAGGGATGTCCCCTCAACCCGTTCCCCTGTTTCTGACCTGATGTTAATAGACTCTTCCTTTATGTTTTCATTTTTCAATGTGTTTGGAAGTTTGATTTCCCATTTCCCTTTTTTCTCTTTCACTTTCAAAGGTTTTACTTCGTCTTTCTTCCTTTCTTTCTCACTTACATCATCTTCCTTATTGTTTTTTGTCTCTGTAGTAAAAGACCAGACTGGAGATATCGTTTCTCCTCCATATTGGTCTGAAACCTTTACATACCAACTATACTCTGTTTTTTCATCAAGGTGTTTCCATAAAACTTTTGCCTTATGGTCGGATTTTGCGGTTCTTGCTTTTCCAATTTCCACATCCGTAAAGACGTTCACTTCAAAAGCATCTGTTGCGACCTGCTTCTCTTTTGGTTGAAGAGGGAGGTCGATGATGAATTCGTCTTTTCCAGGATAGGTGTCTGCATCATAATAATTGTAGTCATCCAGATAAGGGGAGTAGGTTTTCACATAAATTTTATTTTCGTTTGAATTGACATGGAGCAGCCGTAAATAGCCTTGACCGCCTTCTGGACCACCTTGATAGTCAGCTAGCATTTGATAAACTTTCCGATCAGCCGTTCCGTCCCCGTCGTCATCGATTTCATCAACGAGTGTTTCACTGTCGTGGTAGTGTCCACTCAATACAGCGGCAACATTTTCGTTTGGTTCGACAACTTGCTTGTAAATGTCTTCACCGAGCGGGCTGCGATTTCCCGAAACCAACAGATACTCGTGAAAGCTCAGGAACGCTAAGCGATCCGGATATTGAGCTAAAATGCTGTTCATCCAGTCCAAATCTTCCTGGGTTACACCCCAACCCATATACACCATGAGAAAGTCAGTGCCGTTCACACTTACGAGATCGTAGTGCCCTCGGTTGTCTTTATAGGATCCTCCATAGGTCGGGTTGCTTTCGAAACGCGAGGAACCAAAATACTTGGAGTACTGAGAATAATCGTTGTCTTTCTGATTGACATCGTGATTTCCTGCAAGAACACCATATGGGATGTTGGCACCTTCCAACACATTCATATAGGCATCTGCATAATTCCACTGCTGTTCATCATCCCATTCATCCACCAAGTCGCCAGTATGGAAGACGTAAGGAATGTTGAGTTTTTCTTGGTTACCTGCCACCCAGTCCACCATGTCTTTATAAATATGAGGGTAACTTTCTGAATAATACTGGGTATCTGACATCCACACCATAGTGTAATCAAACGGTGTTACTTCTGCAATTTCATCCTGCACCAGCACTTGGACTTTCCCCTCGGAAATATAGCTCATATCAGTTATTTCTGCTTTAAGATCAAAATCCTGTTCTCCTGCCACTTTCCATTGTTTTAAATCCCATGTTTTTGTAGAGAAGTTCCACACGTACATAGAGACTTTTCTTCCTGGAAGTGACTTTCCTTCCCAATTTAATTCCACGCGATCTCTATCCTTCAATTCCTGTCCTACTTCCACCTCAAATCGATGATAAGGGAACTCCTCAATAGAGCTTGTGGTGAAATAGGTTTGATCGTTGGATGTGATTTTTTCTACATCTTTTTCCATAAGTAGTTGATCACCATTGCTGCTGAGTTCTCCAGGGGGTTCTGTGGTTGAACTGTTTGAGAAAACCTGTACTTCTGAATCACCCGGTTCATATTCAGCTCCTTCAAAAAAATCGACTAGCATGTCATCAGCCGTTGGATCACTGACTTTTACAGAAAGAGGAGCATTGGTTTTTACATCTTCGGAGCCATCTTCAGGTGACAGCACTTCTGGTTGATAAGGGTGTTCTTCAACAACGGTGAAGGTTACTTGTTCCTGTATTTGATTTCCGATGAGATCGGTAGCGGTTACTTCAAAGCTATGTTGACCGGGAGTAAGCTTCGCAGACGATGTTTGGTAAGGGAGCTCAATTGTTTCTCCATCAAGGAGGGCGGTGACCTCTGTCACACCTGACCATTGGTCTTCGATGTCTGCATCTATGACAAATTCTCCTTTATATTCTGTGCTTTCGTCAACGGAAGCCGTGACCACCGGTGGAGAATTATCGACGATGACTGACGCCTGTTTAGTGTCTTCACCATCCGATGTTTCAATGGTGTGGTTTCCTTCCTCAAAAGCGGTGGTATCCCACTTGTATGTTTTGGAGATGAATGGTTCTTCCGGCAGGTCAAAGCTGAATTCTATGGTGGGAATAGACGACCCTCCATCTCCGATCGACAGTTCTTGATCAGGATTTTTATATTGTGGATCATAAATGACCGTGCCATCACTCAGTACCATCCGGACATTTTTTACATAAAAATCGTCCCTGTTTTCCTCTGATTCCTCATCGAAAGGGGAGACCTTTGTACCGGACCGAATCGCTATCTTTGTCGATTCGCCGTAGGAAATGTCTGTTGGTTCAATTGGGACCGTCATTGTTTGATACGTGTTGATTGTATCATCGAAAATAAGGAGGGATTCTGAATTCATCGTGACTCCATTTTTAAAGTACAAATTTGTTTTCTTTACATCAAAAGCAAAGTAAGCGGGCTGCTCAAGAGATCGGTATGTTTCTGAAGTTACCGAACGGCCATCGATGCTCAGTTCAATCTGGTCATAATTTTCGCTTGAAGACGTGGCTTTCAGGAGTGTTTCTCCTGTTAAGATCTTCTCATCCTCCACATTTAGGCGGAGGCCTGTAAGCTGCTCATTTCCAATGATTTGTACAGTTTCCTTATTCGTTCGGATGGTATTTGTACCATCCGAAACTTCTAGATAATATTCTATTTCTTCTTTACCAATCATGTCAGGAGGATAAATCGTATGATGATAAAACCCATCATCGTAATCCTGTTGAAGATCGACTTTGTTAAAATCTTTTTGGACATTGTTTTTGTAATAAAGTGTGACGGTTTTTACTTCTGTGTTATCTTTGGCGTCAAATCTCAGTTGGAGATTATCTTTTTCATTTACTTCTTCAATGTTTGTCAGATCTTCCAATACTGGTTTTTCCTTATCTTCTGTCGTCTCTAAAAGACGATCTGGGGTCTGATAAGGTTCTGTTGCAGACGGGGTAGCATCTTTTACTGCGCTGCTCACTTTAACCATTTGGTTCGAGCCATCGGTAGGAAAGGCGTAAACAATCCCCTTATTGGAAGCCGGGTCTTTTTTATTAGCTTCGTCGTTATATTCGGTCGTAATTATTTCATGTCCTGTATTTGTTGCAACGACAAGACCTCGATGACCAGAGTTCGACATACCGTTGGACTGAATAGTAAAGAGATTTTTTCCAATATCCAACTCTGTGTCGTAATTCCCGTTAAAATCATCAGCAGTTTTATCCTGATTGGCTGTATTTTTTATCCAGAACACGATGCTTTGTCCTGAAGGGATGATGACATTCTTTTGCTCTGGACTCCAAAGAAGATCGGCAGCCGGCCCCTCCATTGGGTAACGGTAACGAAGCTTGTAATCTTTAAAATCGATATCTCTAGAACTATTGTTATACACTTCTACATACTCATAACCATCAAGTCCGTTGACATTTGAAGAATCAGGGACGACTTCTGTAATGAGCAGGGGCGGCAGCTTTTGAGCATCATACTCAGCCGGTTTTACCTCTACTGTGTACGTATCAGTTTCTGCCACATTGACACCATCCGTTGCCTCAATTTTGTAGCCGATGTCACCTGTTCTAGTATTTTTGGCAGGAATGACGGTTTCGTAATGGTCTGCCTTTTCTTTGACAGCTTTCATTTCCAGTCGTAACCATTCCTCGGCATCAACATTTTTGTAAGAGAGAGCGACAGTATTGACTTCTTTGTTATCTGTGACTTGAGCCTCAATCCTTAAGTCCCTTCCACTTTGTGCAGTTGCAGCCCCTTCATGGGTAATGGACGGGGCTTCTGTGTCATCAGAAACTTTTACTGGTTCTGGCGGTGCTTGTCCATTTAAAAGCGTTCCTGGAGTCGCTAAAGGAGCAGTTCCTGTTTTCACCATGGAAGAACCAGTATTTGGGTATTTGTAAGTGATGCCTTGGTTTTCGGCTGTATCTCTTTCTTTAGCATTGTAAGTACCGAAAGATAGCTCTGTCCCAAGGTCGTCAGCCAGTATAATGGAGCGCTGGCTGCCATTTGCCATGCCATCAGCAGAGACAGTTGTCAATTCTTCTTTAGTCAAGGACGTCCCATAGTTTTCGTTAAAATCATCAATTGTTAGATGATCATTGGCCCCATTCTTGATCCATATTGTAAATGGTTGCTGAGGACCAATGGTTAGATCCTCTGTCAAATCCCATTCGAGTTGGGAAGAACTTGGATACCGGTAGAGGATTTGATAGTCTTTAAGATTAATAGGCTGACTGGTATTGTTGTATCCTTCTATAAATTCATATCCGTCACTTCCACCGACATTGACCGTATCTGGTGTCACTTCGGTTAATAAGAGTTTAGGCACAGATTGAGAGTCGGCTAACTCTTCAGGGGCGACAGATACTGAATAAGGTTCTGTTTTATCTTCAGGAGCTGTAACGGTGTTTGTCCCATCATTTACTTCTATGTAATATCTCAGTGATTCTCCCAGGAGTTGCTCATAAGGTATTTCGGCTGAATAGTTCGCCTGGTCGACAGTTGTAAGTGGTACAGCGTGCCAGTTCAATTGCGGGTGGGTCTGGTAGTGTAACGTAGCTGTGATTAAATCCTGATCGTCTTCTATTTTTGTCTGTATGGTTAAATTCTGGCTGCCGTTTACGGTTGTGACTGGAGTGTGTGTAATAGCAGGGGCAGGATTATCATCAGAAGGAATAGTGACCTGTTCTGCATGAATGTCGCCCGGCGTGACAGCAGAAGACGTTTGGTATGTAGTCATTTCTGTTCTCCCCGATTGTAGTTGAAAATGTTTGGAAAGATCTTCGGAAACTTCCTCTTTTAGATAATTTGCAGAACTAACGAGGCCTTGATTGGCGTCTATAATCTTAATACCCCGGTTACCACCGTTAGACATTCCGGTGAATCCCTCTCCAGTAAACTCTATAATTCTCGTGTTTTCGTTTGTAGAAGGAAAATGCTCTCGAAAGGATTCAGTAGCTGCGCCCGTTTTGTTAAACCATAAAACGACGGTTTGCTTTGAATCGATCGTATAGTTGGGGACAGAAAGTGGAATATCACCCAAAGTTCCATCCGTGTAGACATATTGGAAAGAATAATCTTCCAGGTCCACCTTTTCACTTGAGGCATTGTGCACCTCAAAATACTCATAATCTTCAGGTCCTTGAATATTTGGTGCTATTTCCGTTATTAGCAAGCTATGAGTCTCTTCTGCCTGTAAAGAAGAATTCCCACCCAATAATGTTGCGCCTAGAAGTAAACTCACCATCAAAAAACTTTCGAAAATTCTCTTGTTTCTCACCTTCATTTTTATCCTCCTTTTGGAAATCTCATCCTAAATATAGAAGGGAATTATGATGTTGATGTGGAAATTTTGTAAGTATAGTGTAAATATTGGATTATTTTGTAAGATGATAGATTAGTGCTGTGTAAAAAGGAGGGGAGGGCTCTTTTGAAAAGAAAGGGGAAGTAGTGAAATCATTTCTAAATAGACAATGTCGATTGACCAGATAACAGGACGGAGGAATTGATAAAGATAGAATTCATGGCTTTTTTGGAATTATTACTAGGTCCACACGCTAGTCGACGACTGAAATTGACGGGTGATTTGTACCGAAACAAAAGAACTGATTTTTTTTACAAAAGCTCACCTCAGATTTACGTCCTATTTATACTTATCCTTTTTAATGGATGTGTAAGCCATTTTACAAACTCATACATAAAGGGGAGAATTCCGTGACGTACAAGCCGTTTTTATCTACCATGCTTGCCGCTTCGCTGCTTATACCTACAACGACCGTACTCGCCAAGGAACAACAAAGTTCAGACACTCCGGTAACAGAATCAATATCCTCTGATTCTCTGAAAGTCCTTCACCCTGTTATTCATGAAGAAAAAGAAACAACTCCCATTGCTTTAGGATTGACGTTAACGCAAATCGCCCGTTTTGATGTAGTCGGATGGCTGCGTGCTGATGTTCTGAAAGCAAACTTGTCGGAAAATACTCTTTCTACTGATTTGCTTACACCTGGAAGTGTGACGGAGAAAGCTACCATCAGTGACCAAATGAGAGAGTCTGGAGCCATTGCTGGAGTGAATGGTGACTTTTTTGACATTAGCAATACAAGCGCTCCCATTGGGACCATGGTGAAAAATGGAGAACTTTTAAAAAGTGGTGATGGCCGAAAGCTTGCCTCCGTTTCAAATGAACATATCGGTTCGATCGCCAATTCTCTTCTTGAAGGAAGTATTAAAACAGATGTTGGGGCGTGGAAACTGGATGGAATCAATCAACCGACTGTATATGTCAATGAAATGGTGATGTACACCTCTTCTTGGGGAGAAGCTGATCGTAGCCACATGATGACGGGTTCTGACCATTACACGGAAGTGGTGGTTAAAGATCAGCAAGTAGTAGAAGTGTTAAGCAACCAAGTTTACAGCAAACCGCTTGAAAAAGACGAAACGCTTATCGTCGGTAAAGGCGAACAAGCTTTTCCATTGAAAGAACTTGCAGCAGGGGATCAGATCCATGTTTCCTACTCCACGTCACCAGAGTATCAGAATATGAATTTTGCGGTAGGAGGAAGTACGCAGCTCCTCAAAGATGGCCAGATCAACACGAGCGATAACGGTGATCGACATCCAAGAACGGCTATAGGATTTTCGAAAGATGGCAAGGAGATGGTTCTTGTTACCATTGATGGAAGACAGGCGGATAGTCGTGGCATGACGATGCTTGAACTCGCTCATTTTATGAAAGAACAAGGGGTTTATAATGCTCTTAATTTAGATGGAGGCGGGTCTTCTACTCTTGTCGCAAGAGAGCTTGGAAAGGATAAGCTGAATGTGTTCAATAGTCCTTCCGACGGCAGTGAGCGTGCAGTGCCGAATGGTGTAGGTATTTACAGTGCAGCCTCAACAGGGATTCTTGATGGATTCAACATAGAAACCAATTCAACCTGGGTGTTACAAGGCTTCAGCCGAGTGTTTCAAGCCTCTGGATACGATACAGCCTACGCTCCAGTAGATATCAATCAAAACGATGTTAAATGGCAAGGTGGAAACGCAGGATCCTTTGACGGAAATATCTTTACTGCCAAACACGCGGGAGAAGATCAAATTCGTGCGAAGTACCGGGGAGACGATACGTATAAAGACATTCAAGTCCTCGGTGAGCCTGTCGAACTTGCGATCGAGCCTTCTCAAATAGGGATGGAAAAAGGAGAAACGACTACGTTTACGGTGAAAGGGAAAGATGAAGAAGGTTACGAAACCTACGTGGAGCCGAGGGATGTGCAGTTGACTTATGATAAGGACCAATTGGAAATCTCTCCGAATAAGGATGGTTCCTTTACGATTAAAGGACTGGTGGACTCTGGAGCATCGATCGTGAAAGCGGAAGCAAGTGAATTAAGCACAAACCTGGGGATAACGATCGGACTAAAAACTGAAATGGCGGAAACGTTTGATAATGAATCGAATCCGTGGACAGTTTTCAAATATCCTTCCAGTGTCGGGGCAGAACTCAACTATATCGACAATGAGTTAACCGAGGGTAACGCCCTTAAATTGGATTATGATTTCACGACAACGACAAGAACTAGAGCGGCTTATATGTTTCCTCCGAACCGTCGTTTAGAGATGGACGGAGATGTGAAGAAAATAGGCGTCAATGTTTACGGCACAGAAGGAAACGGTCATTGGCTTCGTGCAAGAGTCAAAGACAGCGACAATGTCTACCATACATTGAACCTGGACTATAGCGTAGACTGGGACGGATGGAAATACGTGGAGGCAGAAGTGCCGAACGGTGTAGAATACCCTCTTGTTTTAGACCGTATTTACTTGGTAGAAACAGATCGGAACAAACAAGATAAAGGATCAATCATCATCGACGATATTCAGGCAAAAGTGGCCCAAAAGCTGGACATGCCTGAAGAAGAAAAAACAGAAGACCCGCTTATTTTAGATTATGGACAACTGCCTGAAGAAGATTGGCAGTTTGCCGTCATTTCTGATATGCAGTTGATCAGTGCAAATAAAGACAGCAAAGAAATTCAAAACTCAGAAGAAGTGCTGCAGGCAGTTAACGAACAGGATGTGGATTTTGTTTTGTTCAACGGTGATATTGTGGATTTTGACACAGATGAAGAGTACCAGTTTGCCCAGGACTTAATTGAAGATAACCTTGATAAACCGTACTATGTGGCTCCGGGTAACCATGAAGTTTATGGGTCAGGAAACCTGGACAACTTCAAGGAATACTTCGGTCCGGACCATCAAGTCTTCGATCATAAAGGAACAAGATTCATCCAAATCAATACCTCTAAAGGTGGACTTAGAATCAGCAATGCAGAACAATGGTTCATGATCAAGTCCGCTCTGGATGAAGCGGAAAAAGATCCATCTATCAACAATGTATTCGTCTACGGCCACCACCCATTAGAAGACCCTCTTCCGGATGCTGCTCATGCATTATCCCATCAGAAAGAGGCAGATCTTTTAGAAGGATGGCTGACAGAATTTCGTGAAGACAGCGGTAAACCCGCGATGGTTATGTCCGCTCATGCTTCGCTGGTCAACCTTGACCGTAGAGACGGTATTCCTTATATGATTACCGGGCCGATCGGGAAAGGAACATATGGTGCTCCAGATGAAGGAGGATTCTTTAATTATGCAGTGATGAGTATTGACCCTGACTTTCAGCCGGATCACCGTCTCCGCCACCCGTCTTACCAAGGCTTGCAGAAAAACCCTTGGATCCAAGCTGATATCCGACCGATTTTGCAGGATATGACAGTGGAAAAAGCAAGCTACCCATTAAACGAGACGGTGGAAGTCGAGTTGACTGGGCACCAATCAGCTGGATGGGAGTTTCCGTTGGACTATCCAGCGACGATCCGCTATGAAGGTTCGGATAATCTATTGATTTCTGAAGAAGGTGAAAACAATACGGATGCTACGGCTGTGTTTAACCGTGAAGATCAGACGATCACTTTCCTCAAAGATGGAAAGGTGTCACTAACTGTTCAAGCTGGCGATTATAAAGAAACATTTGAATTTACAGCAGAATAAGAATGTGAGAAAGGCTGAGAGTAGAGGGTACCCTTCACTCTCAGCCTTTCTTGCACAAGAAGGGAGTCAAAGAAAGAAAATACGATAAGAAATCACAAAATATAGAGTAATGACGACTAAAGAAGGCATGATATAATTCCATGAACTCCACGAACGATCCATTTGCCTTGTTCTCATCAGTGTATAAATAAAGAACAAAGTCATAGCGATCCCAAGTAAAGCCAGGTAGATATGGGTCCCTTGGATGGATTTTAATATCGGTCCTTTTTGATACAACAAGTCAGTCAATACCAGTAACTTTATATTATATAAGTTACTTCCCAGGATGGAGCCGATTGCCATATTATAGTTCGCCAGTTTAAAAGCGGCCAGGACGCTTACTAATTCAGGTAATGAGGTGGAGGCTGCAATTAAAAAACTGCCTACAAAACTAGCATTCATACCTGTTACTTCCGCCATTTTGTCTCCAGCAATGGAAAGGATGCTGCCGGATATAAAGACCGCCACGACGGCTAATATAAAACCTTTAATTGCCGTTGGAAGAGGTATATCCTTAGCTGGAAGGGGGGGATCAGCGTCGTCATCATCACTGGTAAGATATTTCATTACGAATAGATAAAAGAGAACGATGATATACATTTCCATTCCTATATTAAAAAATTGGATAGGTACAGGGAACAGAAGAGATAGGGAAAGGATGATTAAAAAAGTAAGGCCTGTCCATGCAGAGGGCAGGTTAGCGTTGGGATTGATTCTTTGAAAGAATCGTTTCTTTCGATAAATCAGATCCATGGAAGCGAGAATTAATAAGTTGAATACGTTACTGCCAAGCATATTTCCTACCGCAATATCGGGGTTATCTATATAAACAGCAGTAAGACTGGTCGTCAATTCCGGCAAGGAAGTCGCGCCGGCAATTAAAAAGGTACCCACAACAGCCCCGCTCAAGGAACTCTTTTTACTAATGACATCACCGAGCTGGTTCAGATACACAGCAGCGGTCACCACCAGGATGGCAGCAAGAAAGAAAATGATAAAGATCATCGATTTACCCCCTATCTTATAGGGAGTATATGAATGGCTTGTTTGAAATATCCTTTCCATTCCGGAAGTACTCGAACTTGCTAGGTTGAGTACCCCTACAAAGGTTCGCGTTGATAGTCGTTCTACCATTAAGGGTCTGTTTGTTTTGTAGATTTATTGTTATGGTAAGGTCAATAACGCTTCCTGCCCTTTTTTGAGTATGATTTTAACGAGATGCCAGGATGCAGTTAAAATATTTCATTACCAGAGGTGACTTAGATATACCTCTATATATTACGTGGAATCAAGCATAGGAAGGGGATTTTCATGTCTGAAGGTTTACTGCATCATGTAGAAGTCTATGTATCCAATTTAAAGAAGTCCGAAAAATTTTGGGGCTGGTTCCTTGAGGAGCTAGGTTACAAGTCTTATCAGCAGTGGGAGGAAGGGCAAAGTTGGAAGTTAGGCGAAACTTACTTAGTCTTTGTCCAGACAGAAAGGGAGTTTTTAGACATTCCTTATCATAGACGCAGAACTGGTTTGAATCACTTAGCTTTTCATGCTTCCTCACGAGAAAGAGTAGATGAGATGACTATGATGCTTAAGGAGAGAGGTGTGAACGTTTTATACGAAAACCAACACCCATTTGCTGGGGGAGAGGATTACTATGCGGTTTATTTCGAGGATCCGGACCGGATAAAAGTGGAATTTGTTGCGTCATCACCTTAACACCAACCTCACGATACTGTTCAGAGTCTTACATAATAAAGGTGAATACTGCTAAAGTATTTGAGGAACATTTAAACCGGGAATGGGGTAGGAGAAGATGAAAATAGGAAGAAAGAAAATAGCGTGGAAAGATGTTTGGATTGGTGTCTCTTTCATTGTCGTCCTCTATTTCACGCTGCCGCACTTTGGTGTGAACCCCTATATCATTGTCATCACACTGATGGCAATGGTGGAATGGGTGACAAAATACATCCTTCCCTGGATCGTTTTGTATTGGGCTGTCCGATGGATAAAGCATTTAGAATCCAGGTAAAAAAAGCGCCAGGCGTGATGCCGGCGCTTTTTTTAGTGATGGGAGTTTATGACTTCTTCCGTTACGTCCGTTAAATCCATCTGACCCTGTGATTGGATGAATGAAATGGCCAGTTTGTTGAACGGCTCTGTTTTATCTAAGTTAACGACATGGCCACTCCCTGATAGAAGGACGAAGGATGTGTTCGGCATGTGACGTGTATCTTTCATCACATCATCTCTGAACATATGGTCGCCTTCCCCTGTGATGTATAGCTTCGGGATGGACGCGCCTTTCTCATTTACGTGTGTAAATGTGTCCGGAACGGAGTAGACGATGTTATACCAGCCTAAGAAATCTTCCCTCTTCATTTGGGAGGCCTCATGGATAAAGGCGTCTCTTGATTCTTTATGATTCTTCCTGGGCATTAAAATGCGTGCGCACAATGAATAAAGGTACAAGTGCGGAGTAACATTTTTAAGCATCGTACCCAGCATGAGAAGAAACTTTGCCAAAAGATTGATCCTTGTTATCGCTCCTCCTAAGACAGCTGTTTGGATACGGTGCGGGGCGGTGGACAAGACATGTTGGATGACGACTGAACCTAAAGAAATCCCTACAAAATGGGCTTTTTCCACACCCACATCATCAAGGACTCCGAGTACTTCGTCGGTTACGGATTCAAAGGAAAATTTCTCATTGTAACTCGACACGCTTGGCGAATTTTTGTGACCGGGTAAATTCACGACAATGATATTGAAAGACTTTCGGAAGGCTTTCATTTGTGGAAAGAAGATGTTGACGCTTCCACCGATGCCATGGAGAAAGATGACATACTCCTTCGTCGGATCGGAGCCTAACACTTTATATTCTAACAATGGATCACCTGCTTTAATAAAACTCAATACGACACTAATCGTCATTATAAGTCAAAAAGCAGGGGGGAGCAAAGGATAATCGGTAAGGTTTTGTTACGATTCTGTGACCTGGCGCAGTGTTTTTGCGATGATCCGCCAAGCTTCTTCTGCTTGATCCTGTGGTCCCTGATGGGTGAAAGCGTGGTTGCAGCCTTCAAAAATGTTGACATCTACCTCAACGCCGGCTTGTTTTAATTTTTCTGCGTAGGCTTTTCCTTCCATAGTAAAAGCATCAAATTCAGGAATGATGAATAGCGCTCGAGCCAGTCCTTCCACCTTTTCTGCTTTCACAGGGGAGGCGAGCGGATCTTCCGCTTGGTTTTTTTCCGGGACATAACAATAGTTGAGGAAATGAGCAGCCTCCGGGTATTTGGCCCGCCATTTGTCGGGTTCCGGTTTTTCACTATGCGGCGTGACGAAGTCGAGCATAGGGTAGGCCAGCACTTGAAGAAGCGGCTGGCTCTCAGAGCGTTCTTTCAAAAGAAGACAAAGGGCAGCGGCCATGTTCCCGCCCGAACTCTGCCCGCCGACCATCATTTGTTCACGATCAAGGTGGAGTTCTTCGGCATGCGCCCTCAGCCATCGATATATCTCGTAACACTGCTCCACAGGTTTTGGAAAAGGGTATTCCGGAGCCTTTGCATAGTCGACATTGACGATGACGCATCCCGTTTCATTCGCAAGAAAGCGGCAGTACGGATCGTCCATCCTCTTTTCATTCATAATAAAGGCGCCCCCGTGCATGTTCATATAGACCGGAAATTTATTTCCATCTGGTGCATCCGGGTAGTACAAGCTGATGGGTGTCGGTTTAACCTCTGTATCTACAATCATGTTTACTTTCCTATGTACATATCGAAACGGGACCATCAGGTTTCTTTCCGCCTGATTGGGGAAAAGTCGCAGTAATCGTGCCATCCATAACTTAAGCATCATTGAACCCTCTTTTTTTAATAACCATTGTACCCGGTCTTGTCTTTGTATAATCACGAGTTTCTAAGGTGACAATGGAAGTACATATGGAGGTGATCGGAATGTGGGTGATGATTCTGGCTGTTTTATCCACCCTGCTCCTTTTTTGGCATAAATTATCGTTTCCTATAGAAAAACGTAAGAATACAGAGATGTACACATTTATCATTCCAGCGAGGAATGAAGCGTTAAACCTCAAACGCCTGCTTCCAACGTTATTGTCTAATGACCTGCTTCGAGAGGTCATTGTCGTCGATGATGATTCAGAGGACGAGACGAGGCAAGTGGCTGAGAGCTTCGGCGTGAAAGTGGTGGACACTCCACCTTTACCTTCTGGCTGGATGGGCAAGTCGTGGGCGTGTTATAACGGAGCGAAAGCAGCGAGTGGGGAGACGCTCGTTTTCCTGGATGCGGACACGTGGTTTTCTGAGGGAGGGTCTGAGCAATTGGTGCAATCTTTTGGAAGGGGAAGGGAAGTCATGACCGTACATCCCTATCACGTTATGCAGTCTTTTTGGGAAAAGTTCTCCGCTGTCTTTCACCTGGTCGTTACGGCATCTTCCGGTTTGACCACCCTCTTTAAGGAAAAACTCGGTACGCAGGGAGGGTTCGGTCCATGTCTGGTTATCGGTGCTGATAATTACTGGAGCCTTGGTGGTCATAAAGCGATTAAAGGAGAGATTGTCGAACATCTGGCTTTTACCAGAATGGCATCGTCTCAAGGGTTAACAACAAAAGCCTGTAGCGGGCGTGGCGTATTGAATATGCGGATGTATGACTCCGATCTGAAACAAGTGATGGAGGGTTGGGCCAAAAGCTTTTCGACTGGGGCGAAAACAGCTTCCCCGATCATGACGCTTGCGAATGTCGTGTGGGTCACTGCGGTCTTATCTTTTTTGGTAAACCTCCCTGCCTTGGGGTGGTGGGGCGTCCTGGGGTATATAGTTTTAGCCTTTCTGTTATCACGGATCTGGAGAGAAATCGGTAACTTCAGGTGGTATGATGTGCTCCTGTTTCCGCTTCACTTCTTCTTTTTCGTACTCGTTTTTGCTTACTCTTTGTGGAAGACCTTTTTCATGAAAGAAGCGACATGGAAAGGCCGTTCGATTGTTGAGAAGAAAAGGAGTTCTCCTTAATGATCGCCAATATCTTAGCCTGGCTGTGCATCCATTTTGGCGTGAGCAGCCTTGTCTCAGTTGCGCCGGAGGCCTTTGTGAATGTCTTCGCAGGACTCTATCGTGTGAAGAGTTGGGAAACGCGTACAAAGCTCTATGGGTGTCTTGGTGTGAGAAAATGGAAAGACCGGCTCCCGGAAGCGCGGAAGTGGTTTCGGAAAGGGAAAACAGCGGCTCATTTACGACACCCAACACAATGGGAGCGCTTTGAGAAGCAGACGAATCGGTCGGAATTATCCCACTGGCTTCAGATGCTTGCGGCTCCTTTTTTCTTCCTGTTCAATCCACCGTGGGCGGGATGGGTCATGGTGGCTTATGCGATTATGTTTAACTTTCCTTTTATCATCGTTCAAAGGTATAACCGCGTCCGTATCATGAGGATGAAAAATCATGTGTACATGCGGGGATAACCATTGAGCAAGAGTTACAGGACATGGGATCTATAGAACATATAAAAACAATAGGAAAAATCCCTGATCGTTATAGAACAGGGATTTTTTTCTGTGACTGGGAGGGAATTGGAAAGTTTTGTCGAATTTTCAGAGAGGGTAGAAGAGAGTCAGGAATATAAAGGAGTAATTTTTATGGAATGGATCCTTATTTTAATGGTAGCGGTTGTAGGTGCTGCTCTTCTTTATCAGTGGTCAAATGGAAAGAAGACCTATCACATAAATGAACAGGCAAGCTTTAATGAGGAAATTAAAAATCTTCAGGTAGATTCGACGTCTGTGGATGTGGAAGTTGTGAAATCGGACAGTGACGAGTGGAGGATCACTCTATCTGGGACCGTCTATGAAAACGACAAGGAACACTTCGTCCTTTTCCATGAGCAACAGGCGGAGAACTTGAATGTAAGGGTGGTGGAAGAAAAAACGAAGTTCGGGGTTCAAATGAGGAAAGATATGAAACTATTGATAGAAGTGCCGGCTGAAACCATAGGGTCGATAAGGGTGGAAACGTCCTCCGCCGATATTGACGTCGCCGGTTTGACCACCAACCATTCCACCTTTACCGCAAGCTCAGGTGATGTGACGATTGCAGACGTGATCCAAGAGAATTTACAGATTCAAACGTCCAGTGGCGATGTTCTACTGAAAAAAGTTCAAAGCAGGAACACAGACATTCATACAAGCAGTGGAGAACTGTTTGGTGAGAAGTTTGACTACGGTACAGGCGTGTTTGGTTCGTCATCGGGGGAAATTCGTGTCCAGGCTACAAAGATGCTTGGGGATGTAAAAGCTGCGACTTCCAGCGGGGACATCCGTTTTTTCTATGAGGAAGAACCGAGTTCTTGCAAACTCATTTACCAATCGAATTCAGGAGAGGCAAAGATTAACTGGACAGGTCTTCATTATGAAGTGAAAAAGGAAAATGAAGTGCGGGGTACAAAAGCAGATGGTGAATTCCATTTAACGGCCGAGACGAGCTCAGGAGATTTGAGGGTAGGTTAGCGATGAATCATCTTTATGAACGGATGAAAAGTGGAAGTTCAAAGCAGCGGAGGGCCTATGAGGCTATAGAACGCTTGGGGATCTTAAACCAATATCGATCCTTTCAACCTGTTCTATGTGGCACCGTTCCCATAGGGGTTTACGTAGAAAATTCGGACTTGGACATCATTATGGAAGCTTATCATCTTCCTCTCTTAGAGCAAAGCTTCATTAAAGATTATGGTCGTATGGAACGGTTCCAATTACAGAGGAAAATGATTCGGGATCGGAAGGTTGTAAAGGTGAACTTTTACTATAGGAATTTTATGTTTGAAGTGTTCGCACAACCTCAACCGGTCTCTGAACAAAATGCGTATTTACATATGATTATAGAAGAAGAGTTGTTACGAACCATTCCTGGTTTGAGGGAGGAAGTTTTGGTATGGAGGAGAAAAGGCATGAAAACGGAAGCAGCCTTTTGCCACGTCTTAGGAATAAGTGGCGATCCCTATCGAGGGTTATTGGAATATGGAAGACGGTTGAAAGTGATTGAATAGAAATGGTGGCCGCATCGCATTATTGAAGATGGAGCGTCTGATCTCTGGATTCTTATTATTTTCCAATTCCTGAAACTTCCAAGGTGACGTTATCGTAATAAAGGAAGGCAAGATAGAACAATTACCAAGGGGGAGAGGAAATGCATCATTTCATAGGCCTTGTACCACCAGAAGATTTCAAAGAGAAGGTCATACTCTTTCAAAAAGAGTGGGCCGGAACGATGATTACAAAAGTCGTCGAGCCTCATATCACCTTAAAGGCTCAAGGAGGTTTATCTTCAGATCGGAAATGGTTGGATCAGGTGAGAGAAACGTGTCTGGGAACGAACCCTTTTCGTGTTGAATTAGGGGCACCCGCTTTTTTTGGGGAAGATGTCCTTTATTTGAGTGTACACTCTGCAGAACTTTATGGTCTTCATAAGAAAATAGTACAAATTGCTGCCCCTTCAAAGCATCAAATCGATGCTTATTTTGAACTGGATCATTTCGTTCCTCATTTGACACTGGCGAAAACGTCCCATGGTTTATCTAAACAAGAGCTAGTCGATATGGCTGCGACTGCTGAAAGGGAGTTTCATCCTTTCCCATCCTTTGAGGTGGACCAGGTCAGAGTTTATGAGGAAAGTCGGTCGCATACATATACGAAACTGGAAGACATGGTGTTAGGTGGTAAAACAGATACCTGCTAAAGCCTTAGCACTAGAAAGAAGAAGTGTGGTTTCAATTTTTTTGTTCAGCATCAATCTCCAGTTTAGTGTTCTCGTTTTTTATCACTTCGATAAATGCTTGTTCATTTTGAGGTGATACTAACGTGGTCTTGTTATTTTCATGGAAGATTTCGAGTTTTTCCAATGATAAGGCTGGCGCATACATTGGACTTTTAATTGATTTGACTTTTGTGATGTCCCTGATTTTAATCCGCTTACGTAATGGTCCCGAATGGATGAGAAGATCACCATTTTTTACTTTGTATCCGGTTTGGAACCAAATCCATAACAAAACGACGATGGAAAGCCCTCCAAATACATAACCTAATGGATCACGATAAGTAACAAGTTGGAATCCTACAGGCTCCCCCCCAAAGAGGTAGATGAATACAATGAAAAGGATGACACCCCAAATAGTAATGGTGTAAAAAGCGTCTTTTTTTGATGGGAAATACATGGCAACCCTTCCTTTCATCTATACATACGGTCTTTGCTGTATAAAAGTTTCGAAAAACATCGGGATTCATACGGTCAGGAATAAAGGAGGAGTCTTCCATAAATTGAATACTTCTCCACCTTAAGTCTTAGGTGAAATCCTTCCGCTACCTGAGGTGTTTTTTGTGAATCAGCGTTATTCTTGATTTATAGAAAAGGAAGGGTGAGGGGTTTGGAGAATGATAATAAATGATAGAAGGCAGAAAGTACGGATTCATTGAACATTTCATTCCGGCTTAAGGGAATGGAAAGGAATGCAGGATGCTTTCAACAGGACAGCAGGCAGTACTACGACTTAACTTTAAGAGACAACGAACGGATATACAGGCCATAACATAAATAAGGGGGCGGAAGAGATGAAGGGTATTTTAGCGATGTGGTTAGATGAAGAGGGCATACTGGGTGTCATTGAACGAAAAGATCAACGTTTTGGATCTTCCTTTCATCCGATTAAAAAGGATGAGAAAACAAAAGAGATGATGATCATCAATAATCTTTGGTACACCACTTATACAGGGGCCCGTCATTATTTCCGCTTAAATACGAACGAGTATCACGTATCAGGACGAATGCAGAAGGTGAATGTGGTGAATAGGGAGTTAAGAGAATCTTCATAATAAGGAGGCAATTATGGAGTATATTCGTCATTTACGCTCCATGGTCGGCCATGAGAAGGTGCTGATGGTCGTTGCAGGAGCGCTCGTTTTTAACGAAAAGAACCAATTATTGCTGCAGTTGCGGACCGATTCCGAAAGCTGGGGTCTGCCTGGCGGTTTTATGGAATTGGATGAGTCGGTTCAAGAGACAGCGCGGCGGGAAGTTTTTGAAGAAACAGGGTTGATTTCAAACGAGATGGAACTGTTCGGTATTTATTCTGGTCCTCATAAGCATAGGGTTTTTGAAAATGGAGACCAGGCGGCTATCGTAGAAATTTGTTTTATTTGCCGTTCCTATGAAGGTGAGTTGGTGAAGGACAATGAAGAGTCCTACAGTAATCGTTTCTTTGGGCTGGATGGTCTACCCGCTTACATATTTCAAGATCATCTGCAGGCCATCGAAGATGTGAAGAATAAACGGGATACACCCGTTGTTGGGTAAGGGTTTGGAAAGAACTACCTATACATATAGGGAGTTCTTTTTTTATAAAAGAAGGTCAAACGTACGTTCCCGTCGAATGTAAATAGTAGAAAGGGAGAGGGTTATATCTATGGAATTGCGGATACATAAAAGTATGTTGGAGGAAGCGGTGTCTGAAACAGCTTCTGTTCTTGGTAAAAAGTCGCTGTTTCCTGCCTTGAGTGGAATAAAGATGGAGGTAAGGGAAAGGGAGCTCGTCCTCGTAGGGTGTGACGGAGAGCTCATGATCAAGAAAGTCATACCCGGCCATAAAGGTGGATTCGAATCGATTGAAACAGGTGCTTGTGTATTACCAGCCGATTTCTTTCAGGATTTGGTCAAGAAAATGCCTGGTCCTGTACATATGAAGAAAGTAAACGGACGTATGATGATGGAATCCGGGGAAGTGAAAACTTCTTTATCCGCCCTCCCAACCGAAGAGTATCTCCATATCCCAGATGTCGATTGGGACGGCTCCATTTCAATGGATAGTATGGATTTAGTGGAATTGGTTCGTCAAACGCTTTTTGCTGCCGCTAAAGAAGGGACTCGTCCCGTATTAACGGGCATTCATTTAGATTTTTCAGAAAATCATGTGCAAGCGATAGCCACGGACTCCTACCGGTTAGCTTTTGTGAAAAAAAGACTAAATAGCGGGAAGGATCATTCATGTACAATTCCTACGAAAACGTTGAGAGAGCTGTTGAAACTTTTTAAGAATACAAAGGAATGTTTGAAGATCCACATCACCGACCAACTATTTAAAGTAGAATCGAGCGAAGTAACATTGATATCAAAGTTACTTGAAGGAACATTCCCTGATATGGAAGCTCTTTTATCTAAATCTTCAAAGGTAGAACTCGTCATAGATAAGAATCGTATGTTGTATAGTGTGGACAGAGCCGGTTTGTTTGCGAAAGATAGTGGAAATCACCAAATTAAATTGCGTTTAACAAAAGAGAAGACACTGAACATTTCTTCCTTTTCCCCTCAAGTGGGCATGATTGAGGAAAATATTCCTTTAATAAAAGCTTCTGGGGAAGGTGAGATGGATGTTTATATCGACAGTGTTTTTTTGTTAGAAGCATTAAAAGCTATAAAAGGAGATGACATCCAACTCTTTTACAACGGGGCAATGAGTCCACTGATCCTTCGCAGTCGCGGAAATGATGAGCAGGTTCATGTGGTTTCGCCTGTTCGCGCTTAAAGATGGAAAGTGTGTAGACAATAGAGAAATGTGAAATTTTTAAAAGGTATTTATAAAACGTAAGGTCCGCTATACAATAAGTATCATCCTATAGAAGAATTGGCGTTCTGAAAATGAAAGATCATTCATGGTCTCCCCCTCAAATTTTAATTGTGACGTTTGTGAGCCTCATTATTCTCGGGGCTGGATTGCTTATGCTTCCTTTTGCGACAACTAATGGGATAAACTTTATTGATGCGCTCTTTACATCCACCTCTGCAATGACAGTGACGGGCTTAATCGTTCTGGATACTGCGACTATTCCAAATAAAGGAATTTTTTCAACTGCCAATGGGTCTATCTATTTAAAAAGCTGAAGAGGACAGCCTCTTCAGCGTTGAGCATCTGTGATTATTTATCGAAAGAATAACTGACGCCGGTCAGATCTTCCGATATTTTCCACAATTGATCGGCGTCCATGACATCGTATGATTTCGTTATCGGAGAAACTTTGACAGGGGCACCTTTCATTTCCCATCTGCCTCCGGGGCCGAAGTATTCTCCACCTTGTACATCGGGGTCTGTTGCCGCTCTTAAACCAGGGAGCGCACCCTCTGTAGCTTCCTGTGTCATCGGTGCGAGCAAACGACCGAGAATTTTAAACAGGAATTTATCTTCAATGTGCCTCATAAGATTGGTGCTGGCTATGCCGGGATGGGCGGCTGCTACGGTCATGTCTAAGCCATTCTCCTCGATTTTCCGCTGCAGTTCTTGAGTGAATAATAGATTGGCAAGCTTAGACTGTGCATAAGCCTTCATCGGTGTGTACCCTTTCCCCCCTTCAAACATGAGGTTATCGAAGTTCATTTTTCCGGATTTGTGTGCATTGCTTGAAATATTGACTATTCTTGAGCCTGGCGTTTTCTTTAACGTATCGAACAAATGCCCTGTCAAAGCAAAATGACCGAGGTGATTAATGCCGAGCTGCTGTTCAAAGCCATCCTGAGTCTTGCCGTAAGGCGTCGTCATTACCCCCGCATTGTTCAGCAGTAGATCCAGTTTGTCATACTTTTCTTTATAGGCCTCTGCGAAGTCTTTGACTGATTGTAAGTCACTTAAGTCGAGAGCCATGACATCAATTTCTGCGTTCGGATTTTCTTTTTGAATCGATAAAAAGGCTTCTTGACCTCTTTCCATCGACCTTGATCCCAGAACGACGGTCGCACCCCGTTTGGAAAGAACTTTCACAGATTCATATCCTAAACCGCTATTCCCTCCAGTAACAATCACAGTTTGACCTTTTAAGGAAGGAATCTCCTCTTTCGTCCACGCTTGTTCTTTCATCCTTATCACTCCTTATGACTTTCATAGTAAGAAATTTCCTTATGTATGTAAAAAGAATTGCCTTGAGATGAGCACATAGGAATTTTATGGAACCTCGAAGTAGCTGATTTCGTCAAAGATAATGACAAAGGGGGAGAAGGTGTATGAGTGAGGAACAAATGAAACGAAGAACAGATAAAGAGATCTTAGTCGACTTGATGGAATCTTATGGGAACATGGTCGTAAGAGTTGCTTTTACTTATGTGAAAGATCAGCAACTTGCCGAAGACTTAGCACAGGAAGTATTCATCCGTTGCTATTAACACCTACATACTTTTAAACATCGTTCGAGTTATAAAACTTGGATATATCGCATAACAGTCAACCATTGTAAAGACCACGTCAGAAGTTGGTCGTTCCGGAATCTGATTCCATTTGACTCGATGAAGATAGAAAAAGGGGACGAATCATACAGTGTTAGTGAAGAATTTTTAAAAGAAGAGGAAAAGCTGTTTCTGTTTCAAAAAGTTCTGAAGCTTTCGATGAAGTTAAGAGAAGTTATCATCTTTTATTATTACGAAGAGTTGTCAGTGGAGGAAATCGCTGATCTGTTAAGTGTCAATGTCAATACGGTCAAAACCCGGCTTCACAGGGCAAGGAACTGCTTGAAGAGAATGTTGAAAGGAGGAGAGGGCATTGAGTAACAAATGGAAATATCCAAAAAAAATTCAGCAGATGAAGTTCGAAAAAGAACATCAGGAACAGGTGTTGGATCGATTGCAAAAACCGGTAGCTTGTCAGAAAAGAATGATTGGTCGAATGTGGATGGCAGCTGCTGTAGTCGTTCTTTTTTTAGGTGGCTTGATATTCACACCAGCCAGGGAACATGTCATTGCAAAACTTCCATATATTAGTCAGTTTGTTGCACAGGAAGAAGATCGAATGGAAAGGATGGAATTGTTTTTCGCTGAGACCAACCAATCTTTGGAACAAAAAGGATATCAGATTGGGAACATGCAGGTCAGTAGGGACGACAAGGAATTGACCGTTGAATTGATGGAAATGAGTCATGGAAAAGAAGTTCTCACAATCGTTGAGGAGCATTTGAAAGAGAATGGTTTTCAGAACTACACGGTCTCTGTAAAACCTTTTGAAGAAAGAGCTCAGGCGTCGGATGTAAGCGAAGAGGAAATGGAACAGTTTTATAAAAATACGAAAGAGCTTGAAGAAAAGTTAACGTCACGATTGCAAAAAGAAGAGTTTGAGCTGATGTTTCCTATCCAGGTTCAGATGAACCCGACTCAAGGAGTATATATTAATGTAATTGTTTCTGAAACGGAAACGCGATTAGACCTCTTGGAAGAGATTATGTTAGAAGAAGGGCTTGAATATAACGCAGCACCTGAACTTGATATTCGTCAAGTAGAAAAGAAAGCGAGAGAGCAGGAAATTCGTTGGGAAGAAACAGGAGCTATTCATGATATTGCCCAGGCAATGATGGAATCAGAGCAATATCCAGTCACAGGCTTTGCTTCCTCTTTCCATCCATATCCACTGCAGATCAAAATCAAAACTTCCCTTGACCGCTCCGATGAAAGCTCGAAGGCAATGGCTGAAGAAATAAGGGAGGAAATTGACCTTTTCATACAGACGGGAGAAAAAACAGCACCGATCAAAGATGATGAGTATGAGGTCCATGTCCTTGGTAAAGACAAGAAGAATATCGACTGATCACGACGCCACTGGGTGGTTCCGTCTATATATTGAAGGTGTGGATATGGTTTGAAATAATAAGAATAGATGTAGCACAAGGAAGGGGAGGTTTGATGCTTGTGAACATGTTATGGGGATTGTTTCTTATTCTATTTATTGCTTTTATGATTTTCTTAGACAGGAGAAAGACCAAAAAACACAAAGGGCAGTCTCCCATTCGAAAAACCGAGCAGGAAAAAGAAGTAGAACGAGCGATAGCACGGGAAAAAGGTTTTCGTGGTGGGCCTGGAGGAGGAGATGGGTTATGATAAAAGCCCTCTCTTAAGAGGGCTTTGCCATTCAGCTTTGTCCGGGTTTATTGTGAGTAACATAGGTGCCGGCAATGAAGTCGTGAATCCCGCGTTTGTCCTTGCGTAACCCAATCATGATGGCGCTGACGACTACGGCGATGCCTAAAGTAAATGAATAGATCATACCGCCAATGATTTCTCTTAAGAGCATTGTACCGATATGTACGCTCTTATTAGCATCCACGCGAACGATGCGGTTATCTGCTGCTCGTTTCCCTAGTGTGTACCCTGACCACAAAACAGGTAAGCCTAACACATAGGCGATTCCTAGGATATCCACCCACGTCCATTCTTCATAAAAAAAGTCTCCATAAAAAAGAGAGAAAAGAACACCTAAAGTGACAGTGATCAGAATCCCGTCTATGACCCTCGCAAAAACACGGACCCAAAGGCCCGCCGGGTTTTGTATATTCATTCCTAAACCTCCTAACAAATCGACAATGAACCAACTGTAACATAGACAGAATCTATGGCTCTAGAAAAATATTGAAACTATTCCTGATGGTGTTACGTATATGAATTAAGAGGAAAAGGAGGGTTTCACAGATGTGGGGTTTTTTAGGCCTTGTCGGTTTATTGGCTGTACCGCTCTTGTACGGGTTCTTACGCGATGCTTTCGGATGGAACAGGAACAAATTTTACGGAGATGAAATGAATAAACAAAAACGTAATTCTGTTGAAAAGCGTTACGATCAAGCAGAAATTCGTAAGGAGAAAGTTCATCAGCACTCTAGAAATCAAGGAAACCATGGAGGATTCGGAGGCTTTCATTGATGAAATTTAAACTTTCCTTAAAAGTCAGCTGTAATGCTGGCTTTTTTCATAGGGTGAGTTATTCTTTTGAATGTAAGAACGGTATAGGTGCCGTATTGGAAAGGGTGAAAAAAATGAATGAAAGAGTCGTTCTTGGAGCGGGTCCCTATGACAACAATCCAGGGTGGATCCATACACAGGAATACGAACTGGACCTCTTAAATGAACGAACCTGGCAGGACAAATTTGAGCCAGCGTCTCTTTCTGCTCTCCTCGCAGAACATGTATGGGAGCACTTGACCAAAGATGAGGGGTATCAGGCAGCAGCTATTTGCTGGAAGTACTTGAAGCCGGGAGGATATTTGCGCTGTGCGGTTCCTGATGGATATTTTCCGGATGAATTCTACCAGGCGAATGTGCAAGTGGGTGGACCTGGTCCTTTGGATCATCCTGCGGCATCTCATCGAGTTGTTTATCAATATCAATCACTCACGAAAGTATTTGAAAAAGCTGGTTTTCGGGTAAATCTTTTAGAATATCATGATGAGCAGGGGCGTTTTCATGAACACGAGTGGAAGGGAGCGGACGGTGTTATTTACCGTTCGAAGCAATATGATCCTAGGAATCAACATGGACGATTGGCTGCTCCTTCGTTAATTTTAGATGCAATCAAAGAATAGGTGTACATAAAGGAGGAAGATGGTGTTCCTGTGAATCACGTTTATAGGTTGATAAAGGTTTCCCTGATATTCAGAAGTCCGGATCCCACGTCCTGTGGTTTCCGGACTTCTTCTTGTAGTTGAGGGCACGTTTCCATAACATTCAGAAGTTGAAGGGAGAGGAGCCTCTAGAAAGGTGCTCGATCTCTGGCAGAAGAGTGACGGTACATATCCTCGAAAGTTCCTCTATTCGCGATACGGCTGTTTCCTATATTTCTGCGTCGGTCGAAAAAAATCGTGACAAAGATTAACAGTCCTGGAATAGCAAAAATCAACCACAACATTGATATCCTCCTTCAACTGTATGACGTACTAATCCTATGGTTTCTACACTTTTTCGACAGGTTATTGTTTTGTCCTGCCTGGTTTAGGAGATTATTGGTTATTTTTTCAAAATATTACGTTTAGATGACAGAGAAAACCGAAACACAAATACTGAAAGCATTTTTACCTTAAGGAGGGTCCAAGGATGAACAAGAAGCTATTGGTACCTGTACTCGCTTTAGGGATGACGTTTGGGGCCGGGGCTGCCAGTGTTTCTGCGGAAACTTACCAAGTCACTTTTGAAAAAGGAGACACACTCTGGAGCCTTGCCGAACAATATGAAGATGTGACCGTTGATGATTTATTCAGGTGGAATCCAGGAATTGATGCAGACATTATTCAACCTGGATCTCAAATTACCGTGAAAACAGACGAAGTGGTTGATGAGGAGGAATACCCGAATGAAGAATTTCATACCGTTACCCCAGGAAGTACGCTGTACAGCATTGCCAATCTTCATGAAGGGCTGACGCTCTCAGAGTTGTTCGAATTAAATCCCGGTATTGATCCATGGAATTTGCAGCCAGGTCAGGAAGTTCGGGTTTCCCCGGCTGAAGAAGGGAATGCCCACTACCACACAATCGCTCCTTACGATACGTTGTACGGAATAGCTGGTATTCATGAAGGAATTACCGTGCAGGACCTTTACGAATTGAATCCTGGAATTGATGCGAGAAATCTCCAAATCGGTACAACCATTCGTGTGAAATAATGAAGGAAGCCCGGGACTTTTCGTGATTCCGGGCTTTTCTCATGTCAGGACTAATCTTCCAGCCACTTATAGATGATACGGGCGATGACTTCCTGCTGAGTTTTTGCTGGGATTTCAGCAGATTGATCCCCTTTTTGTGGCCCATACATACCGAACTGCGCATGATTCCCTCCCTCAATTTCATAAAGAATCGTTTCCGGCGAAAGCAACGGCTTCGTTTCCTTGATTTTTTCTTCTGTCGTTAACCCATCATTCTCCGCATAAATCGACAGGATTGGGGTTTTCGTATCTTTGAAGCTGCTTCCCTCAGTCGGATAGGAAGCAAGAAGGATCAACCCCTCTGTTTCATCAGGGTTCTCTTTTATAAAAGAAGCAGCTGCAACACCACCGAGAGAATGGCCTCCTACATACCATGATTCAACTTCAGGGTAGCGGTCGATCATTTCCTCTGCTTTGTTCGTGTTCAATATGGGTAAGTTCAAGGTTACATCAGGAATCCCTGTGATATAGCCGTTGTCCGCCAATTGTTGAGCCAGATAGCTGTAGGCCTCTGGTTCCACTTTTGCTCCAGGATATAAGATGATCCCTGCCTTAGCTTTGTCTTTAGGTTCATGGATAACCCATCCGTCTTTTTCCCGGCTCGCTTCCACCAGTGATATCATTTCTTCTGAAGGTTCATAGGTTTGTTGAGTCCAGATGAAAAAGGAGAGAAATCCAATCATAATCAGAGCAAGGAGGCCAAGCAATGAATATTTGAGCCACTTTTTCATGTTCACGACTTCCTTTCTATTCCATACAAATCTTTTTTATCATTTCTTCACATGAGGGTTGTTCAATGTAATATCTGAATAAATCTGTGCCATTTCCTCAGGGGTTTCCACGGCTCCATGACGAATCCACTTTTCGAGCATATGCCAAATGCCTGCGGAATTGAAGGCCGTATAGTATTGGAGAAATGTTTCATCGAAACCCTCCATTAAATCTGCTTTGTATCTTTCGTTCAAGGATGGCAGATAATCGTCCAACTGTTTGAGCAGAATGATAAATAAATCGTTTTTTTGAATCAGGTTCAGGAATTCAATATGCTCCTGCCAAAATTCAAAATACAGCTTAGCCATGCCGTATGGAGTTAAGGCATCCATCGCTTCGAACTCTTTTTCAACCTCTTTCATCAAGCCAGTGATGTATTCCTGGAGCACTTCCTCCTTGGTCTGGAAGTTACGGTAAAAGGTCTTCCTTACAAGTTCTGCCGTCTCTGTGATTTCCTTTACTGAGATCTTGTGATAAGGCTTTTCTTCCATAAGTCTGAGTAAAGCTTCAATAATCCATTTTCTCGACCTCAACGAGATCGGGTTCATCCTTTTATCATTCATCCTGTCTGTTCTCCTCTCTATTCAGTGCTTTAAGAAGTGTCATACTTTCCTTCATCTGTATCACTTGTTCAGAAACCATTGACCATAAGATGATATTCTCATTATAATTTGCTTACATAAGTGACACAAGTGTGTATCTATATACATGTGTCACTTTGGAGTGGGATGGGAGGATATGAAATGAAGAACAAGAAAAAAGGTGTGGTGTTGATTACAGGGGCATCTTCCGGGATGGGAATGGAAACGGCAAAACTGCTGCTGGAAGAAGGCTACATCGTCTATGGAGCGGCGAGGCGTTTGGACAAAATGAAAGAGATCGAGTCGAAAGGAGCGCACATTCTCGCTATGGATGTCACTGACGAAAAGTCCATGATCGAAGGGGTGGACCGGATTATTCAGGAACAGGGAAGAATCGATGTCCTATTCAACAATGCTGGATATGGATCTTATGGAGCTGTGGAAGATGTGAGCATTGAGGAAGCAAAGCATCAATTCGACGTCAACTTATTTGGGTTGAGTCGATTGACTCAACTCGTTTTACCTCATATGAGAAAACAGCAGTCCGGCAGAATCATCAACAACTCGTCCATGGGAGGAAGAATTTTTACACCGATGGGCGCCTGGTATCATGCATCCAAGCATGCGTTGGAAGGCTATTCGGATTGTCTCCGGTTGGAAGTGGCTCCGTTCGGGATTGATGTGGTCGTTATCCAGCCTGGCAGTATTGAGAGTGAATGGACAGGGATTATGCTTGAGAACCTGCAGAAAACTTCTGGAACATCTGCCTACCAGGATATGACCCGTTCATTCATGAGTATGACGAAAAAGATGACAGGAGCTTCTTCCTCACCAGTAGTGATTGCACAAACCGTTAAAAAAGCGATGGAAGCGCAAAAACCGAAAACACGCTATGCGGCCGGTAAATATGCTAAAGCCTATATGTTCCTTAGGAAAGTGGTGGCTGATCGGATGTTTGATTCCATTTTCCATTCCATGATGAAAAGGCAGAATGGATAGAAATGGAACTTTAAAAATGAATGAGAAAGACGATGAAAAGGGTGGGACATAAGCGTGTCATCCTTTTTCTTGTCTAAAAAGAAGGGGTTCTTATTACGAAAGCGAAGGTAGAATGGACAGAAGTTTTTTTAATAAATGGTGGAATAATGACATTTTGTAAGTGGATGCTAAGGAAAATGGCGTGAAGGAGGCGGGAGAATGAAAGACAACCCTTTTCATTACGATGGACGTTCCCTTGTGAACCATGAGGGAACAACTGACGAAGCTTTTGTCATGACAGATGAAGCACGCATGAACATAGCGGGAAATCCTTATCTGCATGAGGTTACTGAAGAACAGGATTAATGGAGAAGATAAGAATTCACCTTGAACAAGGTGAATTCTTTTTTTATAAGTAAAAATGGTCGTTTTTATACAAACTATACTATCTTGAATGGAAAGGGAGGATCCTATGGCAAAGGTTTTATACATTACCGCACACCCCCATGATGAAACGGCTTCTTACAGTATGAGAGTGGGCAAGGCATTCATCGACACCTACAAAGTAGCGAACAAAGGTGACGAAATCATTCATATTGACCTGTATAGAGAAGATATCCCGCAAATTGATGCGGACATTTTCAGTGGCTGGGGAAAATTACAGTCCGGAGACCATCTTTCTGATGAAGAAAAAAGGAAGGTCGAGCGTCTAGGGGAGTTGAGTGACCAGTTCATTTCCGCAGACAAATACGTTTTTGTCACACCGATGTGGAACTTCTCTTTTCCTCCTGTCATGAAGGCATATATCGATGCCGTGGCCGTAGCGGGCAAAGCATTTAAATATACAGAACAGGGCCCGGTCGGTTTATTGACAGATAAAAAAGCATTCCATATTCAGGCGTGTGGAGGGATTTATTCGGAGGGACCTGCAGCGGGCATGGAAATGGGCCATCGGTACTTGAACATTCTTATGCAATTTTTCGGTGTCCCATCCTTCGATGGCCTTTTTGTCGAAGGACATGCGGCGAATCCGGATCAGGCGGATGAAATCAGGGAACATGCGATAGCAAGAGCGAAAGATGCGGCCCGGACATTCTAAGGTTTAGATTCAGTCCAATTGTGCCCACACGAAAACACTTTTTGGACAAGTGTTGTTGTGTGGGCGTTTTTTATGTTCTGTATCAAATATGGTAGGGTGTATATAAAGAGATTGGTTAAAGGTGGAAAAGAGACATCTTGCAGTAGAATCTTGTTTGTTTACAATTCCGTATCGAAAGGATTCAACATGAGTTATTTGATCCGTTTATTTTTTTACATACTTTTACTATCATCTGCTTCTACATTGCTTTTCTTTTTAGTTACATCCATATGGGAGGCGGAAAATCCAGGAGTTCTTTTCCTCTTATCGGTTATTTGTGTACAGCTTCTGTACAGTCATCTAGATGGAACGGGAAAGAGATACGGGAGTGGTCGGAGTTAAAAGTGAAAGAAGGGAGAGGACGAGTTGCGTGGTTTCATTGGATTATTCATCGTATTCCTTCTTTACAGTATTCCTTTGCAGGTGTCTGCTACCAGTTATGAAGAACTTCCTCCTCAGGAGGTTATCGACCGGGCAGAAGTGATCGTCGTTGGTGGCTACGATTTTAAACATCGGACTGAAACGAGCGAATTTGTTTATGATGGTTACTCTTTTGACGTAGATACTGTAATCAAAGGGGAAATTGGACAAGAGATCACAGCCGGGATCGATCGCTTTGATGTCAGCTGGGCGGATGATTTTCAGAAGGAAGGTGGGAGGTTCATGCTTCTGCTGGAAAATATCCCTGAAGCGGACTTTCTCACACCTGTGGTTGCTGGAAACGGAATGGTTCAATTGATGGGGAACACAGTGAGAGGAGACAATGGGGACAAAGTTTTTTATAGGGAATTTCTGAATGAAAACCTGCGCGAGACAAAACAATCGCCTGGATCGGGAGACTCTAAATCCTTGACAAGCGTCCTTTTCCTCGTAGGTGCTTTCAATTTAGGTGGGGTGCTTTTATTAGACAGGAGAAACCACCCGGCAGGTTATCCATGAAAAAATATTCAGAAAAAACGTTGACATCTTCTTCCTTTCCGCGTAACATAATCCTAACTTTAATACCTACGGCAATGACAGAAATCCAGTAGTGAAAAGATCCCTGTCTTCAGAGAGTCGACGGTTGTTGCGAGTCGATACACATCTCTTCATGAATTACCTTCTGGAGCTTCTTTTACGAAAACTTACGTGAGTAGTGGAAGACGGTAAATCCGTTATCTTTTTAAGGGGAAGATGAGGCATTCATTTTCAACTTGGGTGGTAACGCGTGTAGAAGACACGTCCCATGAGGGGGCGTGTCTTTTTTGTATTCTAAAAAATGGAGGGCTGTAAGATGATGGAACAACTGAATGATGTGCAAAAAAGAGAGCTGGAAAAACAGTGGGAGGTCCTGTCTTATGGCGTATCCTCCATTATTCCGGAAGGTGAGTTCAAAGAGAAGATTGCAAAGTCGATTAAAAATAAGCAGCCCTTGAAAGTGAAGTTGGGGCTCGATCCGACAGCGCCGGATGTTCACCTCGGTCATACGGTCGTATTGAATAAGCTGAAACAGTTCCAGGAATTCGGTCACACGGTTCAGCTGATCATCGGAGATTTTACCGGGATGATTGGAGATCCGACGGGCAAGTCTATCGCCCGTACGGCTTTGACGGATGAAGAGGTGAAGCATAACGCGAGGACTTACTTCGAGCAGTTCGGCAAAGTGATCGATATGGAAAAAGTGGAACTCCACTACAACTCGAAGTGGCTCTCTCAAATAGGGTTCGCAGAAGTTTTGAAACTCGCGAGTACGGTGACGGTTGCGAGGATGCTCGAGCGTAATGACTTTCATAATCGATATAAAGAAAACAAGCCGATCCACCTTCACGAGTTTTTCTACCCCGTCATGCAAGGATATGATTCATTGGCTTTGGATTCAGACATCGAACTTGGGGGGACCGACCAGGAATTCAACGTGTTGTTCGGCCGGCAGGTGCAGGAGCATTTCGGCCGGGAAAAACAAGTCGTCCTGCTCATGCCTTTGATTGAGGGGCTCGACGGAGTAGAGAAAATGTCAAAGTCGAAAGGCAACTACATCGGTGTGAACGAACGTGCGGAGGATATTTTCGGAAAAACGATGTCGATTCCTGATGCGTTGATTACGAAGTATTTTGAGCTCGTGTCTCCGTTATCCATGAAAGAAGTCCAGGAAGTGAAACGGACCCTTGATGAAGGGACGCTTCACCCTCGCGATGCCAAAATGAAGCTTGCTGCCTCTTTGGTTGACATGCTTTATGGAAAAGAAGCGGCCCACCAAAGCCAACAACAGTTCATCAACGTTTTTCAGAAAAAAGCGATGCCGGATGTGATTCCCGAAGTGATGTGGGAAGGAGAAGAGGAAATACTCATTGTCGATCTCCTAAAGGAACTCGGACTACTACCTTCGAAAAGTGAGGGGAGAAGGATGATAAAAAATGGAGGTGTCCGGATCGACCAGGAAAAAGTGATGGATGCCCTTCAGACAGTCCAGGTGACAGACGGGTTGGTGGTTCAAGTAGGGAAGAGGAAGTTTGTGAAGCTGAGAAGATCTTCAAAGGAAAAGGGGATATGAAGGGATGGAACGTCAGCAATTTTTAAATAAAGCAACCGAACATATGAAAGAGACATATAAATGTCATACCGTAATCTTGTACGGTTCCTATCAGACTGGTGATTCTACGGAAGAAAGTGACGTCGATCTGATCGGTTTCTCCGATGAGCTGGAAACGCAGAATAAAGTGGAAACGTTCAGCGGCAAGCTTTTAGATGTATGGATCCACGGGACGGATGATATGAAAAAGCCGGCCGACTTTTTGAAAGTCCATCGAGCCGAAGTGCTTGTCGATGACCATGGTTTGGCACAGCCGTGGATGACAGAGATCGATTCCATTTTTAGCAAGGGACCGGCGTCTTTGCAGCCGAAGGAGAAGCAGTTTCTGAAAGATTGGCTGATCAAGATGAAGATACGCTCGAGAAAAGGGGATATGGAAGGTCGCTACCGCTTTCACTGGCTTGTGAAGGAAAGTCTTGAAATCTATTTCGAGATGATCGGACGCTGGTATCTCGGGCCGAAAAAGTCACTAAACTGGTTACGTGAACACGATATGGAAGGGTATCGGATTTACGATAAGCTGCTGGAAGGGCCGGGAGATCGCAGACGATTGGATGCGTGGATCGATCATTTGCAGAAGCTGTAGTCTATCGTCGGGATATCGGCTGAAATGAACATATATCAACTGAACTCACAAGATATCAATTAAAATCAAAATATATCAATTGAATCAAACATATATCAACGAAATCATCTATAGATCGCAGTCAGTAAAAAGAGGGCGGGGTTTTATGACGCAAATTCAAGTATGGTTGGATGATGGCCGGATCGAGAAAGCAAGAGTGGAAGCTTAGCACCGCTTAAAGTGGGAGGAGAACAACGCAGATTTACATTATTGGTACGCGGTGTCCCATGATGCACAGGGAATGGAGCGGGAAGCCATTCCCTTTTATGAAAAAGCTGTCTGCAAAGGCATCCAAGGCGACCTTAGAGCTCAGGCTTATATCCAGTTGGGAAGCAGTCTGCGGTGTATCGGAAAGTACCACGAAGCAAGGGAAGTGCTGGAAAAGGAAAGTCGATCCGCGCTTGGTCTGCAAGCGGTCCGATGACAGCTATACCGGCACATAATACTCCTATGGACCATAAAGGAAAACGCGAATAAGGTCATTTCTTCAGGTGAGGGAAACGGTTGGAGACAAAGCCGGCTCCTATATACAAAGGAATGACCAGCAGGAAAGGAATGACCTGAATCAAATCAAAAAGGAGTCCACCATGCGCTTCATGCATGGTGGACTCCTTTTTTTCAGTACGTTTTAAAAGGAACAGGCCGGCAGCGATCATAACCACAGCAGATAGATTCCAGACAAGGTCGTATGGGATAACATTTTCCACATAGCGGTTTTGGTGCAGGCCTATCAGTTAAAATAAACAAACGTATATGGCATTAAATAGGAAGTTTGAATACGAACTGCCGATTTCCCAGAAGTCGTCAGCCAATATGTGGTCAAGCCTTTCTGTGGATTCGCGAATGCTCAATAGAAGGTGTTGGTTTTCCAGGTTCTCCAGTTCTTCCTTTAATGACATAAGGATTCTCCTTTGTGTTAAAATTTTATATGGGAATATTATACTATTGAAAAGGCTGAAGAAACGATGATTTTGTGAAGGGAGGGAAAAGACGGTGAAAGATAGGATCATCCAGCAGGAAAATCCTTTATTGGTTTACTTGTTTTTCTCCATATTATCTTGGGTCTTCCTAAAGAAAGCAGCTTACCTGGAAATGAAGAGAATGGATTGGAAGGAACGATATGAGCGTTATATAGATCATAAATATGGACTGTAAAGGAGGAAAAGAAATGAGATCAGAAAAGGAAATGATGGATTTGATAATGTCTGTCGCGGAAAAGGATCAGCGAATTCGTGGCGTTTACATGAACGGTTCCCGGACAAATCCTACATTAGAAGAAGATCTGTTTCAGGATTATGACATCGTTTACGTCGTGACGGAAACCTCCTCTTTCCTGAAAGATGAGCAATGGGTGGAGGTCTTTGGTGAGAGACTGATGATGCAGGAGCCGGATAAAAATGATCAGGGTACGGATGGGGATTTTGCTGATTTCTACGGCTATTTGATGCTTTTTACGGATGGGAACCGTATTGATTTACATATAGAAACCATCACGCATATGCAGGCATACTACGGGAAGGACAAGCTGACCGTGCCATTGCTCGACAAGGACGATATTCTGCCAGTGATTCCGGATGCGACAGACGAGGATTATCACGTACGGAAGCCGACGGAGGAGGAGTATCACGCCTGCTGCAATAATTTCTGGTGGTGTCAGCAGAACGTCGCCAAAAGTCTGTGGCGTGATGAAATGCCTTATGCACAGTTCATGCTGGAGTGTATCATCCGCAGGGACTTGGATCAGATGGTTTCCTGGTGGATTGGCATAGAGACTGGATTTCAAGTCTCGCCAGGAAAAGCCGGGAACTATTATAAGAAGCTTTTGCCGGAAGATAAGTGGGAAATGTACACATCGACTTATGCAGACGGGGATTCAGAACATATTTGGGAAGCGCTGTTTGCTGCCGGGGAATTATTCCGTACACTTGCTAATGATGTAGCGGATGAGTTTGCTTACACATATAGACGGGATGAGGATGAAAACATGACGCGTTACTTGGAGCAAGTGAGAAAATTACCTTCATCGGCTGAGCGCATTTTTTAAAAGCTTGTTTGGAAGGAAGAAAAGCTCTCGGTATATCTATCTGCAAAGACCTTCTTAGAGATTATAGAATAAACAGGGGGGATGGAGTATGAAGTACAAGAGTTTTCCATTGTTCTTAATCCTAGCTTTCCTTTTGACAGGGTGTCTTGGGCAGAAAACTTTGCACTTTGAAGAAGAAAGCGAAGATTGGAAGGTAGAATACATAGCGGATGTAAAGTCCGAAGACAGTGAATCGACAGGTCTTCACATTACCTATGCAGGTGAAGGGGAAGCTCCGGAACATATCAATTACACCCTGGCTAGTCCTGCAGGTGGTAAAGAAGGAGAGTACGTTTTGTTGAATGATGGAAGGGTCCAGCAGATGGGCAATTTCTGTTCCGGGTGTGCGGTGACGAAGGAAGATCACGACATCCAGGTTACTATCGAGTGGGGAGAAAAGGAAGAGACACTGCATTTGGAGTACATAGAATAATGATAGAAATAAAAGGGTAAGTGGGGAAGTGGAGAATGCAGGAAGTTTCGTTATAGGGGAGATGATCGCACAAATTCTTTATCGGCGTGATGTTAGGGATCGCTGCGATCTTCCTTTCGATAAAAGGAAGAAAGAGTCAGCTGGACAGAGTGGAAGAAAAAGTGGATCGCATTCTTGAACGAAAAAAAGAATGACTTCCACCACAGTGGAGAGAGGGCCTTTGCAGGAACCCTTCTCTCCTTTTATTTAATAATCATCACGCCAAGAATAATGAGAATGATAAAGAGGAACTTTCTTCGGCTTGCTTTTTCATTGAAAAGTAGAATCCCAAAGATCGTGGTGGCCATGATGGAGACCCCGCTCCAAATGGCATAAGCAATGCCGACTTCGATTGTCTGGACACTCAGCGTGAGAAAATACAGGCAGGCTCCAATGAAAACGAAGGCTGTTATGCTGGGGATGATCCGCTTGAAACCGGAGGATAATTTCACAGAAATGTTGCCGATGGTCGCAAATACTAGAGAAAGTATCAAATAACCCATGGTTATACACTCCTTTCTTTACCTGGTACTGTCAATCCCACCATTCCTGCCAGGATCAACGTCAGTCCGAGAAGTTTGGACATCGTCACCGATTCCCCCAGCAAACCAACACCTAATAATGTGACAAGCAGCGTCCCACCGCCCGACCATAAGGCGTTGATCATCCCGATTTCATGATTTTTAGTAATAAATATATAGAAGGAAACGGCAAGAGCATAGCAGAAAATAACGACAAGGCTGGCTGTGAAATTCGTAAAGCCTTCCGAATATTTCATCGCCGTCGCCCCGGCAGCTTCAAACAAAATGGAAATTCCTAATAAAAGATAGGTTTTCATCATTCCGTCCTCCTTTTTTCTTTAATCTATTCTCAGAATAAAAGAAAAAAGATGAAGTAGGAACGATCGAATTTTCATACCATCATAACCTGAGGTTATAATGGAGATACCCTACAAAGATTGAAAGGAGGAAAGTGTGTGCTGCAGAAATTAAACGCCTTTATCGAAGTCGCCAAACAACAGAGTTTTACGAAAGCAGCGGAAGCTTTGTATATTTCTCAACCGGCACTGAGTAAGCAGATGAGAAGGTTGGAGGACGAACTGGGTTTTTCGCTATTTAACAGAGCTTCCTATGGTGTGGAGCTGACGGAGAAAGGAAAAGGAATGGTGGAGGAGCTGACTCCGCTATTCGGGCGTATTCATCAGACGGTGAAACAATATCAATCCCACGAAGATAAAATCCGTTTTGGTTCCACGCCTGTCCTTACCTCGTATTATCTGCCCAAGTATTACGAAAAGCTGGCAAGAGGAAATCTTCATGTGACTAAAATCAAAGATGATAGTGAAGAACTTCTTCCCCTGTTAGAAGAAGGTGACATTGATGCGGCCATTATACAGGATACATCTTCTTATAAAACACTGCGGTCTGCCTATCTGTTCACCGATCATTTTATAGCTGCGATTCCTGTTTCTTCTCCATTAGCAGAAAAACAGGAAGTCACGCTCGAGGAATGTTTGGAGGAATCGCAAATCATCCCGACAAAAGGCCCTCTATCTGAGAAGGTGCGGGCCGTTATGCGCGAGCATGATTTCACAGGTGAAGTAATAGAATCCCAGTATCACGCTATGGCGGGGTTGGTGGCGCTTGGAATGGGAATCGCTTATCTTCCGGAGATGATGGTCCAGCAAGTCGAATACCGCGGCGTCGTGTTTTTACCGATTCAAGACAATCCCTTTAAAAGGGAGATGTATCTTTACGCACGGTCGGAAGAGAATCTTGATTACTTGAACGGTCTATTTACAGATATCCAATAAAAAAACAGCACCTCTATGAGGCGCTGTTTTTTTATGTACGTGTCAAACGTGGAGATTTTCGATTTTACGAATCACTTCGTCCAGGGAAGAAAAGTCATCAATGACATGATCGGCTTCAGCGAGCTCTTGTTCTTGAGCAAAATCAAAACGACAGCCTATGGAAGACATGTCATTTTTCTTAGCTGCATGAATATCGGAGAGACGGTCTCCGACTACTGCTCCTTGTTTGATGTTGTACTTTTCCTGAATGGTACTCACTAAATCGGCTTTGTCGAGGGAGTCGATCTGCTCAATACTGAACGTTTCGGTCACCCAGCGGTCCAGACGATAATAGTTGACGATGGCATGCAAATAATCGGTCAGTCCATTGCTGGCTATGTAAAGGGAGTATCCTTCTTTATGCAACGCTTCCAGGGTTTCTTCGACCTGTGGGTAGAGCGCGCCTTTTCCTTTTTGAATGTTGAGGATGAGCTTTTCCAGAAAGTACACGTTCGTCTGTTCTCTTATTTCCTCCGAGTGGTGGGGGAGCAGGGTTTTCCAAACAGTTGGGAGAGGTACACCCATGATTTCTTTATACTTCTGAAGTGGTGTTTCTCCGCTCCATTCACCAGAATCTCTCAAGTGATCAAACGTTTCTTCCAGTGAAACTTCAAGAATCTTTTCTGTCTGGAACAAGGTTCCATCCATATCAAAAATGATCGCATGTGGCATATGTAAGAGCTCCTTTTCCTAGATTGTGAGTTTCATCATATCAGTTTTATGATCAAACATGTCCCATCTCCATAAAAAAGTTCTTGCAAACGATTACAAGGATGTGGTACTTTATCTGTAACCGGTTACACACAGAGGTGAACGTATGGTAACAATTAAAGATGTTGCACGTGAAGCAGGCGTTTCAGTGGCTACCGTTTCACGTGTGTTAAACGATAATGGCTATGTTGGAGCAGATACGAGAAAGAAAGTGATGGAAGCCATTGCTGAATTGAACTACAGTCCGAACGAAGTGGCGCGTTCTCTTTATAAAAGGGAGTCCCGTCTGATCGGTCTGCTTTTACCTGATATTACGAACCCGTTCTTTCCACAGCTGGCAAGAGGTGTGGAAGATGAACTGAGCCAGGCTGGATATCGGCTTCTGCTTGGGAATAGTGATGAAAATATTCAAAAGGAACTGGAATATATACAAACGTTCGTCCAGAATAATGTGGTCGGAATCATTACGGCAACCAATCATGTCGATTATCAAATTTATGAGGCTCTCGATCTGCCACTCGTCCTCCTGGACCGGGCATCGGAAAACTATCCAGCGGTTTACGCGGATGGAAGAGAGGGTGGTCGCCTGGCAGCGAAAACCCTTATTGAAAAAGGGGCAGAAAGGATTACGCTCGTGAAAGGACCGGCGAATATCAAGCCCGCCCAGGATCGCTTCCAAGGAGCGATTGAAGAGCTGAGTCAGGCGGATGTTGATTTTTCTGTACTGTCCACGACCTCCTATTCTTTTGAAGAGGCACAGGGTTGGGCAGAAGAACTGTTTGATAAGTTTTCAGATACAGATGGAATTATTGCGAGTAACGACATTGTCGGGATTGCGATCGTTCATGAAGCCCTGGAGCGTGGAAAGCGCATTCCGGAAGATGTACAAATCATCGGCTATGACGATATTCCGCAAAGCCGTTTGTCCTATCCGACTCTTTCCACGATCCGTCAGCCCGCCTATGAAATGGGAAGGGAAGCGGCAAAGCTGTTGATACGGACGATAAAGAAAGAACCAGGCGTTGAACAGACCATTCAAATGCCTGTGGAATTAGTAGAACGAAAGACGACACGAAAGGAATGAAACGTATGAGAAAACCTAAAATAGCTGTGATCGGCAGCTCGTCCATGGATTTAGTTGTGACATCCAAACGGCGGCCGGGCGCGGGCGAAACGGTTCTTGGTGAAACTTTTGAAACGGTACCTGGAGGCAAAGGGGCGAACCAGGCTGTTGCCGCCGCCCGTCTCGGAGCAGACGTGTATATGATCGGCAGAGTGGGAGAGGACGCCTACGGGGAAGCGATCTTAAATAATTTCAAATCGAATGGCGTTCAGACGGATTATGTGGAACCGGTTACATATGAAAGGAGTGGAACGGCTCACATTATTTTAGCGGAAGGAGACAACAGCATCGTTGTCGTCAAAGGAGCCAACGATCACGTCACTCCTGCCTATGTGAAAGAAAAGAGAGACTTTATTGAAACGTGTGACCTTGTGATGATCCAGCAGGAAGTCCCAGAAGAAACCGTGATTGAAACAGCCCAACTGTGCCAGGAGCTTGGCGTGCCCTTGCTATTGAACCCGGCACCAGCCAGGGAAATCCCTGATACGGTGGTGGAACAAGTAAGTTACCTTACGCCGAATGAACATGAAGCTGCCCTCCTTTTTCATGGAGAAGAACCAGCCACAGCATTAAAGAAACATCCGAATAAGGTGTTCATTACGGAAGGAGCAGCAGGCGTCCGCTATTTTGATGGAAAAGAAGAGGTGCTCGTTCCGTCTTTCCCTGTGAAACCCATAGACACCACGGGTGCAGGGGATACATTCAATGCAGCCTTCGGAACAGCAATAGCCGAAGGGATGGACTTGAAAGAAAGTCTGCGCTTCGCGAATCGAGCGGCTTCCCTATCCGTTACAGGGTTTGGAGCCCAAGGCGGCATGCCTGGGCGGGAAGAAGTAGAAAGGGGACTCACGGAATGAAAAGACACGGCATTTTGAACAGTCATCTATCCAAAGTTTTTGCAGATCTCGGGCACACCGATACCATCGTTGTTGCTGATGCGGGGCTTCCCGTGCCGGACGGAGTGAAAAAGATCGACCTCTCTTTAAAACAGGGGGTCCCTTCTTTTCTTGACGTCGTGGAGGTATTGAAAGAAGAAATGGTTGTCGAACGTGTCACCGTTGCAGAGGAAATGGAGCAGAACCCCTCTGTTCTTAAAGGGATGAACGAATGGTTTGGCGAAATGGATTCTCTCACTCATGAAGCACTCAAAGATCAGTTGAAACAGGCCAAAGCGGTGGTGCGGACAGGGGAGATCACCCCCTATGCAAATTGTATCCTTCACGCTGGAGTAACTTTTTAAAGAGGTGAGCAATCATGGAAATCCGTATGAACGAGATTCATAAAGCTTTCGGTAAGAATAAAGTCCTTGAAGGCGTTGATATTCACATAAAAGACGGAGAAGTTCATGCCCTGATGGGCGAAAACGGTGCAGGTAAATCTACGCTCATGAATATCCTGACAGGGCTTCATAAGAAGGACAAAGGTACAATCGAAATCGATGGCAAGGAAAAAACGTTTGCCAACCCAAAGGAAGCGGAAGAATTCGGCATTGCTTTCATCCACCAGGAGTTGAATGTGTGGCCGGATATGACGGTGCTTGAAAATTTATTCATCAATAAGGAACCGGTTACACATTTTGGTCTCATTCAAACGAATAAAATGAAAGCGATTGCGAACGAACAGTTTGATAAGCTGTCTATTTCGATCCCACTCCAAAAAGAAGCGGGCCAGTGTTCGGTCGGTGAACAGCAGATGATCGAGATTGCTAAAGCGCTCATGACAGATGCAAAAGTGATCATCATGGACGAGCCGACAGCCGCTTTGACAGACAGGGAAATAGAGAAACTTTTTGAAGTCATTCGCTCCTTGAAAAAATCCGGCGTATCCATCGTTTACATCTCTCACCGGATGGAGGAGATCTTTACAATCTGCGATACGATTACGGTCATGCGTGATGGGCAGACGGTGGATACCACACCAATCCCTGAAACGAATTTTGATGATGTTGTCCGGAAGATGGTCGGTCGTGAACTGACCGATCGTTTTCCTGCGAGAGAAGCAAAGCCTGGAGAAGCTGTGTTGGAAGTGAAAAATCTTACGAGGAAAGGCCTCTTTGAGGATGTAAGCTTTCGTGCCCGTTCAGGTGAAATCGTCGGTGTGGCGGGATTAATGGGTGCGGGGCGTACGGAAATTATGCGCACCATTTTCGGTTTGGATGGCAAGTATCAGGGTGACATTTTCATCAATGGAGAAAAGGTTACGGTGAAAAGCCCGAGTCAGGCAGTCAAGCTCGGCCTCGGTTTCATTACCGAAGACCGAAAAGAAGAGGGACTCGTTCTTGATTTCCCGATTCAGGACAACATTGCGCTTCCGAGTTTGTACAGTTTCACAGACAAAGGCCTCATTGGAGAAAAACGCGAACGCGAATTTGTCGATATGCTGATCAAAAGGCTGACGATAAAAACCGAATCTGCCAAAACAGAAGCAAAGAACTTATCCGGTGGAAACCAGCAAAAGGTTGTCATTGCCAAATGGATCGGGATCGGTCCGAAAGTTCTTATCTTGGATGAGCCCACTCGGGGTGTCGATGTTGGTGCGAAACGGGAGATTTATCAATTGATGAATGAACTGACAGACAGAGGAGTAGCCATCATCATGGTTTCTTCTGAGCTGCCGGAAGTATTGGGAATGAGTGATCGTGTGCTCGTCGTCCATGAAGGGACCATTGCTGGGGAACTTTCCAAAGACGAAGCCGATCAGGAAAAAATTATGACACTGGCAACAGGAGGTACAGTCAATGATTAATGCAATCAAAAAAACGAATCATGTCGGAAACGTGATGCAGAAGTTAGGGCCATTCGTTGGTTTACTTGTATTGATGGCGACAGTTTCTATTATTAACCCTAGTTTTCTTGAACCCTTGAACTTATTGAATCTATTAAGACAAGTCGCGATCAATGCTCTGATTGCCTATGGAATGACATTCGTCATCTTAACCGGGGGCATCGATTTATCCGTCGGATCGATTCTCGCCTTATCCAGTGCCTTGATGGCCGGAATGATGGTCTCAGGGGTGGATCCGATTTTAGCGATATTGATTGGATGTTTGCTTGGAGCACTCATGGGCGCGGTTAACGGTCTTCTTATTACCAAAGGGAAAATGGCTCCGTTCATCGCGACACTTGCAACGATGACGATGTTCCGCGGACTGACACTTGTTTATACGGATGGAAACCCGATTACAGGGCTTGGCGACAGCTATGCTTTCCAACTGTTTGGAAGAGGATATTTCCTTGGGATTCCGGTTCCAGCGATTACGATGCTGCTTGCTTTTGCTGTCCTATGGGTGATTTTGCATAAAACCCCATTCGGCCGTAAAACGTATGCCATTGGAGGAAACGAGAAGGCTGCCCTTATCTCAGGTATCAAAGTCTCTCGGATCAAAGTGATGGTCTATTCTCTTGCTGGTCTGCTTTCAGCGCTTGCCGGGGCTATCCTTACATCACGATTGAACTCGGCGCAGCCGACAGCGGGTACATCGTACGAACTAGATGCGATCGCTGCTGTTGTTCTTGGCGGGACAAGCCTTTCCGGCGGACGTGGTTTGATTATCGGCACATTGATTGGTGCCCTGATTATCGGGACATTGAACAACGGTTTGAACCTTCTCGGCGTGTCGTCCTTTTTCCAAATGGTGGTCAAAGGTGTCGTCATCATCATCGCCGTACTCATCGATCGAAAGAAAGCAGCATAGGAGGGGTAACATGAAAAAGCTAGTCGTATTACTGATGAGTTCATCCCTGGTATTCCTTGGTGCCTGCTCGCTGCAGCCACCGGAATGGGCGAAACCTAAAGGGGATAAAAATCCGGATGATATTAAAATCGGCCTGTCTGTATCTACGTTGAATAACCCATTCTTCGTTTCTATGAAAGAAGGGGTAGAAAATGAGGCCGCGGCTCAAGGGATGGATGTCGTAGTTGTAGATGCGCAAAATGATGCAGCTAAACAAATCAATGACGTGGAGGATTTGATCCAGCAAGGCGTCGATGTATTGCTGATCAACCCTACCGATTCTTCGGCTATTTCGACGGCCGTTCAGTCATCCAACAGCTTAGGCATTCCAGTCGTGACGCTTGACCGTTCGGCAGAAAAAGGGGAAGTCGCGACATTGGTCAGCTCAGATAACGAAAAAGGCGGCGAAATGGCAGGGGAGTATTTGGTTGAGCAGCTTGGTGAAGGTGCCAAAGTAGCTGAACTTGAAGGTGTCCCCGGCGCATCCGCGACACGTGAACGCGGCGCTGGTTTCCACAACATTGCCGATGAAAAACTGGATGTTGTAGCCAAACAAACGGCGAACTTTGACCGGACGGAAGGTTTGAATACGATGGAAAACATCATCCAGGGAAATCCGGACATTGAAGCTGTTTTCGCTCACAATGATGAAATGGCGCTCGGAGCCTATCAGGCCATACAAAGTTCAGGTCGGGATGTTCTGGTCGTCGGATTTGACGGGAACGATGATGCGATCACTAGTATTCAAAATGGAAACCTTTCGGCTACTGTTGCTCAGCAGCCAGAGGAAATTGGCAAGCTTGCCGTTCAGGCAGGGGCCGATGTGCTGCAAGGCGAGGAAGTTGAAGATACGATTCCGGTACCTTTGAAGCTCGTCACGCAGGAGTCGGATTTGGAAACAGAAGAATAAAGATAAGAAGAGAGACTCGTAATGAGTCTCTTTTTTTATACTCCGAAAGTTGTAGGAATTCTTCCATCCATGGCATGTGCTCTCTTTTCCATTTTCCAGCTAAGCTGAAGATAGAACAAAAGCGGAGCAATCCAAGGAGGAAGATTCATGGAGAAGTATATTTGCCAGACCTGTGGCGTTCAGTATTCAGAAAGTGAAGAAGTACCAGATCGATGTGAGGTATGCAGCGAAGAAAGGCAGTATGTAAACCCGGAGGGACAGACATGGACCACACATGAAGACCTCGTTCAGACAAAACGTTATCAAAACATCATTAGAGAAGAGGAAAAGGGACTGTACAGCATTACCACCACTCCAAGAGTAGGGATTGGTCAAACGGCCTACCTCATCCAAAAAGATGGACGGAATGTGCTTTGGGACTGCATCACTTACCTTGATCAAGAGACGGTGGATGTCATTCGCGGTCTCGGCGGCATTGATGCGATCGCCATTTCTCATCCGCACTACTATTCAAGGATGACCGATTGGGCAGAAACGTTTGATGCTCCCGTGTACCTTCACGCGGATGACGAGGAATGGGTCATGGAAGAAAGCCAGTCCCTTCATTTCTGGAACGGGGAATCTATGAAACTCTCAGAAAATCTTTCTCTTCATCGTTTAGGTGGACACTTTAAAGGGGGAGCGGTCCTGCACATCGAAAATGGTACGGAAGGGTTGCTGATGACTGGAGATATCATCCAGGTCGTTGCAGATAACCAGTGGGTGAGCTTCATGTACAGCTATCCGAACCTGATTCCCCTCCCGGTAGCAAAAGTCGCAGAAATAGCAGAGAAAGTTGATGGTCTTGCTTTCAACCGTATTTATAATGCTTTTCACAACATCGTAACAACAAGTGCGGATAAAGTGGTCCGAGATTCAGCCGAACGCTATATTCGTGCCATTCAAGGCACATTATTTACGACGTAAAAAGTGTTCGGCAGGTTTCAATGGTTTGAGACGAAAGGGAGTTTACTAGTATGAATGTTGATGAATTCGGTTTGATTTTGTTTGTAGAGCGTTTTGAACAGTGTGTAAGATTCTATCAGAAACTTTTACAATTACCTGTAAGAAGGAGTCAGGACACGCTCGTCTGTTTCGAACTGCAGACCGGTTATCTTATGGTCGAAAAGGGCGGGGTGGCTCAACCGGGGGAGAAAACGAGGGTCCATAATCCGACCGTCCTTCGTTTCGATGTGAAAGATCTCAGTAAACAAGTCTATCACCTAAAAAAACGCGGCATTCAATTTTTAGAAGAGCGACGTGTATTTGACTGGGGGACGATCGCGGTTTTACTTGATCCGGATGGAAACCGCATTGAAATAGGGGAAGTGAATGCAACGAGTGCATCCTATTCGTAAGTAACAGGAGTATATGGGATAGGGGTTCCAAAGGTTTGGCAGTCATGATTTGGGATAACCATGAAAGGGCCTCAGCCCCGTCCAGTTGCTGTTTAAGCTGAACGGGGCTAAGGGGCAAAAGATATCCACGTCGCTTATTTAATGAACGTGGACCCTTTTAACAGCTCCGGCTTAGCTCCCAGTATCAATAGGAAGAGTTTCGCATCTCCCACTTCTCTGTGTTGATGTAACACGTTTTTGACGACAGGGAAATCTTCGTGTTTTTTCAGCTTATCCACTTCTTTCTTATAAACAGAGAGGATCGATCCTTTGATGAAGGATGGATGCGTGGTGGTCAATTCTTCTTCCATCAACATGGCCCCCATGTAGCCATATTTAATTTGGAGCTGGCGTGTGAAGCTGACCACATGAGTTAACGTTTCATAGACGTCGGGGTAGCGGCGGCTGACTTCTTCCAACCCTTTTTTAGCTTCGTACAATTCATCCAAGCTGGCTAACTTCAACATGTGGATCCGCTCCTTCTTCCCATGGTTTTTCAAGGCCGATAATCTTCGTGAGCTGGGCGCTGTGTTCCCTGCGTATTCGTCTTGTTTTGGCACGATCTTCACCAGATTGATAGAGGAATTTCTCTTCCTCCGTCTCTGGAATCACTCTTGGAACTGTGATTGCTTTTTTATTTTCATCGAGAGCTACGAAAGTCAAGAATGCCGTCGCGGCCATGCGGCGGTGACCGGTAATCATGTCTTCGGCAATGACTTTGCAGAAGATCTCCATCGATTTGTTTCCTGTATAGGAGACAAATGATTCTACACAAACCGAATCGGTTTGATGGATCGGATGGAGGAAGTCGATGGAATCGGTCGATGCGGTGACGCATTCTTTCACCCGTGCATGGCGCCTTGCGGATATGGTGGCATTATTGTCCAACTTTTTCATGAGCACCCCGCCGAACAAGGTGTTGTAATTGTTTAAATCGTTGATCATCACTTGGTCCGTGTTAATGACTAGACTTTCTTTGGTACGTTTCGCTTCCATGAGTCTGCCTCCTGTTTTGTTTGTTTTCAACATCAAGATATGTCTTTGTGTTCGTTGATAATTTCAGTGTACGAGCGATGTCTTTATAAGTGAAATAGCAAATCGTCATGAGTTGTATAGCTTTTATCAATGGAAGTGTTTTCACAGATTGATTTCATGCATGAAAAAGACCAGCTTCCTAATGAAGCTGGTCCGCCTTTATTCTATACTCAATCGATCCTGCGTATAAGTGAGCCATTCTTTCGTGGCATACGATATGTACTGGGTTTTCGGCCAAATAATGGCGAGTTCCCATGCAATGATTGGCTGGGTGACCCTGAGTCGCTTTACATCTTGAGTAAGCAGACGGGCGACGCTTTTAGGCAGGATGGAAATGCCCAGATTGGAAGCGATCATTTTGCCGATAAAATCCCACTGCGAGCTTTCGGAAATGACTTTTGGTATAAACCCGGCTTCCTTACAGGAGGAAGTGATCCGGTCGTTTAACACGAAGTCTTTACTGAAGAGGATGAATGAATCGTCTTTGAGCTCCTCCAGCCGGATCTGCTTTCGTCCAGCCAGCGGGTGGGCAGGAGGGAGGATGACCTCAAGCTCTTCACTTAAAAGGAAGAAGTGGTCAAATTTATCCTCCTGTGTAGGCAGCACGGTAATGCCGACATCCAGTTCCTCCTTAAGGATATTCTCTTCGATTCTTTTCGCGCCATCCTCTACGAGTTGATAGGTAATGTGCGGGTGCCTGGCATGAAAGCCTCCGATAATGTTGATAATCTGTTCGGCGTCCATAATCGGGGGCAGCCCTACTCGAATATGGCCTTTTTTCAACCCCAGCAAATCATTGAGCTGAGTATTGAGGTTTTCGAATGCTTTATCAATGGTTTTCGCCTGCATAAGGATCAGCCGCCCGGCATCGGTAAGGATGACTTTTTTTCGTGTGCGTTCGAACAATTCCACACCAAGATCCTCTTCCAGGTTCTTGATCATTTTGCTGATGGTTGGCTGTGAGATGAATAAATGTTCAGCTGCTTTCGTAAAACTTTGAAAACGCGCGACCTCAATGAAGTATTGCAAATGGCGGATGTCCATGGTTATGTACTCCTTTATATACAAATCTTACGGGTTATGTACCATCATAAAGAGAGGGATGCATCTTATCAATAGAAACTTCTTTCGGAGGGGAGAGTTTGGGAGGGGCTCTCTGAAGCATGAGAGATTCAGGACTCAGGAGTGCCATGGACGTTCAATTGGAAATCATATACTATTAAACTATAATGAGGGAGGATGGCCATGGAGAGGGAAAATTAACTTTCCCGCCATTTCTTTGGCGGAGGATTCAGGTAAGCAACCCCGGAAATGAAACCCCATGAAGTCAGTCCTAAGATAAGGCTTAGGTTGGGTTCTCCAACAATTAAATAGCTGAAAACCAATGAAATGATCAAGTAACCTAAAGCGGTGATGAATCCCCATTTCAGTCTTCCCCACATAGCCATACCTCCTTATCCATGATTTCCCCTTTTGAAAAACCATTGCATCACGAAACGGGTAATGAATCCACATCCCAGAGCGATGAGAATGACGACAATCCATTGATTAGAAACAGACAAACCCAGTAAGAAACCTAAGAAAATAGCGGAACCAAGGGCGAGGCCAAGAATGATTTGTTGAGTTCGGGTCATTGAATCAGCTCCCATAAAGGTTTACTTCCTGTTATTACCTTTTTTATCAAACCGAAAACATGAAGAAAGGATGATGGATATGGAATTGACTCATGTACGATTACTGGTGGATGACTACCAAAAGTGTTTTTACTTTTACCGGGACAAGCTCGGCTTTGAAGTGACTTGGGGAGATGAGAACTCCAACTATGTCGATTTTGCATTCCAAGGGGTGACGCTTGGCGTCTTTCAACGGAAGCAGATGGTGGAAGCACTTGGAGATGATTATACAGAGAGTGGCACGAGAGACGACAGAGCGGCGCTCATTTTAAAAGTGGATGACGTAATGGAGACGTATCAGGAGTGGAAGGATAAAGTGACGTTTATTACCGAACCCGTGGAGCAGAAGGATTGGGGCATCAAGGTCGCGCACTTCAGGGACCCCGATGGTAACCTTCTGGAAATCTATGAATCCATCATGTGAGTGGGTGGAAACAGAAAGGTTATCCTTTCGAAAGTATGAGGACGGAGATTTTCCTTTCTTATTATCTATGGTAACGGACCCCGAAACGGTAAGCTATATCGGGAATGGGAAGGTGAAAAGCGACAAGGGAGCCGTGGAGTTTTTGCAGTGGATCTACCGTACATATAAAACTTCGCAAAATCATGGACTGCACGTGCTCGTCCGTAAGGCAGATGGTGTGAAAATCGGACATGCCGGGCTTGTGCCTCAATCCATGGCAGGAAAACAAGAGCTTGAAATCGGCTACTGGATATCCCGGCAGTATTGGGGCCATGGGTATGCGACAGAGGCGGCAGCCGCCCTCCTGAAGCAAGGAAAGAGGGAGCGGGACCGGTTGATTTCTATGATCCAGTCCGGAAATACCGCCTCTCAACGCGTGGCTGAAAAAATAGGAATGGTGAAAGAGAAGTCGGTCGTTCTGGGTGGTAAAGACGTCTGGATTTATACCGTTTAAGAAAAGAGCTTGAGAGGAGTTGTTGTTTTATGAAAAACAATAGAAGGCATGTCGGGGTCATTTCAAGGGAGAGCGTATCATAGCCCCTATAAACTACGTGGGATCCCTATTACAGGGAGGATTTTATGAAAATAAACAAGATAGGAGATGTGTCCTTTTCTTTGCAGGAGGACCATAATTTCAGTTGGTTAGAAGAGATGGGACACGTGTTTTGTGTCTTTGATGAACAGGATTCAGGAAACATCAGCTTCGGTGTGGAAAATGAAGAGGGGAAGTTCTTTATCAAATATGCCGGGGCAAAACCGATGGACTTCACAGGAGATCCGGATGATGCTGTTCGGCGTTTGAAAACAGCCGTCCCTGTTTATGAACAGTTGGAGCACCCGTCCTTGATCAAGCTTAAGGATCATTTTCCAATAAGGGAAGGGTATGCCGCTGTTTTTCATTGGGCAGAAGGGGAATGTCTCCATTCGCATTGGTCTCATGGCGGACCGGCGAAATATACAGATCCTACCTCTCCTTATTACCGTTTCAGAAAGCTTGATGTTATGAAGCGCTTGAAGGCGCTGGATACGATTTTTACTTTTCATGCCTTTGTCGAAGAACGAGGATTTGTGGCTGTGGACTTTTATGATGGCAGCATTCTTTATGATTTTAAAAACGATGTCACGACCATTTGTGATATCGATTTTTACCGAACATCCCCGAGCGTTAATGACATAGGGAAAGCATTTTGGGGAGCGGATCGGTCCAAGTCTCCGGAAGAATATGAGCTCGGGTCTGTGATTGATGAGCGGACGAATGTGTACACCATGGGAGCGATTGCGTTCGGAGTATTAGGAGGAGAGACCGATCACTCGTTTTCGAGATGGGAAGCTGGTGAGGGGCTTTATGAAGTGATTAAAAAAGCAGTGAGTGGAGATAGAGAAGCAAGATATAGGAACGTTCGAGCATTTATGGAAGCATGGAAAGCGGTAAAGGAAGCTTGAAAGGGTAACGGCTGCACGTTGAAACCAATCGCTTTCGAAGGAGGTGCTGCAATGGAAATCCAAGGCCTCAATCACTTTCTGTTCTCGGTATCTGACTTAGATACATCCATCACTTTCTATGAAAAAGTTTTTGGCGCCGAGTTACTGGTCAGAGGAAAGACGACCGCCTACTTCGATCTGAAGGGGATGTGGCTCGCATTAAATGAAGAGAAGGATATACCCAGACATGACGGGGCATCTTCTTATACGCACACGGCTTTTACGATCAAAGAGAGTGACTTTGATGACGCCTATGACGAATTGAAAAGCCTCGGAGTGAATATTCTTCCGGGGCGGGAGCGTGACGAGAGGGATAAACGATCGATTTATTTTATGGACCCAGATGGTCATAAGTTCGAATTTCATACAGGAACAAGGAAAGATCGGCTCGACTATTACAAAGAGGCTAAACCTCATATGACTTTTTATGATTCATAAGAGTACCTAGTCAGAAAAGGGGACGTTTGATGATCCATGTAAAAGCTGCACCTTTGAATGAAGAGCAATTGAAGAGGGTTTTATCGGGAGTGAAAGCGGGAGAGATTCCATGGACCGAGGTTCATGAACAGGAGGTCATCTCCTCGATGATGACTCACATCGGCTCGCTGGATGCTGAGCTTCGAGATGATTTGATTTTCTCTATCTTCGCTCAGTTGATTGTAGAAAAGAATCAGCTGAAAGCGGAGCTGATGGAAGAAATGATGGATCTGTGTCTGCAGGATCTGCTTTTCAAAGGGATTGGAGAAAAAGGAACAGACACCGTGTTCACCAGAGCTTTTACTTCATTACTGATGGCTCTGCTACTGTATCGGGATAAGGAAGATGACTTTTTGAACGCAACGAAAGTGGTCGAGGTGAAAGAAGCGTTTCTGCGTTACCTCTCGTTAGAGGAAGACTACAGGGGATATGTCAAAGTGAAAGGCTGGGCTCACAGTATGGCCCATGCGGCTGATGCCGTTGATGAACTTGTCAGAAACGAAAAAACGGACAGGGACGCATATCCTGAGCTTTTCCGCGCTTTATGGTCAAAGGCCCTCATCTATGATCATGCCTATATCCATGGGGAAGAGGAGCGGATCTTGACGCCGATCATGGAAATGTTGAACCGTGGATTGGCTATCACACTCGTGGAGGGTCACATGAAAGAGCTCTCCTTCGATTGGCACGAGCATAAAAACAGCGCCACTATGGAGCAGTATTTAGTATTCCGAAACAACGCCAAAGCTTTTTTGAAGAGCCTGTATATCCAATTGGATCAAAACTCTCCATTTGACCGCCTTCAACGACAAGTGGAGGTATTGCTCGGGAAATGAGTGATTCGGGTGAAAGTCAGCATATCACCCACCGAACGGGATGAAGTTTATTTTGTGAATCTTGTTTTCGATTGCCGGAAATTGAAGTATTCGCTTCTGATTCCCTGCCACCACTGACGGCTAGTAATGAACCGATCGTTGCTACTTATTTCGGGAATGAGGCCACGGCTAATAAAGATGAAAAACAGAGAATCGATGATTGTTAGTTTTAAGAATAAGGGGTGTTTGATGTGAAAGTGAAAGTAGAGCCGCTGAAGGGATACTCCCCGCAAATAGGTCTGCTGGTCTCCCAAATGAACTATGCTAGAAAAACAACACGACAAGCTGTAGAAGGACTGACCACTGCTGAACTGGATTTTTTACCTAGTCAGAACGGCAACAGTATCGGAGCGTTATTGTTACATATCGCAGCGGTGGAGAAAGGGTTCCAAATCGAAATTTTTGACGGTCGAACGCCGAGCGAGCAGGAAATGCTGGAATGGGGGGCTGCTTACAGCCTTGGAGAAAAAGGAAGAGAGGAGATTAAGGGGTACCCGCTGGAATACTATCTTTCTAAACTTGAAGAAGTGAGAGAAAGAACCCTTCAAGAGCTTTCACAGCGGAAGGATGAATGGTTATACGAAGACCATATGTGGGATCATCACCCTTCGAACAACTATTTTATCTGGTTTCATGTGTTGGAAGATGAAATTAATCATAGGGGGCAGATGAGAGTGATTAGAAAAATGCTTCCTAAAGTATAACGAGTAATTTTATGTACGCTATACTTTCCTTCTTTGTTCCCAAAATATCAAGTGGCAAGAAGGCAACCCCAGAACATATTTAGTATTTTTCTGTCTTTTGGACCACACCCCAGCTGTTTTTGCTGAGGTGTGGCTTAAATGAAATCAAAAAAAGTTTAAATCGCTGCTTCATGATTTAAGAATTTTTTCGTTTCCGTTGCAATTTTATGGTAGTCAATATTGTGAACGGAATGAGAAGCATTTAAATGTACCATTTTTCCTTGTCTTGCATCCTGGATAAACTCCGACTGCCTTTTAGACCAAGTCTGCTCGTTCCAACCCGTTCCCTGTCCGTTGGAAGCAAATAATAATATGGGGACGTCAGGTATGGGCAGTGATCCAACCTTCTCAGAATTTGATTGGATCTGTTTCACTTCATTCAACATATTCTTCGTAGCGGTTCTTCGATAAAAGATGGCTCGATTTATCTCCTTGTCCTTCTCCGTCAACGTCCCGCACTTCATAGCCCAACTTTCTGACGCGTTGGGGATCCATCTGGTCATTCCTATTCTTGCTAAGAATGATGCGAAACGGAACAATAGTAGACTTACCTTAAGATCTTCATAAGCTTCCGGGACCGCCATATCCAGTCCGATGATTGCCTTTATTTCCTCGGGGTGCTTTTGCGCCCAATATAAGGCTTCGATTCCTGAAGCCGAATGTGGAACCAGAATATAAGGGGCACGAATACCTGCTTCACCAAGTGCTTTCCGTGTTTGTGACATGATGGTTTGGATGTCCCGGGGGCTGTCGGTGATGTCACTTAACCCGTACCCTTGCTTCTCTACGACAACTATTTTGTAATGGTCACTTAAAAGTGTGTAAAGGGATTTAAAATCCATGACTGGAGAACTTGTGCCATTTCCTGACATGAAAACCAGCGTCTCTTGCCCTCTTCCTTCCTGATAAACGTGCATCTTTTGATGATCAACCTCGACCATTCTACCCATAGGGAGAAATAATTCTCGTTCTTTTGCTAAACGAAACTTGTGATAGCCAGCACTAGCTGCAATCACCAACATCACGGCACCAATTAAAATGAGCAGGACATTTATTATGATCTTAATCCCCTCCTGAATTTAGAGCTTCCATCCAAGAAACATTTCTTTTATGTTACGAAGGGGACTGATTTTTGGTTTCATTTATTTATTTTTTACATTTATTATTGTGTGAAAAAGGTTAACACGAGGTTCTCCCCCTACTAACGTAAAAAAAGGGGAGGAGGATGAGAACAGCTGATAAAATTAAAAGCGTCTAAGGTTTCCCTTAGACGCTTGGCTGTGAGTACTCTCTTTCTATGGTCTTCCCACACGAAAGATGATAAATTGTGCGATTTCGTTTAATAAACCCCTACATTATCCCACGCTTGAGATACTGCGTTTGATGCAGACGTACCATAAAGGTCCAGAGCAGATTGTTCCAATGCTTCTCTAGCATTTGTAAAGGTGCTGCTCGGTGTCAAATAGACGGTCAATGCACGGTAATAGATCTGTTCGGATTGTGCAATGCCTAAACTGTTGATCGTATAATAGGCGGCTTTGTTCGGGATACCACTGTTGATGTGCACGCCACCCCAGTCACCGGCTTCTGTGTTCGGAAGGTTCTGGTATTCATTCATATGATCCGGCTGATTATAAGCGTTCGGATTGGACATGGAGCGTAAGGCATCTCCAGGTTGTCCTGGTGTATAAACATCTTCACCCATCAACCAATCCTCTGAATCTACAAAGTACCCAAACACGTCAGAGAAGGATTCATTCAACGCACCGGATTGGTTTTCGTAAACCAGTTCGGCCGTCGTATCCGTTACAGCGTGTGTCAATTCATGAGCGACGATATCATCAGCTCCTGAAAGATAAGTGAAAGTAGAGCCATCGCCATCTCCGTAAATCATCTGGTTTCCAGTCCAGGCCGCATTGTTGTAATTGCTGCCGTAGTGGACAGTGGAACGGATGTCTGCTCCCTGGTCATCATAACTCACACGTCCGAACTGATCATAGTAATAATCAAAGACTTCCCCTGCATAATAATGAGCATCTACTGCGGCCTTTTGTCGTTCACTGTAAAAGGTGTTTCCAGAGTCTGTGACATAAGAACCAGGCAGGCTGTAATACTCGCCGCCATAGTTATCAAAGGTTTCAATGACGCCGTTCATCGGTTTTGTCGTATCAAAAAGATAATACGTATTGTTATAGAAATAGGTATTCAAAGATTTCGAATCTCCTAGAACACCCGTGCCTGTCCCTGTCGCTTCATGAACAAGGTTCATAGATTTAATGACCTCTCCATTTTCAGCGTTGATATAGATCTGCCAGTTGGCAGGGTAGGGCTTGGAGAACTGCAGTTCCACATGATAGGCCAGTGTGTACGTGCCATCTTCATAATGAACGACAAGGTTTGAGTTCTCTGTTAACGTTTGAAAGTCTTCACCCTTCAGACTCTTCTGAACATGGTCAGCTTCTTCACGGGAGACATCAATTTGATCCCAAGCTAAATCCAGCGCTTCTTTCTTCTTCAATTCTTTTGTTTGTTTGATTTTCTTTGGAGCATCTTCATGAAGTTCCCCGTTTACAGCCGTCACTTGTCCATCCTGATCCGTATGAACGACAACCTTGGCATTCGCCACGGGTACCTTACCGACCAATCGTTGGTATGTATAGTGCGTCATTCCAAGATCATCCGTTTCAGTTTTCAGCAATTCTAAGTCACTGCTTGGGTTGAGTTGAGAGAGTTTCTCGTTGTATTTGAAGAACTCTTTGACTCCCTTTTCAGACTTGACCTTTTTTCCCTGCAGGTTTTCTTTCATGAAAACCGGGTTTTCCGCTTTGTCGTTTCCGTTATTTCCAACCTCTGCGTGAGCCATGGTTCCGCCAGTCACCAGGCTCGTACCTAAAACAAATGTAGCTACTGTGTGTTTCCAGTTCATCGAATCCCTCCTGTATTTTTAACACAAATTCAATGTAACATAATATTCTGAATTCGTGTTTGGGATATACAGGGGGCAAAAGGCGGACTTAAATGGTCCTCATTCTGGGGACTTGGGAATTCTATTATTTTGGTTGAAAATGTCGATGGGAGCGTGTATGGGAAAGGGTTGTTTCACCTGAAATCGGTTTGCTTTTCCTATGTTTCCTGGTCCCTTTCAGGATGCCTTTGAAAGTTCATTGGTGAGGAAGAGAGGAAAAAAACGAGGGTTTCTTCCTGTACTTTTTTCATCCATCGTCTACCGTTGGCAATAAACTCCTAGAGACTTGATGAAATCAATGGAATCTTATAAGGATGATCAATTGAGAAGGCCTGTTCATATGTTCTCTGAATCTATAATAGGAAAGGGTGAATCCCCTTTTTGCAGCAATAGATTCTAATAAATCTACTTCGTTAAACATGACATCAGACAACGTACCATTGAAGATGTCGGTTAAGAATTTGTAGTACATTCCAACAATTCTTTCATTGTTAAGGCGGTCGTAACCCGTTTTTATATCCATCATATTCCTCCCCCAGGCAGGTCAATTTCGTGTAGATCAGTCTACTTCACATTCTACTCTGCTCCTCTTTGTTCGTTAAGTACATGGTGGATCTTTTTACATTCTTTTAACTTCTAAATTCTATCTTTACCTTTTTTTACACTAGTGTTTCTCTATGGATTTCGTGTCAATTTCCAGCTGGACGCCTGGTATAGGTCAAAAGATCCGTTGACCTCAGCCATCTGACTTCTTTATAATCATTAATTAATGATAATGAAAATCGTTATCAATTATTAATGAGGGGGAGTTCGTGTGAACGATAGGAATTCTATAACGGAACTAAGGATGAAGGAGGAAGGGAAGGAATCGAATTTCTCGTTTCGTCCCCTGGATGAAGAAAATGATGTGGAGCTGCTTTACGAATGGATGCACCAGAAGCACATATCGCCATTTTGGAAGCTGAACCTGCCAGTGGAAGAGCTCCGTTCATGGGTGCGTAAGTCTGTAGAAGCTGACCATAAGGATGGTTACATAGGTACATACAATGGAGAGCCTGTTTGTTATTTGATTGCTTATGCGATTGAAAAGGATCCAATTAAAGACTATTACCATGATCAAAGTGGTGATTTAGGTATGCATCTGTTAATTGGACCTCGTCACTTGTTGAATAAAGAGGACGGTTTGTCGCTTGTTCGTGCGATGATCTATTTCCTGTTTGATCGTTACCAGGCTAAAAGAATCATTGGAGAACCTGACCGACGGAACAGGATTGTGATTCCGATACTCGAAGAAGTTGGAGGAGAAAATCTGGGCCGTATAGATCTTCATGGGAAACAAGCATCTTTAATCGTTGGAGCGAAAGAAGCATTTGAACAATCATTGTGGGCTAATGCCGTTGAAATTGAAATGCTGAAGAGGATGGATACGTCCAAAAGTGAGCTGGTGGTATGAAAGTAGATCCACAAGTCCTCCGTTTACTCCAGACCATTGGAAACAGGATGGTCGAGCTTGAACATCCTCCGCTTGATCAATTAACTCCGAAACAGTCCAGAGATTACTACGAAGTGGCTCGAGAATATTTTAAAGAGCTGCCTGTCGAAGGTGTGACCGTGGATGATTCTTCCTTCAAGGGAAGATCAGGAAATGATATTCCAGTAAGAATCTATACGCCTGAAGGGGAAGGACCTTTTCCTGTGCTCGTCTATTTTCACGGGGGTGGCTGGGTATTCGGGAATATCGACAGTTCAGACAACATCTGTCGTTATTTTTCGTGTCATGCGCAAACCGTTGTCGTTTCTGTGGATTACCGCTTAGCGCCTGAGCATAAATATCCGGCGGCTTTTCACGATGCTTTGGATGCAATCACGTGGGTTTCCAATGAGGCCGGTCATTGGAATACAGACCCTCATCGACTGGCTGTAGGAGGGGAAAGCTCAGGAGGTAACCTGGCAGCTGCTTCAGCGATCTATTTTATGGACAATCACGGCATTGAGATTGCCCATCAGTTCCTGATCACCCCTGTATTGGATTATAACTTCGACACGGATTCGTACAGGGCGAATTATACGTACAACCTGACCAATGAAAAAATGAAGTGGTTCTTCCAGCATTATTTGAATAGGGAGGAAGAGGGGCGGGATGTGTTTGTTTCCCCTCTAAGGATCAAAAAAATGGCCGGGTTACCGCCAACATTAATGGTCACCGCAGAGTACGATCCTCTCAGGGAAGAGGCGTTTGCTTATGCTGAACGGCTTCAAGCGTCCGGTGTGTCCGTAACTCATCACCATTTTGAAGATCTCGTGCACAGTTTTATCAATATGTCGGGCGTGGTCGACCGTTCTGCAGAAGCGTTGGAGAGTATAACAAGGACTTTAAAAGAAATGCTCCATAGATAACGTGTTCCACCTCCATTCCAGGAGGTGGTCTTTTTTTGTCCAATTTTACACAGGGGAAGAAAATACTAGCAAAGGAGGGGGGATAGTTAAAACCGCCTGTTTTCATTCATGACGATTTCCCTAATTATCAGAAAAATAATCACCATCTTTTAACGGCGAAAACCGCTCTATACCAGGAAGTAAGGACATAGTTGAGAATGATAATAGTTTTCAATTAGTGTTGACATTGATAATCATTATCAAATAGTATAGCGGTAGGCTATTAAGCAAGACGAAAAGGAGTGGAATCACATGAGTGTAGATATAAAAAAATCCAACCAGGAATTATTGAATCAACAGAAACAACGAGAGTCGAATGCACGATCCTACCCGCGACGGTTTCCGTTAGCGATACAGGAAGCAGAAGGGATCTACATCACAGACATGGAGGGGAACCGTTACATCGACTGCCTGGCCGGTGCGGGAACATTGGCTTTAGGACATAATCATCCGGTCGTCATTGAAGCGGTGGAAAAAGTGCTTCACGATAAATTGCCATTACATACGCTCGACTTAACGACAGAAGTGAAAGAACAATTTGTGGATGAGCTGTTTTCCAGTCTTCCGGAAGGGTTCCGTGATCGTGCGAAGGTTCAGTTTTGTGGACCGACGGGAGGCGATGCAATTGAAGCGGCATTGAAACTTGCCAAAACCGCGACAGGTAGACAAAGCATTCTTACTTTCCAGGGAGGATATCACGGGGCGACCCATGGCACGATGGCCATCAGTGGAAACCTCGGGCCGAAAGGGCGTGTACAGGGTCTGATGCCGGATACGCACTTCCTTCCTTACCCATATGATTACCGCTGTCCATTTGGAAAAGGGGGAAAAGAAGGAGCTGAGCTGAGTGCCACTTACATTGAACAATTGCTGGACGATCCGGAAAGCGGAATTCTTCCTCCGGCGGCCATGATATTTGAAACCGTTCAAGGAGAGGGAGGTTCCATTCCAGCCCCTATTGAATGGCTGCAGGAAATGCGCCGGATCACCAAAGAGCGTGGAATCCCGTTGATCATCGATGAAGTCCAAACGGGGATCGGCCGGACGGGAGAACTCTTTTCCTTCGAACATGCCGGCATTGTGCCGGATGCTTTCGTCCTTTCGAAAGCCATAGGCGGCAGTCTTCCGTTATCGGTGGTCGTTTATGATCGTGACCTTGATGCATGGGAGCCTGGTGCTCATATCGGAACCTTCCGGGGCAACCAAATGGCGATGGCGGCAGGAACAGCCACCCTTAAATATATTAAGGAGCACCAGCTTTCTACTCATGCTAAAGCAATGGGCGAGAAGATTTTCAGGTCGTTAACAGAACTGCAGAAGCATTACCCGCAGCTTGGGGATGTTCGCGGCCGCGGCTTGATGCTTGGAGTGGAAATCGTCGATCCTTCCGGGAAGCCTGGGTTGGCCGGCAGTTATCCAGCAGATCCAGCATTGACGAACCGCATCCAGAAAGCTTGCTTTGACCGTGGATTAATTCTTGAGAGTGGAGGCCGTCATGGGGCAGTCCTCCGTTTCCTACCACCCCTCGTGATTACAGAAGCACAGGTCGATACCATCGTATCCATCTTCAACGAAGCCGTAGCTGCTTCCGTGACGGAGTGAAGATATGATAACAACAACGAATAAATCAGCAGCTGCCCCATTCGATTCGTTTTTCCTTCAACACGGAGAAGAGGCGGGAGAGCATTTTCGAAACCATGTCGACCTCGTCGTCGATACCCTCGCCAAAGTTTTTCAGGACCTGGATCGACCGTTTGAAGGGAAGTCTGTTCAAGACATCCAACAGGAGCTTCGAATGGTCATGGGTGTTCAAGAAGAACCGCAGTCGCTTCATGAAGTGCTCTCGGAAATCAAAGGGCCGGTGATAAACAACAGCCTCCACGTTTCCCACGAAAGGAGCATGGCGCATTTGCACTGCCCGCCGGTTTTACCCGGGGTGCTGGCAGAACTGATCATCGGGGCTCTGAATCAATCGATGGATTCGTGGGATCAGAGCCCGGCAGCGACTTACGTCGAAGAAGAACTGACACGTTACTTTTCAAAGCTTATCGGTTTTTCAAAAAGTGGAGACGGAGTCTTTACAAGTGGAGGGACGCAGTCCAACTATATGGGAATGCTGCTCGCGCGCGATTCTTTTTGTCTATCGAAATGGAACCATGCTGTCCAGAGGGACGGGCTTCCTGAGTCGTTTAAAAAGATGAGAGTCCTTTGTTCTGCGGAAGCTCATTTCTCTGTGAAAAAATCAGTGGCGCAACTAGGTCTTGGTGAACAGGCGGTCGTTCCGGTTCCCGTCAATGAGTACCACCGGATGGATCCGGAGGAGGTCATAAGTATAGTTGAGCAGTTGGAGCTGGAAGGGCTTCTCCCTTTTGCGATTGTCAGCACGTGCGGCACGACGGATTACGGGAGCATCGATCCGCTAGAGAGTCTTGCTGATCTTTGTGAAGAAAAAGGTCTCTGGCTTCATGTGGATGCCGCCTACGGAGCAGGACTTCTGCTTAGTGAGGAGCATGGAGATAAGCTTGCTGGAATAAACCGGGCGGATTCGGTGACCCTTGATTTCCATAAATGGCTGTATCAGCCGATCAGCTGCGGGATGTTTCTCGTCAAAGACAGAAAGCACCTGCGGCTTTTATCCCATCATGCCGATTATTTGAACCCTGTAGAAGATGAAGAAGAAGGCATATTGAATCTTGTGAATAAAAGCATTCAGACGACGCGCAGGTTTGATGCGCTGAAGGTTCTTATGACCTTGAAAGTCCTCGGTACGCGTTTATTAGGGAGGATGGTGGATAGGACAATGGAAGTGGCATGCTTTGCTGCAGAAGAATTGGAGCATCGCAATCATTTCCATGTAGAAAACCCTTTTCCTGAACTTTCGACGGTCGTGTTTCAATACCAGCCGCATGGGAGCCGTACAGTGTGTGATTTGAACCGTCATATCCAACAGACGCTTTTTAATAAAGGAGAAGCTGTTATCGCGAAAACATCGGTCAGAGGAGAAACATACTTGAAATTTACACTCTTGAATCCTCGTACGACGGAAGAGGATGTTATAGCCGTAATCGATGAAATTGAACATACAGCGAAACAGATTTTAGGAGGGACACCTCAGTGAATAAAGCAAAAGAAATTGCCGAGAAGGCGACGATGCAAAGCTTCCTTAATTGCTATTTAAGAGAAACAGGCAACTATGAGTGGATGAATGCGAACGATAGCGATGAGAAAATACTCCGCATCTATTTGGTCAGACAGCATGTGTTCATCCATGTACCTGTGAACTACTGGTCGTTAACCGGGAGGCACCTGTTTGACTTTCCAATCACTTATCAGACCGAAGGAAGCGAAGAATCCCATACTCTTGACTATGTCACGATGACGACCCTTCTTGTGAAGGAATGGCTCATCGGCAACGGGCAGGAATGGGCAGAGGATGAACTCGTCCTGCGTGTGCTGCTCAGTTGTAAGAAAATGAAGGATTATGTAGTGGCAAGGTACGAGGATCGTCACACACTGATGGAAGAGGATTTTACCTTTATCGAGGCGGAGCAGTCGCTGTTATTTGGTCATTTGCTGCATCCGACTCCGAAAAGCAAACAAGGCCTGACCGATGTCGAGGACCGGGAATATTCCCCTGAGTATAAAGGGAGGTTTCAGCTCCACTATTTCAGTGTGAATCCCGAGCTTGTTGAGGAAGACTCCAGTTTGGGACGCTCCGCATCCGCCTGCATCTTTGAAGATGTCAAGGAAAAGGAAGGGGCGGAACCGCTTGTGGAGGAATGGAACAAAGGACGCGTTTTACTTCCTATGCATCCACTGCAAGTGCCTGTTGTTTTAAAAGATCCGGAAGTTCAAAGGTATTTGGCTTCTGGGGATGTTACACATCTTGGGTCGGCGGGTGCCCACTTTACGGCAACCTCATCATTCCGGACGCTGTACAGTGAATCTTCACGGTTTATGTACAAATTTTCTGTACCGGTGAAAATTACGAATTCCTTGAGGATGAACCAGCCGAAGGAACTGGCCCGGGGGGTGGAAGTGTCCCGTTTGCTCGATACAGAACTGGGGGAGCAATTGAACCATCATCATCCCAACTTCCATATGATGAAAGACCCCGCGGCGATCAATATTCCTTTATCGAAAGAAACGTCAGGGTTTGAAGTTTCCTTGAGGGAGAATCCTTTTGATCACGATAAGGAGCAAGTGACTCTCATCGCCGGACTTGTTCAGGATCATGCCTACGAAGGGCCTTCCAGACTTTCTGCCATCATCCATAGTCTTGCGGTAAAAGAAGGGCGCGAAGTGGAAGAGGTCAGTCTGGACTGGTTTGACCAGTATTTGACGATCAGTCTGGATCCTATTCTATGGCTTCATCACACATATGGTATCGCCCTTGAAGCCCATCAGCAAAACTCCGTTGTCCGTTTAGAAAATGGCTATCCTTCGGCTTTTTATTACAGAGATAACCAGGGCTATTACTTCAGCCGCTCAAAAGCGGATCACCTGATGGAACTGCTACCTTCGTTAAACAGCAAGAGCGATACGATCTGTGAGGATGATGTCGCTGATGAACGACTTCGCTATTATTTCTTTTTCAATCATTTATTCGGACTGATCAACGGATTCGGTGTCAGTCGATTAGCCGATGAAGAAAAATTGATGGACCTTCTTCGTAAACGTTTAATGAACCATCATCCATCCTTGTTTGTTCAAACGCTTTTAGAAGAAAGGACGCTTCCATGTAAGGCCAATCTGCTGACACGTTTGTATGATATGGATGAACTGGTCGGACCGATGGAAGCGCAGTCGGTTTATACAGCCGTTGAAAATCCGCTTGCTGTAAAGGTGGGAGTCCTTCATGAGCGTTGATTTTGAAGTGTATGATGAGACAATCCGGCGCACGATTTCGTTTCGGAGGGCTCGGATGGACGATGTTGCGCTGGTTCACAAGTGGATGAATGAAGATCATGTGCATCCGTTCTGGCAGTTGAATTTTTCGTTTGACCGCTTTGAAAAGCATTACCGGAAGGCACTGATTGACACCCACCAGACGCTTTACCTCGGCATGGTTGACGGGGAAGTGATGAGCTACTGGGAAGCCTACTGGGTTGAAGGGGATGTCTTAGAAAACGCATACTCTCCAAAGGCTTGCGATCAGGGCATCCATCTGTTGATCGGGGAAAAAGACTACCTCGGCTCAGGCTTTGCCCTGCCTCTTCTGAGAGCGATGGTCCGTTTCCAGTTTCAGCACGAAGCGACAACGAAAGTGGTGGCAGAACCGGATATCCGGAACGACAAGATGATCCATATTTTCGAAAGGTGCGGGTTCGCGCCGATTACTCCCATACAGCTCCCGGATAAAAAGGCACAGCTGATGTTTTGTGAACGAGAAGTATTTGAATCGAGGTGGAACGATGAATACAAAAAAGCAGATCTTTGATGTGATCGGCATCGGACTTGGACCGTTCAACTTAGGAATGGCTGCCCTCCTGGATACGGTCGATGATGTGTCGGTTCTCTTTCTTGAAAAGGAAGAAGAATTCCAGTGGCATCCTCATCTGTTGATGGAAGGAACGACGCTGCAGGTGCCTTTTTTCGCAGACCTTGTCAGCATGGTGGATGTCACCAATAAACACAGCTTTTTAAATTACCTTCAGGAACATAACCGTTTGTATAATTTTTATTTTCTGGAAAAGTTCCATATCCCGAGAAAGGAATACAATCATTACTGCCGCTGGGTCAGTGAACGACTGGACAGTTTGCGGTTCGGAAGCGAGGTGACCCGTGTCACTACTACTGATCTCGGAGGAAAGACCCTCTATCAAGTGACCGCTCACGACTCTTCCACGGGAAAGGAGCACACGTACATCGCTGAAAACATCGTGATGGGCATTGGCACGGAGCCGCGGGTACCAGAGGCACTTCAAGATGCACTTGGAGCATCCGTTTTTCATACGTCCGAATATTTGAAAAGAAAACCATCGAGTGACTTATCCAAGTCTGTCGTAGTGATTGGATCTGGCCAGAGCGCGGCGGAAGTTTTCCTTGATGTGGCGAAACACCAGGAGGAGACAGGCGGCTCGCTTCAATGGTACACAAGGTCGCAGGGGTTCTTTCCTATGGAGTACTCAAAGCTTGGGCTTGAGTATTTCTCTCCGGATTACATCGACTTCTTCTATGAGCTGCCTCAATGGAAGAAAGACGAGCTTTTACATAAGCAGGACCTTCTTTACAAAGGCATCAGTTCAGAAACGATCGCCGCCATTTATGACCATCTGTATGAACGGACGGTCGGCAATGCTGATCCATCAATCCATCTTCAGGCAATGACAGAAGTGACGTCCATCGAACAGAAAGCAGACCATCTGAGCTTAAAAGGTTATCAGAAAGTCACAGATGAGACTATGGATATGGAAGCGGATGTGGTCATTGTAGGAACAGGATATCAGCCGCGTGTGCCTGCCTTTTTCTCAGGCCTAAAGGAGCGCATCATTTGGGATGATCATGGCAGATTTACCGTGAACAAAGGATATGACCTCGCTACAAATCTTACGGCAGAGGGACACATTTTCATCCAAAATGGCGAAATTCACACCCATGGCGTCGGCGCACCTGACCTTGGGCTTGGTGCACATCGCAATGCGGTGATCATCAACAGAATTGCTCAAAGAAACGTGTATTCCATACAGGAAAAAAACGTCTTCCAAACGTTTGGAACGAAAAAAGCCTTGGTCGCACAACATCAATCATAAGAAAGAGGGGATCTGTGTGTTATTTCAACCGGACATTCATGAACAATTGAACAGAGAGAATTGGAAAAAGGCCAATCAACAATTGATGGCGAAAATGTTCGCTGAATATATGTATGAGGATATGATTCAGCCGGACGTTCTACGTGCAGAGGGGAAAACGAGAGCATATGAACTGTCCGTCTCTGCCGATAAATCGTACAGGTTTGCAGCTGAAAAACGACTGTTCGACAGTTTTGATGTCTCTTCTGACAATCTGAAAAAGGTCGAGGGAGGATTGGAAGAAGAAGCGGACAATGCCATCGAATTGCTGGTTGATTTAAAGGAAATCATCGGCATGTCTGCAGAAACAATTGGTCATTTAATCAAAGAGATGAACGCCACGTTGATCGCGGATGTTCATCTGATGGAAAAAACAGATGTGTCATCTGATGAGCTGATTGATCTTGATTATGCCGAGTTGGAAGGGTATATGAAGGGGCATCCGTGGATCACCTATAATAAAGGAAGGATCGGCTTCGGTTATGATGACTACCTGCGTTTTGCTCCTGAGCATCAGCAGGAAGTCAAGCTTAACTGGATTGCGGCACATAAGAATCTAGCAACCTTCCATTCGGTTCAGAACCTCAGCTATGAAAAGCTGTTGGATGAGGAGTTGAGTGATTCAGAGAGGGAACGTTTCTTTTCCGAAGTGAGGAAACTGAACCGTGATCCGGAAGACTATTACTTTTTCCCTGTCCATGAATGGCAGTGGAAAAACCAGCTGATTCAAAACTTCCCGGAAAAAATCGCAAAAAAGGAGATCATTGCTGTGGGAGATGGTGACGATGCGTACCTTCCTCAGCAGTCGATCCGTACGTTTGTAAATAGAAGTTTCAAAGAGAAGCATCATGTCAAGCTTCCGATGAGCATCCTGAATACTCTTGTATACCGCGGCCTGCCTTCCGAGCGGACTGTGATCGCACCAAAAGTCACGGAATGGATCAAAGGACTTTATGAACAGGACGACTTCTTAAAGAACGAGTGCCGGGTGATTCTGCCAGGGGAAAATGCCAGCATCAATGTCGATCATAAACATTATGGTGCGGTTAAAGATGCTCCGTATCAATACTTGGAAATGCTGGGGTCAATTTGGCGTGAAAGCATCTATACGTATCTGGAAGTCGGTGAACAGGCCATTACACTTGCAGCACTGGTTCACGAAGATCATCACGGGAAACCTTTCATTAAATCGTTAATTGAGTCTTCTGGACTGGATGCGGAAGATTGGATGAAGAAGTTTTATCAAGTGGTCATGGATCCTTTACTTCATTACCTATACAAATATGGCACGGTTTTCTCACCCCACGGGCAGAACACGATTCTCGTACTGAAAGATCATGAGCCGCATCGTCTTGCCGTCAAGGACTTTGTCGATGACGTGAACGTGACCGACCAGCCATTTCCTGAGCTTGCGCACGTAACGGAAGAGATGAAAACTGTCCTGCGTACAGAGCCACCGGAAGGATTGACCCAGTTTATTTTTACTGGATTATTCATCTGCCATCTTCGTTATTTAAGCCATATCTTAGAAAAGCATCAGCTGTTGGCAGAAGAAGGCTTTTGGCAGCTGCTGGCAGAATCAATCCGCGATTACCAGCGCAGGTTCCCGGAATTGAAGGAACGCTTTGAGCTTTTCGATTTCTTCACACCGGAAATGACGAAGCTTTGCCTCAACCGCAACCGCATGGTCGATTATGGATACGCGGATGGAGATGATCGTCCGCATGCATCGGAATTCGGCCACGTAACCAACGCACTGGCTGTTTTTAAAGAACAGAAGGTCTGACGAAAAGAGGGATGGATCATGGCGATCATAGTACAAAAATACGGCGGAACTTCATTACAAACAATCGAGAAAATCAAACAGGCTGCCGATCGGATCATTGGTGAACAGGCAAAAGGGAACCAGATGGTCGTGGTTGTCTCAGCGATGGGCGATACAACCAATCGACTGGTGCAACTCTCCCGCGAAGTCTCTTCCTGTACAAATGGGAGAGAGAAGGATCTGCTTTTATCTACAGGAGAACAAGTGTCATGCGCTCTGATGGCACTCGCCCTTCAGGAAAAAGGACAGGCATCCATCGCCATGACAGGCGAACAGGCAGGGATTGAAGTGGAACACCACCACGGGAATGCCGAAATTACGTCTATGAATACAAGTAAGATTAAGAAAGAGCTGCAAGAAGGTAAGATTGTTATCGTAGCTGGCTTTCAAGGTGCAGCGGCAAACGGGGAAATTTGCACGCTGGGCCGAGGTGGTTCCGATACGACAGCTACTGCCTTGGCTGCAGCGTTGAAGGCGGATCGTTGTGACATCTGCACCGATGTTGATGGGGTGTATGCGGCAGACCCTCGTATAATTCCGAACGCACGGAAATATTCCTCCATGGATTACGACAGCCTGCTTACCATGGCTGAAATGGGGGCGGGCGTGATTCATCCACGGGCGGTCACCCATGCAAAAGCATATCAAGTTCCGCTTCTTATTCGATCCAGCTTCTGTGAAAAGCCAGGAACCTGGATATCCTCTGATCCGTCTCGCACTTCTGTCGCCGGGGTCACGTATCAAACCAACCTCTGTCACCTTCGTCTTTCGGGAAGCCGGTTGAAAAAGGAAAAACTGAGGAGGTGGTTGAAAGATACGGATGTAATCGGAACCACGTCTGTTCATTCACAACCTGAGGAATTTATCGTCGTTATCAAGGAAGATGATCTTGACCAGATAATCACACGCCTTGATCAATTCAAAGAACAGCTGGGAATAAAAGCCATCCAAACGGAGGCTGAAAAAGCGGCCATTCATATGCTTTTCGGTCAGGAAGAAATGAAAAGGAAGCAGAACGCTCCGTTGAATGAAAAAGAGTGGATGCCTCTGGAAGAGATTCATCATATCGACAGTCATCCCGCCGTATGGAGTGTTTCGGTCCCTGAAGAACATGGGAAAGATTTGGCTCGACGGCTGTATAACGCCTTTATGAATGTAAACCAAAACAAATTCCCGCTTGCCTATTGAACGTCACTCGAAAGCCTGCCTCCTGCTGGATTTAAACAGGGGGCAGGCTTTTTTATAAACATAGGTTTCAAGATTTTGAATGAAAGATATATTTACTAGAGAGGGTGATGACTGGTTTATAAGTCTCGTCTATAACTATAAAGGGATGGTAAATAGGATCGATATTCATAACTATTTTAAAAATAACTATGAAGAATCAAGAGTAAAAGGGGCTAAACGGGTAGCCACTTACTTGACTCAATATGAAGACTAAAAAAACCGTGAAAAGAAGCTTTTAAGCGAGTTGTGGAATGGCGCAAATAAGGGAGAGCGCGAACATATGGCTACTGTATTGGTTAAATTAACAGATCAAACCATAAGAAAAGAGCCCTTTGGATGGGCGCTTTTCTTATGGTTTGAAATGCATCTTTATCATTACTCCTTTTTCCTTGTGAATTTATATACTTCTCTTAAGGTGTATGACCTTCTGTTTCATTGGACGTATCCTACTTACTCCACCGGTAACGCGAAAGGAAAAGGTGAAGGGATATTTAAATATCATAAGAAATGGACCACTTTTTTTATTGAATAAGCAAGATTAGGCGAGAGGACACACCGAATAAGCTAGAAGATATAGACTATTAGGATAGAGTACAACAAGGGGGAAGGGGAAGGATGGCATTTCCGTCCAATCAACAATATCAACCGCTTTTATTAGGCTCACAGCCTATTTTCGATGTGCTTGGGGATGAGTCACCGAGCTCTACGGATATTGTAGGAAACTCACAATTTCCTGCGGGTTACTTCGCCTATGATGGGCAAACCATTTATTTTCGAATTCGTCTGAATACGAATCCAGTAAACTCACAACTAACAGGATTCCGGAATTTCGCCTGGGGGATTTTGGTGAACACTTCAGGGACACCGGGAGTTTATGACTGGCTGGTGAACGTGAACGGGTTGAACAATACGATCAACCTGGTTCAGAACACAGTCAAGCAGGTGAACTCATGGAACGATCCTGCTGAGGGTACGAACGGGCAGGGAGCACCCAATTATTCGCGTCCAATCGTCAATTTTGATGTCGCCCGTTCAGTACTGACGAACGATGGTTCTAACTTCGGGGGAAATCCGGATTACTTTATTGAGTTTCAATTTTCGGCAAGTGATTTTTTTCAGACATTAGGGATTGCTGAGAGCACACCGCTTCAGTTCATCATTTTCTCGTCTGCGAACGCGAACAACTATAACAAGGACTCTTTAAGAACTAGTGAAGGATTCCATTTTTCTGATGCGTTAACGGATCCGGTCACACCGGATGAGGTGGATGTTCGCGCTGAGCTTACCGTCAGCAAATCCATTACTTCAGGTCCGGCCAGTATTCTAAATGGAAATGAAGGGTCCTGGACCCAGCAGGTCACCGTAACGAATATGGGACGATCGCTTGCGAGGCAGGTGTTTGTGAATGATCTCTTCCAAGTGGATCAGCTGACGAGTGTGAATGCAATTGTGACGTCTGCAGGGACAGCGGCTTATAATTCTTCTACGAGAACGATATCCTGGAATATCGGCAATTTAAATCCCGGTCAGACGGTTACTCTGACTTACGGGGTTACAGGAACGTTTACATCATCAGGGACGAGGAATTTGAACACGGTTACGGCTTCTGGAATTGATGATTTTACCGGAGGGCAGCTTCCGGTTCAGACGGTTTCCAACACAGTCGGCGTCGTTTCTGCAGCCTCCATTACCGGCCAGGTATTGTCAGGTGTAAGTGGACTTCCGCTCACGGGAGTGACGGTAGAACTGCGGAATGCAATGAATGTCTTGATTGCAACAACGACTACCAATGGGAATGGACAGTACAATTTTACCTCTTTGACACCGGGGTCTTATTCTTTGAGCTATCTATTGAATAATTACATGACCGCTACAAGGTCTGTAACTGTGACAGCGGGGCAGACAGAAGTAGTCAATGTACTGTTGACGCCGGACCCTGGATCCATTACGGGGACGGTCAGGACAACTGGAAATGTAGTTATACCAGGGGCGGAAGTTCACTTGGTTAATAATTCCAACGTTGTTCTTTCTACTGCAATAACGGATGCACAAGGGGAGTACACCTTTAACGGAGTAACACCAGGAAGTTATGTCTTGACGGTCAGCGCGTCGACTTACCAATCGGAGACGAGAGGAACGACGGTCCAGTCGAATGCGGCGACGGTGGAGGATTTTCAACTGCCAGGGTCTCCAGGTACGGTGGCAGGGACGGTCAGGAACGAGGCCAATGTTGTTATTCCGAATGCGACCGTAGAAGTGCTCGATCTTGCGAATAACGTCATTGCTACAGCCACAACGAATCCCATGGGCATGTACACGATTGACCAACTGGCCCCGGGGACCTATACGCTCAGGACCTCCGCCCCTCTATATCAGACCAGTCTGCTGGGGTTTACGGTAGCACAGGGGCAAACGGTTACGCAGGATGTTATCCTTCTTGATCAGCCAGGAACGTTGTTCGGAGAAGTCACGGATGATGAGACGGGAAATCCTCTCGAAGGGGTAGCAGTTCAAGTTATTCATCAAAGTGGAGTGACAGTTGCCACCGCACTTACAGATGCCGCAGGAAATTACTCGATCACCAATCTACCGCCGGGTTCTTATACTGTCACCATCAGCCAGCCAGGGTATGCCGATGCAACCATTGGAACCATCATAACACCGAATGGAATGACGATGTTGAATGTGGAACTTGTCCGCAGCGCCGGTACAATTGAAGGTGTGGTGGAAGACGAGAACAATCAGCCGATCAGCGGAGCTTTTGTACAGCTTCTAGTGAATGGTGTTGCAGTTGCCTCTACAGTGACGAATGGATCAGGTCAGTACTCTTTTCAAAACGTGGCTCCTGAAAGTTATTCGGTCCGTGCCTCTGCTGGAAATTTTCAGACCCAGGTCCTTGGCGCGCAGGTCATTGCATTTGTAACCACTGTCGTTAATTTTACCTTGCCCGCAGATCCGGGCATCCTGGAAGGTACTGTAACCGATGGAATGGATTCTATACCTGGTACGATCATTACCGTTAGAACGAGTGTTGGTGATGTCGTGGTGGCGACGGGTGTTACTGATGAAAATGGATTTTATACGGTCTCTGCCTTGGCTCCAGGTTTTTATACCGTTACAGCCACAGCGGTAAACTTTCAATCCTCTGCTCAAGGGGTTTTCATCCAATCGAATGCAACGACTACAGAAGATTTTACGCTGCTGCCTAATCCAGTTTCCATTATCGGAACAGTCATTAACCAACAGACGGGTGATCCGATTACGGGGGCGCAGATTGAAGTTCGTGTGCTTGATGTCAATGGGGTCCTGGTGCAGACAACATTTACGGATACCAATGGTGAATTTCTCGTTGATCAACTGTCCCCAGGTACGTACACCGTCGTCGCTTCTTCGCCATCTTTCCAGACGAATTTTGCTACGGTCACGGTTCCGCCGGGCGGGCAGGAGAGTATCACTCTTTCATTAATACCGAACCCAGGGACGCTCACGGGCACGATTACTTCAGAAACTTCAGGAAGCGGAATTGCCGGCGCCATCGTGCAGGCCGTCAATCAGAGCAATGTTCAAATAGGAACGGTTGTTACAGATCAAAATGGTCAATATACGTTCACAGGTCTGCCTCCTGGGAACTATAACGTCATAGCCAGTGCGGAAGGATTCCAGACCAAAATCGGGGGTGCGCTCGTTCTTGCCGATACGACAACGGTCGTGGACCTTGCCCTAGTGTCTTCTCCAGGGGTAATCAATGGTACGGTGACCCCCGTTCAGGCTGGAACAATTATTCAGCTCTTTACAGCAAATAATGTTTTTATTGCCAGTGTGCTGGCTGATGCTAATGGAGATTATCAATTCTCAGGTCTTGCTCCAGGAAACTATATCCTTACAGCGGGTGCGCCTAATTTTTCTACGGTGACGGCCGGGGCAGTGGTGGTCTCGAATGAAGTGACGACCATTGACTTTGTACTGACTGCCAACCCTGCTTCTTTTTCCGGGGAAGTTGTGGCTGAGGGGGGGCTGCCGATCCCTAATGCAACGATTGCCGTCTACGATGCCAATGAAGTGCTTCTTAGTTTAGCGGGCACGGATGCTGACGGATTCTATTCGGTCAGCGGTCTGCCTGCAGGATCCTTAACGATCGTGGTTACCGCTCCCGGGTATAGTCAGGTGATAGCAGGAATCCTTCTTGAGGCCGGAGACGATCTTCAAAATGTGGATTTCACACTGATTGCTAACCCGGGATCCATCAGCGGATTCGTAACGGATGCCGATAATGGTAATCCTTTGGCTAATACAGTTATCGTTATCCGCAAAGCGGGAACCGTGGATCAGGTTGTGGCTACGGTGACGACAAGTCCGTTCGGTAACTATACAGTTGGTGGATTAGCACCGGGCAGCTATACGGTGACCGCTTCTCTTGAAGGTTACGGTACCCAATTGGCTGGCGCGGTAGTCGTCAGTGATACAACGACAAATGCGAATGTTGCACTGTCTGTATTGAGGGGTTCCATTGAAGGGCAGCTGGTGGATTCCATAGGTAATCCGATTACCGGTGGAAACCTTCAGGTCAGGTTGACGAGTGATTTGAATGTTGTCATTGCTACCATTCTTGCCCAACCGGATGGCAGCTTCTTATTTGAAAATATTTTTCCGGGGACGTATTTGGTTACAGCGACGGCGCCGGGGTACCAGACGGGCGTGGTCGGGGTGCTTGTTGAAGCGGGAGAAGTGACCCAGACAATCATTTTGCTGAACGCATCCCCTGCGGTGCTAACAGGTCAGGTCCTCAGTGCACAGACGAGTGCGGGTATCAGTGGAAGCACTGTGACTGTTACGCATCCGCTGACTGGAGGTGTCGTCGGTACCGCTTTTACAGATCCGGATGGGAATTTCAACATCGATAATCTTCCTGCGGGTACGTATAATGTTTCCGCATCTGCGCAGGATTTTGGTTCAGCCTCTTCGGCTGTCTTTTTGGAAGCTGGAGGAACGTCGTCGGTCACGCTTGCTTTATCCCCGAATCCTGGGGATGTTTCTGGAACGGTGATTGATCGAATTACAGGAGCTGTCCTTTCCGGTGCCGGTGTTCAAATTTTTGACGCTACAGGGGCGTTTGTATTTTCGACGGCCACGGATGCACTGGGGAATTATGTGGCTTTAGGACTTTCGCCGGGAACGTACACGGCAGTCGCAGGTTTCACGGGATACAGCAATCAGCTGATCAGTTTTACTGTCAACTCAGGAGAGACAGCGGTAGCCAGTTTCGCTCTGGATCCCAATCCATCCACCTTAAATGGAACCATTACAGATGAGGGTGGAAATCCGATTATCGGCGCAGAGATTATCGTCCGTCAGTTTACTGCGACAGGACCGGTCATTGCTACAGCGGTCTCACACGCCGATGGGGGTTATTTAATCACTACGCTTCCTCAAGGGTCGTTTACGGTTATCGTAACCGCTCCTGGATTTGGAACAGAAACCGCTTCCGTGTTGCTGACGCCTGGAAGCACGTTTACAAGAGATTTCGTTTTGGAACAAATCGTTTCGAATGTCGAAGGTGTTGTAATCGATGCAGGGACGGGGGATCCACTACCGAATGTTTTGATCCAACTATTCAATGACAACGGGGTTCTGATTGGAACGTTCCAAACAGGTACGGATGGATTCTACAAAATTGAAGACTTTACCCCTGGCAGCTACACGATTACTTTCACAAACCCGAATTATCAAACCCTCTCCATCGGATTTACTACAGCAGCTGGAGAAACCGCTGCCATTAATCCAGCTTTGACTGCCGATCCTGGAGTGATCAGTGGTCAGGTTTTGGACCTTGAAGGAAACCCACTGATCGGAGCATCGGTAAGGGTATTTCCTGCTTTAGGGTTGTTACCGATCGCTACCTTGATCACAGATGGAACAGGGAGCTTTTTATTAGAAGGTGTGGCCCCTGGACCTTATGTCCTTGTGGCATCGTTCGAAGGGTATGCGAACGGAGAGACGGGAGTCACGGTTACATCGAATCAAACGAGCATCTCGACGATTTTACTGGCACCGAATCCTGCCACGATTACAGGAAACGTAAGCTCCTCATTGGGAGGGGGTATTCCGAATGCCTCTGTCCAGGTTCTTGACCAAAATGAAACTGTACTCGGGACCACAGTAACCGATGATTTTGGGAATTACGCTTTATCCAATCTGCCACCTGGGAATCATCAAGTAATTGTCAGTGCGCCGGGATTTGCGACGCTTATTGCCGGGATTATCCTGGAGCCTGGGCAGGTGTTGGAAAATAATGATTTCGTATTAACCCCGAATCCGGGAAGAATCACAGGACAGGTGACCGACAGTACGTCAGGACAGCCGGTTGTCGGAGCTGTGAATGTGGTGCGTACGGTAGCTGGTGTTCCGGTCATCGTTGCTTCAGCGGTTACGGATGTTGACGGTAATTACGTCATTGAGGGGCTTGCTCGAGGCTCCTATTCCATTTCGAGTACTGCCGTTGGTTATGGAATCACTACGGTAGGGGCCATCGTGGAGAGTGGGCAAACGACAATGGTCGATATTTCTTTATCTCCTGAAGTCGGTACCCTATCAGGAGTTGTGACTGACGAGAACGGAATGCCAATTCTGAATTCCCAGATTGAAATTAAAGTATTTGATCAGGCAGGGAACTTAATACTAACTGTCTTCGCTGATTCTGAAGGAGAGTTCATCATTCCGGAACTATCTCCAGGATCGTACTTGCTTTCTATTGCAGCGCCCATGTTCCAGACAACAACAGTCGGAGCAATCGTTGAAGCAGGAGAGACAACGTTTCTAACAGTACCGTTGAGACCAAATCCTGCTATAGTCATTGGTCAAGTCATTGATGCGGACACCCTTGTTCCCATTGCTGGAGCAGTCGTAAGTGTCACTGACGTCAATGGACTGCCAATTACAAGTACAGTAACTGATGTAAATGGAGAATTCGCCATCTCTGGTCTTCCGGCAACAACCGTCACTGTCTCAGCAACTGCGCCTGGATACGGAACAGCTTCGACGGCTGTCATCTTGACGGCTGGTGCCACTGTAGAGACGACATTGTCGCTGGTCCCGAATCCAGGCGGGGTCTTCGGGGCCGTATTTGCCCAAAGCACTGCGGATCCTATCCCTGGAGCTGTCGTACAGATCTTCGATGAAACGAGGGCACTGGTCGTCACCCTTGTGACTGACCCTGACGGAAGCTATCAGTTTAGCAGTCTGGCTCCAGGGACGTATCGTGTCGTCGTTACGGCCGTTGGTTTCGGTGCGGCTGTCCAGGATATTGAAGTAATAGCAAATCAACAGACTCAGTTGGATTTTGCGCTTCAACTGAACCCTGGAAACATTCGTGGGATGGTTTTCAATGCAGTCACTGGAGATCCGTTGATTGGTGTGTCCGTTGTTGTTCGTCAATTCTCTCCGACAGGACCGATCATTCAAACAACAGCTACGGACAGTAACGGGGAATTTTTAGTGATAGGACTCACGCCGGGGAGTTATTCCGTTACGGCATTCACACCGGATTTTGGATCGCAAACGGCTTCTGTTTCAGTTGCTCCTAATGCAACTACTGTGGTTTCATTAGGGCTTTTCCCTGACGCAGGAAGCATAGAGGGTCTAGTCACTTCTTCTGTTACAGGAGAAATCCTGAGGGATACGAGAGTTTCAATCTTTGATAATCTTGGTGTCCTTGTGGTAACGACTCAATCAGACATTTCAGGAAGATACCGTGTGGATGGGCTCAGCCCTGGTGATTACACTGTGGTCTTCTTCCATCCTTCTTTCCAACTGTTGACGATCGGAACAATGGTGCTGGCCAACCAGGTATCTACCGTAAATGCTGCTCTTCTATCAAATCCGGGGACGGTTCAGGGGGGTGTGCTGAATGCAGCTGATGAATCTCCGCTTTCCGGCGCAGTCGTACAATTATTCCCGGCTCAGAGCCTTATTCCTGTAGCTAATGCAGTCACAGACGAGACTGGTTTTTATTCCTTCAGCTCCGTTGCTCCGGGGGAATACGTGGTCACAGCAACCTTGACGGGCTATGCGAGGGGAGCAGTCGGTGCGACAGTCATTGAAAATGAGGTGACGATGGCTGATCTGTTCTTGATTTCTAATCCGGCATCCATCAGCGGTACGGTCAGGTCCAGTGAAGGATCGCCGATTCAAGGAGCCACAGTTCGGGTGATTGATGACAATGAGATCGTCTTAGGAACAGGAATTACAGGATTAGACGGCACCTATTTTATAGGCAATCTTCCGCCTGGTTCCCACGAGGTCATATTCAGTGCCTCTGGATTTGGCACGGTGGTCTCAGCGGTGATCCTCTCTCCGGGAGAAGAAGAGACAGGAGTGGACGCAACACTGCAAGCAAATCCGGGAGCTATTTCAGGAAGGGTGTTCGATTCTAGTACAGATGAGGCGATTGCGGGCGCGGACCTTGTGGTAAGGCGGGTCATTGGGGATTCTTCATTCATTGTAGCCAGCTCCACGACAGACTCAAGTGGAAGGTACACCATCGCTGGCCTTTCACCAGGTCTCTATACGATTACAGCAAGTGCTGTTGGATACGGTCCACGCACCTTTGCGGTGGTCGTGGCAGCCAATCAGGTTTCAAGGGTGGATATACCTTTAGTACAATCGACGGGATTACTGGCTGGTGAAGTTGTCGATTCAGATGGTATGCCTATTACCATTCAGGGCATCAGTGTGCAGATATTCGATCAACAGGGACGCATCGTCGAAACTCTGCTTGCTGATAACTTCGGGGAGTTCTCGGTGTTGAATTTGGCACCGGGAAGTTACAGAGTTGTCGTATCAGCTCCGGGTTATCAAGCTGCTTCAGTATCTGTAGACATTAGGGCAGGGGAAACAACGAGGATTACGGTGGTGTTGGAGGATGACCCGGGGACAGTAGCTGTGAATGTAAGGGATGGTATAACAGGACAGCCGATTCCAGGTGCAAGTGTAACAGTTACCCTCCCTGATGGCACAGTTGTTGCATCAGGAGTGACGGATATCAATGGGGATGTCATTCTGCCAGGACTGCCAACAGGTGAATTGATCCTCGTTGTGGCTGCAGAGAATTACCAGTCTGAAACTGAAATGATCGGGATCCTTCCGAATCAGGTGCTGGAATTGAATGTCACCTTGCAACGGATTCCACTTGGAAGAGTGATTGGTCAAGTGGTGGACGAAGAGACGACTTTTCCTGTCTCTGGTGCGACTGTAGAGATCATCGATACTACTGGCAGAGTCATTCGTTCCACAGTGACAGATGGAGAAGGTTTGTTCCGTTTTGAAGATGTTCCTGAAGGGGTTTACCGACTGCGTATTATTAGAAGAGGTTATCGAACAGAAACGGTAACGATCGAAGTTTTGAACGGGGAAACAACCTACGTCCGCATCGATGTAAGTCCCGGTGACCCTTGCCTGCTTGAGAACCAGGTCGCTTCCTGTGAAGTTGAAAATATCAGTTTTAAAGAAGTAGGAAATCCTGAAGACAGAGAAAGCGTGAGGGTATCTTTACCAAATGGAGAAGAAGTAGAGCTGAAAAAAATCGCAATTGCTATTTCTTTGAACATGACTTTGATCATCGAAGGTTCAAATGGGGTTTGCGTAAGTGAACCGGTGGAGCGCATCATCTGCCATCAAGTAGTGATGTACGCACCTCCAGGAACAGTCATCAGTGGGTCAGTCACCGGCAGTAAATGCCAAGTGGATCTTGAGTGCAGGAACGGAAACCTGGAGGCTGTCATTTTACGGTTGTTGTTGAATCAAAGTCTGCAAACTCAGGTCAATGCAACCATTCAATTGAACGGATCCTCTAGTGTAATGGGAGTCAGTGAGGTGGAGCCGCAGGAAGCAGGGCCTGTATGTGTGAACGTGACGCGTGTGCTTGATTGGGTCCAGTCCTGTATTGAAAAAGAGATAAGGATTCGTTCAGGTGAAATTGCTTTCAATTGCAGCATTAGTTGAGTTGAGTTGGGCGAAGTCCCAATTATAATGAAAAGAAGCCCTCCGAATGGTGGAAGATCGACCACATTCAGAGGGCTTCTTTTTAGCGATTAAAACTAAAGGGAGAGTGAATAGATGGAGGCGGAAGCATAACGAAAGGGGTATAAAACAACAACAGGACTGAATCGAATGGCGTTCCTTCCTATTGTTGTTCATTGGTGTGGTCCAGGCACCGTAAGAGGGAGAGCACGCGTCACGCATTTCGTTTATTGTATAATTCCTTTAATGCTACTTGTAAATTCGTATAAAACTTTACATGGAGTAGTGGAAGGTTGGAAGACACCCAAAGTTTGGATAGAACGGGCTTCATTCCAGAAATTATCGTATGGGTCCCCATTAAAGAAAGAGATTGGATAAGTTTGGAAAGTTTTTCAAAGAAGACAATGTCTACCATGCTGATGGTTGAACAATCAATGATTACTTGATGGGCACCCATCTGGGTTACGTTATGTAAGCCCCTATCCAGGATGTATTGGAATTCGACTTGATCCATGATTGGCTGTAAGGGTAAAAGAGCAATCCCTTCGGATAAAGGGATCACATTCACAGACATATCCTCCATCCATTTCCGCATACGCTGTTCTTTTTCATAATAACTGGTCACATCACTGTATTCGACCATCGCCCCATAAACCTCTCCATCCTCTTCTAAAACACGGGTGCGGATGGATAAATACAAATTATATTTGCCCCATTGATAGGGGATCGCATCAAAGGTGAGCTCTTCAGATGTTCGTATTGTCCGCTCCACATGCCGCACTTCTTCAGGTGCATCAGGAAAGAGGTCATATACATTTTCTCCTATAACATCTTTTTCCTCTATTTGTAAAAGGCTTTTGCCTTGTTGATTGATATGAGTAATTCGATAGTCTAAGTCAATCGCCATCACACCAATGGACAATTGATCGAATGTTTCGTTTAACGGCGTCATATTGCTCCCCCTTAGAACAGAATTGATGAAGGACTCTCTACTCTATTAAATTCTATTTCTTATAGTGAAAATCCTTTTTGTATATTTGTATAATATTAGAACGATTGAATCTCTTAAATTCCTCCGTAACGTCCATCATTCATCATATACATAGGAAAGTCAAAGCTTTTATATAAATATAACTTTATAAATCCGCTTTTTTTCTTCAAAACTGAGGAACAAACAGTTTGGAATGGTCTTGTAATCGGAGCGATTATTCTTGTGAGTTTTCTTGTTCCTCTGCTCTATATCTAAAAGTTAAGAATAGGGAACTTGGAAGAAGGGACCTCAGAGTAGAGGAGTGAATGATTAAGGACATCAACCGCATGCATATGTTCCGCTTCTCTTAGAACGGCATAAGTGGTCATTATCCATGAATAAGATAAGAGGAAGAGCGGAACAGGAGGCAAGCTTATGACGAAAAAAATTTTGTTGTTCTGTGACCCTGGGATCGATGATTCCTTAGCGATTATGTATGCCATGTTGGATCCTGAACTTGATATAGTCGGTATTGTTACCGGTTATGGAAACATAACAAGAGAACAAGCCACGAAAAATGCGGCTTATTTGGTGCAATTAGCGGGGAGAGATGATATCCCTATCATCCCTGGGGCATCGAATCCAGTGCAGCAGGAAGAAGTATTCTTTTACCCCGAGATTCATGGGGAAGAAGGCATCGGGCCCATCCGTCCTCCTGAAGATATGACCTATGAGGTCGCCCCTTTTGATACCATCCGGATGCTTATGGAAAAGTACAAGGATGAGCTGATCATTGTAAGTACGGGACGACAGACGACACTGGCCACTGTATTTATTTTATTCCCGGAACAAATCAAATTCGTTCAGTCTTTTTTTGTTATGGGAGGCGCTTTTTTCGTTCCTGGAAATATAACAGCTCTCGCGGAAGCCAATTTCTACGGGGATCCGACATCTTCCAACTATGTCCTAACATTTGCTAAAAATCTGACAATAACCCCTTTGAATGTCACGCGTTCTGCTGTCATTACGCCCGATGTTGTAGAGGAAATCGCTCGATCTAAGAACAATATATATTGCTTCATCCTCGCTCCGATCTTTAAATACTACTACCGCTTCTATAAAGAAAAAGTTCCCGGCATACAGGGTGCTCCCATCCATGATTTACTGACAGTGATGCTTGTGAAAAATCCTGATTTAGTCGATTACATATACTACGATGCCAACGTAGCTGAAGGAATCGAAACGAGAGGGCTTTCCTATATTGACGTTCGGCCTTCCAGTCCAAAAGGGGATACGAAAATTGCCATCGATCTTCATTATCAAAAGTTTATGGAAGAGTTTAAGAAAGTAATGGTACAAAAGGAATAATGACAGAAGTGGAGGTTCTGAAAAAATCGGTGAAATGAAGCAAGGGAAAACATGGTATGTTTTCCCTTGGTCATGTTTCTATTTTTCTTTATCTTCTTCTTCATACGGAAAAAGTTCTTCCGAAGCCTCCGTTTGCAGTTGGCCAGTAGAGCGTACTTCGTGATTTTCTTCCTTTTCCTGATCGAGGCTTCTTGCAACCGACTGGTGGAAGAAATATTCGAAAACCGCTAAGGAAATCGCCGAAATCAGTGTGGCTTCAAATACATCATCCCCGAGTGTGAGTGCATCTTTCATAAAGTATATTACTGCGAAGCTAAGCACGAAATCCCCGACCGTAGCCATTGTATTGTTGGATTTCTTTAGAATCGTCACGTCTCCTAAATAACCAAGAACACTGACAACAAGGGATATGAGAAAGACGTTTCCGAAAGAGACGTCAAATCCTAAACCTAAGATGATAAACAGAATGCCTAAAATGCTCTAAGGTGCACGATCGAGTGAACAACTATACCTGAAGAATGGATTCTTTGAAGAGGAAGCAGTCCATTTAACTTGAGGTCTGCTTTTTTTATTTCTAAAATTCCTGGTAAGTGGCAGGATCCTGATCTTTCATTCTGCCATCCGGTCGAGTCAATTGATTGATACGGTCCATTTCCTCTTCATTTAGCGAAAAGTCGAAAACTGACCGATTCTCTTTCTGCCGTTTGGGAGAAGATGACTTAGGGATAGCAACAGAACCGAGTTGATAATGCCAGCGCAGAATAATCTGGGAAACCGTCTTTTCATGTTGTTCAGCTACGGATTGGATGGTCTCATTGTCGAGGATATTCTGGACACGGGCTAGCGGACTCCAGGACTGTGTTTGGATCTGTTTTTCCTCGTGATAGGCTCTTTGTTCTTCCTGATTGAAAAAGGGATGGAGCTCCACCTGATTCATGCTCGGTATGATGCCTGTCTCCTGTTCGAGACGGTCTAAGTGTTCAGGGAGAAAATTACATACACCGATGGAACGGATCAATCCCCATTTTTGGGCGTCAATCAATGCCTGCCATGCTTCTACATACCTATCTTCTTTTGGATTCGGCCAATGGATTAAATAAAGATCATAATAGTCCAGCTGTGCACGGAACAGAGATTCCTGGATGGCCGTTACGGCTTTGTCGTATTCATGGTATCGACCAGGAAGTTTGGATGTGATTCTTAATTCATTTCTCGGTATGTTACTGCGGCGGATCCCTTCTCCTACCGTCGCTTCATTTTCATAGTTATAAGCGGTATCAATTAGGCGGTAGCCTGTGTCTATGGCACTTTGAATAGCTGAAGCACCGCGGTTTCCGTTCAGGCGGTACGTACCAAATCCCAAGGCAGGAATGGTGAGACCATCGTTCAGTTGGATTTCAGGAATAGATTGACTCATTCTACATGCACTCCTTTTAGTTCTTTCCTATTAGTAGACGGAATTAGATTAAACATTTACTCTTTTACCTTGTCAGCAGAACTGTAAACCAATGTCAGCGTTTACAAAAGAAATGATCTTAAGAAGGGAAAGGAATTGAAGTAGACGAAGTGGATGAAAAGGGAGTGCAACCCTTTTATAAAGCGCTTACAAATTGTGTTAGGATAAAAGGGAATATTAGGTAAATATACGAGTTGAAACGATATCGTTAAGGAGGATAAAGAATGTCCAATTACGGAAATCAAGTTCAATTTGAAGTTTATCGGACTATGACTCAGCCTGATCCTGACAGGCTTCCCGTATCCTATGAAGATTGGGAAGCGAAAGCGAGAGAAGTTCTGGAGGATGGTCCTTTCTATTATGTAGCGGGAGGCGCAGGTGGTGAAGAGACGATGAAAGATAATCTTCACAGCTTTACCCGTTGGAAAATCGTCCCGCGGATGCTTAAAAATGTAGAGGATCGTGACTTAAGCTTTGAATTATTCGGGAAAAAGTACGAGACTCCCCTTCTGCAGGCGCCTATTGGTGTGCAGTCGATTATTCAAGAGGGAGGAGAATTAGCTTCAGCCAAAGCGTCTGCAGCATTGAATATTCCCTACATTGCAAGTTCTGCTTCTACAAAAACGATGGAGGAAATAGCCGGAGTGATGGGGGAAGCTCCTAAATGGTTTCAACTGTATTGGAATAAGGATCCAGAAGTGACGGCAAGTTTTGTGCGGCGGGCAGAAACAGCAGGATATGATGCGATTGTCGTCACCTTGGACACGCCCATGATGGCTTGGCGGGAAAAAGACTTGAAAAATGTGTACCTGCCCTTTTTGATTGGCGAGGGTGTCGGAAACTACTTTACCGACCCTGTCTTTCGTTCTCGCCTGTCATCACCTCCTGAAGACGATCCCACGCAGGCAGTGATGCAGTGGACGAAAACGTTCGGGAACCCGGGATTGACTTGGGAACACCTGCTTTTCCTAAGAGAGCATACCGATTTACCGATCCTGCTGAAGGGCGTTCTTCATCCGGATGATGCTAAGCAAGCTTTGGAATACGGCGTGGATGGAATCATCGTATCCAATCATGGTGGACGGCAGGTGGATGGAGCCGTGAGCTCTTTGGAGGCTCTTCCGCCTATTGTTGAAGCGGTAGGAAAAGAGCTCCCTGTGCTGATGGATGGTGGAATCCGTCGGGGAGCTGACGTGATCAAGGCCCTATCACTAGGAGCAGAAGCTGTCCTAGTAGGACGGCCTTGCATGTATGGCCTTGCTGTTGCCGGAGAACAAGGGGTGCATGAGGTGTTGAGAAATTTACTGGCAGACACGGATATCGCCATGGCTTTAAGCGGCTGTTCGTCGGTGACTGAATTGAATCGATCCGTCCTGCTTGAGGGCAGGTGACCGACGCATCCTGACAGGTGGCGAATCGCGCCAAAAGGGTGGTGAATCGCGCTAAAGGGGTGGTGAACCACGTCAAAGGAGTGTCGAGTCGCGCCAAAGGGGAGGCGAACCGCACTAAAGGGTGGCGAAACCGCCAAGAGCCCTCCCAGGATCCACAAATAAAAAGCGCAGATCTCTGAGTTACAGGAGGTCTGCGTTTTTTATGGGTACAGCCAAAAGTTATGTGTGTCCAAATCGATAATAAAATATCTATAAATGATATATATTTATTGATAAACAATAAATATAATTGTATGATAAGAAAAGATATTAGGAGATGAGGTGCTTTTTATGAAACGTGGATCTACACTCTTTTTGAAGCTGGCGGTCTTTTTGATTGGTCTGCCTGTTCTTGCGTTGTGTATCTTTTTTGTTCCTGAATTTGCGGAATATGCGGGCGTGCTGCTGTCTGATTTTCCAATCATTGAACCGGTGGTCTTCATTTATATGTATTTGACAGCCATCCCTTTTTACTTTGCGCTGTATCAAGCGTTTAAGCTTCTGAATTATATTGACAGCAACAAGGCGTTCTCAGACTTATCGGTCAAAGCACTGAGGGTCATCAAATTTTGTGCCGTCACCATCAGCGTTCTATACGTTGTGCTCATGCCGGTGATCTATACGGTCGCTGAACTCGATGACGCTCCTGGTCTGATTGTCATTGCGATGGTCATCATCCTCGCTTCTGCCGTCATCGCCGTCTTTGCTGCTGTCCTGCAAAGACTCCTGAAAGAAGCCATTACTATTAAATCTGAAAATGATCTTACGGTCTGAGGTGATCCATATGGCGATTATTATCAATATTGATGTGATGCTTGCGAAAAGAAAAATGAGCGTGACCGAGCTTTCGGAGAAGGTCGGAATCACGATGGCAAACCTCTCTATTTTGAAAAATGGCAAGGCGAAGGCCGTGCGTTTTTCTACATTGGAAGCGATTTGTCAGGCACTTGACTGTCAGCCGGGGGACATTCTGGAATATCAGGAAGACGAAGATTAGGAGGGGTCAGATGAGAGCGGTGAAACAACTCTTACACTTTGGCTGGGAGCAAGCGTTGTCCTGCTTGTTTCCTGTCGTTATCTTTGCTTCTTTGGCGCTTACACAATGGATTCCGCTGCCTTTGCTTCCGAGGTATGATTGGCTGCTGATCATTTGTCTACTCATGCAGTGGTGGATGGTACGCTCCGGACTTGAAACAAGAGATGAACTGAAAGTGATTACGTTGTTTCACGTGATTGGGCTTGCCCTCGAACTATTCAAAGTTCATATGGGCTCCTGGTCTTACCCAGAAGAAGGCTACTCGAAATTTTTCGGGGTCCCATTATATAGCGGCTTCATGTATGCAAGTGTGGCGAGTTATCTTTGTCAGGCGTGGAGAAGGCTTAAGGTTGAGTTGGTACGCTGGCCTTCAGTGTGGCTTGTCGTTCCTCTGGCTTCAGCGATCTATTTGAATTTTTTCACCCACCATTATTGGGTCGATATCAGATGGTGGCTGTCAGGCCTTGTCCTTCTTGTTTTTTGGAAAGCATGGGTCCGCTACGAGGTGAACGATACGCGTTACCGGATGCCCCTTGCGCTTTCTTTTGTGCTGATCGGTTTTTTCATATGGGTCGCAGAAAATATCGCGACTTATTTCAGCGCGTGGGAATACCCAAACCAGGCGGATGCCTGGAGTCTCGTTCATCTGGGGAAAGTGAGTTCATGGCTGTTATTAGTTATTGTTAGTTTTCTAATTGTAGCAACTTTGAAACGGGTCAAGAAACACCCTGCAAAAAGTCGCGGCATCAGTGGTGAGGAGAAACGTCCAAGGGTTCAGAAGCGTTATGGGAAGTTATATTTGTGAGTCACAGAAGGCAGGGGTATGATAGAGGCCTTTCATTTCTTGGAAGAGAGGAAGTGTGATGAATTGGGATATCTGTAATACTTCTTGTACTTTTTGTAGTGGTGGGATTCTTAATGGTGCTTGTCCCCTTACATATTGTGAAAAAACACGGAAGAGGACCTTTACCATTTAAGAGTTCTTTGGTGATTGGGAGCTTACTGCTTACCCAATGGGTTTTATGGTTAACAGGCTTCTATGGTTGGATGCCTTTAAGAGTTGCAGACGTGCTTTTCCTTCCGGTATGGGTCGTTCTCTGTGGTTTGGGTGTGATTTTATCAGGATTAGAGATGAAGAATAATGCCGCATTCGCCATTCCTCTAGCCGGATTTACTTTGGTCAGCTTGATTTTTGCTCTCTTTTTGGACGGAATATCACAGATGTGAACCATCCTGCCGCACGTATTTAAGGTCCATGTTTTGAGTATGACTGTCGGATCAACGACTTGGAACTTGAACACCTTAATATCAATGATTATCTTGTAAATGGCAGTTGGTGGAGTGATTCGCACACCTTAATTGGTAGTAATAAAAGGTTCTCCGGCTTTTATAAGTAGGGGGCCTTTTTCGCTTCCTGATTAAAACTTGTCTCCTTTACCCAGCGAGGCATTCCAGAGCTCATCCATTGATGAATCATGACATGAACCCAGCTTTTTTTCATAGAATATGTTGGGGTGAGTAAAAAATGGTGAGAGTAAAATATACAGATTCAGATGTTGCTTTGATGGCTCGGATGATGCGGGCGGAAGCCGTGGGTGAAGGGAAACAGGGGATGTTGTACGTCGGCAATGTCATTGTGAACCGGGCGGCCGCGGACTGCCTGGATTTTACGGATGTAAGAAACATCCGGGATGTCATCTATCAAGTACAGGGAGGGAATTATTCTTTCGAAGCGGTCCAGAAAGGAAATCTTTTTTATAACCGGGCTCGATCAACTGAAAAAAGGTTAGCCAAGAAGAATCTGGATTATTGGAGGATGCACCCGGCAAAATATGCCCTATGGTATTTCAATCCAAATGCCACATGCCCTCCTACATGGTACGGACAGCAATTTACAGGCAGATATAAAAATCATTGCTATTATGAACCTGTAGCTGGAACATGTGCCAGTGTTTACATTTAGGAAACCAGTGATGGCAAGGGATGGAAAGACTAGATGAAGCGCAGTCCTGCATAGGATTGCGCTTTTAAAATACCCCTTGAGTACTAGGAAGGGGTCTGAAATAATGGGAATGGAGAAATGATGGGCAGGGAAAGAAAAGAAACAAAATCCGCCAATACATAGGTATCGAATCCATTTTCAGGGTGAACGATCACTTGATTTGATCATTTGCGGAGGACCCCATTTTGGTTGGTCTTAAGGAACACTGAAGAGCAAAGAGGAGGTGTAGAAAGCATGAATTGGAAGAAAGCCGTTCTGCTGTTTTTTGCCGTGCTTTTTGGTTTAATCCTTACTAACATGTTCACCCACTCCGGTTTTGATGGGGGACAGTTGTTATTGACTGTTGTTGGAGGTAGTCTTGGATATAGTCTCGTCCTTCTGTTCCTTTCGAAAAGACAAGGGAGAAGATATTAAAGCAGCACAGGACCTTTTTGAATCGAGAGTATAACCCTGGAAATTGTAGTAAGGAGTGGTTCAATGGAATTCAAGTTCAGGTCGATTAAGATGGAAGATGTGAAACAAATCGATTCATGGAATTATGAAGGCTTTGTAGAAAAAGTGGAAATGAAGCCTTATTTTGAGTCATTTCTGCAAACAGGTCAGTTAAGAGGTCCTGGTGGATGTGAGGGATATGCCGCTTTCGTGGATGAGGAAGTTGTTGGATTGTTTGAGTTCAAGGTAAACGGAAGCATCATGGAAATCGGGTTAGCCTTGAGACCAGATTGGATAGGAAAAGGGTTAGGGGCAACCTACGTGAAGCAGGGCATAGCCTTTGGCATTCATCACTGTGACCAAGACATGAATGAGGTACGGTTAGAGGTGGATGAACAAAACAAAGCAGCCATTCGTGTTTATGAAAAAATAGGGTTTAAGAAAGTTGAGCAGAAAGATCGTGATATTGAGATGCAAATGGTCTTATAAGACTTTGTTTCTTGAAGCGGGCAAACCTACTGACCATGGGTTTGCTTTTTTTGATGGGGACAATATAACGAGACACACCATGGCACATTTTTCTTGCATGCATAGGATGCCATCTTTGATAGTATGGTCCTTGAGAAAAGGTGGCATGAAGATGGATACGTTTGTATTCATTCTTAAATACTTGATGCACGGGTCCATCATAGTTAGAGGTGCCCTGCTCATTTACTGGTTTGAGTAAAAAGAATAAGAAAAAGATAGGTGAAAAGAATAACATGACTGAGCTTGATCATGATCATAAAAATAATAAAGGTAAATTTCGCAGATTATTAGATGGTTTGCTGGAAGGATGCGTGGGAGTGGGATGTCTTTTCCCTCTCCTTACTTGTGCGTCTTTATCGGCAGTGTCCCTATGGATCTTTTAATCTCATAGATGAAAGGGATAAAAAGGATGAACGTAAGCAGCGTTCATCCTTTTTTAATGATTTCTGATCATGAGACCTCTCTAATTTTCCTGGCAATTGCATGAGGGCATTCCAGGCACTTCGCCGCTTGAAGGCTCCAGTCTTTTTTGGTTGCACTGCTGCTCCAAGGTGTTCAACAATAATCCTTCCACAATCCTTGACTCTGGCGTCGAGTATTGAGGGTCGGCATAATTCTTTTCTTCTAGCGGGTCTGTCGTAAGGTTATAGAGTTCATATTGAGACGGAACAGGTTCTGTTTTTGTTGTGGTTACACAGCAGGAGCATTGGATGTCATTTTCTACCTCCATGGCCTTGCCTTTCTTCTGCAACGTATCACTACACCCAGGGTCACTCCAGAATTGGGGGTTGTCGTAATAGCGGGCGAACTTCCACGTTTCTTCCTCGTGATTCTTCCCGGTTTTGATTTTTGTAATGACGGCTTCAATGTGATTCGGCTGCACAACGGATTCATAAGGGATCCCGGCTGCAGTCGTCTGATTCAACCCTTTGGTAATGTCGTCATCACTCATAAAATAGAGAGGTTCGTTGGCTCTGAAAAAGTGAGACCTTCCTTTGATGAGAGGGGTCAAATCCCTTCCGACCAAGGGTTGGGCTTCGTTGTGGGAGCGGCTCAACTTCTCTCGTATTTGGCCTGCATCGATCCCAGCAAGTCCGAGCATTGTAGGCAGAAGATCGACATGGCTCGTTAACATGTCTGTCTGCTCTGTTTGGGAGAAAAGTTTCTTGCTATGGATCATAAGCGGGACGTGAATGGATTCTTCGTACATGTTATACCATTTTTGATGAAGGCCGCCGTGGGCTCCAAGCAACTCTCCATGGTCCGATGTGAAAATGACGATGGTATCTTCATAAAAGGAAGATTTCTGAAGAGCTCGAAAGACTCTGTGCATGTCTTCGTCCGCCTGCTTTTGCAGACTGTAGTAGAGCTTCCGATAAAAGGGCTGGTCGATGATGGGCTGTAACGCCTGTGGATACGTTATTCGATAACTTTCCTGCGCATCTGGTTTCGTTGAAAGAGATTCTTGATGAGTAGGTGCCGGCGGGATTTGGGGTAGTGTTGGATCGATATTGAATTGGAACGCTGGTGAAAGAGCAGTCAGGACCCCATACAGTGCGATATCATGCGGATTGACGAAGGAACACATGATGAACCAGGGCGAATCTATTTCACTGGTCTGTTTCTCGAGATCCTGGATCAGCTCGATGGTTTCAGTAGCATAAACCTCATCCCGTCCACTGGTTCCGAGAGCTGCCGAAGAGCCGGAATTACGCGGGTTCGATCCGTGGGGTTCAGGTCCAATCCACCCGGAAAATCCGAAGCGGCCCAACCGGTTTGCATCCTCGTAAATTTTCTCCTTTTGTCTATTCGGCACTCCTGTGTTCGGGTCATAGCTTGGAAAGGCATTTTTGGTACCGGGTACTAATATGTCCTCATCGGAGGCGTGCCATTTTCCTTTCCAATACGTCTGATAACCAGCTGCACGGAAATAATCCCCGATGGTCGGTACTGTGTTTGGATCGAGCCAGAAAACATCCGGATCAAACGGTCCTTTCGCTACTCCGGTGGTCTGTGTTACTCCGTGAAGCGAAGGGTATTGGCCGGTGTAAAGCGTAGCCCGGCTGGGAGAGCAGGCCGTACTTCCGGCATAATGATTCAAAAACTCCATACCATTCTTACGTAATAAGTTCTGGGTCACTAAATTTTCTTTCCGCCATTCTCTCAATTCCTTCGTTTCGTACACAGATGGATACCTTTCCTGGTCGACCATCAAAACAAGGATGTTCGGCCGCTTCTTTTTCTCCAAATGACTCACCCTTTCTTCCGTGTTCCCTGCATATTTTAAATATATGTGGCTGCATCTATTTTATTTGGTGGATGCAGGAAGCTTGTTTCAGAAGATAGCAACCCTATGTAAAGTCCTTTAACGTCTGCTTACTAAAATGAGACATAAAAAAAGAGCGTAACTGTGTAAAGTTACGCTCGGTGACTCGCCCACTGATGGCTGGGTGCGATGCACACCTTATTTCTGCCGGTTTGTTTAGCATCATAAAGAGCATGGTCGGCCTCTTTGATCAACAATTTCGGCTTACTGGTCGTTTCATTGTAACAGGCGAGTCCGATGGATACTGTTATGTGAATCATTTGGCCTGTAGTTAAGAGGAAAGAATGGTTTTCTACCTTTTCTCTAATTCTTTCACTGATTTCATTGGCCCGGTCTGTCGGACAATCCAGTAGAATGACTGTGAACTCTTCTCCACCGTTCCGACTGACAATATCGAAGGATCGTACGGTGTTTTTCAGAATCCGGCTCAGTTCTATCAACACTTGATCGCCTTCTTTGTGACCATAGGTATCATTCACCTTTTTAAAATGATCGATATCGATGTACAAGAGTGATAGTTTTTCTTCCTTATGTACCGCCTGAGATGCGATCTCGTTGAAAGATTGGTCGAATTTGCGGACGTTGTTCAATCCGGTCAAACCATCCGTAGCTGCTTCTGCTTTGTATTTATTCAATAGATTTTGGCTTCTACGAACAAATTCCACGACATAGAAAGAGACGAATCCTGCCGTATAAGAGATAATCCAAAAAGAAGGAATCAGAACCAATAAGGTGGTTTTGTTCTGTAATAGATAGACAATCATGCCTGTGAAAATGACATTCGAAGCGGTTAACGTGAGCAGAATCTTGATTCGCTTCGTCAAATTCAGTCTCGTAATGGTCAATGTAATCAGTGTAATGGAAGTGATCATTAATAGAGCAAGAAGTGATGATGTATTGAATCCGATAAGAAAACGGCCCACGACGACGAGGCACATGGCTGCAATCCCAGGGAAGGTCCCTCCGTAATAAGCGACGAGAATGATCGGGATATGACGTAAGTCAACAATGGTGCTGTCGAAGCGCATGCTGTACTGCATAAGGACATTGCTCAAGACTCCCGCCAGAATCCCTGAAACCATTTTGTTCCTGAATGTGGAAGACCGGCTCAGGGGAGCGGCCTGGGTCGTTTGGGTATAAGTGAATAATGATGCGATCAAAAGGGCTAAGTTGGATATTAATTCTTTTAAAATCAATGGAATCACCTATGTATGTAAAGAATTTTCCCCGTATGTGAGGTTATATGGTTTACCTTCACACTAATGTTCCGGGGAAGGGGAGGATTGTTTGGTCCAGCCTGTGTAGTATTATATACTTTTCTTATAAAGGAAGAAAATAGAAAACTAAAAAAAGCTGCGTTCGGTGTAAAAGATTCCAAGAACGTTTGCACCACCGCAGGAGGAGGGGACAGGGTGAAACATCCATCGAATATAGACGAATGCCCAAAATGTGGGGGAAGGGAACTAGGGAGAGGAAAGCAGAACGGATATGCTGTCATGCTTCCCGTTAATAAAGCCATGTCTTTTGGTTCTGAAGTGGAATACATCATCTGCACAAGCTGCGGGTATATCATCGAAAGCTATGTGAAAAAGCCGGAGAAGTTTAAAGGGACGATCGAATAATTGAGGGATCGACTTGTAAGTGAAAGGGAGCAGGCGTCTGTCCAACAACGACAAGGGGAGGAGTTTTCTATTATGTTGTTTAATATATCCTGAGAGGGAATAAAAGGATTATAGACTTGTATGGAGTGAGTATTTATGTCAATCAACCAGGTAACCAACTGGCCTTGGTCAGATATTCTTATCGTGCTGGGCTTCTTATTGTTTCTATTCTTGATCCGTTTGGGATTGAGCTTATTGATCAACCGGGTATTCCGGGACAGGGGAAGTATCCAGCGGGCCGCCTTTTCTTTGATCAATTGGGTTGTGTTCAATGGCCTGCTTTTATTCGTGATTTTCTATTTCTCTGATTCCGCCTGGCTTTTATTTCCGCTATTCACTATCGGCCAAGTAGAGATTACATTATTTCTAATCATTATTGCCGTGCTGATCATTACTTTTGCCTACAGGCTGTCAAAGGTTCTGAATGAACACCTGCTGCCATTTTTCTTTGAGCGACATCATTTGGATAAGGGGATCCAGTTCACGATGGAGCGGATTGTCCATTATATCATTATGGTCGTCGCGGTATTGGTCAGTTTGACGACGGTCGGCATCGATTTGAGTGCCCTGACTGTTTTTGCCGGGGTCTTAGGTGTGGGAATCGGTTTCGGAATGCAGAACATCGCCTCTAACTTCATATCCGGATTGATCCTTCTCTTTGAACGACCGATAAAAGTCGGGGATCGAGTACTTATAGATGATGTCATCGGTGATGTTGAAAAAATCAGCATGCGGGCGACGGTCGTCCGTACGCTTGAGAATGAACACATCATCATCCCGAACTCTTATTTTTTAGAGGAAAAAGTAGTGAATCGTTCGTTTGCGGATCCGAGGCTTCGTTTGACGATTCCCATCGGGGTCGCCTATGGAACAGATGTGCAGAAGGTGAAAAGAATCCTTCTTGTGGTTGCCGAATTAGCGAGGCAGGAGCACTCGTTCGTCCTTGAGTCACCAGCGCCTTACGTGAATTTTAAAGGTTTCGGTGATTCGTCATTGGATTTTGAACTGTTTCTATGGATTTCCGATCCGAAAGAAGTGATCCGGATGAAAAGTGAGCTGAACTTCTCCATTTATGAGCAGCTGAATGAAAACGGGATTGAAATTCCTTTCCCTCAAAGAGATCTGCACATTAAATCTGCTCCCCCATCTTTACTAAAAGGTCAGGAAGAGGACTCTTGAGAGTTATTTAAGTCTAGGCATAAGCCTTCATTAAAGGCTTATGCCTTTTTTTGTGGGTATATAAAAGGGATTTTCCAAGCAGTTAAGAATCGTGCAGGAGTCTGCCCTTTTCACTTTACTATTTGTACCTTTGACCGTGCTTTTTGTCCCTTCTATTCATAAACAGATCCCTCTGCCGCGCTGAGCTCCTAGAATAAGAGTATCAGTGAAAAGGAGGCATGAAATTGAAGAAAAGGTACATTTTTAGTTTATTATTATTAGGGACAGTACTTATGATGTTAAGTAACGGGAAATATCTGATTGCCATAGCTGCCTGGGTGTTTCCGTTCGTTTTCATGGTTGCCGTAAAGGACTTGAGGGGCCGGTGGGCGTGGATTCTTCTTATGCTCATCATGGCTCTGGGGAATCAGTTGAGTTTTAACCGTATGCTTCCGGAATTGGATATTCCTCTATTCGGTTTTATCCCTGCGGTGGCGGGGGCTTTATATGCGCTGCCCTTCGTTTTGCAGAAAATGTGTTACCGGGTGTCCCGATCCTTTCTGGTTACTTTGATTTTCCCGAGCTCTTATGCCCTTCTAGACTATATGAATGTGTATTTGAACCCGTTTGGTACGTTTGGCGTCCTTGGGTATTCGCAGGCCCATTTCCTGTCAATGGCGCAGGTGGCCTCTCTCATTGGGGTGACAGGGCTCACATTCGTCCTTACATGGGTCGCTGCCATCGTGTATTGGCTGACGCTTGATCGGCCGAAAGTACACAGAAAGGGAGTCGCCCTGGCAACAGTCATGGTTCTTTTACTTACCATAGTCTGGGGGAGTTTGAGAGTCAACGGATCAGTGGATCATCAAACGGTTCTCGTTTCAGGCATTCATACGTTGGATCGTAACAATGAAGAGGTCCTGGAGATCTTTAATTTGCGAAATAAGGATTTGGAGGATTTTACCGAGAAAACAGAAAAGCAAATCGAAACCTTAATGGAACGGACCACGGAAGAAGCAGAAGCGGGTGCGAAAATCATTCACCATTCAGAAGGAACCGCCGTGATGGATGAATCTCAGCGCTCCTCCTACTTGAGTCGTTTGCAGCGTATGGCGGAAGAACATGAGGTGTACATCATTACCGTTCCTTATGTGTTTACAGAGGACGCCAAAAAGAATGAAAATGTCTTGTATGTCATCGATCCGAACGGAGAGATTGCCTTAGAACACTATAAATATGGCGGCAATTTTATTGAACAGACGGTAACGAAAGGGAAGGAGATCCAGGCTGTTGATACGCCTTATGGTCGGTTAACGGGCATCATATGCTGGGATAAAGACTTCCCTTCCGTCGTCAATCAGGTGGGGGAAAAAGACATCGACCATTTATTCATCCCTTCGGCAGACTGGGAAGAAATATCGCCCTATCATACGATTGTGGGGAATTTCCGCGGCATTGAAAATGGAGCGAATACCGTTACCCAAACGGTAAACGGTATGTCCATGATGACCGATTATACAGGACAGACATTGGCGAAAATGAATCATTTTACTACCGATCACTGGGTGATGCGTGGCCATATGCCTGTCCAGGGAACGCACACGTTTTATGCGTTTGCAGGGAAGTATTTTGGTGGAATGGTTCTCGTTGTGTTTATAGGTCTTCTAGTGTTTTTCTTTAAAAAAAGACGCCATTGATAAAGGAGTAGTCATGAAAATTGGATTAGTTTGTGAGGATAGGATTCGAGAGTATGTTGCTGCAAAAGTTCAGGAGCTCGGGATTGAGTTATACGCCAGTGCCGATGTGTATCTTGTGCAAGAGGGGCTGCACCAGGGATTGCTCCCTTGCATTGTTTTTCATCCTGACAACCTTGAAGGGCTGGTGGATTTACTACACCATTATGCGAGGAGATCTGTGACATCTAAGGTGACAGGGATGTTGAATGATGCGTATTACATTCTACCCCACGAAGATATTTTATATTTTGAAGCACTGGATGCCGTCGTTCTCTGTCATACCTCTGAGGAAACCTATCATCTGAAAGAACGGTTGTTTCAACTGGAAAACCGCCTGCCAGGCGACCAGTTTGTCAGAGTGAGCCGGTCTTTTATTGTGCACATCAATGCGGTGACGAAAGTCATTCCATGGTTCAACCGAAGACTTTTATTAACGTTTGCGGGGTCAAAAAAAGAAGTGGAAGTTTCCAAAAGTTACGTCAAGTCTTTTAAAGCGTTTTTAGGAATGAGGTGAGGAAGTTGCGTAAATATTTTTTTGAAGCCCTGATTCTATCGGTATGTGTCGGTGTGATGATCCGCGCATCCTTACTTATTGTGACCGGGCAGCCATTATTTTCACAGATGTTTAGTTATGCAATCAGCGTGTTGATCGCTGTAGTCTCCTGCTCCATCACGTTCTTCATTCATTTTAAGGTCTTAGTGAACAGTCGCTATACGCTACGTGTGAAGTTTACGGTTTCATCGGTTTTGATTTTATTCGTATATCTAATTGGTAACCTGATGTTTGGAGGATTATCCATTGTTTCTGAGGGAGCTTTTTATGTTTATGCAGCCCTCATTTTACTGTTATCCTTCCCGCTTATTCATTACGTAAATAAGAGAATCCATAAATACAATCAATACTTGCACTGGAAGCAGTCGGAAAACAGTAAGGCTTAATAGCCGTGGACTTGATATAAAATATAGCGTAAGAAAAGAGGTCAGAGTAAAACACTCCGACCTCTTATTCCTTTCAAGAAACGATTTTTCCGTCACTCATTTTCACAATACGATCCATGTACTCCAACATTTCTTCATCATGAGTCACGATCAGTGCCGCCATATTCTGGGTTTTAGTGACCTGTTGAATCAACGCCATCGTTTCTCTTGACCTGTTTGAATCCAAGCTGGCCGTCGGTTCATCCGCGAAAAGGATCGCAGGTTCATGGATGATGGCACGTGCCACTGCGACTCTTTGTTTTTCTCCACCGGAGAGGGAAGAGGGATAGGCAGTTAATCGATGGGACATCCCTACTTCATCCAGGATTTTCTTGATCTGTTTTTGTTTTTCCTGTTTGATTCCTCGTCGGTCAGCGATGTCCATCATGATCGAAAGTTGTTCTTCAACCGTTAGGAAAGGGACAAGGTGGGAGCTTTGGAATACGAACCCGAAATGCTGAGCTCTAACCTTTCTCACTTGTTCTGAAGTCCATTCGGCTAGATTTTGATTATTAAATAACACCCGGCCTTTAGAAAGTCGTTGCAGACCGGCAGCAATGGTTAAAAGTGTACTTTTCCCCGATCCTGAAGCCCCTATTAAAGCGGTGACTTCTCCTTCTTCAAGTGTTACATCCACACCTCTCAATACCTCTTCTTCCGTGTCACCATTTATAAATGACTTTCTTACCTGTTCTAATTGTAATCGACTCATGTCAGGCCTCCCCTTGTTGAATGGCTTGTAAAGGTTCAATTTGTTTAATCTGTAATCCTGATAAGGTAGATCCTAAGAATCCCACCACGAAAAATACAACGGATAGTTGAACAGTGGTTGAGACTGATAAGTGATAGGGCATCGTATCAGGAGCGAAAACTTGAAAAGCCTGGCTTATCAAAGCAGCCACAATAAGTGAAGCCATGGTGATCAGGGCCATTTGACTCCAGATCATTTGGAACAAATCAGTTGTACGAATGCCTAGAGCTTTGAGTATTCCATACATGCCTATTTTTTGGACATTCATCATATAAAAGAATATGGAAAATAACAGTCCGCTGATCACAATGAGAAACCAGACAATCATATTCAAAGTCATTTGCTCCGCTTGATAACTTGGGATCGTCGACAAGAATTCACTCTTTGAGAATGCATGTAATCCTCCTATGTTTTCTGTTATCTCTTCACTATAGATCAGCTGATATTCTTTTGTTCTGAACATGCGGTTAAAATCCTTTGAATGGATAAATGCCACAGGGGAATGATTGAACTTCTGGTTATCGATAAAGTCGACAACTTCAAACGTTCCCTCAGACTGTGGACTGGACAGTCGGTCACCAATCTTTATGCCTTCGTCTTTTAATGAGCGGTCGAGGATGACTTCTCCACTTTTCACAGTATTAAGGAGCGGAGTTTCTGTGGAAGTCAGGAAAGCCACACTCTGTTGATTGTCGGACGATGCTTTCAGAGCCCCCATTTGAAGTGAAAAAGCGAATGAATGCTCATCTTCTGTTTTAAAGTTCTCCAGTTTCTGCTTGTCTATATGGGACTGGGTGTAGGAATCATTAGAATCCCCGCTCATATAAAACGTTCCTTCTGGCATATTTTTTATCAAGGATACGTTGTCTTGTGATAGTCCATTCGCCAAACCGGAAATGATGAACGTCAACAGACTGATGAGGGAAACGATGGAGCCTACAATTAAAAATTTCACTTTATTCTTTTTCATTTCTTTCCAAGCCATATGCATGGATCCTTTCATCCTTTCTAAAAAAACCTTTTGTTCTTTTCACTGATTACTTTAAATCAGGCAAGTGAACAAAAGGTTAATGATCCATTACATATGGGGAAGAAGGATTTTAAATGTCGTTCCTTCTTCCAAGCGGCTATATACTGAAATGCTCCCTCCATGGAGGTCGATAACTTCCTTCACGATGGATAACCCTAAGCCTGTCCCTTGTTTGGTTCTGGCAGAGTCTGCACGGTAAAAGCGGTCAAAGATTTGTTCTTTCTCTCCGGATCTTAAACCTATCCCTGTATCTGTGAAAATCACTTCGATTTGATCACCTGACTTATACACCACGATGTCAATATTCCCGCCCGGTTTATTATATTTAACCGCATTGGTTAACAGGTTCTCCCAAACAGCATGAAGGAGTTCCGGATTCCCTTTCACCCACACCTCGTCAAGAGAGTAGGTTAATGAAAGGTTGTTTTCATCCATAAGCCAAAAGTACTTATGAAGGAGATTTCTCAATTGGCCGGTGACATCCACGGGTTTTTTAGAAAATGCATGCCCGTTTGGTTCGAGTGATGATAAGGTCAACAGCTGCTTGGATAATGTAGACATCCTCTTTGCTTCCTCTTGGATCACTTTTAAGTACGTTTTTCGATCTTCCTCAGAAAGTGTGTGGCTTTCTAATAAACGGCTGTAGCCCTGAATATTCAATAAAGGCGTCTGTATATCATGCGACACGTTGGAGACGAACGTTCTTCTCAGCTTGTCTAACTCTCCAAGCCGGGAAATCATATCCTTGAAATTCAGAGCCAGCCGTCCAATTTCATCCTTCCTTTGGATGTTAAGACGGACGTCGAACCCTTCTTCTCCCACTTTATTCGTAGCATGAGATAACTTACGAACAGGGCGTATGATCATGGCGGCCCAAATGAGTACGGCGACTAAACTGAGTATGAAAACAGCTAAACCCATCCACCCCATGAGAATGTGTATTTCATTAAATAAAAGCTTGATGTTCGGCCGCAGGAATAGAGCATACGTAGTGCTATTGTGAGTAAATGGCACACCTACAGAATTTTTCAGCTCATTCGCAAAGAAACCGGTCACGAAAGTCTTTCTAGGAAAATCCTTCATTCCATGATAAGCCTGCCCATTAAGGACATCCTGTACGGTCGCTGGTGATAGATTCTTTTCATCAAAAGACCCACCAAAAGAACGCCTTTCCCCTTGACGGTCGACAACGAAAAGTTGATATCCTATAGAAGCTGTATGCTCGAGATATTGATCAAGGTTCTCCTGTGTTTCTGCGTACTCAGCGATTCTGCTGGCGATTTCCATGTTTTTGGAGTCGTTTTCCGGTTTCAGCTTATTTTGATAGTAGGCATTGGCCATAAAAAAACCGATAAACGAACTGAGTAACATGATGAATAACGTGGTCACCAGGAATTTGGAATACAAGGACTTCATGAGAAGGTCACCTCTAATTTATATCCGACACCACGGACCGTTACAATTCGAATCGTAGAGGTGAGTCTGCCGAGACGTTCACGGATTCTCTTGATGTGAACGTTTAACGTTCTCTCATCCCCTTTAAAATCCAGCCCCCATATATTCTCAATCAAGGCGTCACGATTGAAAACCTGGTTCGGGCGGGAGGCTAATAAAGCTAATAATTCAAACTCTTTTAAAGGCATAAGCAAGTGTTGTTTACCGATCTGTACTTCATAGTTTCGTTGATCAATCTTCACGTCCTGTAATTGAATGACATAATTGCTCGGTCTATCATATCTTCTTAAGACGGCCTGAACCCGGAAAATTAATTCCTTAGGTTCAAAAGGTTTGACGATATAATCGTCCGTTCCAGCCGTGTAGCCCTGCTCTTTATCATAGAGTTCACCTTTCGCTGTGAGTAAAATGACCGGAATATCGTACGTATCTCTTATTTTTCTGGTAAGCGTGTACCCATCCATGTTTGGCAACATCACATCCACAATAGCTAAATCAATCGCGGATTTTTCCAGCAGTTCCAAGGCCTCTAAACCATTTCCGGCTTTATATATATGAAAGCCAGCTTCCCTTAGAGTCACCCCTACAAGATTTACGATGTGATGATCGTCATCGATGATTAAAATTGAGGTCATCCTATTCATCCTTTCTCCACCACTTTCTATGTTACATCGTAAAAGTGAACAGAAGGTTAACAACAGCCTTATTATATATTGGATTTCGTTCGTATAGGGAGGACTCTATAGTCGTATTATGTGGTATAGAGAAAGAATGTATCGGAGCATGCCCTTTAAAGACAGGATTTACATAAATCAGCAGGTTTTAGGAACACTAGGAAAAAAAGGTGGGAACGTTGTGAAAATAGCGATCATCGGAGCAGGACTTGCCGGCCTTTCGTGTGCCGTGGCACTGGAGAAACACGGCTATAGTGCTGATGTTTTCGAACAACGAAACGAAATAGGTTTAGGTTACGATATTGCAGAATTAATGACCCCTATTCTTCATGGACCCATTAATGATTCGGTGAAATTCTTTTCTGAAACGTATGATATCCACTTCAAGCCGGCCAGCAATGTACAGAAGATCTTTGTTCATTCTGAGAACGAATCTGCCTATGTAGAAGGGAATATCGGCTTTGTCAATATGAGAGGCAGATATGAGGACTCTTACGAGAAACAACTGGCTCAACAGATAGTGCATAGCACCATCCATTATGACAGCCACGCAAATTATGAAAACATCTCCAAAGAATATACCCACGTGGTCGTAGCCACGGGTGATCCACAGGACACACAGCAGATCCAGACCTTTGACATCGCTCTCCCTTCAGCTTTTGCCGGTGCTGTCGTCAAAGGGGAATTTGTCCGAAATGAGGTACATACCTGGTTCAATAACGATTTTGCTCCCCAAGGTATGGGCTACTTGATTCCTCACTCCAATACAGAAGCGACTCTTGTCATAGTTTTCCCGCAATATAAAGACGAGTGGCTGCAGAAAAGAAGTGAGTACTGGGAAGCCATGGTTAAGGAAGCCTCTCGAAAGCTTGAGCAGGAGTTAGTAATAGAACATGAATTTACGATCAACGATTATCTGGTTGGAAAATGTCATTATCCAAGAATCGGAAACACATTCTTTGTTGGTAACTGTTTCGGAGCCATTACTCCTTTTTTAGGTTTTGGTCAGACAGGATCCATTCTGACTGGTATTTATGCAGCTCATGATATTTGTGGTCTTGGGGATTATGAAAAGTTATGCAAACCACTCTTCAACGATTATGAAGATTCCCTTGTTCTACGCAGAGGGATTGAAAGGTTGAGCAATCATCAGCTGGATCTAGTGACGAAGTCCCTTCATAATCCGTTGGTAAGGAAGGTTGTGACTCGTCCGAACATGGGTGTCTTGAAAGGTCTGAGCCACTTGCTGAAGCCTTTTATATCGAAATAAATGATTGAATGATGTGAAAGTCGATATTGAAGGTTTTCTGATTTGCCGCTTTCACGGTAGGAGAGAAAAACGTTATCCAGAACAAAATCTAAGTCCCGGTCATCGATTTTTTGATGGCTATTTCATGCAAGAAAAAGATATTTAAGTAAGAGGCCGATTCTCCATATAACAATGGGGAGTCGGTCTTTTTACTTGGGAGAGTTTGGGTATGCAAGGTTTAGGTAATAGAAGTCCAAAGGTGCCAGGGACAACTATGCGCGTTTAAAAAGGAGGATATCATTTTGGGAAAGTGAAGTTTCTCCTCTATTCGGTCATTGCGGGACTATTAGGTGTGGTGGTTACGTATGTGCTCAACGAATTTAACGCTGACTGGCCGTCATTTATTGGGATTTTCATTGGTGTTTTCATCAGTCAATTCGTCTTTTTGTTGTGGCGGCATAAGAAGGACAAACACACTTCGATCTAGTGTCTGGATTCTGCATTTCCCTTCTCTTTAGAGTGCTGAAGTTGCTATACTTGAGACAACTTTTTTTAAGAAGGGAAGAGGCAGATGACTAAACAAACCATTGGTTTCATCGGTGCAGGTGTGATGGGGAAAAGCATGGCACGCAACTTGATGCGCGCGGGGTATGATTTGAATGTGTATACGCGTACGAAAGCAAAAGCAGACGATCTGGTAGCAGAAGGAGCAAACTGGAAGCAAAGTGTGGCTCGCCTATCCGAGCACTCTGATATAATCATTACGATTGTTGGATATCCTTCAGATGTAGAGGAAGTTTATCTCAGTGGAGATGGGATCTTAGAGAATGCGAAGCCGGGATCGTATGTGATCGATATGACAACGTCCTCTCCTGATTTGGCACAGGAGATTGCTGAAAAAGCTGAAAAGGCTGGTATTCATGCGTATGATGCTCCTGTATCCGGCGGGGACGTTGGCGCAAGAAACGGGAAGCTCACGATCATGGTCGGTGGGAATCAGGAGTATTTTGACGAAGTCCTGCCCGTCCTTCAAGCGATGGGTGAAAATATCGTCCTTCAAGGTGAAGCAGGAGCAGGGCAGCATACAAAAATGAGTAACCAAATCGCGATTGCATCCGGCATGTTAGGTGTCTGTGAGGCTATTACATATGCAGAAAAAGCCGGTCTCGATCCGAAGAAGGTGTTGAGCAGCATTGAGTTCGGTGCTGCTGGAAGCTGGTCGTTATCCAATCTCGGTCCGAGGATGATTGACGGTAACTTTGATCCGGGATTTTATGTGAAGCACTTTATCAAAGATATGAAGATCGCCATTGATTCTGCGGAGAATATGCAGATTCCTGTTCCTGGATTGAAACTTGCGAAGCAATTGTATGAGGAACTGAGTGAATCAGGTGGAGATAATGATGGGACGCAGGCGCTGTATAAGTACTATCAAATGATGAATCCAGTCTCATAGAAAAGAGTCCTTGAGGAGATGAACACTCCCAAGGACTCTTTTCATATTGAATGAGGTCCTGCTTCCCAAGTAGAGATTTCATCCTTGAAATTATTAAGTCTGACCACACTAGTTAAAGCGCAGGGAAGAAGCCGATCATCAAGCGTCCGGAAATGTGCGTTTTTATTTTTCATTATAAATATGAATGATTCCAGATGTTTATCCTTGACCTAGAGTTAACTCTAGGCAATATACTGCACGTAAATCAACCACATTTGACTTGAATGTCTTTGGTTTTTTTGGCACAGAGTGAGTGCCGTTCAACACTAACTAAAAAAGGGAGATGTTCTCATGATTTTGAAGGAAACGTATAAGTTATCAAATGGAATGGAGATTCCTAAATTAGGTCTTGGAACATGGATGATTGACAATGACGATGTCGCACAGGCTGTAGTGGATGCTGTGGAAATCGGTTATCGTCATATTGATACGGCACAGGCGTATCAGAATGAAAGTGGTGTAGGTGAAGGAATTCGCGCTTGTGGTGTGGGCAGGGAAGACTTGTTCATTACGACAAAGCTGGCTGCGGAAGTCAAATCATATGAAGAAGCCGTTTCCTCCATTGATCAATCATTAGAGACGATGGGACTGGATTATGTGGATATGATGATCATTCACAGCCCGCAACCCTGGAAGCACTTTGGCGGTGAAGATCGTTACTTCGAAGGAAACCGTGAAGCATGGAAAGCCCTTGAAGAAGCGTATCAAGCGGGGAAAATACGTGCGATCGGTTTATCGAACTTCCAAAAAGAAGATGTTGAAAACATTCTCAGTGCATGTACAGTCAAACCGATGGTCAATCAGATCCTCGCTCATATCAGCAATACACCGTTCGAATTAATTCAATATACGCAGGAACAAGATATTCTTGTGGAAGCTTATTCACCAATCGCCCACGGAGAATTGTTGAAAAATGAAAAAGTGGTAGACCTTGCAGAGAAGTATGGGGTATCCGTACCTCAATTAAGCATAAGATATGTCTTGCAGCATGGACTTCTTCCACTACCTAAAACGGCAAATCCGGAACATATGAAGAATAATGCAGATGTAGATTTCACCATTTCTGATGAGGACATGGATTTCTTGAAAAATATCGAAACCATCAAAGATTACGGTGAGGCGAGTGTCATGCCTGTATTCGGTGGTAAGTTGTAATACTCTGAATCTGAAAGATCACTAAAAAACATCGATTTTGGAACAGCAAAAAGAGGCCGAGAAATCGGTCTCTTTTTTATTTGAATTTAATTCTGCCAGTTTCTTTTAAAAAAAGACAGGCGCATCAGCACCTGTCTTCTAAAATATTTCACTTGTACGCTGTCATAAACTCGTTAGATAGCTTCACATCGCTTCAAGAGATCGACTTCTATTTTTACTCCTGAGATGTATCAATTTTTTTCAGTTCCTTCGCAGGGACGCCTCCGACCATAACGTTCGATGGAACATCTTTCGTAACGACGGAGCCTGCAGCGATGATTGCTCCATCACCAATGGACACATCCTGGAGCACGGTAACATTTGCACCAATCCAGACATTATTTCCGATTTTAATAGGGGCGGGGTGGAGCGTGCTGCGCTTCTCAGGATGGGCGTCATGATTCAGCGTGGCCAATACGACATTATGACCCACAAGCACTCCATCTCCAATAATAATCCCTCCTTGGTCTTGAAAGCGGCAGCCGGAATTGATGAAGACATTCTTCCCTACTTCGATGTTTTTGCCGCAATCGCTGGAGAAGGGAGGGAACATGGAGAAACTGCTGTCGACTGGTTTTCCAATCAACTCGGAAAATAGCTCCCGAACTTTTTCAGGGGGATGGTATTTCCCGTTCAGCTCTGCAGTTATTTTCAATGCTTCCTGTGATACCTTGTGCATGACTTGATGAACCTCAGATCCACCTTCTACAGTCTTGCCTTTATTCAAGTGGTCCAAAAATCCGTTGATATCCATGGGAGTCCTCCTTATTTCATTCATAAGATCATTACTCCCATTCTACCCCTTGGAGTGGACTCTAAGGCAAAAAAGGAGGGGGGACTGTTTACAGCTGACGAGAAAAAAGCCAACCTATACATGGTAAGATTGACTTTTCCCGTTTTTTACTTCCTTTTACAACTGGTCGTACCACTCGTCATCGACAGGTTCCAACCACTCGGTTTCTCCCGGTGTCATGGCTAAGTGGACAAACCAGCTTTCGTTTGTCGCTCCGTGCCAGTGTTTTACATTCGCCGGAATATTCACCACATCGCCGGTTTCGATGAACTGGGCCGGTTTTCCTTCCTCTTGATACCAGCCTTGCCCACCCGTAACCAACAACACTTGCCCCACTGTATGCGAGTGCCAACTATTACGGGCTCTCGGAGCAAAGGTTACATTTCCGATGGCGGTGTTAAGTGGCTTCTCCTCTGTAAACACCATCTGCAAGTAAGCGTCACCGATGAAATTATCAGATTCGACTTTCTGTCCTAGCGGAAAGATTGTGCTGTTCCGCAACTCTTCATTAGCCATGCTCTTAACCTCCCAATTCTTTTAATTGAGTTTTCAAGGAAAAGTATAGACCTTCGTGTACACTTTAAGGCAAGGGGTAAAATGTAAAAGGAACATCTGGTCGTACCCTTGACTTAAAGTTAACTCTAAGTAGTAATGTATAGGTAGAAAATAAAAAAGAACGGGGAATGCAAGTTTTACGAGAAGCGAATGATAAATAATCGTAAAATATAACTTAAGGAAGAACGGATGTAGGGACATCATTATGAATTTGTTCTGTAAATGAAAAAGACAATAAGGATGTGTAAACCATGGGGTATCGTATTGGAGAACTTTCAAAATTGATCGGTGTCAGTGAACATACGTTAAGGTATTACGAAAAAGAGGGTTTAGTTGTACCAGATCGTGACAAGAATAATGTCCGTAATTATTCCGAACATAATAAATTATGGGCGGAGTTCATCCTGCACATGAAAGAAACAGGCATGTCTATGGAAGACCTGAAGAACTATACGCAGTTATGGGAATCAGGAGAAGAAGGTACTGTGGCAATGATTGATATCCTGACCAACCATAGAGATAAAGTGAAAAAGCAGATTGAGATCTACAAGAAAAACCTGAATCTATTAAATAAAAAAATTGATTTTTATCAAAGCAGTCTGGAGGAAAACCGGTCTGCGAATTTGTATGAAACGTTTGTCGATAGAAAAGGAACGGATGAAGAACTAAAATAGTTTAAAGGAGTCCGTTACATGAACAGAGGTAAATCAAACAAGGCTTTCAGAAGATATAGAGGAAAATAATACCTTGCGGACAACATTATAAAAGCGACCGACTAACGGTCGCTTTATTTTTTGTATTTTAGGATTTTCAGAATGGACTCGTAACAGGCCGTACGGTAATAGTCATGCAGTTGATCGTCATCTCTCATCAGCCATTGAATCAAGCTTCCGTCAATCATACAGCGGATGCTGATTGCTGTTTGTTCCACATCGTCCACATCAAAAATCTCTTCTTCCAGTCCTTGATGAACGATTTCTCTGCCGATGGACCAGCAGTTTTCGTAGAATTTTTGATTGATTTCTTTATACGATTCGTTATTCTTTACTTGGGATAAAAAGTCCAGGTACACGCGGTAGAAGTTTTTATTTTCTTCTGGACTGATGAATACGCGATCGATATAGGCTTCAAGCTTTCCTATAGCTGTTTCCTGTTCACTGATGGATGCAGCTTCTTTTTCATAGATGCGTGTCGTGATCCATTCAAACAATTGCGTGAAAACATCAGATTTATTTTTGAAGTAGTAATTCGTGACCCCTTTGCTGACATCGGCATAATCGGCGATATCCTGCAGGGTGACGGATTCATAGCCTTTTTCGGTTGCAGCTTGGAAGGCAGCTTTTAATATCTGTTTGCGTCTCTGTTCTGCTTTTTTTGCCATTTTCTAATATAACCTCCATTGGATGCTCTGTTTATTATACAAGAAAAAGAGAGGATATTCGAATCTTTTATACTGACTGGTCAAAATAAATTGACCGGTCAGTATAAAATGGTCTATGATAGATTTATAATCTAGTTAAATGAGGAAGCAGAAAGGGGAAATGTTCGAATGACAAAAGAATTCCATGCACTTGTCGTGAACAAAACAGAGGAAGATTTTTCAGTGAATGTGGAATCGTTGACTTTGGAAGATCTGCCGGAAGGGGATGTGACGATTCACGTCCACTATTCCAGCGTCAACTATAAAGATGGGTTGGCAAGTATTCCGAATGGCAAAATCGTTCAGTCCTATCCTTTCGTTCCTGGGATCGACCTTGCCGGGACTGTCGTCTCGTCCGAGGATGACCGCTACCAAGAAGGTGACGAAGTGGTCGTGACGAGCTATGAATTAGGCGTTTCCCACTATGGTGGTTACAGTGAATATGCACGTGTCCCTGGCGACTGGGTGGTTCCACTGCCTGAGAATATGACATTGAAGGAAGCGATGGCATTCGGTACGGCAGGATTCACCGCAGCGCTCTCAGTCCATCGCCTTGAAGAAAGCGGCGTTAAACCGGAAGACGGAACGATTCTGGTTACAGGCGCTACCGGCGGTGTCGGAAGTATGGCTGTTTCCATGCTTGCTAAACGCGGGTACCATGTGACGGCTAGTACAGGAAAAGAATCGGAGCATGAATATCTGAAAACGTTGGGCGCACAAGAAATCATTTCCCGGGAAGAAGTGACCCCTGAGAAGATCCGCCCGATCGGTAAGCAGAAGTGGGCAGGTGTGGTCGATCCCGTGGGAGGTAAAACACTGGCCTCTGTTCTCAGCAACACGAAATATGGCGGAGCCGTTGCTGTGAGTGGTTTGACTGCCGGGGTGGAAGTGCCGACAACGGTGTTCCCATTTATCCTAAGAGGAGTGAATCTGCTCGGTATCGATTCTGTTTATTGTCCGAAAGACTTGAGAGAAAAGCTATGGACGCGGATGGCTACGGATTTGAAGCCGGATGATTTAGGAGAAATTGAAAAGGAAGTTTCACTAAAAGAGCTCCCTGATACTTTATCCGATATTTTACAAGGAAAGGTAAGAGGAAGAACGGTTGTAAACCTCAGCTCCTGAATGGTCTTAGAATCAAACAATGTAGAAAGCGTAACCTCAAAAGGTTGCGCTTTTTTTTAGTCTTGAGTATTGTGAAAGCGTTTGAAATAATTAAAGAAAGATAATCTCATCGTAGACCATTAAATGAAAGGGAGGGGAATGGCTATGAATACTAAACAGAACAATGATTCAGGTTCCAACAAAGAACGGGCGGTTTCTTTTCTGAAGCAAGTGGTGGATGGAGAGGTAACAGAAGCGTATCAAAGGTATATCCATCCTGATTTTTTCCATCACAACCCCTACTTCCGCGGGGATAAAGATTCACTGAGGAGTGCAATGGAAGAAGATGCATCCAGCAACCCTGATAAAACGTTTAAGGTAAACCGTGCGATCGAAGAAAAAGACATCGTGGTTGTCCATTCTCATATAAAACAACAGCAGGAAGACATGGGAGTAGCCGTCGTCCATATGATGCGCTTTGCGGATGGACAAATCGTTGAGATGTGGGATATCGGACAGCCGCTTCCAGAAGATTCACCGAATGAAAATGGTGCTTTTTAAGTGAAGTTGTATTTTTGATGATCCCACCGTTTTATAATCGGCTGCTTTTTGGTAGAGAGATCCACTAAACGTGGGAATCTCCTTTTTTATCAAAGAGTATTGTCTTAGATAACATCCTTTGAAATAATTAAAAGGAATAGCAAGGCTTTTCAGAGCGTTTGTCTTTAAATAGGATCTCGTAGTGAATTTTGAAAGGGGATACATAACCTTGAATACAAAATACTTAGACTTACTTGCTCAAAAATACGACAGCGAAGAAAAAGTCGTCACGGAAATTATCAATTTGAAAGCGATCCTTAACCTGCCGAAAGGAACCGAGCATTTCGTCAGTGATCTTCATGGGGAATACCAGGCGTTCCAGCACGTATTGAGAAATGGCTCAGGGAGAGTCAAAGAAAAAATCCGGGATCTTTTTGAAGAGGAGATGTCTGGGAAGGAACTGGACGAATTCGCAACACTCGTTTTTTACCCGGAAGAAAAAATCAAGCTGATCAAGAACGGTTTTGATAATAATGAAGAGTTGGAAATGTGGTACACGCACACGATCGACCGGATGATCAAGCTCATTTCCTATGCTTCTTCCAAGTACACACGCTCCAAGCTGCGTAAAGCCCTGCCGACGCAATTCGTCTATATCATAGAAGAACTGCTCTACAAGACGGATGATGTAACAAATAAAGAATCGTACTATAAGAAAATTGTTCAACAGATCATTTCTCTCGGTCAGGCAGACAAGCTTATTAGTGGTCTCGCTTACGCTACACAGAAGCTGGTCGTGGACCATCTTCATGTCGTCGGCGATATTTACGACCGGGGACCGGAGCCGGATGAAATCATGGAAACACTCATCCATTACCCATCGGTTGATATCCAGTGGGGCAACCACGATGTGTTGTGGATCGGTGCTTTTGCAGGGTCGAAGGTGTGTCTGGCCAACATCCTCCGTATCTGCGCCCGTTACAACAATTTGGAAATCATTGAGGATGCGTACGGCATCAACTTGAGGCCACTGCTCAACCTTGCCGAGAAGTATTATGGCGACCATGCGGCGTTCAGACCTAAGATCCATACCGATGAAAAACCATCGGAACATGAGCAGCTGCAGATTACGAAAATGCATCAGGCGATCGCGATGATTCAGTTCAAACTTGAGAGTTCGATTATTAAAAGGCGCCCGTATTTCCACATGTCTGAGCGGCTGCTGCTTGAAAAAGTGGACTATGACCGGGAGGAAATCACCCTCCACGACAAGACGTATCCACTTGAAAATCCTTGTTTCTCAACCATTGACCCTGAAGACCCGAACCGTCTCCTGGAGGAAGAGGAACAGGTCATCGAGAAGCTGTTGTTTTCCATCCAGCATTCAGAGAAGCTTGCCAGACACATGAAGTTCCTTGTGAAAAAGGGCAGCCTGTATTTGAAATACAATGGCAACCTGCTGATACACGGGTGTATTCCGGTCGATAAGGAAGGAAATATGGAAAAAATGACGATTGAAGACAAATCCTATGCCGGCCGTGAGCTTCTCGATATATTTGAGCATTATCTACGCCATTCGTTTGCCAATCCAAAAGAAACGGATGACCTCGCGACCGATATGGTCTGGTATTTATGGACAGGGCAGTACTCATCCTTGTTCGGAAAAAGGGAAATGACGACGTTCGAGCGCTACTTCATCGCTGATAAAACGACACACAAAGAGAGAAAAAATCCTTACTATTATCTGAGGGAAGATGAAGAAGTCTGCCGGAAGATCCTTGCAGAATTCGAGCTCAATCCTGATCAGGGCCATATCATTAACGGCCACACACCAGTCAAAGAGATTGAAGGGGAAGACCCGATCAAAGCAGGCGGGAAAATGGTTGTCATCGATGGAGGTTTTTCGAAAGCCTATCAATCGACCACAGGCATTGCCGGATATACGCTGCTGTATAATTCCTTCGGCATGCAGCTGGTCGCCCATAAACGCTTCAACTCCAAGGAAGAAGTGCTGCGGGATGGAACCGATGTCTTGTCTGTGAAGCGATTGGTGGATAAAGAGCTTGAAAGAAAGAAAGTTTTGGAGACGAACGTGGGAGAAGAACTGCTGCAGGAGATCTATATTTTGAACAGTTTGATGGAATATAAGTATATGAAGTAACAGAATATGAAAAGGACGATGGCTCATGAAGAGCCATCGTCCTTTTTTAGGTTTTTATCTTTGTCAGGCTTTCGTCCATGCGTTTTGATCAACGTGGACGAAATCATCAAGGGTTTACCACTTAATGCTGCAGCCGACAATGATCAAAAGAATGAACAATACCACAATCAAAACAAAATTGTTTCGACGTGGACGGCAGTGGTACATAGGCGCAGACGGCATGTGTGGCATATTTGCCCCCATATATGGTGCATTTACGTTAGCGCCCATCGTGTACGGAGCATTAACATTTTCCATGTGAAAACATCCCTTTCCTTTTGTTTCTTTGTCACTATATTGTACTCGCCTAACAGAAAGTTGAGCCCGTCAACCTTAAAAATGGGTGCATGTCACGGGTGTACCAAAGAGGTGTTCTTCCAAATGATTTTTTAAAAATCGACTCCAAATAAGCTCTCATTCAATTTAGGCCAGCTGCAAGATCACAAGTCGAGATCTCTTTTCATTTTATGTAGCAGGAAAATGATCTAAATGGCTTCTTTCATCGTATGCTGTGTGAACCGTGCAGGCTACAGGTTTCAAAAGCTGTAAAGGTAACACGGCATCAAAGGAGAACTTTAGATGAGTAAACAAACAGATATAGACTTATATGAAAAAATTTTTTCTAAAGATAAACAAGCCCTTGAGATCCTTTACACCCGGTATGAAAAGCTTCTGTACTACTTCGCCTTTCAAATTGTGAATGATGAACATGCAGCCGAAGAAGTCATGCATGATGTATTTATGAAGCTATGGAAAGGAAGCCGGAAAGGAGCTTATCATCCTGGACGTGGGAAATTCTCAAGCTGGCTTTTGACGATCACTCGAAACGCTGCCATCGACCTTGTCCGTAAAAGGAACGTGCCGGAAGTAGAGTGGAATTCAAACGACTCAGAGGAAAATGGGGAATGGAATGTAGAAGAAAGCCTGACAGTCAAAGAGGATCATAGTTACTTGAGACGAGCGGTTAGAAGGTTGCCTGTTGAACAACGGGAGGTGATTCAGCTCGCTTACATGGAGGGGGCTTCTCAGAACGAAATCTCAGAGAAACAAGGCATTCCCCTTGGAACGGTCAAAGGACGAATGAGACTGGCGTTGGAGAAATTACGGAAATATTTAAAGGAAGAACGGAGGAATTCCATTGAATGAGGAGCTATGCCAAGAGATCGTCCACTATTTAAGAAATCAATTGGATGAAAAGGAAAGAATAACGTTTAAAAAACACTTGAATCATTGTGCGACATGCAGTGAGGAAATAAAAGTGTTACAGGGCAAAGGAGAAGCAGATGAAAGTAGGGAAAAAGGGGCTCCGCCATCCGGAATGAAGAAGCGGGTTTTCCATTCCATTCATAACGGACAGGGTCTTTAACGAGAAGGAAAGGGAACAAAGGCTCCCTGATTATTCTAATGCACGGGAGAATGCTTCTGGCCTTTTGGGCTCTTTTCAACTGTTTCAGCAATCATTTGTAAACATACTTTGGTTATCCCTACAGACACATGTTTCTCTTGGAAATAGTGATGAGGAGTCTTCCAAATAGATTTGAAGATATCAGTTAGAAGGATTTCCGCTTCCCTGGGGTTATGGATACTCCTGCTGATTAAACGGTGCAGGTAAAAGGTGTACTTCTGAGTCAGCTGATCAAAGGCATCTTTCTCTCTTAAGGAAATTCTTGTTAATAGTTCTTTGTCTTTATTCATAAATAATCTCCTGGGACAAAAGTAGTTCTTCACTTATACCCGACTGTGAAAAAAATAAACCAGGGCATAAAAGATACACTCCCCGTTGTGAGTGGGCATTTTTACCCGTGGGGAGTGTTCATCATGGAAAGGTATATAATCGTGAGCTGTTCTAGCCAACGTGAATGTCAATACTTAGGTTTATAACTTAACTCATACAAATACTGCCTGTAGGAAACGGAAGTCTTGTTGTGATGGACAAGGAAGGGCCTTGTTTTGTGAATCGTCCGTCCGCCTGAGAACCTGGCCAATGACTGGAAGGAAGGGCGGGTGATCAACCCTGACAAATAAGCGGATTGCTGGCTGTCGGGTTTTCTTTTTGTGTTCAGACCTTCTATCATTTTTTCTGAAGTCCTGATACTGAATCCATGACCAAAGAATTCATTGTCACCAATCGCGATTGCGTTGACACCTCTGAACCATGAAGTAGTTGGATCCACATCAGGGTTGTTGAAATACACGACATCGCCTGGAACATAATGATTGGCAAAAAAGGAATACAGACCGAGATCATCATCGGTGTGCCAGCTGTATAAGTAAAGGCTTGGAAAGAGCGTGGTGAAGGAAGAAGTGCCCATCGTTTTGAGGAGACCGTGATAAAAATTGATGACACAAGCGGTCGCACACTCGTATTTATACATCGCGCTGTTTTTGAAAATATCCCGGATGGCATCAGCAGGGAAAACCTGCCGTCTCAACAAAAATCCGCCAGCCGTTGTCAGTTGCCAATATTCAGGATTGCAGCGTGCCGTGCGAAAAGTGGCAAAGGGTGATTCTCCAGCGTCCATTTCTTTTGCACTCACAATGATGTTCTTCCTGCTTTGGACTTCAAACATGAGTTCCTTTTCTGATGAAAAAGAGTAGAGGTTTGGAGTTTTTTGTAAGGCTTCTATGATCGTCGTTTCCGTTGTATCTGCTTTCCACGAATCATCTGGTTGAAATGGCATCCCGGATACCTGGATCATACGGTTCCTCCTTTTCAAAGTGAAACATCTGTCCTTGTACCTATCGTATTCATAAGAGAGAGGGATAATGTTTAAGCAGTCTGTCTAAAGATTTCGATGCGAATTAGTGGTTGCCCTTGAAGGCAAATGGAAGAAACCGGGCTTTACCCATGAAATGTAAGAACGAAAAAACAAAAAGAGTAAGGTGAAGAGGAGAGAATGCGTTTTCAGACCAAGGTTTTATTTCAATTATTTTACTTAACGTTATATTTACATACTAATAATGGGAGTTTCATCCGCTATTAGGCGTGGGTGTTTATTTACCGGAGAAGGAAGACCTATCCTTAATAAGTCTTTACTTATGTAAATACAGTGTAAATGACCACCTACCTTCCGCTCAGTTTTTTTGCCTGTTAATTCAACGTAAAAAGGCGCTATGACGCTGAAAAAATTTTGATATTCCCTCCTTAAGACCTACGAAAAACCTCCTCTGATATCGTTTGCTAATTATTCAGATAATGAAATAAGCTTGAAATGTGGATGTTATGCCACAAAAACAAAAACGAGGTGATTGTATTGCAGAAGAAACAGAGAACGAAGAATGTGGGCAGAAGTTTAGCTACGGTAACGGTAGCCACAACACTTCTACTTCCGGCTGTCATTCCGGAATCCAATGTACAAGCGGTAGCGGATACCTACCCGGAAAAAGAATTGGACAAAGCCGCAGCCATGCAGCAGAAGCTTATGGTTCAATCGGTCCAAACGGTTGAAGATGGTGTGAAAATCGTCTTATCTGATAACTATAAGGCTCACATCAAGCTCAAGACTGAAGATGTAGCTAAAATTTCGATCTTGAAGCAGGGAGAAGAGGAAAAAGAAACGGCTGCGATCACAGAAAACGACTGGGATACTCCCGACTTTGAAATGGAAGAAGACGGAGAGACCATTTCTGTTTCTACTGATGAGATCACCGTGAAAATCAGCAAGAAGCCATTTGGCATCAAGTTCCTGGATAGTGAAGGGAATGTCATCAACCAGGACAACCAGGATTATGGCGCAGGTTATGAAGAAGGAAAACCATATGTGTTCAAAGACACGTCGAACGAGGAAGCATTCTACGGTTTTGGAGAGCAGGCGGGTGACCTGAACCGACGTGGAGACAGCATGGGTATGTGGAACAATGATGCTTATAATTATAAAGAAGATACGAAATACTTATATACGACGATTCCGTTTTTTATCGGGCTTAAAGATGAGAAAGCCTATGGAATCTTTTTCGATAATAGTCATCGCTCTTATTATGAGATGGCTAGTGAAAGCGATGATTACTACTACTTTTACGCCAATGACGGGCAACTATCTTATTATTTCGCCTATGGACCGGAAATTCAGGATGTGTTGACGCGCTACAGTCAGCTCACAGGGACGATGCAGCGACCTCCAAAATGGTCGATCGGACTTCACCAGAGTAAATGGGGATACGAAACAGCGGATGAGATCAAAGGAATTGTAGAGAAGTATCGTGAAAAAGATATTCCGCTCGATGGTGTTCACCTGGATATCGACCACATGGATGGTTACCGCAATTTCACTTGGGGAGAAGACTTCACTGAAGATCCTGCTGCTTTCAACCAGTGGCTCGAGGATAAAGGTGTGAGTTCTGTTGCTGTCAGTGACCCTGGTATTAAAGTGGATGAAGGTTACTACATGTACGATGAAGGTACAGCGAATGATTATTGGGCCAAGAACCCAGATGGCTCTCCTTATGTTGGAGAAGTGTGGCCTGGAGATTCTGTCTTCCCTGACTTTGCTAAAGAAAATGTCCGTGATTGGTGGGCGGAAAGCCACCGTCGTATCTTTGATGCCGGAGTCGATGGCATTTGGAACGATATGAATGAACCTGCTGTATTTGATACACCTACAAAAACTCAACCTCTAGATGTACAATACGGAGACATGCTGCACTCCGAATTCCACAACATGTTTGCTCATTACGAAGCGATGTCCTCAGACAAAGCCTTCGATATTTTAAAACCCAACAAACGGCCGTTTGTTCTTACGCGTGATATGTACGCAGGATCTCAACGCTACAGCACGCTGTGGACAGGTGATAACGAAAGTTCCTGGGAGTCCATGCGTTTAGCCATTCCGATGAATAACAATGTCGGATTATCCGGTGTACCATTTGTCGGAAATGATATTGGAGGATTCGCCAAGCGTCCGAGCCCTGAACTTTTCGCTCGTTGGATTGAATTCGGAGTCTTTGTTCCTTTCTCCCGTATCCATGCCGACAACGGAAGTACAGTAGCCTTCGATCCGGATGCGAAGGATATTCCAGGGCAGGAACCATGGCAGTATGGCGAAGAAGTTGAAGCCATCAGTAAGAAGTATATTGAGCAGCGTTACAAGCTGATGCCATACTTGTATAATGCCTTCGTCGAAGCCAGTGAAAATGGCACGCCTGTCCAACAGCCGCTGGTCTATCAGTTCCAGGAAGATGAAAACACGTATGACATCAACCAGCAGTTCATGTTCGGATCTTCTCTCATGGTGGCCCCAGTAGTAGAAGAAGGTGCGACATCAAGAGACGTCTATCTTCCTGAAGGAGAAACGTGGGTCGACTATTGGACTGGAGAAGAACATGAAGGTGGACAGACGATCAATAGAGAAGCTGACCTTGGCACGCTTCCTCTTTATGTTAAAAAAGGAGAGATCGTTCCTCATCGTAATGTGCAAAAACATACAGGTGAGAAACCACTCGAGAATTTGATCCTGGATACGTATCTTGACGATGAGTCTTCCTATACGTTTATTGAAGACGACGGAGAGACGGAAGACTACAAGAATGGAGAGTTTAACCAGACAGACTTCCATGTGAAACGTAAAGGGAAACATGTCGAATTTACATCGGATCAGGAAGTTTCTAATTATGATTCTGCTCTTGAAACCTACACATTGAAATTAAACAATGAAAATATGCCGAGAAAAGTCCAGGCTGCTTCTACGAAGTATAAAGAAGTAGATTCTGAAGAAGAAGTGAAGAATAACGAAAACACTTACTATTATGATGAAGAAAATGGAACGACGTTTGTCAACGTACCTGTAGACGAAACGAAAAAAGTGAAAATCTTCTTCCATAATGATAAGAAAACAGCAAAAGCAAAAGGCAAAGGAAAGAATAAAAAGTAAAGAAAGTGAAAAGGCCCAGGAGCAAAATCTCCTGGACCTTTCTTTTTTGTGATTCCTATCCTATAGAAATGGGAAGACCCTGCATAAGAACGCAGGGGAAATAATAAAAGACCAAATCTCTAAGATTTGGTCTTTTGTGTTTTATTAGAAATGCTCAGTATTCCGTATGAGCAAGCACGGGAGATTCTGTATGTTTTCGTTCTCTCCAAAAGTATCCGAGAAAGGCACCGATCAGAGCTGGGAGCATCCATCCGAGTCCGATTCCGTAAAGTGGAAGGTAGGATTGATAGAAAGCGCTGACCGACTCCATCAGAGGATTAGCGACACCAGGAATCGTTCCCAGGAGCGCATTGTAGCCATCGATGGTACTTACGAAAACAGTCAACATCATAGCGCCGGCATAGACGCTTTGTTTGTGCTGAAAAAGTTTGGAACTGAGTCCGAGCAGGATCAGGACAATCGCCATCGGATATAAGAACATCAGGACAGGGATTGCATATTGAATGATGTTTGTCAGTCCGAAGTTTGCAATCATGAACGATAGCAGCGATAGGATCAGCACGAATGTTTTATAGCTGATTTTCGGATAGACGGTATGGAAAAATTCACTGCAGGCGATGATCAGTCCGATACTTGTCTTCAAACACGCAAGAACAATGATGATAGCGAGCAGAATCGCGCCATATGGACCGAAGTAATGCTCGGCAACCGCTGCGAAAGTAAGGCCGCCATTTTCAAGATTGCCAACGACCGATACGCTGGAAGCTCCCATGTAGGCAATCAGCCCGTAGATCAGCATCATGAGTACCATGGCAAAAATTCCTGATTTCCATGTCGTCTGAGCAATCGCCTTCGTGTCGGTGATGCCCATGTGACGGATCGCGGTGATCACCACAATTCCGAGTGCCAACCCGCCGAGGGCGTCCATCGTATTATAGCCTTCCGTGAATCCTGTCATGAAAGGGACGGAAGCATAATCTCCGATCGGTGCACCGAAATCACCCATAGGTTTGGCGATGGCGGTAATGATGAGAATGGATAAAAACAGTAAGAATGTCGGTGTTAAGTACTTTCCGATGATATCCATAACTTTGGCTGAGTTCAGAGAAAAATAATAGACGAGTGCGAAAAATACGAAACTGAACACGGCAAGCCACAGTTGTGTTTGATCAGGTTGGATGAATGGCTCAAATCCCACCACAAAAGGGACCGTTGCTGTTCTTGGAATCGCGAAAAATGGCCCGATTGTCAAATAAAGAATGATGGCAAATGAAATTCCGAATAACGAATGGATCCGGCCTGCCAGGTCATTCAAACCTTGACTGCCGGACAAAACGATCGCAAGGATACCCATTAAGGGAAGGGCGATGGCTGTTACAAGAAACCCGATCAATGCAGGCCAGAAGGAAGTTCCCGCCATTTGACCCAGTTGGATGGGGAAGATTAAATTGCCTGCTCCGAAGAAGAGTCCGAAGAGCATCGTCCCGATGACGGCATACGTAGAGAATGAGTTTTTCTGTTTCATAAGTTCGTTCCTTTCATGATGTATTGGTTTGCTTTAAAGGAATAAAGATAATCCTAACAAGAATCTCGACAAGCGACAATAGACTTTTCGATATTCTTAGAAAATATCCGTTTGATACCGCTTACTTTAGAAGTGAAGGGAATTCCGGATCCAATAAATGCAAAAAGGACTTCCTGAATAAGGAAGTCCTTTTTGCTCTAAGAGCTCTTTATGAATGACTGGGACGGAAAGGATGTCCTCTATGCGTCTTGTTGAGTTAGTTGATGATCATTGTTTCCACATTCCGGACACTGCGTCCAAACCACATAAGCCGTTTTGTCTTCAAATTCTTTCGGAACGACTTTAATTACTTTTAGAACATTATGGTAGCAGCTTGTGCATCTTTCCTGGATGGACTGCCCCACATCAAATTTTAACATTTGCTCACTCCTGATCACTTATTTCTAATGAGTACCGAAGCCTCAAGAGTTTTTCTAGTATAACGTTTATAAGGAGAGGAGTCAAAAAAGTAGATTGACCTGTTCATAAAAGAACAATCTTGTGAAAAGAGTGATAGGGAGAGTCGTTTAGTGCTCCTCCTACTTTTTATTCTGATTGTTCTGAAATTCATGTTAAAATATGGGAGTTGCTTCACTTTACATAGGGAGACACGGTGAATCAAACGAAAACAAAATAACGGATAGGAAAAGAGGAAACGGTACGTGAAGTTTTTAACGAAACAATCGGTAACAGAATTTGAACAGGTCAACCGGGCGTTGGAAAACGAAGGCTTGAACACGCTGTCTGGAGAATCGGACATCAAACGCTTAGGCGAGGGATCCTGGCACTGTGCTTACTTAGTGGAGAGCGATCAGCTTGTCCTCCGGATTCCTAAAAAGGTCGCTTACGAGGAAGCCGTCGTCTTCAACCGTGACCAGTTAACAGCTGAATACGGAGCGACCGAAGCGTTTTACAAGACAGCGAACCAGGCGCAGAAAGGCATGTGTCCGGAATACTTCCATTATTTTATCGATGAAGACCTTACCTACACGCTTGAATCTTATATGGGTAAAACAATAGGGCTCAAAGGACAGACGCAAAAACAGTCGGAGCAATACGGAAGAGAGATGGGTGATTTCTTCCGAGCCCTTGAAGAAATCGATCCTCCCTATAAAGGGATCGGTTATTTGGAAGTGGCGAAAAACGGAGGATTAAAAGGCGGACTCGACATGGATCTGAGCGCGTGTATCGTCGAAGAGAGAGGAGAATATGAAGAAGAACTTCATAACCTTCTTTCAAGTGCCTATGATTTCAATAAAGAAAAAGTGGCTGCCATCGGAAAGGAATTCATCCCAAACCGCTCCATTGATCGGGAGAAACGTATCCTCACCAATCAGGATACATCGCCAGAAAATTTGATCTTCACAAGTGACGGTGTGAAAATGATTGACCCTGTCCCGCTTCTTTACACAGGAACCTCACTTGCTGCTAACCATGTGTTCAACTATCACACCTTTTTCCATACGGTCCATGATACAAGGCGATATGCAAAAGGAAGTTATCATCAATATGGCCGTCTTTTAAAAGTGCATGCCGATGGCTTTGTGGAAGGTTATACGCAAGGATCAGAACAAAAACGAATGGACCTGCATATTGAAGTGTTTTTGAAACTTGTGTCGATGGCTCATACTCATCTTGAACTGCTTCAGGAAGCAACATTAACTATAGAACAGATCATCCGGTTTGGAACAAAAGAACAAATCGAAAAGCGTCTACAAATCTACCTGACGGAATTAGAGAAATTTACAGTGGAAGTTTCCCGTGGAAAGGGGAGCGATGGTTTTTGAAAAAAGAGGACAGTCGGTCTCTGGAGGTTCTGCCGTTACATAAAGCGGTGGAGGACGAAGCCAGGAATCTTATGGATTTTTAGAGCGTTTTGGATTTATCGATCATTCGCTCAACCCCGACTTGAAAGATCTGATGGGCACCTATACGAAAGAAGGCCATGTATTCTTTGTAGCTCTTGATGATGGTGAGCTTGTAGCAACGGGGGCCGTTACGAAAGAGGATCACCTGGTAGGGAGAATTGAACGGATGTCTGTGAAAGGTTCCTACAGAAGGCAGGGGATCGCACAACGAATGCTTGAAAAGCTTGAGGATACGGCACGTTTCTGCAAGTATGAAAGACTTGTACTGGAGACGCACAACTCATGGAAAGTGCCATACAGCTTTATAAATCGAATGGCTATCACCTTGTTTTAGATGACGGCATGCGTTCTCATTTTGAAAAAGTAATAGGAGATTAAGATTTCACCATGAAGGTGGTGAAATGGACTTCTTTCAATCATGTAAAGGAGATGAGTTCGATGAAAGAAGGAGATGTGTACATTTGGAAGCGCACGTTTACGAATGAGGAAGTCTTGGAGTTCGGCCGGATATCCGGTGATCAGGGCAGACACCATGTGGAACCCGATGACGAGGGAAGACTGATGGTTCAAGGGTTACTAACAGCTACGATCGGTACAAAAATCGGCGGTGATTTGCATTATATAGCAAGGGATATGGTCAGTGAGTTTCTCCGCCCTGTTTTTACTGGGGATACGATTACCTGTGAAGTAAACTTGGAAAAGGTTGTTCAGGCGGATGGGCATAAGAAAGTGGAGATGAAGTCTGTCTATCGCAATCAAAATGGAAAAGAAGTGTTGGTTGGTTCGAGTCACGGAATTATCAGGGATTAGTACATAAAAGATCGGGGAAGGCCTGAATTCTCTGGAGTGCTGGTGGAGTTTGTGGCCTGCCCCGGATGCTGAAGTGGCAATGCACTGGATGCCGGACCGACTTCTATACCTGAATAAAATGAATGGTCATTCTAGAAGGATGGCTTCCTTTGCTATGCTAAACTAATGAATCAGTCCTTTTAAGTCTATGTGTACTGCATGGATAACTGTGCTTCTATAAAAAGGTGGCTTCTAATTTCCAATGAACTTTTTTCTATAACACGTCCGGCGGGCCAACCCTCTGGACATCATTTTTTTGCGGTTCTAAAGAAGGATCATCTTTCCAATTAAGGGATGTTCTATCGTAACAGTTCTGCTTCCTCCTGAGTATTTCTTGATTTAATAGTTCAATGAAATCAGGGCGAAGTTCAAGTTTCTGGGCTTGAATATAAGTTTTTTTCAGTATGTGGTCGCTTAAGTCTCTCACCCTCAACTTTCCTCCTTCAGGAATGAGTATGGGAATCATTTATTTAACAAAGAGTGGTCTCTTTGTTCCATTTGAGATTGGTTTTCTATAAAGAGCGAAAAAAAAGCTAGATATTCTGAATCAAAATGAATGTTTACATAGCTCTTTAGGTCTGCAAGAGCCTGCACATAAGTGAGATTGGGTTTATTGGCATTCATGGAAGACATAGTTGTATAGGCATCGATGATTCGTACAATTTTTGCTGAATCGGGAATGCTGTGATGTGTGAGCTGCGAGGGATAGCCCGTTCCATTTATGTTTTCGTGATGGTGAAGGATTATTAGTGGATCTATATCAATTTCCGGATACTGAGAGACGATGTTTAAACTATATTCGGGATGCTTTTTTATTAGGGTCGAGTCATATCGTGTTAAAGCATACTGGTTATCCAACATGGAGGGAGGAAGTAATAGATTTCCTACATCCCTCATAAGTACGGAGCGTAAGGATTTAATGGTCAAGCATTCATTTAATGAAGAGAATCTACAAAAATCATAATACATGGCAGTGGTTAAAGTGGAATGTTCATAAGAGTCTGCGTGGTGTTTTTTCAGTTTACATAACAATTTTTTAATGGGAGGTGAGTATAAATACAGCAGATGTGAATCCATTTGCTCTTTATTATTTTTCATTCCATAGCCTCCTGCGACAACCTCAACATTTACCGTCATCCTATGTTTTGATTCATTTGGTTGCCAAGTTGGAATTCGAATTAGTGGGTTCCAGGCCTCTCCAAAAAGTGTCGAAAATGGTTTGGAGCAACTGTTCCTTTTCTGGTACGGCATCATAAACGTGAGAGAGAGTGGCACCTTCAAGCAGACAGTAATAAGCACTGGCAAGGTAAAAGGGTTCATGCTCAGGTTCAATTTGTCCTGTTTCTATCCCCATTTGAAAAATGCTTTCCAAGTAGGTAATCACAACCTCTTTGGCAAGTTTGAGCTTGACATCAATGATATCTTTCAAGTCGATCGGTGGAACGATCAGAGCCGTCTGCCAAAAAATAGAGATGAACTTTTCTTTATTCGAAGTCGTATAGGCCGTATATAAAATATCGGATAAAGCTTTCTTTGTATTCGTTTTTCTAATGCTTTTTTTTCTTCGATCCCAATACTCGTAGTGGAATTCCAATAAGTGATCTAAAACGGCAAGATACAAATCTTCCTTGCTGTTGAAATAACTATAGATGGATGATTTAGTAATCTGTGATTCTTTTGCAATGAGAGCCATCGAAGCTCCTTGGTAACCATGAACAGCAAAGAATTGAAGAGCATTCTGAATGATCGCTTGTTTTGTTTTCATAAGTTCCCCCCATTAAACATTTATCGTTCTATCTTTCATTATAAAGGATTACATGATGAGAGGAACATAGTGGATTAGGTTTCCGAACGGTCGGTCATCAAATTTCAAAAAAAAAGATTGCTGACGATCCTTACTGTAGTCATTAAGAATTAATGAATAAATGATTTTTTAGTGGTATTTAATACTCTAAGAGAGGGATCCCTCCTTATGTATCTTCATTCAAAGAGGATATTACTATATTATTTTTAACACTTTATATGACAATTGGTAATAGGTCTAAAGTTCTTATTTCTGAAAAATCTAACAACGAATGCGCCCTTGGATTTTAAGTTATTAACCGAACGGTCGGTTGTAAATTCTGATGTGTGAGCAGCTCTGCGCATATGCCGAAAACATCATGTGATTTACATGTTTTGCGTATGGTTTCCAAAGTGGTTAACCAATGAATCTGTGACATAAAGAAAGCCGGCCCTTTCAGGCCGGCTTTTTATTGGTATTCATACATTTCATGAAGAAGGGGCAAGAGTTTGGGCTGCACTCAAATAGAAAGCGGGCTCACTTATCAATGATCGTAATGCCCTGTTTTTCATACAAACGTTTAATATCCTCATGCACATTTTCTGTGATTAAGTACGTCAAATGGTCGGTCGGACAAACAATATGGTTGGAAACGGTATCCAGCTTATCGTTGGTTACCATGCCTAACACTTCAGTAGAAATCGACGCCATTTTCCTTTTGATCAGTGCTTCTGAGGAACGGGGGATACTGATTCCGATTTCAGGATCTATGTTGTAAATTCCCATGATATATAGATCTGCTCTCATCGTATTCAGTGCTTCATAGGTGTCGATCCCTAAATTCACCATGGATTGTTTAAATAAGGTTCCTCCGATCATGATGACCTCGATGTCGTTATGGTTGGAAAGCGCCATGGCTATCGGAGGGCTGTTGGTAATCACCGTCCCTTTTAATGATAAAGGAAGCTGGTGGACCAGTTGTAAGTTCGTTGTCCCGCCATCGATCAACAGGACCATATCATCTTCAATATATTGTAGGGCTTTGTTCGCCAGGTTCGATTTCGTTTCATTGAAAATTTCCTGTCTTGTAGAAAAGTCCTGAACGGGAGGTCCTTTCCTTAATGCCCCGCTATGGACTCTTTTGATGACGCCCTGGCTGTCTAATTCTTTCAAGTCTCTTCTAATGGTATCTTCTGAAACAGACAGGCGTCTGCTTAAGTCGCTGGCAATGACTTTGTGCTCTTCGTTTACAATATCGATAATGGTTTGCTGGCGTTCTTGTTTAAGCATACACGAAAGACTCCTTCTATGATTTCTTCCAGTATATCACGGATCTTCGCTTTCATAAATCTCAAAACAGCATTAAGGTGCAAATAAAAGCAAAAACATGCAAGAAAACGCTTTACATTTTCTTGTTTATGCCTTAATATTTTGACAAAGGCGCATAAACACAAATAAGGAGGCACAAACATGCAAAGAAGTATAACGATTGCACCGTCTATCATGTGTGCGGATCTCTGCAATCTTGAAAAAAGTGTCAGAGAGATTGAAGAAGCAGGATTGGATACGTTACACATTGACATCATCGATGGAACCTTCAGTCCAAGCATGCCTTTGGGAATCAATACGATTGAACAATTAAGAAAGATAACAGATATGAAATTCGATGTTCACATTATGGCTAATACCAATGAATTCTTTATACAGGAAATGCTGCGGATCGGAGTGGAACAAATCACCTTCCATGTGGAGACAAGCTTCCACCTTGACCGTTACATCAATTTAATTAAAAAGCATGACACCAAAGTGGGAATTGCATTGAACCCAGCGACATCATTATCGGTCCTGGATTATGTGTTACCGCAAGTAGACACGGTTCTCTTAATGCTGATCAACCCTGGATTTGCGACAGATAAAGGTGAAAAGCAAGTGTCATATGCTACGAAAAAAGTAGAGGATCTGGCTAAGCTGATCCGTTCCAAAGATTTGGATACAAAGATTGAAGTGGACGGCCGCGTATCCTTGAATACGATTCCGACACTGGTCAGAGCCGGGGCGGACATCCTGGTGGCCGGAAGCACGAGTTTGTTTGAAAAGAGTAATAGTTTGAAAGATAACAAAAAATTGATGGAATCACTAATACAAGAAGGATTGCAGGAGGAGGTTGGAATCAATGGTTAACTATAAGGAAGCAGCAGGAGTCATTACCAATGAAATCACATCCACACTGAACAACGTGGACAGCCAGGAGATTGAACGTTTGATCGAGCAGATCAATCAAGCAGAAAAAGTTTTCTTCGTAGGTGTAGGACGGGTGCTTTTATCATTGCAATCCATCGCCAAAAGGTTAGCGCACCTCGGTGTTCAGACTTTCGTGGTCGGTCAGATTACAGAACCAGCCATGACAGAGAAGGACCTCTTGATCGTTGGATCCGGAAGCGGCGAAACAGCCTTTCCTCTCATCATCGCTAAAAAAGCGAAAGAACTGAACGCAACCGTCGCCCATATCGGTACGAATCCGAATAGTTCCATGAGCCAATATGCAGATGTGTTCGTACGACTTCCTATTAGCTCCAATCCAGAAACTGCTGAAGAAGTACAATCTCATCAACCGATGAAAAGCCTGTTTGAACAAAGTCTTCTTCTTTTGGGCGACACCATCGCATTGATGATCGTGAAAAAAGAAAAGATCGAGCTGAATTCCCTTTGGGAATACCATGCGAACTTAGAATAATAGATTCATATAAATTCCAGGCACTTTTGATATAGAAAGGAAGATCAGCTGGGGTGATCAGGAATCCTCAGGCGAATCTTCAATTAATAATCTGTTGAGATATATTGTAAATTTATACAAAAAGGGTATTTTTCTTTTTTCTCTATAGACGCTCTATCATTGTCCTATTATACTGGTTTTTATGGTTTACTGGCTGGACGAAGCAGGAGAACCTGACATAAAGGAGGCCTACAAATGAAAGCGCTACATTTTGGGGCAGGTAATATCGGTCGAGGTTTAATCGGATACCTTCTGAACAAGACGGGGTGTGAAGTCTGCTTTGTGGATGCAGACCAACAGCTGGTTGAAAGCATGAATGATAAAAAGCAGTATGTGATCGAGTTACTGGATGAAAATCACACGCAGGAGATCGTTTCCCCGGTGAAAGCTTTGCATACAAGTGCTGAAGATAAAATTATCGAAGCTATGTTAGAAGCGGACCTTATCACGACATCCGTAGGAGCACAAAATCTTTCAAGAATGGCTCCGGTCTTATCCAGAGGACTTCTGTTAAGACAGCAGCAGGGCAAACCTCTCATCGACGTGATCGCCAATGAAAACACGATTAACGCTTCTTCTCAGTTGAAAGAGGAAGTGAGACAAATAGTTTCCCAACAACAAATGGATGATATCCTATCTGCCGTTGGTTTTCCGAACACTGCGATTGACCGTCTTTCACTGTCCGAAAAACGGACGGAAGGGGAGACTGCCCTTGTGGAACCCTATTACGAATGGATCATCAACCATTCGGAGATGGTGAATAGGGAGCTTCCTCCAGTGAAAAATGCCGTTTACGTGGACACTTTGAAACCCCATATTGAGCGCAAATTGTACATGGTGAACATGGGGCACGCTGCCACCGCATATATGGGATTTTTGTTTGGCTATCCAACCATTCAGCGGGCATTGCAGGATAAAAAACTGGAGCAGTTCTTAAGAGCAACCCTTCAAGAGTCTTCCCGTTATTTCACCCATATCCATGAAATGGACGAGCAGGGGCTGGAAGTGTTTATTGAAAAAACAATCGAACGCTTCAAAAACGAAAACATCAGCGATGATCTTTTACGTGTAGGAAGGGCACCGATTCGGAAGCTGGGACCAGAGGAACGGTTAGTCAAACCAGCCCAAGTCCTTCATGAATTGGACTTGCCGAACGAGAACCTGACCACTGCGATAGCGGCCGCGCTTTTATTTGATAACACTGAAGATGAGGAGTCTGTGACGCTTCAAAATTATATCGGAAATTATGGAATCGAAGCAGCCATCGCTCATTTTACAAAGTTGAAAGATGACGAAATTGTATCGAAGATCAAGAATCATTATTTGGAATTGAAAAAGGAACAAGCGTTAAAAAGCTGATAAGAAAGGGTGCTGACTATATGCTAAGCGAACAACTGAAAGGGAATATCCATTTTTTGAAATCTGTAAACTCCTGGGAGGATGCAATCACAGAATCGGCTGCTCCTTTATTGAATGATGGTTCGATTACTTCTAAATATGTAGAGGATATGATTGAAAACGTCCACGAAAATGGACCGTATATCGTCATTGTTCCAGGAATTGCTATGCCTCATGCCAAAAACGAAGACGGCGTTGTCAAAAAGACAGGGATTTCGCTTCTGAAATTAGAAGAGGCCGTGCCGTTCCCAGAAAACAAAAAGGTCAATCTTCTGTTCACACTAGCTGCTGAAGATACCTCCGGACACTTAGACTTGATTTCCGATTTATCTTCCTTGCTGATTGAAGATGACGTGAGAGAAAAGCTGGAACAGTCTAAGAGTGAACAGGAAATTATTGATTTGCTTCAGACGGTTGAATAAGTCCCGTTTCCTGAACAGAAAGAGATGATTCTTTAAATTATATTTGAAAGGGATGAGATAGATGGCAAGTCCAGCTAAGGCAACAACAGACAGCAATGTAGTAGACATGAATCGTCCTTCTGCAAGAGCCAGAGTACAAGCTTTCGGCGGCTTTTTAACCAATATGGTTTTGCCGAACATCGGCGCATTTATCGCCTGGGGTCTGTTGACCGCTTTGTTTATACCGACAGGATGGATCCCTAATGAGCAGTTGGCGCAAATTGTCGGTCCAGCCATTAAATTCCTGCTTCCGTTGCTTCTGGCCATAACCGGCGGACGTATGGTCGGTGGCCAGCGTGGAGCGGTCATGGGAGCAATCGGTGCCATTGGATTGATCGTCGGGTCCGATATTCCGATGTTCTTAGGTGCGATGGTGATTGGTCCACTTGGCGGATTGATCATAAAGAAATTTGACCGTGCGATGGAAAACAGAATTCCTGCCGGGTTTGAGATGATTGTGAACAACTTCTCCCTCGGTATTTTAGGCTTTTTGTTAATGATCGTATCGTTCCTGTTTATCGGTCCAGTGATCGAATCGGCGAACAACTTTGTCACGTCAGCTATTGAAGCGCTGGTGGCTACAGGTTTACTCCCTTTACTTTCTTTGATTAACGAACCGGCAAAAGTATTGTTCCTGAATAACGTGATCGACCAGGGGATCTATTATCCGCTCGGCATGCAGGCGGCAGCTGAAACAGGCAAGTCCATTTACTTTACTGTCGCATCCAACCCAGGACCAGGTCTTGGATTGCTGTTGGCGTTTACTTTCTTCGGTAAAAAGACAGCTCGACGAACAGCACCAGGCGCTATCATTATTCATTTCTTCGGTGGTATCCATGAACTCTATTTTCCTTACGTATTAATGAAACCCCTTACAATTATTGGGATGATTGCCGGAGGGGCGACAGGGATTGGCGTATTCAGTATGTTTGATGCAGGGCTCGTCGCAGGACCAAGTCCCGGATCAATCTTTGCTTACCTGGGGCTTACCCCTAAAGGAAGCTTTATCGGCATCATCGCCGGAGTTCTTGCTGCCGCGGCTGTGACCTTCTTAATTACATCACTGATTCTAAAAATGGAGAAGAATAATGATGAAGAAGAGGATGAGCTTACCGAATCCATCGAAAAATCAAAAGCGATGAAGCAACAAGGGAAACAAGTGGCAAGCAGCAGTAAAAAGGATGAAAAGATCGATAAAGTTTCTTTCGCCTGTGACGCAGGTGCAGGAAGTAGTGCCTTAGGTGCTACGACCTTTAGAAAGAAGCTACAAAAAAGAGAAATCGATGGAATTGAAGTGAAACACTACAGAATTGAAGATGCACCCCAGGATTCCAACATCATCGTCGTTCATAAAGATCTCTATGACCGTGCCAAACATGCTCACCAGGACAAAGAGATTATCACCATTGAAAACTATATTAGTGATCCTAACCTGGATGAACTGCTGGACAGGTTGGAGAATCGGTAAAAAAACAAATAAAAAAAGAAGGTTCATTTAGGAGCCTTCTTTTTTTATTTGTGATAATGAGAAACGATTTAGTATTTATCTTGAAACTGAGTCTTCCGCAAACGGGCAGGATTGTGGAAGACTCAGTTTCGAGATATAGCTTATTTAATAAATAACTCTTGTCCGGGAATATTAAATGAAAAAGTAAAAGGAGATCACATATATGTGGATCAATATAGTGATCGGTCTAGTTATTCCCTGGGTAACAATCGGTTATTTATTCAAAAAAAATCCAGTAGTCATCCTATTGATGTATCCACTAGGGGTAGCTATTGCATTTATAGGCAGTGATTGGGGTTTCGGACTTTTTTGGGAAGTTACTCCGACTTATGAGCAGAACCGTTCTTTGCCAGCGTTTCCTTTCAAAATCGGTTACTTGCCTCTATTGTCTGTTTTGTTTGGTTATATAAAAGCAAAGGAAATAGTCAAAACACCTCTGCTTATTATTTTATTCACGATCATTACCGCTTTTATGGAACTTGTAGGGGTTTGGACGGGGAAAATAAGCTATTTTCATGGTTGGAATATTTTCTTGACACTTTTCATTTATTTATTTGGGTTTATGGGAACGGCCTTTTATATGAAAATACTTAAGAAGTATAAAATTTTAGAGTAGAGATCTATTTCTTCTCTATCATACGAGCTAGTACAGAGGCAATGGTCATTTAATGCAAGCCTTAAATAAAAGGGGGCGATTGTTCAATAATTAAGATACATTAAAGTAATAGAGCAGATTGGAGAAAATATGTAATGTCCTTGTTTACGGCTTATTTAATTATATGAAACACATTATTCTGGTTGATTTGTTACTTTGGTACCGCTTGGCTTGTTCGACTTATTCCTCTCCATCACTATGAGAAGAATAAGTGGTTCCATGAACAGCCATTTGAAAGAAGTTTTTTTAGGGTAGATCACGTACATAAATGGAAAGACAAACTCCCTGAATGGGACATATGTTGAACTTCCAAAAAAAATATCTTAACAAAGAATTAAGCCTAAGTTATATTTTAGTAAACCCACCTAGCCAATTTAAAATGGCTTTTATATGCTCAAATGTTAACTTTTTTTGTTCAAATACCATTTTGCATTATTCAAAGGTACAATCGTCCTAGGCTTTTTAGAATTAAACAGCGAATAGAGAAAATAGCAAAAGCACCATTTTAAAAGAGTTTATGTTAACGAATAAGCTGTACTAATACTTATTTCAATAGAAAACATGCAACTAAGGGAACCCATTCTTAATGAGGTTCCCTTTTAAATCCAATATTTTGTTGTGTGAGTAACAGCGTTTGAAGTTTCTCAACGCTTAAAGAGCAGAAAGCTTTGTCAGGTTTCTTTCATAATATGGCGGAAAATGATTGGAGCTAATAAAGAGAAAAGGAGTACACTTAACGTTACCCACCAACCGATCGATTTAAATGTGTCTTCGGGAATTATAAATGTGTATCCCAAATAGGATAAGAACAAAACACCTTGAAGTACCTTCAATGTTTTCGCATCGGCTTGATTCTTCTCGGCTACAAGTCTCTCATCCGTCTCCGATATAATAATTTTAGGGTTCCTTTTTATTTTCATTAGTTTGAGGAAGGAAGCTAGTGCTGCACTGAAAGGAATAAGTGATAAGGCTAAGAAGGCTTTGCTGTTAGTAAAAGAAATGGCCGTTGTTTCGAAAATAAACCAGGTGATAAAAAGGGCTAAGCTAACAAATAACGATATACCAATGGTTAATTTAGTTTCCTTGACTAACTTTTCAGCACTCATTGATCATTCCTCCCAGAATAAATCATCTAAAGTTTTATTTAATGCTTTACATATCGCCGTACACAATTTCAGACTCGGGTTATAGTTTCCAGCTTCGATTAAATTGATGGTCTGCCTTGTAACCCCTACAATTTCAGCTAATTTTTCTTGAGAAACATCGGCTTCAACACGGGCGATCTTCATTTTTTTGTTTTTCAAAAAAACTCATCCCCTCCTCCTACATTTATACTATGCAACACATTACAAAATGTCAATTATAATTTACTTTTTGTAATGTGTTTTGAGTAAGAGTTTCACCGTGGGTTATAAAACATTTGTAACTTCCACAATTGTAACTGTAGGGAAACTAGTTGATTAAGAGGTCCAGTCCCGAAATTTTGGATTTATAAGGTTTATACCTTGAAGTCGAGATTTAGGGAGGGGTTGAGGTAATAGACTCCCCCAAGATCTATCTCGAACTCGAGTCTTACATAAACGGCGGCGATTATTCAATAAGAGTAATAGTGGGCAAGGGGAATATATACTTAAATAGTTCTTGGTGTACTTACTATATTGTAAAAGCATTGGGAATGCTGTTTTCTTCTGATGTGCGTTTTGGGAATCACTTGAGGTGTTATCCTATTGTTTTATCAGGGAGGGGGTATATTATGGGTACTTTCGAAATTATGGGTTTTGTGTTCGGGATCTTGTCCTTCACTTTTGGTATTACTGCCTTTTCGACAGCCATGAGTAATAGTAAAACCATTCTGCTCCTATAATTCCAATTCGAATGGGTTTTGACATGGAACTCCTCCTATTTATCTTTTATTCTTACTTCCTTCATACAGGACTCTTTTCATTTTATCAGTTCACAACGGTGCCAAAAACAAACACTCCTTCCGCATTGGTGTGGAAAGTTTGAGCAGTCAGCATATAAAGCGTTAACTTTTTGTAGGAACTTTCTTGAAAGTCCTCTATAATAATAGTAAATAAGATAGGAGAGTAGGGAATACAATGAGAGACACTGTGAATCTTTCAGGGACGATTTTCCTGTCGAAGCTAATTGCCCAATATGCTCACTTGCACAGCCGCACGGTCGGGTCAAAAGCTGAAGAGTACATCCGGCAATTAGGAATTAAGACAGGGGAATGGCTCGAGTCCTTTTATAGTGAAAAAGGGCAGGAATGGACTCCTGATCAATATGCCCGTGTGATTGTCGACTTGAAAAATTCAATTGGCGGCCACTTCGAAATATCAGAAGTCCATGAAGATCGTGTCATTGTGAAGGCGACAGCCTGTCCCTTCGGTGAAGCTGTCCATGATGCTCCTCACTTATGTATGATGACGTCCAGTGTGTTTGGTGGAGTGGCCTCCAGAAGATTGGGTTATGGGAAAGTGAATTTGCGCAAACGGATTGCCCTTGGAGATGGAGGTTGTGAAGTCGCGATTTACTTCAAGCCGACAGAGGAAGAAGACGGCATCGTATATGAAGACATTCCGATCACTCCTGAACAAGGAGATCCGTTCAACTGGGAAGAAGAGGCCATCACTGCCTTGAATAACGAACTAAGAAAGAGTGATGAGATGGTAATGGAATTATTGAAAGAATTGGAGCGTCTCCGTGAGGAAGTAGAGGAGATAAAAGGGAATATTTCCACATCGTCCTCATGAATAGCTTTTCCCCTTCTCCGATTTCCTTTGCTTGTCCCCCGCTCTGTTGATCCATTACAAAAGGAACAGGATAGAGTTCATTTCGCTAAATCAACCAGATAGAAATTCCATTATAAACAGGATATAAAGAGCCCTATTCGGAGTGATGAATAGGGTTGTTTTATTTTAAGCCGCCATGAGAGCTGCATCTGATCGATTTACAGGATAAGAGTCTTAGGAAGTTTCTTAAAACTATATGAAAAAGAAACCCAACGGCTCTCCACTTAACCAGGATGAGTCAAAAGGAGGAGAAGGGAGAGAAAATGTAGAAATTATAGGAATGGAAATATACATAATATGGAATTAACCCATAGTACATAAGAGAAAAGAGGAGCTGCTGTGACTCTCACATTCTTCCGGAAATCGATTTACCAATTCAGCCTGACATCCATGGGTATCCTTTTGATTGGATCGCTTCCTTATTTATTCTTTAACATGAAAGCTCAGATGTCGGTATTGTTGATGATTGAAAGAAAAGAGTTAAATAATACCCTCTTTCTGCACGATACGATTGTGTTAAATGTCCAGGAATATGGGGTGCACATGTGGCATACCATACGACTCGTTTTTTCGGGTGGTGGGCTTGAGTACTATCATCGGGGGAAGTACTTTCCGCTTTTTCCTGAGTTGATGGAGTTATTTACCAAGTCTATGATGTATCTACTTTTAGGGTTGGCACTTGGTCTGGTTGTGGCGGTTCTAATCACCATGATGATCATGTCATTATCCAATAAATTGCGGGCGTTCCCTAAAATGGTCTTGTTTGTTCTAGAATCACTGCCTGACATTTTTATTATCCTGGTCCTTCAATTGCTTATCGTGTGGATCTACAAGAATACGAATATCCTCCTCTTTTCTATCACAAGTACTATGGACAGCGATCCATGGTTACTTCCTGTCCTGGTATTATCTATTCTTCCTGGCATTTATGTAACGAAGTATTTGTTATTAGCCTTTGAGTTTGAAGAAGAGCAGCCGTATGTGAAGTTAGCCTTAAGCAAAGGGATGAGCAAGTGGAGAATATTGTTCATTCACATGTTTCGAAACTCTGTGCTGACCTTATTCAACCACTTTAAAAGTATCTTCACTTTCGCATTAGCTAATCTGCTGATGTTGGAAATCATTTTTGATATTGATGGGTTTATGACGTTCATTTATGAGCATAGTGTATTGAATCCCGAAATTTTGACAATTGGCTTATTCCTCGTATTTGTTCCGTTTTTTATCCTGTTTACGATCCTTCAATGGGTGTTGGAGTCGAAGTTTTTGAAGGGAGGGGTAACGGTTGACTAATACAAGTAAAGCCTTGGTTTTTATCGGTTCTCTTTACCTTATTGGTTTAATGATCGCAAGTTTTGCTTACAGCTTTTTCATACAATCTGAACTGGCAGAACCGGAGAAGTTATTATTTGATGATGAAGGCAATATCCTTGCCCTGGCCCCTTTTCCACCTTCGATCCAATATCCATTAGGGAGTGATATTGACGGGAACAGTTACCTCGTTAAAGTGATGGAGGGCGCGAAATATACCATCGGACTCTCGGTAATCATTGCTGTAGGAAGAATGCTTTTATCTGTGGTTGGTGGGTATTTGCTATTTTTACTTCCGGCTTCGATGAAACGTCTGTTTCGAGGGTTATCTGATACGCTGCATTATGCTCCTGCCACTATTTTTACATATGTGCTCATCACCCCGGTCGTTTTAACATTTAGCTGGAGCTATGATGTGACAACGAAAATTGTGTTTCCTTGTTTAGTGATCATTGCTGTAGGTGTACCTGTGTTGTCTTTATATGTACAAAAAGAAATAGACCTCGCTTTAGAGAATGAGTTCATCGATAGCGCGCGGACCATGGGAGCAAGTAGATTCCACATCTTTAGAAAACATATCGCGCCTTACCTAACCCCGAAAATCTTCATCACGTTTGTTCAGCAGATCGGGCAGTCTCTGATTATTTTTGCGCACCTCGGACTATTAAATGTATTCATTGGAGGCTCTGAAACGAGAGTAATGGAATACGACGTCATGACAGGAGAAGCCAGAACCGAAATCTTTTCCATGTCGAACGAATGGGCGGGGATGATTAGTGATAACTTTCAGTATATGAGACCTTTCCCATGGATGGTTCTTGCTCCTGTGGCTGCCTTTGCTTTGACGATATTGGCCGTCAACGTCATTGTTTATGGGCTGGAAGCGAAGCGGAAGCCGAAACGAGCGAAAGGGTTGAAACAAACGAGTGAACCTGCAGACGTTTTCTTGGACAAAGAGAAATTTCGTATGGTCAAATCATTCGACCATCAGAAAGGGAGGGAGAGTCGTATCTAAAAAAATCCTTCATCCAATCGATGGTTCCCATCCGCATCGGAAAATAGACCATGCGGTATAGGACCGATGGTAAATGTTTCTCTCCTCCTTTTCATATAGTTTAAGAAGTGGTGGTGAGGAGGGGGAACATGAGAAAAGAACACGTCCCATTGATTGTGATTCCTGGTTTATTCGGTTCGATGAGTGATGAAATCATACCTGGAACAGGCGGGTGGAGTTTCGGTCTTGCGGGGATGGTTTATGAACCTTTTGTGCTCATGTTGGAAGCGATGGGGTACCGGAGAGGGAAGAACTTGTTCATCTGTTTTTATGACTGGAGTCAGACAATAGAGCATTCCGCGAGTCAATACTTGCTGAAGACGGTTGCTCTCGCTAAGCGCCAGACTGGAGCGGAACGGGTGAATCTCGTCAGTCACAGTATGGGAGGCTTAGTTGCTAGGGCGTATGTCCAAGGGAACGAGTACCAGAATGATGTCGATCAGCTGATTCAACTCTGTACTCCGAATGCCGGCTCAGCACCGAACTATAGTTATTGGACCGGTGGAGAACTGCCGACAGCGCAAAAGGATAAGATCAACTTTGTGCACTTTTATATGCGGTGGTATTTGGAGTATCTGAGTCATCATTACAAGGGGAACCGGATGGATGTCATTCATAGGCACTTTCCGGGTTTACAGGATATCTTACCTGGGAGCGATTATCAGAACTATTTAATCATGAACGATCGAGGCAACCGCAGCCTTCTCCCCTATTCTCAAATGAAGACGACCAATGCTTTTCTCGATTCGCTGAATGCTGAACGCGCCATTATAAATGAACGGAGCATTGATGTAACGGTCATCGCAGGATCGGGAGAAGAATCGATCAAGTACTTGGAAGTCGTTTCTTATACAGGAACGGGAGCGTGGGTGGATGGGGAGGTAACCGCTGCCTCTTATACGAATAAGGGGGACGGGGATGCCATAGAAGAAAGTGTTTTTCTGCTGGACGGAGACCACTACACAGTGGAGGGGACACACATTGAAGTCCTCTACAAATCCAAGGACATCCTTCGCCGCAAAATCGGTTCATAGGCGGAGGTCAATACCCTTTTTAGCTTGGTGGTTGCTCAGGTGCCAGTACAAATCTACGATGATCTGTAAAAGATATGTATCCTTTTTCACTCTTCCTCGATTATTGTAGATTCGTAAGTATAAAATGGTAGAGGAAGATAACGATTGAGAAGGTAGATGTTGCTGTATTTCACACGGATCATGTTGGTATGCAGTTTTCCGGGGGAAACAGGACATACAGCATGCTCCGGTCACCGGGATACTGTCTTCCGCCGCCTGGGGGAAGTAGGTGTCGGTGATCGGTTGACGGTCAAGTCTGAAGCTGGTGTGTTCACCTACAAGGTTCGTAAGGTGAGAATCTTCGATCAGGATGACCACACGATTATCGTTCCTAGACCGAAGGCAACATTGATTGTATCCACCTGTAACCCTTTCGATTTTATCTGCCCTGCACCAGAAAGATATATTCTGATTGCGGATTTGATAGTGGACGAGCGGAAAAAAAGGGAGAAATCCCCGCTTTACCCTTAAACGGCAGGTTTCCTAAGCAATGAAGAAGAAGCGCCCATCCCCGCGGAGGATAGGCGCTTCTTTTATATATGGAAAGAGGAGATTAGAGTTCATCCCCCGCCTCATTATCGTTCAACCTTTGTATTTAAGGATTCCAGGTTGTTGTTCAATTTTTTCAGTTCTTCAATCATAACGTTTAACTTTTCTTCTATTCCACTGAATGTATGAGAAGCGGCTTCACAGATGTCTTTCATGATGCCGGATAGATCCACATCATCGGAGTCATCCGCTAAAGGGTTCCGGGAAAGGTGATTCAACAATGATTCTTGACTGTTAAGGTTTGAAGCTAGTTTCAGAAGGCTGTCTAAATCCAGACCACTAGATGAAGGCGTGTATTTCTCTTCCGGTTTTTTCCTTTTCATATTATGTCCCCTTTCTATTTAGATATATATAGAGGGCTATGTTTATGCACAGCCCTCTAAGCTAAATCATGTTTTAGCTGATTGTTCCAAGAATCTCATTAATACATGAGATGACAATCTGGCGTTGCTCACTTGATCCTAGTAGAACCGCAACCAAAAGTGCCAGCAAAAACAAAACAGCAATAACCACAGCGACTAAGTTTCTTAAGAAGTTCATCATGTTTCCTCCTTCATCACAAGAATGTGTGCAGGAGACGTCCCTTACATAGATACTCTATGAGAATTTAGCAAGAGTGCTTGTATGATAGCCTGTTTAATAGAATATGGGTGGAAGGCTTTCCTCTCATTCGTCACCTCATCATAAGAATAGAGGTAGAAGGGGAGAGGAGGAGGATTCTAATAGAAAAGACGGTCGAGAATGTCTCGACCGTCTTTTTTGATTTCCTTTTATACAAACAGGCTCAGTAATAGAGTAAAGGCAAGGCCAAGGACAGAGATGATTGTTTCAAGCAGTGTCCAAGTGGCGAATGTTTCTTTCATTGTAAGTCCGAAGTATTCTTTGAACATCCAGAACCCGGCGTCGTTGACGTGGGAGGCAACTAAGCTGCCGGCTCCTGTAGAAAGTACCATAAGCGCTAGGTTGACATCCGTCTGTCCTAATAGTGGGATGACTAGTCCGACAGTCGTCAAGGCTGCAACTGTAGCCGAGCCTAAAGAAATCCTAAGAATGGCGGCAATCAACCACGCGAGTACGATCGGAGACATGGTGGACCCTTCAAAGAGTTCAGCGACGTAATCGCCGACACCACCGTCGATCAATACTTGTTTAAACGCACCGCCACCGCCGATGATCAAGAGCATCATCCCGATTTGGGAGATGGCTGTCGAGCAGGATTCCATGACGTTTTTCACTGGAATGTTTCGGGCAATTCCCATGGTGTACATCGCTACAAGCAGGGAAATGACCATAGCCGTGGAGGCGTTACCGATAAGATTGATAATGGATAAGAACAGGTTTGTTTCAAAGCCGGCCATTTCCTGGATCAAGGTAATGATTGTGGAAATAGCGATGAGGATAACCGGAAGCATCGCTGTGAAAACACTGATGCCGAATTTTGGTGTATCTTCAAGGTCGAAGTTCTTTTGTTCGCCTAAGGAAGTGATATCCCCCTGTTTTGTAAACGAATCAGGTACAAGTTTTTGAGCCATCTTCGTGAAAATCGGTCCCGCTACGATAACGATCGGGATGGAGATGATGATTCCGTAAAGCAGCACTTCTCCGAGATCCGCGCCATATTCACCGGCAATGACCGTTGGCCCCGGGTGTGGTGGCAGAAATCCGTGGGTGACAGACAAAGCAGCCGCCATCGGGATTCCTAAATAAAGAATAGAAACCTTCAATTCTCGTGAAATTGCAAAAACGATCGGGATAAGAAGGACGAGTCCTACTTCAAAGAACAACGCAATTCCGATGACGAAAGAAGCGGAAACGACCGCCCATTGAATGTTCTTCTCACCGAATTTGTTGACGAATGTCATGGCAATACGCTGCGCACCGCCGGCATCGGTAATCAGCTTACCGAGCATCGCTCCAAGTCCGAAGATCAGGGCCAGGTGTCCAAGCGTCCCGCCTAATCCAGTTTCAATCGTTCCGACAATCTCTTCAAGCGGCATTCCGAGCAGGATCGCTACTCCAAATGAAACAATAATCAAAGAAACAAATGTATTCAGTTTCAGCCCCATAATCAAGATCAGCAGGGCGACGATTCCTATAGCAACCATTACTAATGGCATGATGATCCCTCCATGTTGTGTGTTTTACTTGTGAATTAAACGTCTTTGGTATTCGGCAATCCTTGTATAATCACTGCTCAGTCTTCTGGATAAATCGATGAAGATCGGCAGCAGTTGACGGTATTCGTGAGAGGCTTCCTCTACTGGTGTGTGTTGATGGGTACTTCCGATCATCTCGGAAGCTACTTCAAACGACTCTACTTTTCCTGTGGCATAGAGTCCTAGAATACAAGCCCCGAGACAAGAGCTTTCATAGCTTTCCGGCACAGCTACTTCTGATTCGAAGATGTCAGCCATCATCTGACGCCATACGTCTGAACGGGCGAAACCTCCCGTCGCCTGGATTCGGGTTACTGGTGTGTCCATACATTCGACGAGGGCGAGATAGACGGTATACAAGTTGTATATGATTCCTTCCAGGGCCGCACGAATCATGTGCTCTTTTTTATGAGACATGGTCAGTCCAAAGAATGATCCGCGGACATCCGGATTCCAAAGCGGTGCCCGTTCACCGGCTAAATAAGGGTGGAAAATCAAACCTTCTGCTCCAGGTCGCACACCATCAGCAATTTTTGTCAGGACTTCATAAGGGTCTATGCCGAGGCGCTTCGCTGTTTCAATTTCTGCTGCCGCGAATTCGTCTCTGATCCAGCGCAGGATCATCCCGCCATTGTTGACAGGTCCGCCGATGACCCATTGATCTTCGGTCAGGGCGTAACAAAAGATTCTTCCTTTTTCATCGGTCTTGGGCTGATCGATTATCGTCCGGATCGCACCGCTCGTCCCAATGGTGATCGCGACTTCTCCTTTACCGATAGCGTTTACACCGAGGTTCGATAAAACACCATCGCTCGCACCGATAATGAAAGGAGTTTCCGGGTCTATGCCGATTTTCGCTGCCAGGGAACGGTTGCAGGAAGTAAACGCTTCCGTTGTGGGCACAAGCCTTGATAATTTATCAGGGGAGATCCCTGCGACTTGTAGCGCTTCTTCATCCCAGTCCAGTTTCTCCAGGTTCATCATTCCAGTAGCAGAAGCAAGCGAATGGTCAAGAACATAGTCATTAAAGAATTTATGGAAAATGTATTCTTTGATCCCGATGTACTTGCTGGTTATGGAATCGATTTCAGGATGCTCCTGAACCATCCATGTGACTTTACTCAACGGAGACATAGGGTGGATCGGTGTGCCTGTACGTCTGTAAATCTCATGACCGTTCCATTCGTCTTTGATTTTTTGTGTCCATGCTTCACTTCTGTTATCTGCCCAGGTGATACAGGAGGTCAGGGGATGGCCGTCTTTGTCTACGGCGATCAGACTGTGCATCGCACTACTGAAGGACACGAAAGAAATGTTCTTGTCTTTATGATCAGCCATAATTGCGGTCATGACTGTGACAACCGCCTGGAAAATTTCATCCGGATCCTGCTCGGCTGTTGAGATATCCGGAGTATGCAGGGGATACCCCTGGCTTTCCTTTTGAATGACCTCGCCTTTTTCACTGAATAATACGGCTTTTGTACTTGTGGTACCGATGTCGATACCGAGCATGAAGTTAGTCATCTTCTTTTTCGACTCCTTTAGTAAAGGTTTCCTGTGCCATCCATAATTCTTCGACGCGTCCTTTGGCGACATCATCGAAATTTTTGTGCAGGGATTGGACCATAAGGTCGCGGTCCTTCTTATGGATCGCTTCAATATATAATTCGTGGTTCTCTATGATTCGTTCAAAATCCTCATACATCTCTTCAAACCTGTACCGCATAGAAAGGAGGACGAGGCTTTCGAGTGTAGGTTTCAAGTTGTTCCAAATCATCTGTATATGAGAATGACCGATCGACCGGATAATCGTATCGTGAAACTCCAGGTCCTGTTTGGAAAATTCATCGGCATCCTTATATTGGATCGCTATTTTCATCATTTCAAAAATCTTGCTGAGATCTTTGACCAGTTCTTCTGTCTCCATATGGACGAGCCGTTCAAATACGAAACTCTCAATGAGCAACCGGACATCGTACATTTCCTGGATTTCTTTTTCTGTGATATCGAGAACCCGTGCGCCCATCCTTTCCAATCGGATGAGATTTTCCGAAGCAAGGGCTTTCAATGCATCCCGCACAGGAGAGCGGCTGACGGAGAATTCGGAAGCCAGCTGATTCTCGGACAGGATTGAACCGCTTTCAACCGTGCCCGAGATAATCCGCATGCGGAGCTCGCAGGCGACACGTTCCCCGGCGGATGCTTTCGATAACCATTGGGACGGATACAAAAATTCTTTAGAATCCTTCATGTATTCACCTCGTTTTGTTCAACTCTGTATACTTGTATACAAGTAGTGTAGTACAACTTTTCTATTTTGAAAACGCTTTTTATGTAAAATGTCGAAAAAAATCGAAAGAGGGTGATTGGGAAAGGTAGTCCTCGTCGTCGTTTTTTTCTATTTTTATATACCACCCGGAATGAGTCGGAATGCTACTTCTATTTTTTGGTACAGGCCGTTTCCTATGCTAAAGTGGGAACAGACGAGGGGTCAGACATCGACTTCTACGAAAAGAAGGACGGGGAGGAATTTCAGTGAAAACGATCAAATGGGGAATTGTAGGATGCGGGGACGTCACAGAAGTGAAAAGCGGACCTGCTTTTCAGCTGATTGAACAAAGTTCCCTTCAAGCGGTGATGAGAAGGAATGGCGAGAAGGCGAAAGACTACGCGGAACGTCACGGCGTGCCTAAATGGTATGACCAGGCGGAAGATTTAATCCATGATGACGAAGTGGACGCAGTATATATTGCGACACCACCTTCTTCTCATAAAGAATACACCATCATGGCAGCCAAAGCCGGAAAGCCTGTCTACGTGGAAAAACCGATGGCCAACAGTTTGGAAGAATGTGAAGAAATGGTTCGTGCATGTGAAGAGCATGGTGTACCTTTATTTGTAGCCTATTATCGAAGGTCACTGCCGAGATTTTTGAAAGTGAAAGAACTGATTGATGAAGGCGCAATTGGGGATGTACGCTTCGCGTCTATGCAGCAGACCCAGCAGATCGTCGCGAAGGATGAGAATGGAGATTGGCCGTGGAGAGTCATTCCTGAAAAGAGTGGCGCCGGATTATTTTACGACGTTGGTTCCCATACGTTGGATCTCTTCGATTATCTGCTTGGACCTTTGAAAGATGTGAGAGGATTTGGGCTCAACCTTGCTGATTCCTATCCCGCCGAAGACACCGTCAGTGGTGTATGGCAATTTGAAAGCGGAGCGGTGGGAACAGGCGTATGGAATTTCTCTTCTTATAAAAATGAGGATGATAACCGTATCGTCGGAACAAAAGGAGAGATCCAGTTTTCCACCTTCGATGACAAACCGGTGGTCCTGGTCACCGATAAAGGGGAGGAGTCTTTTTATATCGAGCGTCCGAAACATATTCAACAGCACCATATCCAAACGATTGTGGATGAGCTGCTTGGAGAAGGGACGTGTCCTAGCACAGGGAAAACCGCGCTCCGCACCAACAGGGTGATGGAGCAGCTAGTTCATGAGTATTATCAAGAACACAAATGAGACCACACCGTTCCATAAATGTTTTATGGGACGGTTTTTCTGTGCTTATGCATAGACTTCCGCGAGAAATGAAGATAAAATCAATGTTTAACAGCTTGAAGATCTTAGGGACATGATTCAAGGAGTTATAGATTTTAGATTGAATAGAAGAAGGTGTTTCTTATGTTACATAATCCAAAAGGCAAAGAGAGAATAGGGCTTGCGTTTCTTCTTGGCATGCTCGGGATTCTAGGGCCATTGAACATTGATATGTATCTGCCGAGCTTCCCGGGGATCGCCTCCGATTTAGAGACAAGTGCCTCTCTTGTTCAGCTCAGTTTGACGACCTGTCTGATCGGACTTGCCGTCGGTCAAATTGTCGTGGGTCCCGTCAGTGATTCTCAGGGGAGGAAGAAACCGCTCATCGTTTTCCTTTCCCTTTTCGCACTGGCGTCCTTCCTTTGTGCGCTTGCGCCGAATATCCTGGTGCTCGTGATCGCCCGTTTCATCCAGGGGTTCACAGCTTCTGCCGGCGTCGTGCTTTCAAGGGCTGTCGTGCGTGACGTATTTTCAGGGAGAGAGTTGACGAAATTCTTCGCCTTACTCATGGTGATCAATGCGACGGCTCCGATGATCGCACCGATGACAGGGGGAGCGATTTTACTTTTACCATTCGCCACCTGGGAGACGATCTTTTTCTTTTTAAGTATCGTAGGTATTGCGATTGTTCTGACTGTCGCGGGAAAATTACCGGAAACCCTTCCGGTGGAAAAACGAATCCCGAGTTCTGTGAAAGAATCAATCCTGACGATCGGACGCCTGTTGAAAGACCGCTCGTTCATCGGCTACGCCCTGACGATCGGTTTTGTCCATGGCGGGAGTTTCGCTTATGTATCCGGAACGCCGTTCGTTTACCAGGGCATCTACGACGTATCCCCTCAGGCCTTTAGTGTCCTGTTCGGAATTAACGGACTCGCAATCATTACCGGAAGCTTTCTAGTCGGGCGCCTCGGTGGGATTTTCCATGAAAGAAGTCTGCTCCGGACCGCTGTCATTGTTGCCGTCAGTGCCACCGGTTTTCTTTTAGCGATGACCATCATTGAAGGACCGTTGTATTCGATTGTCGTACCGATTTTCATCTACATGACGGCGATGGGGATGGTGCTGACAAGTACGTTCACCTTGGCGATGGAACATCAGGGGCACCGGGCCGGGAGTGCCAGTGCGGTGCTCGGGATGCTGCCCTTGTTATTTGGCGCGACCGTTTCCCCCCTTGTCGGCCTTGATGAGACGACAGCTGTACCGATGGGAGCAATCCTGTTTACGACCGCTTCGATTGGTGCGGTGATCTTTTTCACATTGACGACGAAAAAACAGCATGCCCAAACCTAATGATCATTCAAAAGTGGTGTCAGCGCTAAGCTCTTTTACAACAGTAAAGAGCGGGAGCTGGCACCGTTTTTATAAGTTATGAAGTAAAGGAATTCTAAAAATTTAAATGATGAGTCATTCGATTGATTGAAGGGAAAGATAATATATACTAAAATAGATAGGAATGAATGTTCATTCCGCATAGGAGGGAGGATGTTTATATGCCGACATCCACAAATAAAAGAGATCATATCTTCCATAGTGCGCTGTCACTATTCGCCGAACGCGGTTTCGATGCAACGACGATCCCGATGATTGCGAGCGATGCAAAAGTAGGAGCGGGTACGATCTACCGCTATTTTGAGAACAAAGAAGTTCTAGTCAATACATTGTTTCAATATTACACAGGCTTGTTCACAGAGACCCTTGAAGAAGGATATCCCAAGGGTGCAGGAATCCGTGATCAATTTCATCATTTGTTTCAAGGGATGGTGCGTTTTACAAATGAACATGAGCATGCGCTTTATTTCATTAAAACTCATAACGCGGCCTACTTTCTTGATGAAACAAGCAAGAACCAGTTCAACCATTTGTTGATGATTCTCCAGGAATTCCTTGATGAAGGGAAAGAAAAAGAAATCATCAGGGATCTGCCGTCAAAAGCGTTGATTGCTATCATCTTCGGAGGGTTTCTTGAGCTGTTCAAATTGATTCGTGCAGGTGAGATCGAAGCGACGGATCAATTGTTAGCCGGTGTCGAAGAAAGTTGCTGGGATGCTGTGCGTCATCATGAGTAAGGAGACAGTGTCTCCTTTACAATAAACGGAATGAATATTCATTCCGGTATCTACAATTATGATCAAAGAGGTGGTTAACCATGAATCATACAGAAAATCTTCCGCAACCTAAGTCTTATGGACCGCTCGGGAATTTGCCGAGTATTGATAAGGAAAAACCCGTACAGTCGTTCATGAAGCATGCCCGTGAACTCGGCCCGATCTTTCAAATCCAATTTCCGGGACGGACCAGTACGTTTATTTCGAGTGCCCGTTTTGCTGCTGAGATCTGTGACGAGACCCGTTTTGATAAAAAGGTAGGCCCTGCTCTCCAAAAGGTGCGTGCTTTTGGCGGAGACGGTTTGTTCACGAGTGGAACAGATGAGCCGAATTGGAAGAAAGCTCATAATATTCTGCTGCCGAGTTTCAGTCAGCAGGCGATGAAAGGCTACCATGACAAAATGATCGACCTCGCTTCCCAGCTGGTTCAAAAGTGGGCGAGACTCAACCCCAATGAAGAAGTGGACGTTCCCGATGACATGACCCGTCTGACGCTTGATACGATCGGATTGTGCGGGTTCAATTATCGATTCAACAGTTTCTATCGGGAAGATGCGCATCCTTTCATTGAAAAAATGGTGCGTGCCCTGGATGAATCCATGAGTCAGACGCAGCGCCTGGGCATTCAGGATAAGCTGATGGTCCGATCCAAGCGACAGTTCAGAGAAGATATCGATTACATGTTCAATCTTGTTGATCAACTCATTGAAGAACGAAAACAGGCAGGAGATCAGGGGGAGGACGATCTGCTTGGGCACATGCTGAAAGGGAAAGATCCAGAAACAGGTGAAGCCCTGGATGATAAGAATATCCGCTTCCAAATTATCACCTTCCTCATCGCTGGACACGAAACGACGAGCGGACTGCTTTCCTTTGCCATGTATTATCTATTGAAACATCCAGACAAGTTACAGAAAGCTTATCAGGAAGTAGATGAAGTGCTAGGTGATGATACCCCTTCCTTTAAACAGGTGAAACAGCTGAAATATGTGCGGATGATATTAAACGAAGCGTTACGTCTATGGCCGACCGCCCCAGCATTTTCTGTTTATGCCAAAGATAAGACAACCCTTGATGGCGAATATGAGGTGGAAGAAGGAGACACGTTCACGCTGCTCATCCCGGAGCTTCATCGTGATACCACGGTTTGGGGAGAGGATGCTGAGGAATTCAACCCGGAACGATTTGAAAATCCAGCAAGCATTCCTCATCACGCGTACAAGCCTTTTGGTAATGGTCAGCGTGCGTGTATCGGACAGCAGTTCGCCCTTCATGAAGCGACTCTCGTTCTCGGCATGATTTTACAGCATTTCGATCTTGAAGATCATACGGATTATCAATTGGACATCAAAGAAACGTTGACGTTCAAACCGGATGGTCTGACGATGAAAGTGAAATCCAGAAGAGCATTCACCGGGTTCCAAACACCAGAGGCGGATGAAAAGAGTGAAACCAAAGACATGCCTGCACGTGAGTCTCATGGTACGCCATTCCTTGTCCTGTTCGGATCGAATATGGGAACCGCCGAAGGCGTGGCCCGCGAGCTTGCGGAAACGGCCCGTCATCAAGGGTTTGCTGTAACGACGGCTCCGCTTGATGAATGGACAGGAAATCTTCCGAAAGAAGGAGCGACATTGATCGTTTCCGCTTCCTATAACGGCCACCCGCCAGACAATGCGACTTCGTTTGTCCAGTGGCTGACTTCAGCTGAGGAAGCAGACCTCGATGGGGTAACCTACGCCGTTTTCGGATGCGGAGACCGGAACTGGGCGAGCACGTATCAACGGGTTCCTTCAACGATCGATGATGAACTCGATGCGAAAGGAGCCTTCCGTCTGCTTGAGCGGGGAGAAGGAGATGCCAACGAAGATTTTGATGGCGATCTGGAAAAATGGGAAGAGAAGCTTTGGCCGGCCTTAGCTGACCATTTCAGCCTGGACTTGGAAGAAGGACAGGATGCCTCGAGTCCCGTTTCCATGGAATTCGTCAGCGGAACGAGCTACACACCTGTGGCGCGCACCTATGATGCCTTCACTGCCGTTGTCCTTGAAAACGAGGAACTGTTGAAGGATGCCGAACGCAGCACCCGTCACGTGGAGGTGGAACTTCCTGCAGGGATGACTTTCCAGGAAGGGGATCACTTGGGTGTCGTACCGGAAAATACGCCGGCCATGGTAAACCGTGTGCTCGACCGGTTCGGACTCAAAGGAGAAGAGCATGTGATCTTGAGCGAAGGCACAGGCCGCGCCTCCCATCTGCCTACAGGACAACCCGTTCAACTTCTGCAGTTGTTGTCGTCCTACGTGGAACTACAGGAGCCTGCAACAAGGACGCAGATCCGTGCGCTTGCAGCGAGCAACCCTTGCCCGCCTCACAAAATCGAGCTGGAGCAGCTCGTTGAGGATGAAACCTATAAGACCGAGATTCTAAAAAAACGTCAAACGATGCTCGAGCTGTTAGAAGCCTATCCATCCTGTGAGATGGAATTTGAGCAATTCATTTCCCTGCTTCCAGCTTTGAAAGTGCGTTATTATTCGATTTCCAGTTCCCCGCGAGTTGAGGCTCATCAACCGAGTGTCACGGTCAGTGTTGTCAGGGGAGAGGCCTGGAGCGGGACAGGCCAGTATGAAGGCGTGGCTTCGAACTATTTGGCATCACGGGAAGCCGGAGATAAAATCGCCTGTTTCGTACGTACCCCTCAATCAGACTTCCAACTGCCGGAAGATCCTGAAACACCGATGATTCTTGTTGGTCCGGGAACTGGAATCGCTCCCTTCCGAGGCTTCATCCAGGCTCGTAAGGCGATGCATCAGGATGGAGTGACGCTCGGCGAAGCGCACCTTTATTTCGGATGCCGTCATCCGGAACAGGACTTTTTGTACGAGGGAGAATTGAAAGAAGCAGAACGCCTCGGATTGATCGACCTGCATACCGCTTTTTCAAGACAAACGGATGGAGAAAAGGTTTACGTCCAGCATGTGATGAAGAAAAATGCGGAAGCGATCCTTTCTCTATTAGATCAGGGAGGCCGTCTCTATATTTGTGGGGATGGCAGCAAAATGGCTCCTGAAGTCACGCATACACTGGTGGAGTGTTACCGTGATCTCAATGAAGTCAGTGAGCAGGAAGCTGTTTCGTGGTTAGAAGAATTAGAACAGTCTGGACGTCTGGCGAAAGATGTCTGGGCCGGTTCTTAATAGATTTCATTTCCTGGTTGATGCATGAACAGGAGGATATCATGAAATTCTCTCAGGGTAGCCCCTAAGGAGGATCATGATCAACCGTTTCATGCATCAGCCCTGATTATTTTATTTACAGGAGCAACATGTATGAAACAGATATGGAAAATTTTCGCAAGAGATTGGAAGAGTATTTCAACAAACTGGGTGGCTATGATTTTGATTGGCGGATTGATTGTTCTGCCTTCCTTATATGCCTGGTTTAATATTAAGGCTTCATGGGATCCCTATAGTCAGACCGATCAGCTGCCTGTTGCGGTCGTCAATGAAGATGAAGGGGCAACCGTCAGAGATACGGAAATTGATGTAGGGAAAGATTTAGTAGAAGAATTAAAAGATAATGACAGCTTTGACTGGCAGTTTACCGATCGGGACACGGCTATGGACAAAGTCGAGTACGGGGATTATTACGCCGTCATCGTCATTCCGGATACCTTTTCGGAGAAACTTGGGACAGTGGTCAGTGATCAGCCGGAAAAATCCAAAGTCGAGTACTATGTCAATGAAAAAATCAATGCTATTGCACCTAAGATCACAGAAAAGGGTGCCAGCGTCATTGTAGATCAGATTACCAATGCGTTTGTTTCAGAAGTGAATGGCACAGTCGCAGAATTGTTTAACGACCTTGGTCTGGAACTTGAAAAAGATCTCCCTGATATTAAACGTTTTGAAGAATATGTCTTTAAGCTTGAGGAAAATCTCCCTGAAATTTATGGTCTGATTTCCGGAGCTTATGATGATTCAGAAAATGCGGCTTCGATCATTAACGATGTGCAGGGACTTCTCCCCCGGGCAGATCAAGTGACCCGTGAGAGCCTTGGCACCATTGATGAGACCACAAGCTTCTTAAATGACGCAGAACAGCGGTTAAATGAGCTAGCGCCTCAAGTGGAAGCTGACTTGAAAAAAGCTCAGCAGACGGCAGAAGATGTCAACAGCTTCATTCTAGATGTTCAATCTGTGGATCTTGATTTAGAAGGCGTCACGCAATTGAAAGATGGAATTAACCAACGGACGGTCGAGGCGCTGGAGCAGCTGAATACAGTGGAAAACTTGTTGAAGCAGATTCAGGAGCAGCAACAGCAGGAAGAGCAGAATAGTGAAGAGAATCCTGAAAACGGAGAAGAGAATCAGAATCAGCAGACTGGTTCTGAAGTGTCTCCGGAAACGGTGAATCAAGCGTTAAAAGAGGTCAAGCGCATTCGTGAAGGATTGCAGAATGTTCAGAATGATGCAGGCCAGCTTGAAGAACAACTTAAGAATAGTCAGACAGAGATTGATCAAACACTGACGACACTGGAAGAGAAATCCGGCGAAACAGCTGATCGAATCGATGCTTTTCTGACAGAGTACAATGAAAATATTGAGCCAAGAGTCCTCGAAGAAATCAATCAGGCTCAGCAGACGCTTGCCGATGCCCGAAGTATTCTGACGGAGGCTCAATCTACGATTCCACAGATCTCGCAGATCCTCGGAAGTACAGAAAGTAATCTGGCGGAAGGGCAGGATATTCTTGAATATATGTTAAATGAATATCCGTATGTGAACGAGAAAGTCAATCAAATGGCTGACCGTATTCGGGATATCCAGGGAGAAACAGATATAAATGAAATCATTGAGCTTCTGAAAAATGATCCTGAAGCAGAGCAAAGCTTTTTTGAGGAGCCGGTGAGTCTAAGTAAAAATACACTGTTTCCGATTGAAAATTACGGAACAGGGATGACGCCGTTTTACACGGTCCTTGCGATGTGGGTAGGGGCGCTTCTACTGGTTTCCCTTTTATCAACGGAACCCGTCCATACGTCGGAGTACCGATCCTACGAACAGTATCTCGGTAAACTGGCGACTTTTGTAAGTATTGGTTTCCTGCAGACCTTGGTTGTCACTTTAGGTAATCTGTTCTTATTAAAGATTGGAATCGCCGAATCCCTTTATTTTGTGCTGTTTGGCCTTGGGATTAGTTTTGTTTTCATGACCATTGTGTTTACACTTGTATCCGTTCTTGGGGATGTCGGGAAAGCAGGCGCGATTGTCTTTCTTGTCCTGCAGATTGCCGGTTCAGGGGGGACGTATCCGGTCGCTTTACTTCCGGAATTCTTCCAGAACATTCATCCATTCCTGCCGTTCTCCTACGCGGTCGACTTATTGAGGGAAGCGGTTGGAGGCATCGTTGAGGCGCGCGTTAAAACAGACGTGATACGCTTATCTGCGTTTGCCGGGCTATTCCTTGCCATTGGGATCTTCTTAAAGGGACCACTGCATGATAAATCAAGAAAACTAATGAAAAAATCAAGAGAATCAGGTTTATTCCATTGATATGGATGGACAGTGAAAAAGGAACTTCCGATGCGGAGGTTCCTTTTTGTATTTACTTGAAATCAAAAGTATAGTCATCGTCCATGGGTGCAGAGCCGATGAGGACCAACGTTGCAATTAAAGTAGGACTTCTCATTTAGCCCCGCTGTGTGAAGGAATGAATGTGCCGGGTAGAAACAGATTGCTTTCGTTCTCATTTTTTATCTGTAATAATGAAAAATACCGTTACAAAAGGAGGCAGATCAATGACAAACCAAACAACAACAAAACCTTTATTCGAAACATTTACGAGTGATAAATTAAATCTTCCGAACCGGACCGTGATGGCCCCGATGACACGTGGATTTTCTCCCGGCAACATTCCTAATGAGGAAGTGGCTGCGTATTACCGCAGACGTGCCGAAAATGAAGTCGGGTTGATTATTACAGAAGGGACAGGAATCGACCATCCCGCTTCTGTCTCTGGTGCGAATATTCCTGTGTTTCACGGAGAAAAGGCACTGGATGGCTGGGCCGATGTGGTGAAACAAGTACATGAGGCCGGCGGTAAGATTGCTCCGCAGCTGTGGCACGTAGGAATGACTCGCAGCAAAGGCGACCTTCCGAATGAAGAGGCCATGCCTGTAGGTCCATCAGGTCTGAGCCTGGATGGGGAGCAAGTGACCGAACCATTAACGACAGAAGAAGTAGAGGCATTGGTGGAATCCTATGCCAAAGCAGCCGCCGATGCCAAGCGCCTTGGCTTTGATGCGATTGAAATTCACGGGGCTCATGGGTACTTGATCGACCAGTTCTTCTGGGAAAACACCAATAAGCGTACCGACCGTTATGGCGGCGATTTCGTTGAGCGCACACAGTTTGCCGTAGAGATCGTAGAAGCATGCCGTCGTGAAGTCGGAGAAGATTTCCCAATTATTTTCCGTTTCTCCCAGTGGAAGATGAATGACTTCCAGGCGAAATTGGTTCACACACCTGATGAACTGGAACGTTTCTTACAGCCACTTGTAGAAGCAGGCGTGGATCTGTTCCACTGCTCGACCCGCAGGTTCTGGGAGCCTGAATTTGAAGGTTCCGATTTAAACCTTGCCGGCTGGACGAAAAAGCTCTCTGGTAAGCCCGTTATTTCCGTGGGTTCTGTCGGTCTTGATGGTGTCTTCACGGACTTCTCAGGTGCAGGTACAACAAGTCTTGACGGTTTAATGGAGAAACTGGATCGTGAGGAGTTCGACCTTGTGGCTATCGGCCGCTCATTATTGATGGATCCTGAATGGGTGAAGAAAGTCCATGAAGGTAGAGCAGATGATCTGTTAGCCTTTAATAAAGAAGCACTGCAAAAACTATATTAAAGTTAGAACAGGCGTCCTATTTCAGGGCGTCTGTTTTTTATTTTATGAAGCTTAGAAAACAGGAAAGATGCTTTTAAAGAGATGGGACGATTCAAAAGTTTCGTTGTTTTCCATAAAGGATAATAGACGATGATAAGGAGGGACTTTTCATGGAAAAAATAAAATTAGGACGCAGTGACGTCGAAGCTACACGCATTGCCCTGGGTACTTGGGCCATTGGTGGTACCGGGTGGGGCGGTACAGATGAAGAGCAATCGATTGAAACGATAAAAACAGCAATAAAAAAAGGGGTGACTACCATTGATACCGCGCCCGCCTATGGGCAGGGGTTATCGGAAGAATTGATTGGCAGAGCGATCGTTCAATCGGAAGTAAAACGAGAGGATCTAGTTCTGGCAACGAAAGCAGGGATCGATTTCACGGATGATGGAAACTACCGGGATAGCAGACCTTCTCATTTGGAGGAAGAATTGCAGGCGAGTCTTGATCGTCTGCAAACGGACTATATTGACTTATATCAAATCCATTGGCCGGATACCGATGAATCCATTGAAAAGACAGCGAAGAAGATGAAAGAGTTTTATGAAGATGGAAAAATCCGTGCGATTGGCGTAAGTAATTTCAGCCCTGAGCAAATGGATGAGTGGCAGAAATACGCGCCGATTCATACGTCACAGATGCATTTGAATATGCTGCAGCGATACTTAATCGAGTGGTTTGAATACTGTCAAAACCACGAGATCGCCACGTTGTCATGGGGATCCCTTGCACACGGCATGCTGACAGGAAAGTATTCCAAAGATGCCTCATTCCCGGATGATGACCTCAGGAGCAATATCGAACTGTTCCAAGGGGACCGTTTCCCAAGTCTTATTGACGCCGTGGAGGAACTTCAACGTTTTGCTGGAAAACGAGATCGTAACATTATCCAGCTATCGATCCGCTGGCTGCTCGACCATAAACCAGGCGCGGATGTTGCTTTATGGGGGGCACGCAAACCTTCGCAACTGGATGGTGTAAACGAAACCGATGAATTTCAACTGACAAACGATGAGCTCCGTGAAATTGATGACATCCTTTACAACCATGTCGATGAATTAGAAAATGGTACACTAAAAGAATATGGTCCGCCTGTTCGTTCCGAGTTGTAATGGTAATTGGACAGCCTTCTTTTTAAGGAGGCTGTTTTTAATTTTGTAAGTGAGTTGAAATGGACCCATTGAGACAGAGAGTCATAACCTTTAATTATGAGGTTGTCTTGTATTCTAGCCTTCTCGAAACGGGCATGTTTTTTTATGGAATCCGTTACGATATCACATCCCTATAATTCATTTCATTTCTGGGAGATGATTTATCCCCCATAAAGGACGTGACGAATTTTCTTAGCAAATATAACAGGCTTCTCAATTTGTTGAACATAAACATAAGGGAGCATAGGTGTACTGCAAAGAAATCCGTTAACTAAATGACAAGAGATCCCGAAATGAGTTAATTCCGCCATGACAACATCCGCATTTTTAAAGGGAACAGGGATGCGCCCAATATTGAGAGCGTACCCTTGGGAGTCCATACTGACAAAACTAAAGATTCCATCTGTCACTGTCGGAGACTGGGTGGCACACCTTCCTAATATCTTTAATCGATGGTGTTGAGGAACTGCGATACTACAGAAAGACTGTTGAGGAGGGGAGGGAATTAAAAAACCTCCCAAAATGTCGCTCGTCTGCTTGCATGTATTTTTTATATTTACAGCAGAAGGCTTATTAAACCGATGAACGGATCCAACGGGCAATATATTCAAAACAGGTAACATTCGATAGGCAAAAACGATTGGGTTTTCAATACTGACTACATAAACAATAGGAAGATTTGGTTCACTATAGGAAAAACCATGGACAACATGGTGTACAATCCTCTGCCTTACCAGAATGTCAGTGACAGGTGCAATGTTCCGCTCCTCAACAGGGATCCGTCCGATGATCAGCGCTTTTCCTAGCGCATCGAAATTTCCAAAGTCAAAATAAGCATCCGTTACCATGGTGGAATCAGCTGCCGATCTCCCTAACATATTTACTTCAATACATTGGGCTAGACCAACGGTGCAGAAGGGGGATTGTGGTGTAATGGGCAGGATGGTGTAGCCGCCAATCATTGATGCAAATGCATGACAAAGAGAGGGCGTTCCTTTGAAATGATCCATTGTCACACCTCTTTTTCTCAAAATGCGTTCATCTTCTCCCATTCTATGTTCAGAGGATCATGCAAATTCTCTTAAGCAAAATGTATCTTGTTTTTGAGTAGTAAACATACAGGAGAAATTCTGATAGTAATAGGGATTCGTATGTTCTGTGCTCGTGGAAACCAGGTGGAAAGGGAGAAGGGGATCTCTTATAATGAAGAAGAATTCAACAGGAAGTGGAGGACTTCTATGACGCACAACGATGAATATTTCATGAAAATAGCGATCGAACAAGCTTCAAAGTCAAGAGCAGAAGGAAACGAACCGTTTGGCGCGATATTGGTAAAAGACAATGATATTGTCAAGGTTGCTGAGAACAAAGTACATACTCACTCAGACCCTACCTATCATGCAGAAATAGGGCTGATCAGGGATTTTTGTTCAGAGAACCAGCTGTTTGATTTGAATGAATACACCTTGTACACAAGCTGTGAGCCATGTGTGATGTGTTCTGGTGCTATGGTTTGGTCGAATCTTGGTAAAATGGTATACAGTGTCACCCACAATCAATTAGCAGAGATCGCAGGGGACAACATTATGATTTCCTGTAAAGAGGTATTTGCTAAAAGCCCACTCAAGCCTATAGTCGTAGAACAAGTATTAAATGACGAAGGTCTGAAGGTATTTGATGGGTACACGTTTGGTTAGTACAGCTTACTATTAAGTGACCCCAGGCAAAAGATCGTTGCCTGGGGTTCTTTGTGATGAGTCAGTAACTTTTTATAAAGGATTTTCGTGTAGATTATAGAAAGTATTGTAAGAGGAGGATATATGGTTATGATCTGGGAGAAACCTCAATGCACGTTTTGCGAAAAAGAAATAAAAGAAGATGAAGTGGTTTTTGTGAAGATGCGCTACCCTAAGAGAAAAGGTTTTACAGAAATAAAGGCCTATTTAAGAAATGAGGGGACCTTTATATGTGAGGAATGCGCCCACGAGAAGATGTAATGAATCGACATACAAGTAACGCGAGATAATCTCAAACCGTAACGCAGTGTGGTAAGAATGAAGGTCATGAGGAAAATCGGAGGTGTACGGATGAGTGAAGAAAAAAAGATCACGTTTATGCTGCCTGATCAGCAAAAAGAGGCATCGATCTCGAATACATCCAGCGAAAAGTATTTAGAATTTTTCCCGGATGAACTGACGGAACTGATTAATTCTTTTCATGGGTTTGAGCTGGATACGATTGAATTACACATCGCAGGGGCTATTGATTCTGGAGGAGCGACCAAGCTGTTTGTAGATTTTTCTGGTGAGGCCGGCATGAAATTTACATTGAAGAAAAAGGACGAGAAAGGGGAGTAAGGGGCAAAGTTTGACGCTTTTCTAAAAAAGACAGGGGCGCTTACTCCATTGGAGTAAGCGCCCTGTTGTTTCGTTCACATGATTCCAGTTTGTGAGTTCAGAAAATCATTCCTAAATTCCACCCACTCTTGCTCCTGAATACTAAGCATTCATAACAGCATCATCCATACCAGCTGCGGGCTTTTTCCTGGTCCAATTAACTAAGAAAATACCAATAATAATGAGAATACCTCCTATAACCGTGTACACATGCAACTTCTCACCTAACAATAACCAGCCAAACAGGACACCAAAGAATGGCGCCAAAAATAAGAAGGCGCTAGTCTTGCCGGGATCTCCTTTTTGGAGGAGATAAAACCAAATGGTAAATTGCACGACAGAAGCCATGATCGATAACCATAAAGTAATACCCACAGATTCAGCTGTGATGACAAGCCTCTGATCTTCGAACAAGAAACTGAATAACAGTAAGAAAAGGCCGCCAAACAACATCTGATAACCAGTCAAAACCCACACATTCAACCTCTTTCCGAAGGTATTAATAAGTAAGGTTGCTATCGCCCAGGAGACGGCGGCTAATAAACTTAGTATGGTACCAACTTGTACATTAACTTGACCACCAAGGGTGAAAAATACACCCACAAATCCCAAACATACTCCTATCCATTGTCTTCTTTTATAGCGTATTCTCAGGAAAATCGAACTAAATACGACCACAAGTAACGGATTCATAAAAGCTAGAATAGAAGACTCGCTAGCTGGTATGGTGCGCAGGCTGACAAAGATGAACCCCATGACCCCTGTGGTTTGAAAGAGACCGATCAGTAAAATGATGAACCAGTCTTTCATAGATTGAGGGTGAGGTTTTTTTATGTAAAGGACAGCAATTGCCATGATTATACCTGCGATGATGAACCTGAATGCGTTTAGTAACAATGGAGAAATATATGTGATGCCGATTTTTCCAACGGCGAAAGAAGAGCCCATCAAAGCAGTTGTAACGATCACGAGAAATCCAAATAAGAATTTGTTCATGGGTATGCTCCTTCTAATCATTCATAGAAAACAAGAAAAGGGTAAGAGATTTTCTTACCCTTTTCTTGTTTGAATTGTTATTTTGCACTTTTTAGATACATGAGGATATCTTTAGGTTCAGTTCGGTACATATAATCAGCATTGGCACTTGATTTTAGGATTGTTCGATCCTGGTCAATCACAAGCGTTCCCGCTACAGGCAGTTTCCATGGGTTTTGGTGGTCATCATGAAATTGCTGTAAGTCGATATTAAAATCATCTTTATAGGTGGTGATAAGATAATCGGGCAGCTCGAATAACAAATTGTAACTCTTGATCACTTCCAGTGTGGAATCACTTAATACGGGATAAGAGAGGTTGTTTTTCTCTTGTGTCGTTAATGATTCATCTGGATTTTGAGGGGAGATGGCCATGAGTTGCGCACCTTCCGATTCTATTTCATCGATGATTTGTTCATACGCTTTTAATTCAAGGTTACAGTAAGGACACCAACCGCCCCGATAGAAACTCAAAACCACACGGCCTTTCTTCAATTCCTCTGACAACGTGATTTTTTCACCTTTTGCATTCTTTAATGTGAAATCAGGAGCTTTGTCACCCGCCGCTAAGCCTGTGGCTATACCGGACTCAATCAATTCGTTTGTCGATTGAGTGACATTCTTCTTCACTTGTTCAGGGGCGTTCGAGAAGAAACGCTTTCTCACCTTCTCTAATTCGTCGACCAACATGCTATTCACCTCAAAAATTTAAATTCTAGTCTCAAACCTGTTTATTTATATGACTTAAACGTTAAATACTTCTTTTAAGTGTTGGCGGAGTTCAGTTAGATATTTATCGATATCCGGGTTTTTCATAACATCGTGAGCTCCAAAACTTTTTAGTGGTTCAAGACCTACGTATTTGTTCATATTGTGAAGGTGATCGAGAGCGCCTTCGATATCCTGCCCTTTAAAGAATTTATCCGAGTCATTAAACGCATACTCCGGAGCGTTCCATGTCGTTGAGAACATGTATTTTCCTTCGATTAGACCGCCGTGTCCATATTCACCACCGCCGCCGAAGAAGACACCTGGTTCATATACTGCATCGATATAGGATTTAAAAGCCCCAGGTAAGCTGAACCAATTGATGGGTGTTTGGAAAATGATTGTGTCCGCCCACATGAATTTTTCCTGTTCTTCTTTCACATCGTATCCATCCTGAACAATGGTGGTTTTGATGTTGTAGGAGCCCTCCAAACGGCTGACAATTTCTTCGAACATTGTTTTGTTCAACCTTCCTGGTGCAAATGACCAATACTCGTGCCCGTTAATAACTAATATATTTTTCATGATAGATCCTCCTAATAGTTTTATAGTTCGAAAACCATCGAACTGATAAAAATATTATCACCGTTTTATTTTGAATGCAATCATTAGGTTCACTTTTTTTTTTTGATTATCTAAAAATGACAATAAAAAAAGAGCCAATGAGAAATGGCTCTTACAGGATTAAATATCCTCTTCGTTTATTTGCGTTACCGTTTGCAATAAACCAGGGAACTTCTTTTCGATTTCTTCTCTTCTGAGAGAGTAGATGTGCTCCTTTCCGTCAATTCTGGCCTGGATCAATCCGGCTTCTCGAAGTACTTTTATATGATGAGAGACCGTCGATTTCGGCAACATCAATTTCAGAGAATACGCGGTGCAATTATTTTCATAACTCTCGTCTAAGCACCGGATGATTTTCACTCTATTGGGTTCACTTAATGCATGAAGGACTTTTGTGAAATGAATACTTTCTATTGGTGGATGATAAGGTAATTTCATACAGGCAATTTTAATACGTTCTTACCCTAAAAGCAAGTTAATGGTATTGGTGAATGGGAGTAATCATGGGCAAACATTTAAGGAAAACCCCATGGCCATTAAAGATAGAGTCTATTCCTGTTGAACGACCGTCCGGTATATGAATCATCCCCATAGAGGAGCAGAAAAAGAATTACCTCTTTTCCACAATCCGCACTAAATGAGCGGCGAAAGATTCGGCAATTTGCTCACCGCTCTGTGGACCATCTTCGCGATACCACTGCATGATCCAGTTTAACGAACCTAAGATAATGAATCGAACGGTCCGGATTTCTATACTTGGATCGAATTCCCCTTTTTCAATCCCTTGGTTGATGATCACATCAAAATAGTTTGCATATTCTTTTCTTTGCTTTAGCGCGTGATCGAGGTGGTCGCCTGAGAAATTCTGGTTGGGTTTGTCCATCATCATGAACATGGATTTTTCGCTGGTAGAAAGGATCACGTGCGCCTTCACTGCTTTTTTTAATTTCTCGGTAGGGGTCAAAGGACTATGAACAGCTTCTTCAATTCTTTCAATGCTTATCTTCATAATCATTTGATGGCACTGATAAAGAAGATCATCTTTATTTTTGAAATAATAATACATCGAACCCTTAGTCATCAGTAGATTTGAGGCTATATCTTCCATTGTTGTGCGGTGAAATCCTTTGGCGTCAAGCACAGAGGCTGCCGACCTTAAAATTTCCTCTTTTTTCTTCGCTGCTTTTTTTTCTCTAAATGACAACTTTTGTTCCCCCTTGAATCTGTGCGTCTTTTCTATATGTATCATTTTTTAACAGATGTTTAAATCGTAGAGGAAAAATTCTGATTAATCAAGGTGAAGTTAATTTTTGAATGCGTGTTTAAAAATTAAATGTATTGTCAAATAATCTGAAAATTGTTAGTATTGTTTTTGAAAGCAAGAACAAATTAATTAGCACTGTTGAAAGGAGTTGTATCGTTTGTCTTTGCCTCTTGAAGGAATTCGGGTCTTAGATCTGACAAGATTACTGCCAGGACCATATTGTTCGTTGCTGCTCGCTGATTTTGGTGCGGATGTGATCAAGGTGGAGCATCCTGAAGTTGGTGATTATGCCCGCTGGAGTTCTCCGAAAGTAGGGGATCAGAGTGCCCTGTTTCTCTCTCTGAATCGAAATAAACGGAGCATCACACTGAACCTTAAGGAAAAAGAAGACCAGGAAGTATTTTTAGAATTGGTAAAAACAGCAGATGTAGTGTTAGAGTCCTTCCGACCGGGTGTGATGGAACGTTTGGGGCTTGGATATGAAGTTCTGAAAAAACAGAACCCAAAACTCATTTATTGTGCGATCACAGGTTACGGTCAAACAGGTCCCATGGCAGATGAACCTGGACATGACTTGAATTTTCTCAGTTATTCTGGCCTTTTGCATCTGCAAGGACAGTCTGGTGAAAAGCCAATGATTCCATCTGTTCAGATTGGGGATATAGGCGGGGGCGGCTTAATGGCTGCGGTTGGTGTACTGGTCTCCATTATTGATGCTCAAAAATCCAGAGAAGGTCAATTCGTGGATATCTCGATGCTTGATGGAGTTATATCATGGATGCAAACCATTCTTCCGGATCGATGGGCAAGTGCTGAGCCCTTGCCTGATCGCGGGGAACTTCTATTGAATGGCGGAAAGGCTGCCTATGAAGTGTATAGAACACGTGATGATCGTTTTCTCTCGGTAGGTGCGCTGGAATTTAAATTTTGGAAGAACTTTTGTGAGGGTGTAGGCAGAGAAGAATTCATCGATAAACTTGATGCGCCAATAGAAGAACAACGGCGTATGAAACTTGGTATTGAGCAATCCGTTCTTCAAAAAACATTAAAAGAATGGATGTCTCTTTTTGAAGGAGTTGACGCCTGTGTTGCTCCGGTCCTCACACCTGAAGAAATGGCGGGGCATGTGCAAGTGAAACAACGTGAGATGGTAGAAGAAGTGACCCACCCCCAATTAGGATTGATGAAAACGATTAGCAATCCAATAAAATTGTCAGGTGAAAAGGGGAAAATCCGGCACCACCCACCTCAACTTGGTGAGCATAATGAGGAAATCTTACGAGAAATTGGATATTCCAACCAAAAGGTATCGAAAGGAGAATGAAAGAATGAGAGTTCAAGATTCAATCGCAATTATAACAGGGGGCGCATCAGGACTAGGCGAAGGGACTGTGAGACAAATCGTTGAAGGTGGTGGAAAAGCATCGATTTTGGATATGGCAGAAGAAAAGGGCCGGAGCTTAGTGGAAGAGTTAGGAGAGAACGTAATTTTTACCAAGACAGACGTAACAAACGAAGAAGAAGTGAAGAAGGCTATGGATAGGACGGAAGAAAGTTTTGGTTCTTTTAATACAGTCATCAACTGTGCTGGGATCGGAATTGCAGAGAAAACGGTTAGCAGAGGGCGCGCTCATAGCTACGAGAGCTTTAAAAAAGTAGTGGAGATTAATCTAATGGGGACATTCAATGTCATTCGTCTTGTTGCTGAAAGACTTGTCGGTCATCCTGTAAATGAGAATGGAGAACGCGGGGTCATCATCAATACAGCTTCTGTAGCCGCTTATGAAGGGCAAATCGGCCAGGCGGCTTACAGTGCATCTAAAGGAGGAGTGGCCGGCATGACGCTTCCAATCGCCCGGGACTTGGCCAAAAGCGGAATTCGAGTGGTAACCATTGCTCCAGGGCTCATAGACACACCTCTGTTCGGAGGGTTGTCTGATGAAATGAGAGCTTCTTTGGAAACACACATCCCCTTCCCATCCAGGTTAGGTCTCCCTGCAGAATATGCACAATTAGTTTCAGCGATTATTGAAAACGCTTACTTAAATGGTGGAGTCATTCGCTTGGATGGTGCTTTGCGAATGCCACCTCAATAAAGAGTGCAGATGTTTCATTTGTCGAAGAAACTGACCATTTCATGATAACCACAGAATTTAAAATATCGTTGATTTGCTTTAAAGGTGAAAAAACCTGAATAAGCACGAAGGGGAGAGATGATTTATTCGAGAGGTAGTGGTAGTAGAAGCAGTTCGTACTCCAGTCGGAAAAAAGAATGGAATGTTGAGCACCGTGCGTCCTGATGATATGGCGGCAGACCTATTGAAAGAATTAGTCGCACGAACGGGAGTATCAAAAGGTTCCATTCAAGACATTATATTGGGATGTGTCTCCCAGGTAGAGGAACAAGGGGTGAATATTGCGCGAACGGCAGCCTTAATGGCAGGATTCCCTGTTCATGTGCCGGGAACAACGATTGACCGTCAGTGTGGTTCAGGACAGCAAGCCATCCATTTTGCCTCCCAGGCGATTCTCAGCGGGGATATGGACATGGTTATAGCCGGAGGCGTTGAAAGCATGACACGTGTGCCATTGGGAACTTCCCGGCAACATGCAGTTTGGAGTGAAGCATTAACATCGAAATATGAAATGATTCATCAAGGGTTATCTGCGGAAAGAATCGCCGAAAGATGGAATTTCACGAGGCAAAGGTTGGATGAGTACGCTTATGAAAGTCACCAGCGGTCCATTCGAGCAAGAGAGGAAAATCGCTTTGATCGAGAAATCCTGCCGTTAGAGGTTCATCTCGAAGATGGAACGACAAGGTTGGTTAAGCATGACGAAGGACCAAGGGATGATACCACCATTGGAAAATTGGCAGCGATTCCTCCTGCTTTTAAAAGGGATGGGGTCATTCATGCAGGAAATGCGAGTCAAATGAGTGATGGGGCAGCGGCTTTGTTGCTGATGTCGAGAGAAAAAGCAGAAGAATTAGACCTCAAGCCCAGGTTCAGAATTTTAGCTCGGTCTGTTGTAGGATCAGACCCTACATGGATGCTTACGGGTCCTGTGGAGGCTACCGAGCAAGTTTTGGAAAAAGCGAACTTCTCTATCAAGGATATGGATACTTATGAAGTCAATGAAGCTTTCTCACCTGTCCCCTTATACTGGCTTCAGGAAATGCGGGCAGATCCGCAAAAATTAAATCCAAATGGAGGGGCCATTGCATTGGGGCATCCACTGGGAGCGACAGGGGCAAGGTTAATGACTTCTATGATGTATGAATTGGAAAGAAGCGGTGGCCGTTATGGTTTACAAGCAATCTGTGAAGGAGGAGGAATGGCAAATGCAACCATCATTGAAAGAATCTAAGAAGAAAAGGAATCACAGGGGACTTGAAGAATTGGACAGACCATTTATTACGGAGAGTCATGATATTTTCCGCAAATCTTTACGTTCATATTTAGACAAAGAGGTGCGCCCTCATTTCGAACAATGGGAAGAGCAGCGCCAGTTGCCGCACACCTTTTGGAAGCAGCTTGGAGAATTGGGATTCTTGTGTCCCTGGTTAGACGAGGAGTATGGAGGGATGAATGCTGATTTCGGATACTCCGTTGTTTTTGCAGAAGAAATGGAAAAAGTCGGGGCGGGTCTCAGTGGACCTGGCTTACACAATGATATCGTGATGCCTTATATCTCTTCTTTTGGAACAGAGGATCAAAAGAAGAAATGGCTTCCGAAAAGTACGACTGGGGAACTCATCTCATCAGTGGCTATGACTGAACCAGGGACAGGCTCAGATCTGGCTGCCATCAAAACCACTGCGGTAAGGGACGGAGGTGACTTTATTCTCAATGGGGAGAAGACGTTTATCACAAACGGTGCTACGACCAATTTTGTAATTGTGGTTTGTAAAACAGATGTAGAAGCGGTCCCTGCTCATAATGGCATTAGTCTCCTGGTCGTAGATGCCACCGAGGGAGTAGTTCCGGGTTTTAAGAAAGGGAAGAAATTGAACAAGGTGGGGCAGCATGCGAGTGATACTTCGGAATTAATATTCGAGGATTGTCGAGTCCCTGTCAGTCATCTGCTGGGAGAAGAGGGGAAGGGTTTTTATTATTTAATGGAAAAGCTTCAGCAGGAAAGACTGACCGTCGCTATAAGTGCCCTGACATCTGCTGAAAGAATGTTGGAACTTACTATGGAATATGTAAAACAGCGGAAAGCATTTGGCAAACGTATTAGTGATTTTCAAAATACCCAGTTCAAAATGGCAGAAATGGCAACAGAAATCAAAATTGGGAGGACCTTTGTCGACCAATTAATTGTAAATCATATCGAAGGGAAAAACATTGTGAATGAGGTATCCATGGCTAAATGGTGGACGACCGATCTGGCGAAAAAAGTAGCGATGGAATGTATGCAGCTTCATGGAGGTTACGGTTATATGGAAGAATATGAAATTGCCAGGAGGTACAGAGACATCCCGATCACATCCGTCTATGCCGGCACGAATGAAATTATGAAAGTCATTATCGCTAAAAATCTGGGCTTATAGATTGAAGGAGAGGGGGAGTTAAATGAACGCGGTTCAGTTGCTTTTTGATACAGCGGAACGCTTGCCACACAAAGCAGCGATGGTCGATGAGGATCACTCCATGACCTATTCAGAACTAAGAGATGAAATTTGGTCCCTTGCAAATGGATTGAAGAATCAAGGAGTCCATGAAAACACACATGTTTCTTTATTGTTGGGAAATGGTCCGGAATATGTGGTTTCTTATTTTGCCCTCTTAACGTTGGGCGCAACGGTTGTACCACTCAATCCACAGTATAAAGAGAAAGAATTAACCTATGCGCTCAATGATTCTGAATCCTATGGTCTGATTTATGACCATCGGTTTGAAGACGTAGTAAATCGCGCTGAAGGGGATTTGACTTCCACTGAATTATTGATCGGTTTTAAGGGAAGGAAAAATCACGGATGTGAATGGACGAAGTTACTTAATGATCATTCTGAGATGAAACCTGTGGATAGAAAAAAAGAGGATACAGCTCAAATCATCTATACGTCTGGAACTACTGGAAAACCAAAAGGAGCCATGATTACTCACAATAATATCATATGGATGACAAAGGCTATGACGGACGTTCAGGGAACAAATGAGCACGACCGTGTAATGGTTTCGCTCCCACTTTTCCATGCCTATGCCAAAATGGCCGGTCTTTGGTGTTCCTATTATCAAGGAGCGACGGTATACTTCGTACCTTTTCACCCTGATACAGTTTTAGAAAGGATTGAACGAGAGAAAATCACCATCTTCCACGGTGTACCAACCATGTTTACGATGTTCATCCATTCAGCAAAGCTTAAGGAATTCGATTATCGTTCCTTGCGTATCTTCGGTTCTGGTGGCGCTAGTATCCCATTGGAAGTCGTCCATCGAATAAAAAGAGAGATGGATGTGGAAATTATGGAAGGTTATGGGCAGACAGAAGCTACGATCATGCTTGCGAGTCAGCGAATGGATACCGATAAAGTTCCTGGTTCTGTAGGTCCGCCGGTGGATGGCATCGACCTGAGAATTGTAGATCATCAAGGAAAAGAAGTCTCTCCTGGGGACGTGGGGGAAATTATCTTCTGTGGACAAAATGCTATGAAAGGGTATTACAATAAGCCACAGGAAACAGAAAATACAATCCAAAATGGATGGGTGTACACAGGGGACTTAGGGTATCAGGATGCCGATAAAAACGTGTATATTGTAGATCGGAAAAAAGACATGATTATTCGAGGGGGCTATAATGTTTATCCTAGAGAAATTGAAGAAGTTCTCTACACCCATCCTGATGTAATAGAATGTGCAGTTATCGGGGAGGCGCATGAGGTATTTGGTGAAGAAATCGTAGCTTATGTGGTCGTTCGGAATGATTTGGATGAGAAAGAACTCGCTGCGTATTGTGAACGAAACCTTGCGAAGTACAAGAACCCCCGAGTCTATCGTTTATTGGAAAGTCTTCCGAAAACGGTGACCGGAAAAATTCTGAAGGGTCCTCTTAAAAAGTACCAACCGGCTAAGATCAAGAAGGATTGAGCAAGTAGAATTACCGGACACCTCTCTGCTGAAATACGACCATTCTATGGTTTATGTTTACATTCATAAATTGGTTGAAGGAGATGCATGATAGAGGCATCTCCTTAAATTATAAAATAAACCAATGTAAATCTTCATAAATCATGGTGGATTCATGTGGTGTGCGGGTCCATGACCCTTAACAAAGGTTCATAAAGGAAGAGTGGCTTACTATTATAACTCTGTGGTCCGTTTTGGTAGAATAAAAGAAAGCGTTTCATTAGGGGGGATAGAATGAAAATCCACCAGCATGGAGAAGTAACCGCCGTGTTAGGAGAAGTGAGCGATGGAGGATTTTCCATGTCTGTCTACATGTTTTATGTCGACGGAATGTTGATTGACACGGGTTCTTCACGAATGCTTGAAGATTTCAAACCATTTTTTAAGCAAGTGCCAATTGAATTTGTCAGCCTTACCCATCCTCATGAAGATCACACAGGAACAGCAAAATGGCTGCAAGATGAAAGGGGTCTTCCTGTATATATTAAGAAAGAGGCGATACCAGAGTGTGAGGTTGAAGCCCAACTCCCTTCATACAGGGAAAAAATATGGGGAATACGTGAGCCATTCTCGCCTTCCCCATATGGTGAAACGATGGAGTCCAGTCATCATTTGTATAAACTCATACATACACCGGGGCATGAAAAGAATCATGTAGCTTTATACGATGAGGAGCATGGGAGGTTGTTTTCAGGGGACCTGTTTGTACATCCAAAGCCTAAGGTCATGATGGGGGATGAATCTGTCCCTGTTATGATTCGTTCAATCAGAAAAGTCCTTCAGTTGGATTTTCAAGACATGTTCTGCCAACATGCGGGTTACATACAAGATGGAAAGCTGGCGATGAGGAAAAAGCTTGACTATTTAGAGGAGCTGAGTGAATACGTACATCACTTGTATGGAAGAGGGCACACCATTGAAGAAATAAATGCTGAATTATTTTCCAAAGTGCCGATGATTGTTTACCATTCCAGTTATGAATACGATTCAAAACACATGATTCGGTCGATACTGGAAGAGGCGGAGGATGAGCAGAGCACTTAAAGTTTCAATGCCACAAAAGAGGCGCTTTCTAAACATTAGAAAGCGCCTTTAGTAGGTTTGAACATGGTCTGATGTTTAATCCGTGAAAAACATGGGATTCGTCTTGAACGTTATGGGTGAATGTGTATGGAGAATGGACATGTTGCCACTTCTCCGTCATACCATTTAATTTTCTGGTTCATCTTATGAAGATGTTCCTGCAAGTCTTCAATCTGCTTTTCTACCTTTGTTTTATGATCGTTCAAAATGTCTTTTTGTAAATCTAAAGTATGGTCCCCTTCATGCGATAACTCGATCATTTGTTTAATATCCTTCAGAGTCATACCTGTATCACGGTAGCACCTAATCATATCAATCCAGTATAAATCACTTTCATCATATACTCGCGTACCTTTCTGGCTGCGTTTCACAAAAGGGATCAACCCTTCTTTCTCGTAATATCGAAGTGTATAGGTGGATATACCTAGTATTTTGGCTGCTTGTCCTATCTTGAATTCCACTAGAATCTCTCCTTAGAGAATATTGCTCTTCCGTTAGATTATACGTTCGGAAAGCGACTGGTCAACTTTTTGAGATCGGTCAAGTGGTTTTAGTTGATTTAGAGTCGACTCTAACAATTATACTACACGTGTAATTAAAATTAGGGAGGTTTTCGAACAATGGAAACGATAAAAAACTCTGTAGTCATTCTAACTGGTGCATCAAGTGGTATTGGAGAAGCAACAGCCAAAGAACTTTCTTCAAAAGGAGCTAAATTGGTGTTAGCTGCAAGAAGAGAGGAGCGACTTCAGGCATTAACAGAGGAAATCAATAGCCATGGAGGAGAGGCTGTATATAAAGTGACAGACGTAGCTTCCTCCGAACAAATGCTGGAACTAGGAAAGTATGCCCATGAGACCTTTGGTCAAATTGATGTCCTTGTGAATAATGCAGGGATTATGCCGCTGTCTCTACTTAATAAGCAAAAAGTGGATGAATGGGATAAAATGATTGATGTCAACATTAAAGGGGTGCTTTATGGCATAAACGCGGTGCTTCCCTATATGCGAGAAAGAAAACAGGGCCATATTATCAACTTGTCTTCTGTAGCTGGGCATGTGGTGTTCCCTGGCAGTGCAGTCTATAGTGGTACAAAATTTGCTGTCCGTGCAATTACAGAAGGCTTGCGTATGGAAGAGTCTCCTGAAAGCAATATACGTGCCACGATTATTTCGCCAGGAGCCGTTTCTACGGAATTAACGACGAGTATCACAGATAATGATGTGAAGGGCGGAGTGGATCAACTCTATAGTGATGCGATTAAGCCGGATAGTATCGCCCGCACCATTCGTTACGCCATGGAAGAACCTGCAGAGGTAGCAGTAAACGAAATTGTCGTACGACCTACTTCTCAAGAACTTTAAATAAGTCTTTTGCCATTTTTGCAGTGGGCGGTTTTTAAGGTTGGATTGAACCTATTTCGTAAATTGACTTGGTGGATGAATGATAGGAAAAGGAGCAGGGACTTCCCGAAAGAGGGGGCTCTGCTTTTTTTATATTAATATCGATGATTTCCCCTGCGTATTTATACAACTTCCCCTACTGCACGAAACTCCTTATATGAATAAACAAAAGAAGCCCCCAGCCCCTTTTTAAGATTGTAGGTGTAGGACACTAGTATTTACTTGCAAGACTATGATTTCACAGAATAGTAGGCAGAAAATGCTGATTCTGTATAAACTCTTAAGGATCATAGGATATGAAAGTTTCATATTCCCACTCGAAATTTATCTCATATTATTGTAATATATTATTGGATATCATTCGGTAGTTAAAGTAGATTCATATGATTTTTTTATATTTTTTGAGGGGGAAAATAGATGACGGCTGCAAAGCAAGCAACATTAATGCCTGTAACGACTGCTATACTTGAACAGAAAGAAGGGTTGGCCCGAGCGGTTGCTATACCTGATGAAATAGGAAAAGGAGTCTCTGAACAATTAATTACTTGGAGAATGGAATTAATTGAAGCCTATGCCACTTCTTTAAGCCAGGATTTTGAGGAGGTTGCTCAGAATCTGGAAAAGTGGAGCGATCGTGTGTCAGGTGAACTTGTAGAATTAAGGTTACCATTAAACATAGCCCTGGTAGAAATAAGTGAGTATAGAGAAGTCATTGGTGCGATTATCAAAGACGAAGCAAAAACACAAAATCTTTCCTTTGACGATTTTTATGATATCCTTACTCCGTTTAATCATGCGGTTGACCAAGCAGTTCAAATGGTCAGTCAATCGTATATGGATGACTTCGAAAATACTATTCAAACCGCTAATTTTGCTGTGGATGAACTTTCCGTTCCGATCGTTCGAGTCACAGAGACAGTGGGCGTCATTCCGATTGTTGGAGAAATCGATACGAACCGTGCTCAGCTCCTCATGGAGAACGCCTTGAAGCAAGGGGAAGAATACGAGCTTGAGACGATCATCTTAGATTTATCCGGTGTGAGTATCATTGATACGATGGTCGCTCATCAATTATTTAAAGTGATCAATTCGTTAAAACTTACGGGTGTGAATGGGATCATGAGCGGCATCCGTCCGGATATTGTACAGACAATGGTGAGTCTGGGCATTAATATGAAGGGGATCCATACGTTCAGCAGCCTCCACAGAGCTATTGAATCGTTGCAACTATTAGATAAGAAAGCCAACTCTTAATGTTGACCTTGTTATGAATGAACGAATTGACACATCAAAATATGGATGAAAGTGACAAATAAAAGTGTCTGAACCTCGTTATGCCAAAGGGTGAACGGAACGGGTGTCAGACACTTTTATTTTTTTGCAGAAGCGAGGGCAGACGTATGAAAAACCCCCACCTACGCGCAACGATAAAAAGCACAAAGGATATTCATCCCTCTATTTATCTATTATAATGAACAGGGAACATAACCTTAGTATCATTTTCCTGTAGGTGAGGGGGATTTTATGAAAAAAAATCTATGGATCGCAGTGGGCGTACTTTTTGTCTTAGCGTTACCCTCTTTGATCTGGCTGTTTTCACCATCCAGATCACTGGATGTGACTGTTTTTGACAAAACGGTACCAGATGAGAGTTTTCGTGAACATAAAAGCATGACATGGCTGTTGAATTACAACAAATATACAACGAATGAGAAGCAATCCTACGAAAGTATGAATTACTACGGTCTAGTGCCTGATGAAGACGCGCAGATCATTGAAGAAAAACCGCTCCCGGAAAACCTCGGGAATACGGAGTTGATTTATATCGCCGATACATACGGAGTATATAAAGAAGATGTGCCATGGGCAGAGGAATCGAATGAGGCCGGAGCACCTTCCCTGATCCATGGCGGACTAAGCATGGATGAATGGCTGCAGATCAAGCAGCAGGTCCAATCCAATGGGAAGGACCTGGTCATGGAGTTCAACAGCTTCGCCTCCCCGACAAGTGAGGCGGTTCGGAACGATGTGACCGACTTTTTGAAGGTAGATTGGCAGGGCTGGATCGGCCGTTATTTTCAGGATTTGAACGAAGGTGGGGAAGTCCCGGACTGGGTCGTTTCCAGATGGGAAGAAAAGGGAGAACCCTGGACGTATGAAGGGGAAGGAGTGGTTCTTATCCATGAATTCACGAGCGAGGTTGTCGTCTTGTCTTTAGAAGAGGGAGACTTGGAAGATGCCCCTATCCTCGCGACTTTTACTGAGAAAGGGGGAGAGCGGTTCGACCTCCAAAAGAGTACGCCTTATCTTTACTGGTTCGATATCCTTGAGGCTGAAGAAGGAGCGGAAGTGCTGGCAGAGTATGAAATCCAAACAAGTGATCAGGGTTCAGGAAAGCTTGATGAGCATGGAATACCTGCTACATTCCCGGCGGTCACTCACTATGAGGACCAAGGGGCCCAACGCTATTATTTCTCCGGAGATTTCGCTGATTTGGCAGATGTCCCCTCGTTTTATCAGTACAAGGGTTTCGCAAAAGTAAGGGAATGGGTGGCGAAGTTCCAACCAGATTCTGAAGAGAGCTTCTTTTGGAGTACCTACCAGCCGATGATGGAAAGCATTCTTTCCTCTGCTGCAAAGGAAGAGGCTGAAAAACCTGTGACCGTTCCTCAAGCATTGACGGAGGATATCCACCATCCTTCTCGTGTCCATGAACAGAAAATCGAAGTTTTCCAGGACAACGAGTGGCAGTCGATGACGGTCAAAGGCGTCAATATCGGCATGGGGAAACCAGGGTATTTTCCCGGAGAAGCAGCGATTGATAAAGAGGAATACGCGCGCTGGTTTGAGCAGATAGGAGAAATGGACGCGAATGCCATTCGTGTGTACACCCTGCATCCACCAGGTTTTTATGAGGCCTTAGCGGAATACAATGCACAGGCGGAACAGCCTCTTTATGTGTTTCATGGGGTATGGATCGATGAAGGTCCTTTAGAGGAGACGAAAGATGCTTTTGATGAAGACATCACAGTCGCTTTTCAAAAGGAAATGAAAAAAATCGTGGATGTTATTCACGGAGAAGCTGAGGTTCCGGCCCAAGCCGGGCATGCGTCCGGCCTCTACACGAAGGACATCTCTCCTTATGTAGTTGGATGGGTCATCGGGATCGAATGGTATCCGATAATGGTCGATCAGATGGAAAAGAATTATCTGGATCTTGGCGACTATGAGGGCACCTATACGAGGACGGAAGGCGCAAGTCCGATGGAATACTGGCTTGCGGAGCAGATGGATGTTCTCACCACTTATGAAATCGAACAGTACCAGAGCATGCGTCCGTTGAGTTTCACCAACTGGGTGACGACAGACAACCTCGATCAGCCGGCAGAACCTTTGGAACAGGAGGATCTTGCAAGTATCGATCCCAATCATATCTTTCCAAAAGGGAAGGCGGAAGCAGCAGGCATGTTCGCTTCCTATCACGTCTATCCGTATTATCCGGATTTTCTCAACCTTGAGGAGTCCTATATGGAATTCGAAGATCACCGTGGTGAAAAGAACAACTACGCAGGCTACCTGAAAGACCTGCATGAATCGCACGATCTTCCTATTCTGATCGCCGAATTCGGCATCCCGGCTTCGAGAGGAAAGACGCACGAAAACCCGTTTGGCTGGAACCAGGGTTTCATTTCAGAAAAGGAACAAGGTCAGATCGTCAAACGCCTGTATGAGGATATTCTGCATGAGGAGCTGCTTGGCGGTCTTGTATTCAGTTGGCAGGATGAGTGGTTCAAACGGACGTGGAATACGATGGACTACGACAATCCCGACCGCAGACCGTACTGGTCGAATGCACAGACCAATGAACAGCATGCGAAAATCGAAGTAGCACGCGACTATGATGTGTTTCATTATGATTATGTCCGAAAACTCGAGATGACGAAGGATCCTTTTGAAGATGAAGATTTCCATCCCATCCGACTGGCACTTAACAAAGGGCTCGTCCGTCCGGATACGGGGGAAGCGTTTCCTTTTGATTCTTACGAGACGGGTGTCCTACGGTATGGAACCGGAAATCCTGAATCGGAAGACTATGATTCGCTCGCCGATTATTATTACTCCGCGAAAACGGGAATTCTGGAAGTCCGCCTTCCATGGATGCTGTTGAATGCAAAAGACCCTAGTCAGAAGGAGTTTATCGGAGATCTGGATGAAGGAGGCTTGGGAGCATCAATCACCATTGATGGAATGGATATCACAGCAGCTGTGACAGAAAAAGGAAAAGTCGTCGAGTCGTTCGGGTTTGATCAGCCTGCCCGTTATACGTGGGAAAACTGGGACCTTCCTCTCTATAAAGAACGCTTGAAGAAGTCTTATCCGATTATTAAAGATATCTTTTCGTCAGTAGAATAATGAGGGGAACTTTGGCGTGATATACTTTAAACCATAGATCAGGAAAGGCAGGTTGAATCATGGCTAAACATAAGATTTATACGATGAGTTTTGCTAGTGTCTATCCCCATTATGTCAACAAGGCGGAAAAAAAGGGGCGTACGAAAGAAGAAGTCGATGAAATCATCCGCTGGTTAACAGGGTATAACCAGGTGCAGCTAGAGGAGTTATTAGAAAAGAAGACAGACTTTGAAACCTTCTTTGCAGAAGCTCCTGAGATGAACCCTTCACGGACGATGATCAAGGGCGTCATCTGTGGCGTTCGGGTGGAAGAAATAGAAGAACCATTGATGCAGGAAATCCGTTATTTGGATAAAATGATCGATGAGCTGGCCAAAGGGAAAGCGATGGAGAAGATTCTGCGTAAACCCTGATTCAAGCACAAAATCCCGTTCCTATGACTAGGGACGGGATTTTATATAGCCAATCACGATAAGGTAGAATTTTCATCAGTCCGACTGCTTCACGCTAAGGAACGTGATCGTAAACAGAATTAGGACTATCCCAAGGAATTGAACAGCTCCAAGTGAATCTCCGAGAATCAGGGCACCAAATAATGAAGCGGTCACGGGTTCAATCATGGCGACCATCGAAGCGGTTGACGGCGCGGTCTTACGTATCCCGATCACATAAAAGATAAAGGAAATGCCTGCCCCCACAAGTCCTAGAAGTATGAACCACCCTATGTCGCTCGAGGTCAACACATCAGCAATTTCATTCCTGTCGCTCAAGAGGAAGAGGATGACACAGAATGAGAAAAAGGCGATGGTTGAGATGGTCTGTGGCTTTCCTAGCAAAGCGGCTTTTTTAAAACCGAAGATGAACAATGCATAGGAGAGTCCAGCACCAAGGCCCCCTGCCGCTCCTAGAAAACTGACGGAAACGGAGGCAGGGTTATAGGCGCCCGTAAGCAGGATGATCCCTAAAAGCACACTAATAATGCATCCCCATTTAAACCAGTTTGAACGTTCAATTCCTAATAAAAAGGAAATCAAAAGCACAAATACGGGAGCGGTGTACATCAAAGTTGCAGCAACGGCAATGCTCGAAGCTTCGATACTCAGGAAATAAGAAGTGAAATTCCCCGCCACCCCCAAGCCAGCCAATGTCGCCCACAAGTATAAACGTCTGGAGAAGGTCCAATTTTGTTTTACATTCGTAAGCAGCCAGGCAAGGAAACAAATAAATCCAACCGCGCCTCTGTAAAAGGAAATGACTACCGGGTCCCATCCCTTTTCCATCAAAATGTCAGCAATTCCTCCACTGATGCCCCAGCCGATCGCGGCGAGCATCACCAATCCTACTCCTGCATATCTCACCATTTGCCTCCTAAGGTTTGAGTAATGATGCCATTTTTCCATTCGCTGAAAGTTCCCTTAGATTGACACAAGTTCCGAAAGAGGCGGCCGATCTTTTTCTAAAGCTATTTCACAATAGTTTTTGGAAATGTGTTAACGGTATTTCCTTATATTTCTAATTACTAAACATGAGCTTGCTTGTGTGGGATTGAACATTCATTCTCCAAGTGGGATAAATAAGGAATTCTGCTTGGTGAAATGGTGGGTACTTTTGATGTTTTTCGAGAATTTCCTGAGGATTGGGTAATAAACCCATGAAATTTTCGGTATTTCTCCCTAATTTTCGATAAAAAATAAAAAACAGGTTCACTCTCCATCATTACAGGGTAGGAATTAGGAGTATTCAAAAGTCTTAAGGAAAGAATGGAGTTCATATGGGAATCTTCTACTATATAAAGAAATATTTGAAGATGTCGAAACGACAACGGAAAAGTGAGTTGAAATCCACGATATGGTTTATGCCTTTCTGGTACATCGTGGGTGCGATCGGGTTGTCCGCCTTCACGTTTTATCTTGATTATGTGGTGGATGTCGGTTTATACCTGCCGCCAGCCATCGGTTTCAGCGGCCAGACGCTCCAAGTGCTTCTGAGTGCACTTGTCGGAGGGGTACTGACCTTGAGTGCCTTTACGATTAACTCCCTGCTCGTTGCGCTGACGACATTCAGCGGCCAGTTTTCGTCCAAAATGCTTGTGAACTTTGTCAGTGACCGGGCGACCCAGCATGTGCTTGGTATTTTTAACGGAAGTTTTATCTATGTTCTGCTGAACTTCTTATACGTGACGCATGAAGAAGAGGAATATATTGTCGCCACACCGGTTTTATCCATTCTCACAGCGATTACCGCTGCAGTTACGTTCATTTACTTTATCAACCACACCACGACATGGATGCAGGTCCATAACATCAGTTTCAATATGAATGCCAAGTCTAAGCAGGTGCAGCATTCACTTGAAAAAGAATTAAAACCTTATCACATGGAGAAAGAGATCGAGGTGGAATCCCTTCCTGATGAATCTGAAGGGAAAGTCATTAAGACCCGCCAATCCGGTTATCTTCAAGTTGCCGATTTTTCCCGGTTGATTAAGCAGGCGGAGAGTGACGACATCCTCCTTCGGTTCGATGTCAGAATCGGAGAGTTTGTCTTAGAAGGAACCCCGCTGCTCACGTATTGGGAAAGCGGTAAAACCGTCAATCCCGATCACTACTACAAGTCCATTGAAATCGGAGTCAAACAGACAGAGATTCAAGACTTGGAGTATGGTCTCATCAAGCTTGCGGAGGTAGCGATCAAAGCCTTAGGACATAATGATCCGCTTACGGTTACGAACACCATTCATCAGATTGCCGATCTGCTGAAAAGCATCGGACAGTCAACAGATTTCTCTCCCTACCTGTTCGATGAGGAAGAGGAGCTTCGCGTGATTCTGAATCGAAAAGATTTTCGTTATTACCTTCACAAGGGATTCGCTACGATAAGGGAATATGCGGACCAGAATTCCGCCGTGATGACAGAGCTGTTAACGATGATCAAGGTGTTGAGTAAAACGGTGGATGAAGGATACCACAACGATTTATGGGAATTCGCCAGGCAGACGATATTAGGTTTCGATAACGATAGTATGTATGAAAATGACTGCCTGTATATGTTGGAGCAATTATCGGAGCTCGCTAAACAGACGGGGCATGAGAAGGATTATCTTTTTCTTCTTGAATATATGCTGAAGCGGGTCAGTTCGAAAAGTGCCACAGATGAATCTGCTTCTCTTTAAGGACCGGATCTGAAAATAGTGCGAAGGAAAGAAGCTGACATCTATAGATGTCAGCTTCTTATTTTATTGGTATTTTATTTTTCTTAATAAATATGAAGGAGGGGACTTGTTGGCTGCATCCTCTGCAAGGGGCTTGATCTCTGCATTAACCGTTAATGGACTTCATCGTTGTAGGTATCCACATAAAGCGATCCATCTTCTATAACCTCAGCATAAAAGACATCCTCTAAGGCGTTTAATCCATTGGCGGAAAGCTTTTCTTCCAGTTTCTCCAGGCTCCATTGCAGACTTTCCAAGTTGTTATGGTTTACCTTTCCATCCTGAATGACGATCGAGGAGGTGGGGCTGGAGTGCATAGCATGGTAAGAGGCATGGACATCTTCTTTGGTGGCGGGACGTTTTCCTTGTTTTTTCAGTACAGATAAGGTCCCGTCCGTTTCGAAGATGGCATAATCAACGTCTCCTACAGAAAAGACATTCTTTTTTCTTAGGAGTAAGTTCAATTCATCTGTATCAAGGCGGGTCTTCCTCATTTCATTTTCCAGTATCTTTCCGTTACGAATGATGATAATAGGTTCTCCTTCCACCGTTTTACGTACGTTTCTCGACTTAATATCGAGAAGTCCCATGAGAATGGTGAAGGCACTCCATACGGCGAGAGCAATGAGTCCGTTCCTCACACTCAATGTAGGATCAATGGCAAGGGAGGCGCCCAGTGTGCCGATGGAAATGGCGGAAACGAAATTAAAGAAGGTCATTTGGGAGATTTCTTTCCTTCCCATAAGCCTTGTAAGAATAAATAAGGTGAAGAAAGCGATGGCAAGACGGGTCAATAATACACTGATGGACATTTCAAAACGCTCCTTTTAATAGGAAATCTTCCATATTCTTTGAAGTTGGAATGCGTTTTATCCCTTTCGGTGGAATAAGTTCATCCTCCCCGGAAAAAGAAAAAGGAGTATAATCTGATGTAGACGTTACGGTTTTAGGCGGGTCTTTAATGGGGCGCCAATTTTCCGCTGACAGAGAAACAGGAGTGGAACGCTCGCTTTTCCAAGAAGGGGAGGGGTATTCAATTGAGTGTCCTTGTTACTGGTTTTAACGGAAAAGTTGGGAAGGAAGTCGCAAGAAAGTTGAAGGGACAAAACCTTTCCTTTACGTGCGGGGTAAGGAGCGTTGAAAAAGCTGTGAAGCGGTTCGGAGAAGAATTTTCCTTCGTAGAACTGGATTTCTCCAATCCTGAGACTTTTGCTGCTGCGCTGGAAGGGATTGAACAGGTTTTTCTTATTTACCCTCCGGGAGACAAAATGGAGTTTGGTGAATTCCTGAAAGTTCTCAAGGAAATGGGCGTACAACATATCGTCTACCTCTCTGTTAAGGATGTCCAATACCTGCCTTTCATTCATCATTTTAAAAATGAGAAGTTAATAAAAAAACTAGGCGTTCCCTACACCTTCATCAGGGCCGGTTACTTCATGCAGAATCTGCAAGATTTCCTTGGTCAGGAAATCAAAGAAAACAAAAGGATATTTGTGCCGGCGGGGAAAGGGAAAGCCAGCTTCGTGGACACCCGGGATCTTGCAGAGGTGGCCCTACAGGCTTTTTTAAATCCTGAGAAATTCAGGTATACGTATCCCGTCATTACCGGTGAGAAAGCCTTGGATTTTTATGAGGTCGCTGAGATTATGACGGCGGTACTGGGAGAAAAAATCGTATATACAAACCCTTCGGTAAAAGAATTCAAGTCTTACATGGTAAACAAGGGCGAAAAAGAGGACTTTGTGAACGTAGTGGTCGGGATTCATTTTCCAACGAAACTTGGATTAACGAAAGGCGTCACCGCTGATTTCGAAAAGATCACAAACTCGAAGCCTATACCATTGGAGCAGTATGTCAAAGATTATCAGGAGAAATGGCTGACGGATGAAAATGATTGAGTAAACGCTTTACAAATAGCGTTCCTTCTTGCATAGTATAGAGAAATGAAAGCGGCAATGAAGAGAAGAGTAGATAAGCAGAAGTCTTTCCAGAGAGCTCCGGGTGCTGAAAAGGAGTAGGGCTTCCCTTATCGAACCAAACCTCTGAGCTTCTCATGGGAACCAGAAGGGGGATCATGAGACGGGAGTTCCCGTTACTGAGACAGGGTATGAAGCGTACCTGATGAGCTGGATGTGGCGACACATTCATAAAACTGGGGTGGCACCGCGGATGAAACAGACCTCGCCCCCAAGACTTACATGTCTTGGGGGTGAGGTTTTTTTTATTGCTCTGAAATGATCTCTAAGGAGGGGGAGTCATGTTTCGTTCGTGGAAGTATCCGTTTCTATTATTATCAGGGATCGGCTTATCGAATATCGGGGATTGGATTTATTTGATTGCGTTGAATCTTATCGTGCTTGAAATGACAGGCTCGCCACTGGCTGTCGCTGTTTTGTACTTGCTGAAGCCGGTGGCTGCGCTTCTAACAAACGTATGGGCAGGGTCGTTCGTGGACAGGGTGGATCAGCGGAATCTTATGATCGGTCTTGATGTGTTCAGGGCTCTCTTACTTGTTTTTCTCCCTGCCATGTCCTCGCTTCCAGCGATGTATGGGCTTGTCTTAATTGTGAACATGGCTGGTGCTGTTTTCGAGCCTGCATCAATGACGTATGTAACGAAGTTGATTCCGAAAGAGAAGCGAAAACGGTTCAACGCACTGAGAAGTTTGATTGATTCGGGAGGATTTCTGATCGGACCTGCGATGGCAGGCGTGTTGTTTATCATCGGAACGCCTGAACTGGCGATTTACTTTAATGCCTGGACATTTTTCCTTTCTGGAATAATTACTCTATGGCTTCCCCGTTTGGAAAAAGAAACAGGAGCAGGACAGGAAGCATGGTCGGTGGCCTTGCTCAGGAAAGATTGGAACGTTGTGTGGACGTTTGCGAAGCAGCACCTCTTAATCATGACGATTTATTTTCTATTCGGACTGATGATGGTCATGGCAGCGGCGCTCGACTCATTGGAAGCCGCTTTTTCCAAAGAAGTGCTCGGGCTTACGGACACGGCGTATGGTTATCTGGTAAGTATTGCAGGTGCGGGAATTGCAGTTGGGGCCCTGGTCGTTACGAGGTTCGGCAATGATTTATCCACGAGGTTTCTTCTCACCAGCGGTGGTTTGTTGGTAGCGTGCGGATATTTGATATATGCATTTTCGGTGGATTTTTCGGGAGCGGCGATCGGGTTCTTTCTGCTATCATTTGCGCTTGCTTTTGCAAATACCGGTTTTCATACCTTCTATCAGGAGTATATACCTGTTGGAGTGATGGGCAGGGTGACGAGCGTGTTCGGTTTACTGGAAAGCGTGCTCGTCATCCTTGCGACCATCACTATTGGAACTACAGCTGAATGGGTTTCGATCAAAGCAGCGGTTGTAGGAGGATCCTGGATGATGCTTTTCGTAACGTTAGGGATCGGTTTCGTCAATCGGCGTTGGAAAGAGAAGGAAGTGGATGAGGCAGCGGTATAGCTCACGGTCTTTGATAAAGGGTGGTTACATTTTCATGACACAGTGAGCGGGAGGGTTTGGTTTGTCACCACTCTTGGGTAAGGATAGGGAATATACAGATGAAAAAGTTGGTGGAGGTTCTTATGTCAAAGGTTCAACGCATCATCATGAGTATAGGCTTTATCGGCTATCTCCTGTTTCTCACGTTTTACATGTTTTTTCAATCGCGTGGGTCAGCGGGGATGTCTATGAGTCTAGTGGAATATATACAAAACCGTTCCAATCTGGTTCCGTTCAAAACCATCGGGAATTATATAACAGCCTGGGAGAATGGGACGATGAATACGTGGACGGCTGTGAAGAATCTGCTCGGGAATGTGCTGGTATTCATCCCGATGGGCATTTTCCTGCCTTCTCTGTTTAGAAAACTGAGGAGTATGAGTGCCTACCTTCTTGCCTTCGTTTTGATTATCTTCTCAGCTGAAGTCACGCAGTTATTGACCCAGAGGGGGAGTTTTGATATCGATGATTTTATTTTGAATCTATTCGGTGCCTGGCTCGGTTTCCTCTTGTGGAAAACATCTTTCGTCCAAAAATGGATCGGGGGGAGGAGTCATGAATAGATTTGTCGTGATGACTGTCGGGATGACCCACAGCGGGAAGTCGACGTTTGCGGGAATGCTTGAGGAAAAGGTGAAGAACACGGTCGTGATTGACCAGGATGACCATGCGGCGTTTTTGAATACCCATTATTCCCGGCTCGTTCCTAAAGATGGTCCGAATTCGATCAAACACAGGATGACGAAAATGATTGTCGACCATGCGGTGGTAGAAACGGATCTGCATCTCCTTATCTGTAACTCGAATCGCGAGGCAAAGGCGAGGAAAGCACTGCTGGAAGACTTTAAAAGGAGAGGATTTTCTACGATTCTTGTATATTTTGATGTGCCGAACTCCATCCTTGAAACACGTGTAGCAGAAACAAAGCGGGATCCATCCGTTTTACGCACCGTCTCTTCTTTTGATGAGGTACTGCGACGTCAGCAGGAAGAATCGCTATACCTAGCGCCCCCATCTGTTGAGGAAGCGGATCACTTTTTTACCATTGAAGAAGAGGGAGAAGTCAGCGGTGTGCTTGCAAAAGTTGCGGAGCTTCTATCGTACTAGTATAAGAATCTCGTATTCTGGCTATGCTAGTGATAGAAAGGATGATGGGCATGCAGTACATGGAGAAGACGAACAAAGTGATGGCCGATCTTATTTCAGGGAAACGTAGTCATTTCGGAAATTATTCTTATCATCAGTCGGTGTTTACGGATGGCGTGAAGGAAGTTCCTGAATGGGAAGTGCGTCAGTTCGTGCTCAATTATTTTATGGCGCTTGAGAACGTAAAGAGTCACGCGTAAGTCAAGGCTGGTACGATAAATAGGAAAGGTACACACTTTTAAGGGAAACAAGTGTGTACCTTTCCTGTGTGCTGTCATTGTATATAGAATCCTTTTACCCATTTATAGGGGTTTCTGATACAATAAAGCGTGATTATGATGCTTTATGCATACATATAAGGAAAGGTTTATGAGTTTCAAGGGAATAGGAGGGGGGCACAAAAATGTGGAAGACGGTCTTGATTGGGTTCCTCACTTTCATAGTAGTCAGTGCATTTCTTTTAGCCATTGGTCACACGGTTGACTACAAGCTGTTTATGTTTTCTTTTTATGAAGAGACAGCAGATGGGATTACGATGGGTGGTTCAGTCGTTCCTTTTATCCTGGCAGTTGCCGTCAGCTATGTCGTCGGAAATGCATACGAAAAGAAGCGACGGAAGAATGAGTAGGGCGTTCCCTCAAATTGATAACCCCTATAAATACTGGTAACATGAAGAGAAAAAGAACGTAAATGAGGGAAGTACATGCCAAGAGTATCGAAACGGCAAAAAATACTGGAAGCAGCCGCACTTGTCGTACGCGAGCAGGGGAGCGATGCGCTTACACTAGACGCTGTCGCTAAACGCGCAGAAGTGAGCAAGGGTGGACTGTTGTATCACTTTTCCACAAAAGAAGCGCTTGTAGAAGGTCTCGTTCAGTACATGAACGATGTCTATCGTGAGAATGTGGAAGAATTAGTAGAAAACGATGAAGAGGACACAGGGAAGTGGGCACGGTCGTTCATTAACGTCATGCATGATAAAAGTACGGAAAACCGTCCGCTCAGTTCCGGAATGCTCGCCGCTCAAGGGATCAATCCCAAACTGTTGAAACCTTTGCAGGATACATATGCCGACTGGCAGAATCATATCGAGCATGACGGCCTCGACCAGGTCGATGCGACAATCCTGCGTCTTGCGGTCGATGGGTTATGGCTGTCTGAGATTTTCGGGCTCGGGAATTTGCCACCGACGCTCAGAAAACAGGTGCTTGAACGATTGAACGAACAAACATATAAACCGAAATAAAAATCACCAGCTCTTCTGAAAGAGCTGGTGATTTTTTTGCCTGTAGAAAGTTTATGCGTAGGCCTTTTCCGTGCGTTCCTGGAACACTTTTCTTGCCTGGGTAAGAGCATTGATGACAGAAGGAAAACCGACATAAGGAATCAACTGCATCATCGATTCTATGATTTCTTTTTCCGAGAGGCCGGCATTTAGAGCGGTATTGATGTGAAGCTCCAGCTGCGGCAAACTGCCGGACCCTTGGGTGACAAGGCTTGACAGCACGGTCAGGGCACGGGATTGTTTACTCAAATGATCGCGGTTGTAAATATCGCCATAGGCAAATTCGATGATGTATTTTCCGAGGTCCGGGGCGATATCCTGCAAAGCCTTCATCAGTTCAAAATGGTTGGTGCCTTTTTCTTCATCTGTATAGGATTTTAAGGTTTCCAGTCCTTTTTCATAGCGAGTAGTCATGATGTGTCTTCCTTTCTTAAGATGCTTTCTTGTTTTCTTTTTCTTCTTTAGCACGGTCTTCGTTGACCATTTTAATGAACGACCATCCGAGGATCGGCAGGATGATCAGAAGCGGGAAACCACCGACGATGCTGATCGTCTGCAGGGTTGTCAGTCCGCCCATGTTCATGAAAATCATCGGCAGAATGGATAATGCCAAGGCCCAGAACAGACGGTTCCATTTCAGCGGTTCATCTTCGACGTGTTTTTGCACAACGGATGCAATGACATACGAGCCGGAGTCATAAGTCGTCGATAAGAAAATGGTGGCGAGCAGAATGAACACGATAATCGCGAGTGTTGCGAGCGGCAGTTCTGTCAGCGTGCCGATGATGGCCGCCGGTGCTCCTTGCTGGTTCAAGGTTTCAATAACTGGGTACTGCCCGCTCAATTCGAGATACATGGAGTAGTTTCCTAAGATTCCGAAGAAAAGGATCGTCCCTAAACTTCCGAACAAGATGGTTCCGAAAACGACTTGGCGGATCGTCCGGCCTTTGGAAATCCGGGCGATGAACAAGCCGACAAACGGAGCATAGACAATCCACCATGCCCAGTAGAAGACGGTCCAGCCTTCAGGAAATCCTGTCCGGGTGAAGGAGGCAAGGTCATTGAACGGTTCTGACCATAAGCTCATCAGGAAGAAGTTGTCCATCATCCGGCCGAGTGCAGAAGTCGTCGATTCTGTAATGAATGTCGTCGGTCCGACAGTGAAGATGAAAATCAACAGGATGAACGCGAGCCACAAGTTGATATCACTGAGGAGGCGGATTCCTTTTTGTAAACCCGAATATGCACTCAGGCCGAAGATCAATGTACAGAACAGCAGAATGATCGACTTCGTTGTCATCGTATCGGGAATACCAACCAAATTGTTTAGACCAGCTGAAATAATTGGTGCGGAAAGCGCAAGTCCTGTTCCGCCTCCACCTAACAGTCCGAACATAAACAGAATGTCGACAAGCCGTCCGACCCAGCCATCTGTGTATTTTCCGAGCACAGGGCGACAGGCTTCACTGATTTTGAACACATCGGTTTTCTTCACGAAAAACATGTAGCCGATCGGTAAAGCGGGGATCGCGAACATCGCCCATGCGATCGGCCCCCAGTGGAAGAACCCATACGTGGATGCCCACTGAATCGCTTCATTGGAACCTGCTTCGACGCCGAAGGGAGGTCCTTGGTAATAGTAGGCCCACTCAATCACGCCCCAATAAAGAATCCCCGTTCCTATTCCACTCGTAAACAGCATCGCTGCCCAGGAGCTCGTTTTGAATTCCGCTTTTGTTTCAGCGTCTCCGAGCTTGATATCTCCATAGCGGCTTACTCCGACAAACAGTAAGAAGAGCAGCATAATTAATCCGACAGATAAAAATAAGAATCCTAATCGTTGTGTAACGACCTCATTCGCCGCCAGCACAATCTCTTTTCCTTGTTCAGGGAAAATGATCAGAGGCAATGATACGAATAGTAATAAGGCGAGTGCGCCTCCGAACGTTTTCCAGTCCATGAGTTGTTTCTTCATGGCTATTCCTCCTTTATTCAAATGCGATTGTTTCATATGTGACTTTTTAAACTGTACAATCTGGACGGTTTTGTTTCAAAACATGGATAAGGGTGCAAATGGGAGAATATAAAGCAATATTCAAGGAATGATAGGATGGGAAGTTATATTTCACTGATTTTCGTATGTTTTGTGCTTTGTTTATTGTTCATCTATTGTGAAAGAGGAAAAATTGCTTGAATGGCAGAGTCGTTGATGTCCCTCATACAGGGGAAGAAAAAAGGTTTTAATGAAAAATCCATAAAAAGCATTTGAAACTAAACAGTCCAGATGGTATAGTTTGTGCTGGTTGGTTAAACAAACAAATTCAAAGGAGGACCTTTGGAATGAAAAATAAAGTATTGCTGACATCTGCCGTGACAGGAGCGGGAGATACAATGAAGAAAAATCCACATGTACCTGTAACACCGAAAGAAATCGCAGAATCTGCGATTGAATCGGCAAAAGCAGGCGCGACGGTGGCTCACGTCCATGCCCGCGATCCGAAAACAGGTGGAATCAGTCATAACTTGGAGCACTATCGTGAAATCGTCGATCGCATCCGTGAATCAGAAACGGATGTCATCATTAATATCACATCAGGAGGCGGCGGTGATTTTATTCCAAGCTTGAATACACCAGCAGCTGGTGGTGATGGAACAGACATCCAAACGCCAGCGGAGCGTCATGAACCGGTGGGAGAACTTTTACCGGAAATGTGCACGCTGGACTGTGGAAGTACGAACTTCGGCAACATGATTTACATGAGCCCGACCGACTGGCTGCGTGATCAGGCGAAACTGATTCAGGAAAGTGGTGTGAAGCCGGAGCTTGAATGCTTCGATACCGGGCACATCCGTTTTGCCAATCAACTGGTTGAAGAAGGCTTGATTGATGGCGATCCGATGTATCAATTCTGCCTTGGTATTCCGTGGGGAGCAGCCGCTGATGCGGAAACGATGCTTTACATGAAGAACCGTATTCCAGAGAATGCGCACTGGTCCGCGTTCGGCATTGGCCGTATGCAAATGCCGATAGCGTCTCAAGCGGCGATGCTTGGCGGAAATGTTCGTGTGGGTCTTGAGGATAATATCTACCTATCTAAAGGTGTGGTCGCCCGAAACGAACAGCTTGTCGACAAAGCGGTGACGATGCTTCGTGGCCTTGATCTTGAGCCAATGACACCGCAGGAAGCACGTGACTATTACAATCTTAGAAATCCACACGGAGGGAAGTAATCATGACTGTACAAAAAATAGCCGTCGTCGGCACAGGAGTCATCGGAAACGGCTGGATCGCCCGCATGCTTGCGCAAGGGTATGACGTCGTCGCGACAGATCCAGCAGAAGGAGCAGAAGAGCGCATGCGCCGTGCGGTCGATCAGGCATGGCCTTATGTTGAAGCACTTGGGCTTGCGGAAGGAGCATCCAAAGACCGCTTAACGTTTGAAAAAGAATTGGCGGATGCCGTGAAGGATGCGGACTTTATCCAGGAAAACGTACCGGAAGTGGAAGAGTTGAAGCAGACGGTTCTGAAGAACATCGATCAACATGCGAAGTCTGATGCCTTGATCGGATCCAGTACGTCAGGCATCATGCCATCTGAGCTGCAGGCGAACTTGGAGCACCCGGAACGCGTTGTCGTTGCGCATCCGTTCCACCCGGTGTATATTCTGCCGCTTGTAGAAGTCGTGGCAGGAAAACAGACGACGACGGAGAACGTAGACAAAGCGAAGGCTTTTTATGAAAGCTTGAACATGAGTGTGCTGCTTGTGCGTCATGAGATTGAAGGGCACATCGCTGACCGACTGATTGAAGCGATTTGGAGAGAATCCCTGCATATCGTCAATGAAGGCATCGCAACCACAGAGGAAGTGGACAAAGCCTTCACCCATGGGGCGGGCATGCGCTATGCGCAGTACGGACCGTTCCTTACCTTCCACCTTGCTGGTGGAGAAGGCGGCATGCGTCACATGTTGAAACAGTTCGGACCGGCATTGAAAAAACCATGGACGAAGCTTGAAGCGCCGGAACTGACAGATGAGTTGTACGAGAAAGTCGTGACCGGATGTGAAGAGCAGTCGAACGGCATGAGCATGTCTGAACTCGATCAGAACCGTAATGAATTTCTGATTCGTCTTTATGATCTTGTTCAGGAATACTGGCCGAAGGAAACAGAAAAAACAAAAGCGTAAAGGAGGGGTTTCTGTGTCATCCTTTTCTTACAAACAAACCGTTCCGAGCGAATGGGTCGATTACAATGGCCACATGAATGATGCCGAGTACAATCGGGCATTCAGCCTGGCTACAGATGCGTTCATCGATTACATCGGACTCGATGAAAAAGGCCGTGAGCAGTACCAGTACACCATTTACACTTTGGAGACGCATACGTGTTATTTGAAGGAGATGCATGAGGGGGGAGCTTTTGAAGTCTCCGCGCGCGTTTTGGACTTTGATGCGAAGCGTATCCATCTGTTCTTGGAAATGCACAATGCTGACGGGGAAATTGCTGCGACGCTTGAAGAGATGCTTATGGGCATCGACCAGAACGAAGGCCGCCCTGCACCATTCCCTGATGAAGTAGCTGGGAAACTGAAAGAAGAGTACGCTAAAACATCTGCTCAAGAACAACCCAAACAAGTCGGCCGCACGATCGGCATTCGTAGGAAGTGAATATGGGATTATCTGTAAGACCTGGTCACCCAATTTATGGGTGACCAGGTCTTACTTTTTCTTCCATTCATTATTCCGATTGAGATTTATCATTCATGGTATAATGGAGGGAATATTTAGAATTATATGACGTTAACAGGGTGTGTGGAGAAGGTGGAAAGCTGTACATATATGGTTCGTGGTTTGTCGTATACAGTAAGAGTCGCTCGAGAGGAAGATTCGAAGGAACTTTCTAAAGTAAGGCTTCAGATTGATGGTGAAACGGAATACCTTGACCGGGAACAGGGAGAGGATTACTTAAGTGAGGCTGATTTAAAAGAGCTCATCAATAAGGATAGAGCAGGGGCGAACCGTTTGTTCCTGGTCGCAGAATCTGAAGGGGTCATCATTGGTTTCAGCCGATGTGCGGGCAGTGATTTGAAGAGGCTCTCCCATCAAGTGGATTTTGGTGTAGGAGTGCTAAAAGATTACTGGGGACATCGTGTCGGAAAAGAACTCTTGCAGCATTCGATTCGCTGGGCTGAAAGAAATGGAATCTTGAAAATAAACTTACGTGTGCTTGAAACAAACAAGAAAGCGATGGATGTGTATAAGCGGTTTGGTTTTGAAGTGGAAGGTGAGCTGAAAAAAGACAAGCGGCTATCCGATGGCCGCTATTATTCTACACTATTGATGGCACGTTTCATATAAAAGGAGGAGACATATGGCCGGTAAAGTATTTTCGGGACGTTATACAGCGGAAGCTGATGATGAAGTGATCGTCTTTTTAATTGGGATGAGGGTGAACAAGTGGCTGGCCATCCATAAATGGTTGCCTGTTTTCCTTGCGATGCCCCCAATGGTTCAGGAGCTCTACACTCAAAAGGATCATGGATTCTTCTCTTTGGAAAATTTCTTCAACTTACGTACGACGTTAATGATTCAGTATTGGCGCTCGGAAGAAGAACTTTATGCTTATGCCAGAGCACCGAAGCATTTGAAGGCGTGGAGAAATTTCAACCGAAAAGTGAAGGACAATCCGGCTGTCGGGATCTTCCACGAAACGTATAAAGTAAAGGATGGGGATCATGAAGTCATTTACGGGAATATGCCTTTGTTCGGGCTTGCCAAAGCTTATAAGCATGTCCCTGTCCTGCCAAGTACAGCCTCAGCGAAACAAAGATTAAGCAAAAAAGAGGAAGAGCGGGATATGGCTTCCCTTAAATAAAGCGCAAGGGTTTCCATCCTGATCCATGGGCAGGAGGAATATTAATGGAAGAAACTCGTCTGAAAGTGATTCGAAGATTGGAGAAAAGAGAAAGTGAAAATAAGCAAAAAACATAAGCACGCCAGCAAAAACAAACTCAACCATCAATTGTACGAATATAATTTAAAGCACTTTCCTGAAGATTTAAAAGGACGGTACGAAGAAATCCAGCTCTATGTAGAGGATGATGAGGGAATGGTGAGGGGAGGTCTTCTCGGTGAAATCTGCTGGAACTGGATCGAGATCCATACCCTCATGGTGGATGAAGAGCTTCGCGGGTCAGGGTATGGTTCAAAATTATTAATGGAAGCAGAACGAGCGGCTTCTGAAAAAGCGTGCGATTTTATCAAAGTGGACACCCTTAGTTTTCAAGCCCTGGATTTTTACAAAAAGCATGGATATCGCGAGTTTGGGGTATTGGAACAAGTGGGAAGAGATTTTAAGCACTACTATTTAATGAAGGAGCTCTAAATGATGATGAGTCGGTTCCTTCAGAACGGAGAGTTTCACCATGCAAACAATTACTCACACCTTTCGCATTGTCGGCATCAAGGGTCACGGGGCTTTTGAAAATTTTGCAACCGAAGTTCCTGAGTTTGCGAGGCAGCTTCTTCATCGGACGAGGGAAATAGAAAAACAAACCAATATCGAAATCGCCCTCTTTGAACCAAAGATGGGGGAAGATCACCTCGAGGGTCATTATTATGTAGGTGTCCTGGTCAAAGATAAACCAAGCCATGTGCCTAAAGGAATGGAATATTTGGAGGTTTCCGGCACATATGTCTCGACCAGAGGGACCATCGATCGCGTTGACCTCCTTTATGAAGAAGCAGGGCAGTGGATAGTTGAACAACAACTCACACGGGATTGGCTCTCCTACATTGTAGAAACGTATCATCCAACGGAAAATGGGAAAGATGTCGAGTTGTTTCTGCCTATGATCAGTTCCTGAATAGATGCTGTGAGCTGATTACTTGATGGAGACATTGAATAACCATATGATAAATGTCGCATATTAGATGAGAAAAGCGAATCGGAAAGAGGTGCCTTGAGATGAAAGCTGTACAAGTGACTGGATACGGTGATGTCGATCAGTTAGAGCTGGTGGATATCCCAACTCCGGAACCGAAAGAAAACGAAGTGCTCGTGCAGGTGAAAGCCTGTGCCATCAATAATACAGAAATCTGGATGAGGGAAGGGGCTTACGGGCAAGGCGGCAAGTCAGGCTGGCGTCCGGAAGGCGTTCAATTCCCTCGTACCCCGGGGTCTGATATTACCGGGAAAGTGGTCCAGGTCGGTGACCAGGTCGATGAGACAATGATGGGCAAAGACGTCGTTCTGTTTCCTTTCACATCGAGTGGCCCGGATGGACAAGAACACATTTCGGAAGACATGTCCTTCATCGGATCAGAATATGATGGGGGATATGCCGAGTATGTGGTGTGGCCGGCAGAGCTCTGCTTTGATATGCCTCTTGAAGACTATACGGATAGCTGTGTGTTCTCTGTCAGTGGAATGACTGCGTGGCATATGGTTGAACAAGTGCAGCCGAAACCGGGCGAAACTGTGATGGTCACAGGAGCCAACGGCGGGGTAGGCTCGCTTAACATTCAAATCGCATCCAAAGTCTTCGGAGCGGATGTCATCGCCCTCGTCGGAGATTTGAGTATGGAAGAGAGAATGAAGGAACTCGGAGCGACCCATGTCCTGTCTTATAAATCTGAGAACCTGGCTGATGAAATTTTAGAGGCCAACGGCGGTCCGATTGATACCGTGCTTGACGTCGTCGGAGATGCCTTGTTCTCTACGGCTTTGACCGTACTTAAAAAAGGCGGGAAATTCTGTACATCCGGTTCTTCCGGCGGTCAAAAAACAGAACTCGATTTCCGCACCCTTTATTTGAAACACATCACGATGTATGGATCTGTTTTAGGTACACGGGAAGAATTCAAACGCATGTTAAAAGCGATTTCTGAACAGAAAATACAACCGGTGATCGATCGTACCTTCCCTTTAGAAGAAGCGAAGGAAGCCCAGCAGTATTTCAAGGAATCGGGCAAAAAAGGAAAAATCGTCCTTCTTCCATAAAAGGTGTTTCATCAATTCTGAGAACCTGTTTCACTTTTATAGTGAAACAGGTTCTTTATTTTTTCTTTAAAGTTGAATTTCTTATTATTTACGAATGTATGGAAAAGGTTTTGGTTCACCTGCTGGAAGGGAACGGAGATGGGAGAGCGCATCATCCCCGGTTGTTCTTGTTTATTCGACGTTATAAAATACCAATCCCTTCCTGAACGCACATCCTTATTTTTATTAAATTGTTAGTAATTTCCTTGAAAGCGTCTATCATGTGGCGGATTTATTAAAAGTTCGTGAACGATGTATGACAAAGTTGTGAACTTGTACTTCAAATTCCGCAAAATCTGATATAATCAGTCAAGCCCTGATACGTATAACAGCTCCTAGTTTCCGAGTTTTATACTTATAATTTAACAGATTGATAGGAGGGTTAAGATTCATGAAAGCTAAACATCTCCGCAATAGATGGTTAGGTTTGCTGCCGCTCGGCTTGATTCTTTTCTTAAGCGGGTGCGGGCAGTTGGAAATGACTGTGCTCGATCCCAAAGGGCCGGTCGCTCAAAGTCAATATGACCTGATTGTATACTCCCTCTGGTTCATGCTTGGAATCATTGTTGTCGTGTTTGCTCTATTTGCCTACATGCTCATCAAGTACCGAGAGAACCGACCGGGACGTAAAGAAAGTGACTATGACCCGAATCTCCATGGAAATACGACGATTGAGGTCATCTGGACAATTATTCCTATTATTATTGTTGTCCTATTATCCATACCGACGGTTACGACACTGTTCGATCTGGAGGAGCCTCCGGAGCCCGCTGCCGGTGAAGAGGTGAAAGAGCCGCTCGTTGTTTATGCGACAACCGCGGATTGGAAATGGTTCTTCAGTTATCCGGAGCAGGATATTGAAACCGTGAACTACTTACACATCCCGACCGATCGTCCGATCGAATTCAGACTGTCATCCGCAGATTCCATGTCAGCGCTATGGATTCCGGCTCTCGGCGGTCAAAAGTACAACATGGCCGGTATGATGACGACATTGTATCTGCAGGCCGATGAAGAAGGGGTCTACGATGGACGTAACTCCAACTTCAATGGGGAAGGTTTTGCTGCTCAAACGTTCAAGGTTTATGCCGAGAGTGATGAAGAGTTCAATACATGGGCAGAGGAAATCAAAAATGAAGCACCAGAGCTGACAGCAGAACGTTACGATGAACTGCTGGCACCTGGGATGACCGACGTACAATCCTATTCCAACACACACTTGGATTATGTGAAGCACCATACGAAAGAAGAAATGGGCTACGTCGTTGAAAAGTACCGTGAACAATTTAAAGAGAAGCTTCATTTATATGAAATTGAAAAACAAGAAAGCTTCCAATAGAACGTAAAGAAAGCAGGTGAAGACATGCACATTACAGATATTCTAGTCACCGGTGAACCGATCATCTATGGTGCCATGGTATCAATGGCCCTGGTTGGGATCGCCCTCCTTTTCATTCTGACGTATTTCAAAAAATGGAAATGGCTATGGAGTGAATGGTTGACTACCGTTGACCATAAGAAAATCGGTGTCATGTATATTTTAAGTGCCCTTCTCATGTTATTCCGTGGTGGCGTGGACGCCATGATGATGAGGGTGCAGCTGGCATTTCCTGATTTGGGATTCTTGAACTCCCAGCACTATAACGAAATTTTCACAACGCACGGAACGATCATGATCATTTTCATGGCGATGCCGTTCTTGATCGGACTCATGAACATCATCGTTCCACTTCAGATCGGAGCGCGTGACTTCGCGTTTCCATATTTGAACGCCTTAAGTTTCTGGTCCTTCTTCTTCGGAATGGCGCTCTTCAACATTTCTTTCGTCATCGGAGGATCTCCGGATGCCGGGTGGACAAGTTACACACCGCTTTCCGGTGCAGCGATGAGCCCTGGACCTGGACAAAACTTCTATCTGATGGGACTGCAGCTATCAGGAATTGGTACCCTTGCTACAGGGATCAACCTGATGGTGACGATTTTAAAAATGCGTGCTCCTGGCATGAAGCTTTTCCATATGCCGATCTTCACATGGTCGACATTGGTGACATGTTTCATCATCGTATTCGCGTTCCCGATTTTGACAGTAGCTCTTGCACTACTTACGATTGACCGTGTATTCGGTGCACAATTCTTTACTTTGACAGGGGAAGGCCTGCCGATGATGTGGGCGAACCTGTTCTGGATGTGGGGACACCCGGAAGTGTACATCGTTATTCTTCCTGCCTTCGGTATTTTCTCCGAAGTCATCGCCACATTCGCGAAAAAACGACTGTTCGGCTACAATGTGATGGTCTGGTCGATGATCGTCATCGCATTGCTCAGTTTCTTAGTATGGGTCCACCACTTCTTCACGATGGGTGCCGGCGCCTTCGTCAACTCCGTCTTCTCTGTATCGACGATGTTGATCGCCGTACCGACCGGAGTGAAGATCTTCAACTGGCTTGCGACCTTGTATAAATCGAAAATCGAGTTCACTGTACCGATGCTTTGGTCCCTTGCCTTCATCCCAAGTTTCATTCTTGGTGGTGTCACAGGTGTCATGCTCGGTATGGCGGCAGCGGACTTTCAGTTCCACAACTCGTACTTCCTGATCGCGCACTTCCACTACGTGCTGATCGCTGGTACTGTATTCGCCTGCTTCGCAGGTCTTGTGTTCTGGTATCCGAAAATGTTCGGTCACAAGATGAACGAGCGTTTGGGTAAATGGGCATTCTGGTTGTTCTTCTTCGGCTTCCATGTCTGCTTCTTCCCGCAATACTTCCTAGGCCTTGACGGCATGCCGCGTCGTTTGTTCATCACGAACGTCGCCGAATGGCTTCCATTGAACGTCATCTCAACCGTCGGTGCGTTCGGAATGGGACTTGGTTTCATCGTGTTCGTTTACAACGTGTACTACAGCTTCCGTTACAGCGAGCGCGAAACAACAGGCGACTCCTGGAATGGAAATGGTCGTACGCTTGAGTGGGCGACAACGACACCAGTACCTTATTACAACTTTGCAACGGTTCCATATGTCGATGAAATCGATCCATATATCCGTATGAAAGAAGAAGGCAAGACGACGTTTGAAGAAGACAAAGTGAAGCCGATTCACATGCCAAGTTACACAGGACAGCCGTTCATCATGATGGCCCTTCTCGGACTTGCCAGTTTCGGTCTCGTCTTCGAATGGATGTATGTAGCCGTCTTCGGATTGATCGGTGCCGTATTCATGATGATTCGCCGTTCCTTCGATTACGACGACGGCTATTATGTACCGGTGGAAGAAATCAAACGAACAGAGAAAAAAGCGAGGGGGTTATGATATGGCTGCGGAAGAACTGAAAACAGGTCCTTTAGAATATCGCACCCAGGAAGGTCAGATGGGCATCATGGGCTTCTGGATTTTCCTTGGAGCCGAAGTCGTCCTCTTCGCTACTCTTTTCGCAACGTATGCGGTGTTATTCGGTCGTACGGCCGATGCACCGCTGCCAAGCGAATTGTTCGAACCGGGCATCGTTCTTGTCATGACCTTCCTGCTATTGACGAGTAGTTTCACTTGTGGACTTGCAATACATGAAATGAGAAGGGGATCTGTCAAAGGGCTGATGCTCTGGATGATCATTACGTTAGCTCTTGGTCTTGGCTTCCTTGGCTTTGAGATTTTTGAATTCGTTCATTATACGCACGAAGGAGCGACGATCCAGTCCAGTGCTTTCTGGTCAGCGTTCTTCATCCTTGCCGGTACACACGGACTGCACGTCACACTTGGTATCGGCTGGGCGATTCTGCTCTTGATCCAAATCAAGCAGCGTGGACTGACAAACGTCACAAGCCGTAAATTCTTTATCATCAGCTTATACTGGCACTTCCTTGATGTCATTTGGATCTTCATCTTCACGAGTGTCTATTTGATTGGGATGGTGATTTAATATGGCCGATTCTAAAAAACGCGTACCGATGAATCACGTCATTGGATTCATCTTGTCACTCGTCATGACGTTGGTGGCCGCCTGGGCAGCGATTCAATCCGATCTGCCTGTCACATGGGTCATCATCGGCATCATGATTCTGGCTCTATTGCAGGCAGGCGTTCAATTGTTCATGTTCATGCACGTCACAGAAGCGTCAAGCGGAAATGGACATGTACCATGGAACATGATGTTCCACGGATTTGCACTCGCTGGTATCCTTGTCGCAGGCTCCCTGTTCGTTATGTCCTTCGGGCATGACCATGGAGACCACGGGGATATGGGTGAAAATCAGCAGCACGAGGAACAGCAATCAGAAGACCATAGCGGTCACTAAAACAAACGGGGGTTAATAGGATGGAACAAAAACAAAACATGCCGATGGAGGCCGGATGGCCGTGGAAAGATTTAGTTGGATTCGTTCTTTGCATATTGCTGACGGCTTTTTCCTTAGGCGGTGCGCTTTATTCCTCCTATGACCCTAAATTCGTTTTATATATTCTGACTGGCTTCAGTTTCGTACAGGCGATGATCCAACTGTACAAGCTGCAGCCAAGAGATTAAAAAAAGAAACGCTTCTTTCCTGGAATCAGGAAAGGAGCGTTTCTTTTTCTTTGGTTAAACTCTCTTTGTAACCAGGGCTTGATTTCACCGTTGCCACGATGAACATCACCCAGGCGACGTGTGCGCCGATCAAACCGAGATAAAACATCGACCATGTGATGGAAAATACTCCTGGATCTGAGTACATCGTCACCTGGAAGAAATACAGCCACATGCCGATGAGCAGAATCGATTGCGCGACGGCGAAAGCCATCTTTTTCGCTTGTAAGAATAGAAATGGAGCCACTGTCGCCAAAATCAAGAACATTACGATCGCACCCATGAAAATCATCTCCTTATTGATGTTTCCTTAATGTAAACGTTTTCTTTGATATTATTGTAACAAAAAATTCGCACTTTGGACACAAAATGTTCATAAATTGGGCCGACAATTTTAGAATTACCGTTTTGGGGCCTGTTTAAACAGGTTTTTTGGAGGTTTCGGATGGGTCGTTCTGTGTGAAAGTGACCGAGCAGGCAGTTAAAGTGACTTAACGTCGCGGGAAAGTGACCTAAAGGCCATCCAAAGTGTCTGAACTCTAAATTTTATGAAAATTTTCATTTTTTTAGACACCAAACTGTCACTTCTATCGATTATAGTTTGAGACTGTAAAATAGGAGTGGAAGAAATATGGATTGGAACAGCTTAAAGGACCAGCAGCGGTTCAAAGATAAAAAAGAGCTCGACCTGCATGTTCGCAGTTTTTTATATAAAAGAAAAGCAGCCTTGTCAGAGGGGACAATCAAGGTACTGACGTTCATCTGGCGTCATGCTGTCAAGTTTCCCGGTGTTGCTTTTCCGAAAAGAACAACGATTGTGAAAGGGACCGGATTGAGCGAGAGCACCGTGGTTCGTTCATTAAGATGCCTCGTGACCGAGAAGCTGATTGAAAAAGTCGTAACGAAAAAACCGAACGGACGACAGGGTGGCAACCTGCTTGTGTTCCTCCCGCAGCCGGATCTTTTTTTACCCTCGGAAGACACCCCTCATGACACCCTTCCTGACACCCCACAAAAAACGGAAAACCCTCAAGAGGACAACCCTCAAGCAGCCAAATCCACACCTGAAACAGAGAAAAAACAGAGAAAATCTTCTTTTAGTAAAGTAGTACCGTTTGATGCGTCGTTTTTGCCTTCTTTCATCCCTGCTTCTTTTATTGATACCTCTTTGCCATTTGTAGGCGTGGAGCAGGTGTTACCGGCTTGGCGGACGGTTCAAAGTGCGTATAAACAATGGAAGCTGCAGGAGCCGGTCGAGCACTATATGGATAAGATTAATGAGACGCTCAGACAGGCGGTTTTTGCTTATAAAAAAGGGATGGTGCGTACAGAATTGCTGCGCTATTTTTATGGAGGAATGATGGAAGTGTTTAAACAAGTGGTAAGGAAAGAAGCTTTTGAGGCGGGAAGAGGATTGATTTTCTATGACTGGTTGGAAGAAATGGATTCGTAATGTAGTAACGCCATTGCGACTTAGTAAGCAAATAGCGGCCTAACCATCAGTCCTGGTTGTAATTGAGAAAAGTTTTCATTGACAGGCATGAGAGTATAGGATAGCATAATGATTGTAATGATAATGAGAATCTTTATCATTCGTTGAAATTTTATAAAAGGGTATAAAGATGAAGCGATTGATCAAGGATTCTACATAATAGAAACAGGTGAAAGGATGTCGAACATGAAGAAGTTCTGGTTATTTGCCCTTATGCTTGGGCTTGTCGTATTAGCTGCCTGTGGCGGCGGATCTGAAGAAGGTTCAGAGAGTGAAGGAACCGAGAATCAGGAAGAAGAAACAACAGAAGAGGAAACGCGTTCGGTTACGATTGAAGACGCGAACGGAGAGCAGACGATTGAAGGAACACCGAAGAAAGTAGTGGTTTTAGAATGGACGTACGCGGAAAACCTTCAGGCGCTTGGCATGGAGCCGGTTGGTGTCGCTGGTCTTGATCAGTATGGAGACTGGGTTAACGTCGGTATTCCATTCAGCGAAGATGTGGAAGACGTAGGAACACGTCAGGAGCCGAACCTGGAAGCAATCTCTCGTTTGAATCCTGATTTGATCATTGGTGTTGATTTCCGTCACAATGCCATCAAAGAGGATTTGGAAAGCATCGCACCAACAGTCATGTTTGCGCCATACTCTGAAGAAGCAGCACAGGATCAGTTCAAGAATATGAAAAAAGAGTTCAATACGATGGCAAAAATCGTCGATAAAAAGGACAAAGCTAAACAGGTCCTTTCTGATATGGAGAAGACATTCAAAGAGCAGCAGGCCCGCCTTGAGGAGGCAGGGAAAGATGGCATGAACTACGTGATCACTCAAGCGTTCACGATGCAGGACACGCCGACGCTTCGTTTGTTCACAGATAACTCCATGGTCGCACAGATCATGAACAGCATGGGCATGAAGAATGATTATGAGTCTGAAAAGCTGGAAGTATACGGCTACACGGAAACAACTGTCGAAGCGCTGCAAAATTATCAGGACTCCAACTTCTTCTACATCGTTCAGGAAGAAGACAACATTTTCGAAAAACAGCTGTCAGGTAATCCGGTTTGGGAAAATCTTGCGTTCGTAAAAGAGGATCGTACGTATCAAATGCCAGGGGATGCCTGGACATTCGGTGGACCACTATCCGCAGAAGTCTTAGCTGAACAAGTGGTCAACGCAGCTCTTGAAGAAAAATAAAGTGAGTGGATGTTATGAATTCTACGCTTAAGAACACAATGATTGCGGTTCTCACCTTCGGAGGTGGGACCGCGTTGTTGTGTCTTTTAACATTTATACATATCAATCAAGGGAATGTGGAAATACCGCTGGGGGTTGTGGTTGAATCAATCTTCAATCCTCAGGATACGCTCCAGCACCATACGGTTCGTACACTCAGGCTGCCGCGGGCCGTAATGGGGATCATTGCCGGTGGGGCACTGGCCGTATCCGGGGTGATTCTGCAGACCGTTACGAAAAATCCGTTGTCGTCTGCAAGTACGCTCGGCATTCATTCCGGAACGTATTTTGCGGTCGTTGTGACAACGATTTTCCTGCCAACCGCTATGGTCGGCAATGGGATCATGACCGCTTTTCTCGGCGGTATTCTGACGTTCCTGTTCGTTTACGTCTTATCGGGTGGTTCGGATGCAACCCCTGTCCGGATGGTGCTGGCCGGGATGATCGTGACGTTCCTATTCTCCGCGCTCACTTCCGTCCTGCAGATTTTTTATGAAAATGAAACGCAGGGGCTGTTTTTGTGGGGATCCGGCACACTGATCCAGAACGACTGGGGCGGCGTCACGTTTTCACTTCCTGTGATCATCGCGGGAGTGATTGTGTCTCTGATCTATTCCAGCAAACTTGACACGCTCACCCTCGGGGACGATGTCGCGACAGCGCTTGGGCAGAATGTGCGCCGTGTTAAAGTCGTGACGATCACCGCAGCTGTGCTTTTGACGAGTGTGACCGTCAGTATTGTCGGGCCGATCGGCTTCGTTGGGTTGGTCGCGCCGCACTTGATCAAGCTGATCGGTTACCGTGCCCACCTGCCGCTCATTTTAGGGTCGTTTTTATGGGGAGGAAACGTACTGCTTTTAGCGGACGTCCTTGCAAGAGTCATCGATCCGTCCTTCAATGAACTGCCGGTCGGAGCCATTACAGCGCTTGTCGGTTCACCGTGGCTCATCTGGCTTGTCATGCGCATGAAACAGACAGGCAGTCAGAATAGCGGGGCGATTATGGCCGGGAAGAATTCCGCAACCCTTTCGATGAAAAAACTGCTGCCCGTTTTACTGGCGCTTATCACGATTACGCTGCTTGTCAGCCTTGCTTCTGGAAACTACGGATTTGAGCCGTTGGTTACCTACAACGCGTTCTTCGGGGAAGCGAACACTTTCTTACAAAACCTGATCATAGACTTGAGACTGCCTCGTGCGCTTGTCGCTTTGTTCAGTGGAGCGGTTCTCGCTGTCAGTGGTCTTATTTTTCAGGGGGTACTACGAAACCCGCTGGCGGACCCTTCTGTTATCGGCATCACTTCCGGTGCAGGGGTCGGTGCTTTGATGACGATGTACTGGTTCAGTGTGTCAGCCGTTTGGATTCCGGTCGGTGCGATGGCCGGCGCGTTGGTCTTCTTCATCATCGTCATGGCTCTCGGGGCAAAAGCGGAGTTCCAACCGACTGTACTGGCGCTACTCGGAATCGGGATGTCTGCCTTCGGTTCGGCGCTTATTCAAATCATGGTGGTCCAGGCGGATATCAGCGTAGCCTCAGCGTTAACGTGGCTCTCCGGAACAACGTATGCTAAAGGGTGGAGTGAACTGCTGCAATACTTGATCTGGCCGGTATTGTTGTTCATTCCGCTGCTTGCTTTTTACATTAAAACGCTCGATGTATTGTCGCTCGGAGATGATACGGCCAAAGGACTTGGACTTCGTGTCGTGAACGTCCGCTTCCAAATGGCATTGATTGCTACACTCCTTGCTGCCTGCAGTGTTGCTGCCGTCGGCTCGATCGGTTTTGTCGGTCTGATTGCGCCTCACCTTGCCAGGCTGCTTGTCGGAAGCGTCAACCAGAAGCTTCTGCCTGTGACAATGCTGATCGGCGGAGCGCTGTTGGTCGTTGCGGATTTGTTCAGCCGGACACTGCTTGCGCCGAATGAAATTCCATCAGGGATACTCGTCGCCCTGATTGGAGCCCCTTACTTTTTATGGTTGATGAAAAAGCGTGCGACTTAACGGTCACACGCTTCTTTTTTTCCGCGTATGTATGCTATGATAATGAAAAAATGAACGCCAGGGGAGAGTTATATTATGAAGATTCCATACATCAAATGCCACGGGTCAGGGAACGATTTCATCCTCATTGACGAGATTGAAAACGACTTTGGTTTTTCAGAAAAAGAGCGCGAGGAACTCTCGTTATTATTATGTGACCGTGAAGACGGAATCGGTTCGGATGGCATTCTTTTTGTGATGCCGAGTGAAAAAGCGGAAGGCCGGATGCGGATGTTCAACTCCGACGGCACGGAAGCCGAAATGTGCGGCAACGGCCTGCGTTGTGTCGCGCGACATATGATTGAGAAACTCGGCAAAAAGGAAATCGCGATTGAAACAGAAAAAGCGGTCCTTCCCGTTTCACAAGTGGAGGAGATTTTCCCGGAGATCGATACGTTCTCTGTCATGATTGAGCCGGTCAGCTTTGAGGTTGAGTCCTTGCCGATGATTCTCGACGGAAAAGAAGCCGTTGATATGAAGATTCCAGAATTGTCAGAGGAACGTACGTTTACAGCTCTTAGTGTTCCGAACCCTCATATCGTAAGCATTATGGATTCCGTTGACCAGGAGGAGCTGCTGTCGGTTGGGAAAAAAGCGAACGCGTTACCGGAAGTTTTTCCGAATGGCGTGAACGTCAGCTATGTGCAGGTGTTAGAGAAAAACAAAATCTTTGTCCGGACGTTCGAACGTGGGGTCGGTTTGACGAACGCGTGCGGTACGGCCATGAGTGCTTCATCGTTAGTCTCGACCATTCTTGGACCGAATGATTTGGATACACCAATCGTCGTCATTAACAAAGGTGGCCTCGTCAACTGTGTCGTTGAGAAACAAGAGGGACGTTTCTCGATCCAGCTGCGGGGGAATGGAACCAATGTCTATCAAGCAGAGGTCGACATCAACTTAGATGCCCGCACGTTTGAAGTTTCAGAGAAGCAATTTTTTGAAGAAGAAAATGCGATCTATAAAAAACTAGAAGCGTTTGCCGCTTCAGAAATTGGAGGTTGATGCTATGTTAAAAACATTCCATGTGAAAACCAATCACCACGATCAAATGATCGATGTGACCAGCCAGGTCGAGGACTGGATCCGTGAAGAAGGCGTCAAGGACGGTGTTGTCGTTGTACAATCGATGCACACGACGGCAGGTCTCACGGTAAATGAAAACGCCGATCCTGATGTGAAGACTGATATGCTGCGCCGATTCCGTGAAGTGTACCCATGGGATCATCCGGAAGATCGCCATGCGGAAGGGAACACGGCTGCCCATATGAAGACGAGTACCGTCGGACATGCTCAGACACTGCTTGTGGAAGATGGCAGGCTCGTACTCGGGACTTGGCAGGGGCTTTATTTCTGCGAGTTTGACGGACCGAGAAGCCGGAAATTTGTTGCGAAGTTGTTATAAGAGAGAAGGGAAGGCCCGTGATCGGTGCCTTCCCTTTTTAATGGGATAGTCCAAAAAGCCTGTCTGTTTCTATGGAAGGACATGGTATAATTTAAAGTGGATCACGCTTTACGCCAATTGAATAGGGTGTCGGCTAACCCCATAGCAAAGGGGGTGATGCCTCTGAGTATGTATGAATCGTTGATGGTGATGATCGCGTTCAGTTCGTTCATCGTTTCCGTTCTCGGCTTAGTAGTCGCGATTTTACGCATAAAAAAATAGACTCCCTATTCTGACGTGAATGCGGGTGAGTCTATTTTAAGGCTGCGCCCTTTGGCTGAAGCGCTGATCCGGGAGGACCACAGTGCCAGCTGTGGTCCTTTTCTTATGTGTATCCTTTATCTGCTCTTATCATACCACATTTTTTGAAAAAGAAACAGGTGGGTGGTGTGTTTCGGATGAATATCAATTAAATTTCGGATATATCGGCTGAATTTATAATATATCGGTTAAATCGCCAATATATCAATGAAATGCAGGTGCATTTCGGCTGAATATTCTATATATCAACAAATAATAAAAACCCTCCAGCTTCCGGGCTGGAGGGTTTCCTTTTAACAGATCGAGTCTTTTGGATTCGGGTTTTTCATGCCGAACATCGGACGCAGGAATAAAGCAAGGTATGTCCCGGCGAGCGCCATGATCATCCATACCCAGCCGTGCAGGCTGAAGGAAGCAATGCCGCCGAAGTACGCGCCGATGTTACATCCGAAAGCAAGGCGGGCGCCGTATCCCATGAGCCCACCACCAATGATGGATGCCACACCAATGCCTGGTTTGATTTTTCCAGGTTTGAAGTTGCCTTGAAAGCTTGCCGCGATGAACGCGCCAAGGATGATTCCAATGTTCATGACACTTGTGGAGTCGGCAAGAATGGTTTGATTGAGTGGTGCCGGATTATTGGACCAGTACGTCCAACTCGCGACATCGACGCCGAACATCTGGATGAATTTGGATCCCCAAAGTGCAAAGGCGGAAGTGATGCCCCAAGGATTGCCGCGGACAGCAAGGGTGATCGCATTCAATACACCCAGAATCACGGCAGCAAGAAGCAGCGGCCACGCGCCTCGCCAAAGTTTTTTCAAACCGGTTGTCGTTTTAAGTGGCGCCATTTTTGGCGGGTTTTTTTTACGAGCCACTTTAACCGTGATGCCATAGATGCCTAAGAAAATCGCCAGCTGCAGAATCCAGCCGCCGAAATAACCGAAGCCGGTAGACTCCGCTAATGAAATAGCCGGAAGTGTAGGCGTTTCGCGCCAGAATCCGATGTGATAAGCACCAAGTACGGATCCTCCGATGAAACCGAGCAGCGTGAGGATCATGGAAGATTTTCCGCCGCCGACAGTGTAAAGCGTTCCGGATGCACAGCCGGACCCCAGCTGCATGCCGATTCCGAAGATAAAGGAACCGAAGACAACGCTGATGCCCACAGGGAATACATACCCTTGAGGGGCGTTATCTGTAAAGCTGAATCCAGTTCCTAAAATAACAGCAAAAAGCGTTGTCGCAACAGCGAGCATGAGCATATGTGCTTGGAGTCCCTGCACATTTCCGACGGATATCAGCCGTCGGAATGCAGAAGTGAAGCCGAACCGAGCATGCAGAAGCACGAGTCCGAAGGCAAGGCCGATCAAAAACAATACGCCTTGTGTGAAAGTGGTGACAGATACAATTGTTATAAATAAAAGCAGCGATACGATTGCTCCGATCCATACGAATGGCTTTTGTACCGGATCTAATGGAGCGATAACTGTGGAACGGTTGTTTTCAGAAACCGTCTGCTGGGCAGTCTGTTGTTGCATGTTTTATTCCTCCTAAATCCGATTTGTTTACTTTGTATTAACTGACCTTTGATATTGTAACGGAGACTCGTCTATTTGTAAATCATGTTGCATACAATGGTTGTACAAAGAGAACAAAGCTCAGTCTTTACGTAGAATTAACATGATTCAACGTGGACAAGTGGTACAATAAATGTGTAGACAGGACGACCTAAAACACTTATTGGAGGGATGTCTTATACCTGTCGCTCGCTCATATGTCACTCGCTGGTTTTTCTTTGTTTGTGGGAAAGCAAATCGAAGAACTTCTTGGCGTACATCTGGCGCACCTCCCCCCTACATAAAGACTGAGATCGAAAGCGACGCTGCCGGCGTGGCTTTTTTGTTGTTTTTAGGGCCGTTGCAGCTGCTTTTGAAGGAGGAGGTGGACCTGTTAATAAATGCAGGAAAGTCGCTAATATATTCACCGAACCTGCTAATATAATTGCGAAAGCTGCTGATATAATATAGCAGCAGAATTTCATCATCAAAAACACTCTAAAATGACGGAAACGTATAGACTCCTATCCCTATCTGTTGTAAAAGATGTATGAGTTTTAATTTTAAGATTAAACTATAAATCAGGTGGGTAAGTAATAGTAAGTTACATATAGGAAAAGGAGTGGTTAACATGGCATCAAAAAAAGAGTGGCACGTGATTTTCCTGCTGGATAGTAAGCGCGTGGTGACGCATGACCTGGAGTTGAGCGAAGATATGAATGAACGCGAAGCGGCTGAGTTCATCACGAAGCAGCTGGACAAAGGGACATGGTGGTTCTTAGAAGATGGCGTCGCGCTTCATACGAGCGGGGTTGAAAGTTTTTATTTAGACAAGTGTGCAAAGAAAACAAGGTTCAGCAGAGATTAAAAAAAGCGCGGCTTTCCTGTGAAAAGGAAGCGGCGCTTTTTTTAGAGGTTTTTTGGTTTAAGGGTCAGGAATGCGGCGGCTATGACAAAGAGATCAATGATGACCATGCCCGTGCCCATCGCTATAGAGATATTGAACCCTTGAATGAGTTGAAACACGAGTAATGAGCTTAGGAAAGAAAGAATGATCCATCTTTTTTTCTGCTGTTTGAAAATATAGAGATAAAAATTATGGCGGCGAGGGATACGCCAATGATTTGAGCGATAAATATGCCGATGTACATGATGATACTCATTCTGAATCATTCCCCTTTCATTAGGATCTGAACTTGAAAGCTGCTTCGATGTGCCGTTCTTATGGGATATGTATTTCGGTAAGATCAAGTTTCAAAATGCTGCTGCAATAATAAAAAAACTCTCCCTTATAAGGAAGAGTTTAATTCAGAATTTCCACTTCGACTTGACGGCGTCCGTAGTCAAAGGCGTCATTTTCCTGTGCCATAAAGAGATCGATGCGGTGACCTTCAATGTCTCCACCAATGTCACCAGCGATGGCTACGCCATAGCCGGGTACGCGGACTTTAGATCCTAGAGGGATGACGTTCGGATCGACGGCGATCACTTTTTGATCCGGATTGGCACGAAGGTCGATCCCTGTGTAGGTGATTCCGCTGCATCCTTCACAAAAGGCCGTGTAGGCCGTTGCTTCCACCGCAACGGTGCGTTTGACATCATCTTTCTTCGTGGATGCTGTGACGGCTTTCTTTTCTTTATCTGGAAAACGTTCGAGATCTTTGGTTTTTTTATCTAAAGAGAGCGATTTCGTTTCAATATTTTGAGCGGGCTTGTCCACTTCATCGGCAGCTACCGGAAGTGTAAGGCCGAAGATGACCATAGGCAAAAGAAGAAGGGATAATAGACGTTTGTTCATTATGCATGTCCCCTTTCAATATTTCACTTAGCCCATTGTAACAACTGCCGGATCCCCTTACAAAGACAAAATACCTACAAATAGATTACATTCCTATGACAAATGACACCTTTTTGAAAAAGAGCCGCTTTTTATTCTGCGGCTCCAGTTATTTTCAGCGTGATGTCCCTTTACGTTTGCGTCCACAGCACGGTTTTGAGGGCTTTCTGCTCGGCTTGTTTTCATTAGGGCGATTTGACATGAGGACCCTCCTCTCGGGTTTCAGATATATCATTTTATGCGGACAAATAAGAACGGGCCGTGCGCTTATCCTGCATGCGGGAATTTTTTTGAAAAAAGGGACCTATGTCGTTTACTAATCCATCGGATGGCATGCTATAATAGATAAGGATTCTTTGAGATTCCAGAATTATGAAAGTGATAGAAAAGGAGGACGGGACCATGACTGAATGTCCTCATTGCCAGCATAAGATGGATGACGGTGCCCGTTTTTGTTCTCAATGTGGAAAGAACTTAATACGAACACCTGAACAGAATAGCACGGCTAAACGATCGTGGTTGCCAATCATTACGCCTATCATCATGCTTGTCGTAATGGGGGTAGCCCTTTATTTTGTTTATGACTATCAAAAAGATGTGAATTCCGAAGTGGTTGCGATGAAAAAAGAAGCCGAGCAGGAAGCTCTTGCCGGGGAATACAGGAAAGCTGAGAAACTGCTCGTCGGAGCGATTGACCGCCGGCCGGAGATCGAGGCTCTCAAGCAGGAACTCGGCTCTGTTCAGGAAGCGTTGACTTGGGATAAGGAACTGGAGACAGTCGGTCAGTGGATTGAAGAAGGTTCTTTGAAAAAGGCGAATGAGAAGCTTACGGCCATTCAAGAGGCTTTGCGTCAGGAAGACAGCCGTCTGCTTGTCACTCTTGTTCCCAAAATGAATGAAATGGATTCCAGGCTGACGTTAAAAGAAATCAATCAGGAACTATCAAAGTTGACAAACGTGGATGAACTGGCAGGGAAATTGAATACATTATCCGGCCTTAACCTGGAGGAAGCCTCCAAAGTCCGGGATAAAATTTTTGAAAAAATCGTGAACCAGTCAACGAAAAAAGCGGAAGCAGCAGCGGGTGAAAAACGCTATGCAGAAGCGATTGCCACCATCGATCAAGGGTTGCAATATGTGTCCAATGATAAAAAGCTGATTCAGTTGAAGGAACGGATCCAGCAGGAGAAGTCAGCCTTTGAACAAGCGGAACAGCAGAGGCTTGAAAGTGCCATGCAACAGGCAGCGCAGGATGAATTGCGCAACCAGACACAGGCACTGGAAGTTGCCGATCTCTCGATAACGAAAGATGAGTTCGGTGATTATAAAGTGAAGGGATCACTGAAAAGTGTGGCTACCCAGATCATCAGCACGGTGACCGTAAAATATGACATCCTCGATAAAGATGGAAAGGTCGTCCGTTCAGAATCTGTGAAAGTGTTCCCGAACTATATGAACCCTGGCGATCAGGGGACTTTTGAAAAAGTACATTATGAATTAGAAGAAGGAGAATACTCCGTTGAAATGACAGAAATGGAGTGGCTCGTAGAATAGGGGGATGGAAGATGAAACGCTCTTGGATCATCAGCCTTCTCGCCACTCTTTTGATTCTTGGTGGCGGGATTGCGGGCGTTTTCTACGTGATGGATACCATTCAAAAAGACGTCACGGTTTCGGCTGTTTTAAATGAACCACCCGCTGAGGATGACGAAGAGGGAGAAGTACCTAAGGAAACACAGGAGATCATTTTTGAATCGCAGAAGCTTGTCGTGCAGTTAGAGCTCGAAGATGGTTCGGTCGGTTCCGGCTTTTTATACAATGATCAGGGAGATATCATAACGAATGCACACGTGGTTGCAAATACAGAGAAGGTTAACATCATTACATCGGATGGGAAAAAAATGCCCGGTGATGTGATCGGCGTCAGCCGTGACATTGATGTAGCTGTCGTTCGGGTACCAGGTTTGAAAGGAAAAGACCCGCTGCCGATTAGAGAAGAGAATGCAGCAGAACTTCTTGATGAAGTCCTGGCGCTGGGAAGTCCACTTGGGCTGCAAAACACCGTTACGCGCGGGGAAATCAGCGGCCTTGAGCGGACGCTGGATATCGAGCCTTTCCATTACAAAAACTTATACCAGATTTCCGCACCCATTTCTCCGGGGAATAGCGGTGGACCCCTTCTTGACAGGGAAACCGGTGAAGTCATCGGGATCAACACCGCCAAAATGAATGACGAAACGATCGGCTTCAGCATTCCGGTTTCCGATGTGCTTCCTATGGTGAAGCGCTGGAGTGAATCGCCGATGCGTTCTCTTCCGGAATTTCCTGAGCTGACGGGTGAAGTGTATTCTCCCGTGACAGGAACAGATGCTGAACAGGCGAGTTATATGGTGCAGTATTTTTATGACAGCATCAATCAAGGAGATTTCGTCACCGCGTATTCTTTACTCAGTGCCAGCTGGCAGGAAGACATTTCTTTTGAAGACTTCCGTTCCGGCTACAACAACACCCTCAGTGTGAAAGTGGATAACCTCGTTGTCGATCCGAATGGTGACCACATGGAGGTGACTGCTTTCCTTACAGCTGAAGAAACGGTGGATGGGGAAGTGCAGATGAAGAAATACAAAGTCGTGTATCCGGTCAAAAAAGAGAACCAGTCCGTTAAAATTTGGAGCGGCTCCGGCGAAGAGCTGAGTGCCGAACAAAAAGAAGCTTCCTAAGAATGAAAACCCCTTTCCATTATTGAGTAATGGAAAGGGGTTTTTTTGGTTTTTTTATGTGAAATGGTGTGGTGCACAGTAAGTCTGGCACCTGGGAGGCAATTTGTGGTGCCAGGCACCCCATCAGACAGTAACGGTGCCAGGAACATCACAACCAGCCCCACACATTCACCGTTCATTCATTTCTTTCGCAGCACGGATGCCGGATTCGATGGCGCCTTCAATCCAGCCATGGTAGGAGGACGTTTGTTCACCAGCAAAGTGGATCCGGCCTTCGGGGAGCGGCATCACTTCTTCCAAATCACGGCTCTGTCCAGGGGTGAACAAGGTGAAGCATCCGGCGGAGAATGGATTTCGGCTCCAATTGTAAACGACACTCTGCATGTACTCTTCATACACGACGTTTCCGTAGATACGAGCAAGATTTTCAAGTACTTCTTTGGTCGCTTCTTCCTGACTGAGACTGTTGAAGAGAAGGGCGTTCTGTCCCCACGTGTAACTGGCTAGTAGCATCCCGGGTCCTGACATGCCCTGGTGGTGACTGGGTTGGTATGCAAAACGGATCGGTAAGTCAGAAATGAGATTTCCGATCGGATACCTTTCCCAGAAACGGGTCTTGAATTCGATACCGATCTTAACGGCAGGTACGTTAATGACCTCTCGAATCGCCTGCCACTTCTTCTGAGATAAGCAGCCGAAGGGGAGAACATCTATGAACTGAAAAGCGCTGAAAGGAATAGTCGTCAGTAATAGGTCACCCTTCCAGCATGATGGTTTGGCAAAACGCTGGTCTTCTGTATGGACAGAGACATGGTCATGGTTGTGGATGATTTTCGTCACTTTTTGTTCAAAATAGATATTATCAATCAATTCGGGTAAAAAAGCATGGGGGAGACGGTCATTCCCACCCTGAATTTCAACGAATTCCGTTTGACCATTGAATATGGGAAACGTAATGTCGATTAAGATATCAAGAAAGGAAAACTCAGGAAACCCTTCAATCCCAAGCACCACTTTGATCATACGTACAGCATTCCTGGACATCGAGGGACCATAAGGGTTGTTTCTCAAATATTCCCCCATGGAAAAATTAGAAAATTGATCTTCCAATTTCTTTTTCTCCTCATCAGAACTATTCTGATATAGGTCTAGAAACGGCTGGACAGCGTCCAGAAACAATTGCCGGGCTGTCTTACCTCGTTCTTGCGGGAGGAGATGGAACTGTAAGAGGTCAGGGTTTTCTTCATATTGCGAACGGTACACCCTTTGACCATTGATCATAAAAAGGTCGTTGGGTTTAGAGTTTATGAAGGAGTTGGTCGAGAGGCCGAACTGATCGATATAGGTTTGGACGTATTGGTGATTCTTTGGGATTCTCATGGCGCCGGCATCGATGTAGTTTCCATTTGAAAAAGGTTCGCGAATGGTATGGACCCTTCCACCGACCCGGTCATTTCCTTCTAAAATAACGACATCATGTCCGGCTCTTTTCAAAAGGGATCCGGCAACAAGACCAGACATACCCGCCCCTAAAATAAGAATCCGCTTCCTTCGTCCGTACATGGGTAAACCCTCGAGAATATAAGATTTAAATTCTTCCACGCTTTCTTCATATACACGATGCATCGACACCACCCCCTTTTACTATGTATTCAAAAAATGGAAATAAAAGTATGGGGAAAAATCCTTATCTCGAGAAAGGACATAATCCTTCGTTCTTCTTCATTAAATGTAAAAGGGGGAGATGCGAGATGTATTATCCTGGTATGAGGCAGATAGGAAGAGAAGGAGAGGGAAGACTTCTCAAGGTCAATGGGGTCGGAAAAGTGCAGGTGCGTCCGGATGTGGCGAATGTAAATATTGGCGTCGTGACACAGGATGAAAACTTGGAAAAAGCACAGCAGGATAATGCCCGGGTGATGGAAAGTGTACGCACGCAATTGGTTGCTGCCGGCATACCGGAAGAAAACATTCAAACCGCGGACTACTTTATTTTTCCTGAGTATGATTATGTCGATGGCAAGCAGGAGTTCCGTGGCTATCAGGTGACCCACACGCTGAAAGTCACCATCAACGATGTGAGTCAGACCGGTTACGTCATTGATACAGCGGTAACGGCCGGGGCGAACCGGATATCCAGTATTGCGTTTACAGTGAGTGACCCCTATCAGAATTATCAAGAGGCGTTAAGAATCGCTCTCGGAAATGCACTTGCCAATGCGCAGACCATCGCAAATACGATGGGGTTGAACTTGGATCAGACCCCTGTCAAGATCATGGAATTAGGAACGGCGCCTGTTGCACCTGTCCAAAGTTTTCAAAAAGCAGAAGCTCTTGGAGCAGCCACCACTCCGATCGAACCGGGTACACTTGAAACGGTCGCTAGGGTGGAAGCACATTTTCAATATTTCCCGTAATCCGCCACTTTCCAATCCGGAAGGTGGTTTTTTTATGGGCAAAAAAGGATAGATTATGCACGGGAGGCTCTAAATATGAATATAAAAGTTGAGAATAATGTGTAGCACTTATTTTATGGGCTCATAAAATATAACTGAAACTAAAAAAGTTGCTCTAAGGAAAAACCTTCGTTACAATATGCTTAGAGAAAATGGTCGAATTGAAGGAGAGGTACCATGGAAAACTTGTTATTGGCTTTCGGGCTAACCTTGCTTGCGGGATTAGCCACAGGTGTAGGAAGTTTGATCGCTTTTTTCGCAAAGACGACGAACACGAAGTTCCTTTCCCTTGCGCTCGGTTTTTCGGCGGGGGTTATGATCTATGTATCGATGGTGGAAATCTTTTTTAAAGCTCAGGATTCACTCGTCGATGCGATGGGGAACGAGGCAGGGCGGTGGACGACGGTCGGCGCCTTCTTCGGAGGTATGCTTGTCATCGCACTGATCGATAAATTCATTCCTAAATCAGGGAACCCTCACGAAGTGAAAAAAGTGGAAGATATGACGAAACGGGACACAGCCGTGAAAGATCCTGATTTATTGAAGATGGGAACGTTCACAGCTTTGGCGATTGCGATTCACAACTTTCCGGAAGGAATCGCGACGTTTACTGCAGCCTTGAATGACCCGGCGCTGGGATTAGCCATTGCTGCTGCGATTGCCATTCATAACATCCCAGAGGGTATTGCTGTATCTGTGCCCGTCTACTATGCGACAGGAGATAAGAAAAAAGCATTCAAACTTTCTTTCCTGAGTGGTTTGTCTGAACCGGTCGGTGCCATTCTCGCCTATCTTCTACTGATGCCGTTCTTGAACGACATGATGTTCGGTATTTTATTCGCAGGGGTGGCAGGGATCATGGTATTCATTTCCCTTGATGAACTGCTTCCTGCATCAAGAAGGTATGGGGAAGCGCATTTATCGATTTATGGAGTCGTTGCAGGTATGGCCGTTATGGCTTTGAGTCTCCTCTTATTCATATAAAAAAATGCCCAGCAGGTCGATGGCCTGCTGGGCATTTTTTGTTAACACGTTTTTTCCTGGATGAGATCTTCGATGGTCTGCTGAATCTTTTGTTTGGATCTCTGGATCAGTCGCCAGTTAAGATGGATGTGGTCCGTTTCTTTCCTTCCAAGCTTCAAATGGTCTTCGTCCACCTTTATATCCCACTCGGAAAGTGTCGGGAATTTTTCACCTGCTTTACGGAAAAGCCAATGGTTCACTTCTGCTCGGAGTTGTTCGTTCGCTTCTTCTTCCGTCCAATTTTCAGGATAAGCGAAATGGAAGGTGCCTTTTTGAAAAGCAAAACGGGCCTCCTCCTGATGGTCGGTCCTTAGACGATAGGAGCGGCCAAGGTAAGAAATCTTAACGTTATCGGAAGCAGTTAGGGCATCGATTGCGTATAGATCGTCGTGCGTCTTCTGCCATTTTTCCAAAATCCAGTCCGCTTTCTTTTCAACAAAAGCCTGAATTTTTGCCTCTTCTTTATGAGGGGAGACGGTCACTTTTACTCCATTCAAATCATCGAGGTAGATTTTAATAAAAGAGACGTCCTGCTTTTCTACTGTATAAGCAATGGTTTGTTCTGCGTAAGTAACGATAGGCATTGATGTCTCCTTTCTGACTTACAACGTAATGTTCGTTTTCCGTTTTTGGAAGTCGACACTTTCATAATACGTGTTCTTCACCAGCACATTCGGACCGAGGCATTTCACGGCCGGACAATGGCAGTTCAAGCTCTTCGCTGTATTCGTAGAAAGCCAGTTCTCATAGGCATCGGAAAGATTGGTGTCTTGAATGTTCCCAAGCCCTGGCTCGTCACCGAAGTCTGTCACGATAATATCCCCTGAGAAAATGTTCACGTTCAAGCGGGAACGTCCGTCTGGATCGTTTCTTACCGTCACATTCTTTTCGCTGTAAAGACGCTTCAGCATATCGAGGTCGTCTTGGGAAGAACTGCATGGATAGTAGGGCAGCGTGCCGAATAACATCCACATATCGTCATTACGATGATCAAGAAGACGATTGATGCCTTCGCGCATTTGTTCAAGACTTAATGTCTCTAAACTGCTGGCGAAATCCACGGGATACATCGGGTGAATCTCGTGGCGGGCACACTTCATTTCTTTGACATGATCGTGAATGGACTCAAGATATGGGAACGTACGGCGATTCAGCATCGTTTCAGCTGAAACCATGACCCCTTCTTCAGAAAGCCGCTGCGAATTTTCCACCATCCGGTCAAAAAATTTCTTTCGGTTTTCTTCCGATGGTTTTCTTTCCATCCGGGCGAATCCGGTATGAATGAATTCTTCGATCGTTCCCCAGTTGTGGGAAATATGTAAAACGTCCAAATAAGGAATGATCGGGATGTAACGCTCATAAGGAAGCGTCAAGTTGGAATTGATTTGCGTTCGCACGCCGCGCTCATGGGCGTATTTCAAGAGGGGCACCACATAATTTTCCACCGATTTCTTCGACATCATCGGCTCTCCGCCCGTAATGCTCAGTGTACGCAGGTGAGGGATTTCATCAAGCCGCTTCCGGAGCAAGTCCATCGGCAAAGCTTCCGGATCCTTCGCACCTAACGTATATCCGACCGCGCAGTGCTCACAACGCATGTTGCAAAGCGTCGTCGTCGTAAATTCAATGTTCGATAAGGTCATTTTTCCGTGTTCTTCCACGTCCATATACGCTTCCCATGGATCGTAAGAAGGGGTAAGCGCCTGAAGCTTCATGTTCGTACTCATAAATTATGAAACTTCCTTTCTATTCAAATTTATTTCGGTCGATAACCTTTACCATTCTATCATTAATATGCCTAAAACCATACAATATGTATCGGAATTGTTACGGGATCTACTCCTATGCACCTGTGCATGTTTTATGGAAAGAGGAGAATAAGGGTGTGACATCGAATGATATGGGGTAACGACTAGCACAAGGGGGAGTCAGATCATGAAACAAACCGTACTCATTACAGGAGCATCCAGTGGATTCGGTTTCCATACAGCTGTGAAATGTGCAGAAAAAGGCTTTCGTGTCATCGCCACGATGAGAAATATAGAAAAAGCCGTAGCGTACGAAACATTGGACGAGGAGGTCCGTGACCGCATTGAAGTGTGGTCATTGGATGTGACGGATGAACAATCGATCGCGCGATTTTCAGAAAAAGTGAATACGCTGTATCGCTTGGACGTGCTTGTGAATAACGCCGGTTATGCGGTAGGTGGATTTCTTGAACAGGTGCCGCTTGAAACGTACCGTAAACAATTTGATACCAATGTTTTTGGTGTGATTGCCGTTACGAAAGCAGTTCTGCCCCTGATGCGTGCCCAGGGTAGTGGGAAGATTTTGAATGTCAGCAGTGTGAGCGGGTTGATCGGTTTTCCAGGCTTATCCGCTTATGTCTCATCCAAACACGCCTTGGAAGGCTTATCTGAAAGTCTCCGTTTCGAAGTGAAACCATTCGGAATTGATGTCGCTCTGATTGAGCCGGGCTCTTATCAGACCAATATTTGGTCGTCCGGTCTTGTTATGCCGGAAGCCGCCCAGGACCCTGAGTCTCCTTATGCCGAATACATAAAAGGATTGTGGAATGCTTTGAACAGTGAATCCCATGGCAATCCTCAGGATGTATCAGATCTGATGACGGGATTGATGGAAAAAGAAACCCTGGTGAAACTCCGCTATCCCATCGGTGCCGGTGTGAGAGCGAATGTGTGGTTCAAGCGCTTGCTGCCTTGGAAGTGGTTGGAAAATACCGTGCTACAAAAAATACTTGGAAAAGAGAAAGCCAAAGGAGTGGGATTGAATGGAAAACGTGATGCATGGAGCAGAGGAGATGCGCTTCGAGGGTAATGAAGTCGGTATCCTCATCTCTCATGGATTTACAGGAACGACCCAAAGTATGCAGCCTTTAGCTGAAGCCTATGCCAGAGCTGGTTACACCGTTTATTGTCCGAGATTAAAGGGTCATGGAACAAGTCCTGAGGATATGGAATCTACCTCACATATGGATTGGGTGCAATCCGTGGAAGAAGCTTATTCCTGGTTAAAAGACAGATGTTCAAAAATATTTGTCGTCGGTTTATCGATGGGTGGGACGCTTGCGTTGTATATGGCGAGTCAGTATCGGGACATTGAGGGAGTCATTCCAATCAATGCGGCTATCGATATCCCTGCACTGGAAAGTAGCCAGGGGACGGATGAACGCTTTTTAGATGCGATCGGTTCCGATATTAAAGATCCGGAGACGGTCGAACTTGCGTATGACCGCACGCCGGTGAAATCGATCGGAGAGCTGGTTGGATTGATGGGCATGGTCAAGGATAGACTGGATGAAATCCACTGCCCGATCATGATTTTCGTATCGGATGAGGATCACGTTGTACCTCCGCATAACTCAGAAGTCATTTTCGAATCGGTGTTTTCTGAACACAAGGAGATTATCCATCTGGAAAATAGTTATCATGTGGCGACTCTTGATCATGACAAGGATATGATCATTGAACGCACCTTGGAATTTTTCCAAATGTACACGAATACGAAGTGATTGCCCGGGAAATATAAAAGGTTTTGTAATCTAGTAAAAAGTTTATTATAATAGAGACAAATCAAGAAAAGTAAACGGTATAAAGCCTTCAAGGGGAGCCTCCGGCTGAGAGTGAACATTTCGTTCTGACCCTTCGAACCTGTCAGTTAGCACTGGCGTAGGGATGGCGGCTTTTTTGATGGTGCAATGCAGAATTGGGACTCCTCCATCAGGAAGCTTCCCTATTTGGCGTTGCTTTTTTTGTGTCTTTTTTTAGGAGGAATGTTGAAATGAGAAATCGTCGCGTTTTATTTCTCGTAGAAGTTGCGATTTTTTCAGCACTCGCATTATTGTTGGATATCATCCCGTTTTTATCATTTAAACTGTGGGCGCAGGGAGGTTCGGTTTCCTTTGCCATGGTCCCCGTATTCATCATGGCCTTCCGCTGGGGCTTGAAAGGTGGCGTCACCACCGGTCTTCTGTTAGGAATCTATCAAATCATGACCGGCGCCTATATTATGACACTACTTCAGGCGTTTTTCGACTATATCGTCGCCTTTGCAGTAATCGGAGCGGCTGGCATAGTAGCGAAACCGCTATGGAAGGCGATCCAATCGAAAGAGTCCCGTCGATTGATCGGATGGATTATTGTCGGCTGCCTGATTGGAAGCGTGCTCCGCTTTTTCGGACACTTTTTTGCAGGGATCGTTTTTTACGGCGAGTTCGCCCCTGAGGGACAGCCTGTCTGGTTGTATTCCCTCATCTATAATGGTGGGTACATGCTCCCGGCGTTTATCTTAAGCAGTATCGTCGTCAGTCTCCTATTTGTAAAACGACCAAAATTATTAAGCCATTAAACAAAATCCCCCGTGCGATGTTCTGACATCGAATGGGGGATTTTTAATAGTTCTTCCTTCTATGAATTTCCACAAACGCCGCCTTTTCTTGAGAATTCAGTTTCGAGATGTCTCCAGGGTTCGTTGCCTGGTTAAGCGTTAGGGGTGGCTGGGAAGCCACTCGCTTTCCTGTGGGGGAGCGCCGAGCTTCCTCGGACTGCGTCCTACGGGATCTTGTCTATCTCCTTCTCCCACGGGAGTCTCGCAGCTTCCAAGCCACCCCATTTCATATAAGAGGAGAAACGAACCCCTATACAGAGATGGAGTGTCTACCACTCTTCCATCTAGAGTGGGTATCAAACTTCTGTATCAAGCTTTCACTTTCTGAATGCCCACTGGGCAGAATTAATATTATCCTCTTCCCAATACCATACAAACTCATTTTAGAGTAGTGGTTTCGAGAATCTTCCAAGAGAAAGGGGCGGAGGGGAATGGCGAGACTCCTAACATAAGTGTGCAGGCGCCTTGATAAGCGGCGTATGGACTGGACTGAACTGGCGGAGATAAAGGAAACACGAAGAACGGAGTGATTCGATGTTGACTTATCGTACAGAAGCGAGGGAAGTCTCACTAGCCGCTAGGCGCCAGAACCGGATAACTAGGAGGAAAAAAGTGCAGGGTGAGACCCCGCAAGGCGTCAGCCTGAGGAGGCTCGTCGCGCTCCCGCGGAAAGCGAGCTATTCCCCGTAGCCCCTATCCACTCAAAAAACATCTCGAAACGGAGTCTTCCACAATCCTGCCATATCGTTCAATAAACTATGTTTTTTTTATTTTTTCTTCTATTGAGGTTTGAGACAGGACATTATAGTGAAAATAAAATAAGCACTCAAGTTGAGGAGGCTACATAATGGACCGTTTGAAGCGGATTGGAAAGAGTAAGTGGTTTTGGATCATTGTCGCTATTATCGCTATTTTAAGTGTCACCATTGCTTATCATACTTCATGGAAAGCTCTTCCTGAGGGGATCTCTTATGAAGGAGAGAAGCATCAGATGGAAAATATCGAGTTTTTCCGTGATTTAACATACGAAGACGAAGCAGGGAAGACGGTGCATGATCTTCAGGTTTTTGAAGAGATCAACCGGACAATAGGGGAGGCTGAAGACTTCATTGTGGCCGATATGTTTCTATTCAATGGGTACACAAATGGTAAGAACGAGTTTCCTGACATCTCCAGCAACCTGGTTGACGCCATTTTAAAACGAAAAGAGGAAGTCCCTGATTTGAAGGTGGTTTTCATAACCGATCAGATCAACACCGTGTACGGATCGTATCAGTCTGAGACGATCCAGCGCCTGGAAGATGGCGGTGTGGATGTTGTTTTGACAAACTTGAATAAATTGAGAGACTCGAATCCTTTATACTCAAGCGTCTGGCGGCTGTTGTTTTCCTGGATGGGCACCGGAGAAAATGGCTGGATCAGTAATCCGATGGCCAAAGAAGCTCCGGATGTGACCCTGAGGTCCTACATGAAATTGCTGAACATCAAGGCAAATCACAGAAAAATCCTTGTTACGGAGAAATCTGCGATCGTCTCGACAGCCAATCCTCATGATGCGAGTGGATATCATGAAAACGTGGCGTTCAAGATGACAGGTCCGATCATCAAAGATATATTAGAAGCGGAAGAGGCGGTCGTTAACTATTCTGGAGAAGCTGATTTTCCTGACTATGAAGATCGCACGTGGGAGGAGCAGGAAGGTCCTCTGACGACACAGTTTGTAACCGAAGGGAAAATTTACAGATCCATTCTTGATGAATTGTCGGCTGCTGGTGAAGGGGACACCGTCTGGCTCGGAATGTACTACTTGGCTGATAAAAAAATTACGAGCTCGCTTGATGATGCAGCCAACCGTGGGGCTACGGTGAACATTGTGATGGACCCTAACAAAAAGGCATTTGGTCACGAGAAGACAGGTATTCCTAATTTACCGGTTGCTGCTGAATTAAAACGCCTGGGGAACGAAAACATCCATCTGCGATGGTATGATGTCAATATCGAGCAGTATCATACGAAGATGCTGTATATTGACCATCCTGAGGAGGACGTCATCATTGCGGGGTCAGCGAACTACACGCGCCGTAACCTCTCAAACTTAAACTTGGAAGCCGATGTTGTCATTAAAGGAAATGGGGAAGAACAGGTATTTACGGAAGTGAATGACTACTTCACTCGGATTTGGAACAATGAAGAGGGGCACTACACGGCGGACTACAAAGAGTATCAGGATAACTTGACTTTCATTCGCTATGCCACCTATTATCTGCAAAAATGGACATGGTTCACAACCTATTGATATAAGAAAGGAGCGCACGGAATGTGCGCTCCTTTTGTATTCTTCTTTTTATAATAAGGTTTCTGCTTTGGAAGGGTTCGTAACAATCAGGAGAACTTTCCCTTCATCCAAATCTTCTTCGTATTCTTCTGCTTCCTGTTCAGAAAATCCAATCTCCTGCAGTTTTGTACGTAGTTCATCGCCCTGTTTACTGAAGAGATTGCTGATCACATGTTTGATGTCCTGCTCGGAAAGGCCGATGGTATTGGCATTGACGTTCTTGGCGATACGATCTGTTCGGTCGTCATCGTGCGACAGGATGTAAATGTCTTTGTTGTCGATGCCTTCATCCTTTAAACGCTTCACATCTTCCATCAGTCTTTCATCATTTGTGTATTCTCTTACCGTTGGTTTCATATTGGATCGCTCCTTTTTTTATAGCTGCTACGGTATGGAATATACCCGGGTGGAAGTGAATGAAACCTGTGAATGGGCAGGGGACTCTTTATCCGACCGCACAAGATATCAACTGAAAACGTAAGAATATCAATTAAAGTTTTCCTATATCAATTAAATCATCAATATATCAATTAAAATCAAGAGATATCAATTAAGCTTCTCATCGCTCAACCGCAGACCGAAATATTGCAGGATTTTGTCCAACCATCTCGAATTACATACAAGATTGGAGGGGAAAAAATGAAATCAAAAATCATTGCTACGTTTTCTATTTGTGCACACGATCCTGAAACGGGAGAGTGGGGAGTGGCTGTTCAGTCGAAGTTTTTAGGCGTCGGGTCGATTGTCCCTTGGGCGAAAGCCGGTGTAGGGGCGATTGCAACCCAGGCCTTTGGTAACCCGCAGTATGGACCGGACGGGCTGGAGCTGCTTGAACAAGGGCTCTCAGCTGAAGAAGTGATCGAGCGCCTTACTTCCGACGATCCTCAAAAGGAAGACCGCCAAGTTGGAGTGGTAGATGCGAAAGGCAACGGGGCTACATTTACAGGAAAAGAGTGCTACGAGTGGGCGGGTGGTAAAGTCGGCAGACACTATGCTGCTCAAGGGAACATCCTTATGAATGAAGAAACGGTGACAGATATGGGGGAAGCTTTTGAACAGGCGGAAGGGTCTCTTGCGGATCGTTTGATGATTGCGATCAAAGCCGCTCAGCGTGCAGGGGGAGACAGCCGTGGCAAGCAATCGGCAGCTATCCTCGTCGTCAAAGATAAAGCAGGTTATGGAGAACTCAGTGACGTTGCCGTCGATCTCCGTGTGGATGACCACCCGGAACCAATTGAAGAACTGGACCGCATTTATCAGCTTCACCAGCTCTATTTCGGAGCATCGAAGCCGGAGGAAGTGGTGGAAGTGGAAGGGGACGTGAAGAAAGAGGTCGAACATCATTTGCAGCGTCTCGATTACCTACCCAAAGAGAATGTGCCTCCTGATGGTTTTTACGAAGCGCTGACGACCTACTTGCACACGGAGAACTTTGAGAGCCGTGAGCAAAAGCGCGGGAAAATCGACTTGAAAGTTCTGGATTACATGAAAAATCAATAATGGAGATAAGCCGTACATCCCAGATGTGCGGCTTTTTGATTGAAAGATTTTCTGAAGGGGAAAGAGGCAGGATAGGAGGTTGATGATATGACACAGTTGAAAGCGATCGTTCTGAATGCATCCTTGAAAAAGACGAAGGCAGAGGAACCTTCCCATACAGAAGGCCTGAGCCGTGAAGTTCTGGATATCCTTAAAAAAGAAGGGGTCGAAACAGAAATCGTCCGTCTGGCGGATTATCATATTCCTTATGGCATCAGTGGAGATCTTGGAGGCGGGGACATGTGGCCGCAGATCTTTGAAAAAGTGAAAGAAGCCGACATCGTCCTGTTCGGAACGCCTCTGTGGCTTGGAGAGAAAAGCAGCCTGGCTACGGTAACGATGGAGCGCTTATACGGCAGCAGTGGGGAAACGAACGAAAAAGGACAGTCGGTCTTTTACAATAAAGTCGGTGGTGTCATCATTACAGGAAACGAAGATGGTGCCAAACATGCCGCATCCTCTGTGCTGTATGGAATGTCACACATCGGGTTTACCGTTCCGCCGAACGTCGATGCGTACTGGGTGGGCGAAGCGGGACCAGGTCCCTCCTATTTAGAGGGCGATGGTCAAAATAATGAATTTACTAAAAAACACGTGAAAATGCTCGCTTATAACACGCTCCATTTTGCACGCATGTTAAGAGAACATCCGATTCCTGCTGAAGGAAACCGGATGGAGTGAAATTTCCTCTGAAGCCGAAAGACCAGGCCTTAAAAAGGCCTGGTCTTTTTTTATGAAATTTATAAAAGCGATTGCAAAAACGACCTTCCAGGTATAAAATGTAATTAAAGCAGGTCATCTGATGACCTTACTTTTATACATGTTATGAAAGCGTTGACAAATTGTGTGTTGGAGGAGGATTCTTATGATTTTGCTTGTGGCTTTAAGTGCTATACTTGCTCCTTTTATTTTTCTGGTCCTTTTACGGATGCCGGCGAAGAAAGGCATGTTGTACAGCGCATTGATTGTCATTGGTTTTGCTTACTTCGTCTGGGGTGTAGGGGAAAGGGTGATTGCCGCTTCTATAATGGAGGGGGCGCATAAAACATTAACGATTCTGTTTATTTTATTCGGAGCGATTGTGCTGTTAAACACGTTAAGAAACACCGGCGCGGTGGACCGCATCAACCAAGGGTTCCGGAGTATCTCCAAGGACATGAGGGTGCAGATCGTCATTGTGGCCTTCCTGTTTGGTGCCTTGATTGAAGGGGCTGCAGGGTTCGGGACACCGGCGGCAGTGACTGGGCCGTTGATGGTGGCTTTAGGATTTTCACCGCTCGCTGCTGCATCCATTGCGTTGATAGCGGATAGTTCAGCCGTCTCTTATGGAGCAGTGGGCACACCGATTCAGGTCGGATTGAGTAATATTCCAGGTGCTGATCTCTCTTTTTACAAAGAAATCGGGGTGCAGGTCGCTTTTTTTGATCTGTTTGCAGGAAGTTTCATTCCACTGATTCTTGTGATCATTCTTACCGTCTTCTTTGGGAAGCAGCGGAAGCTCTCAGATATAAAGGTGATGATTCCCTGGACACTCTTGATTGGTTTTACCTATACCTTGTCCGCTTATCTTTATGCCAATCTGTTCGGTCACGAGTTCGTGGCGATCTTAGCTTCTTTGACCGGCCTGCTTGTGGCTACGCTGACGGCGAAGAAAGGTTTTCTACTTCCTGAAGAACCTTGGCAGGAAGCGCTTCAAGAGGAAAAAGGAGCCGATAAACCTGTTTCCATGAGTTTATGGGCAGCCTGGGCTCCTTATGTGATCATTGTCCTGCTCCTCCTTGTCACTAGGATCGTTCCAGCGGTCAAAGATTTCACATTGACCTGGGTTGATCTTTCCTGGGCGGATATTTTAGGTGTGGAAGGCATTACGTCTTCCTGGCAGGTGCTCTATTCTCCAGGATCTGTTTTAGTCTTTGCTGCCATCATGGCTGTCGTTGTGCAGAGAAAGTCTTTTGACCGGTTTACGAAAGCGGCGAAAGAATCTGTGCTCTCCATGAAGGATGCGGCTTTAGCTTTAGTCGCGACACTTGCGCTTGTCCAGGTGTTTACGAATTCAGGAATGAACGCGCAGGAACTGGTGAGCATGCCTCAATACATCGCTCAGACTCTTGCTGCGGGGTTTGGTTCTATGTGGGTCATGGTTGCGCCTTTCCTTGGGCAGCTCGGAGCGTTCATTACCGGAAGCGCCACGGTTTCCACCCTGACCTTTTCACCTGTTCAGTACAGCATTGCACAGGAAACAGCCCTCGCTAAAGATACGGTGTTGTCTTTGCAGGTCCTTGGGTCAGCGGCAGGCAATATGATTTGTGTGCATAACGTCGTAGCTGCGGGTGCGGTCGTAGGACTTGCTGGAAAAGAGGGGGATATCATAAGAAAAACGATTGGCCCCGCTTTGTTGTATGGGCTGCTTGTCGGGACCGCTGCTGTTGTTTATCTCTTCTTTACTTAAAAATCGCTTTCTCTTTTAAAGGCTATGGTTTTGGATTAGAATAGATGGAAGAGAAGAGCGAAACTTTGGAGGAAAACAGCGTGAATTATAAACCGATCCGTACAAAAAAAATATACGAACAAGTCGCCGATTCGCTTTTGGAGTCATTGAAAAAAGGGGAATTGAAGCCAGGAGACAAGCTGGACAGTGTCGAGAGTCTTGCAGGCAGTTTCAGTGTTGGAAGATCGGCGATCCGTGAGGCGTTAAGCGCACTGAGAGCTATGGGTATTCTTGAAATGAGGCAGGGAGAAGGAACGTATGTGAAAGCTTTCGATCCTTCCCGTTTTTCATTACCTGTTTCCGTCGCCTTTTTGATGAAAAAAGACGACATGAAAGATTTGATGGAAGTGAGACACATTTTGGAGGTCGGTGCCGCTGGAACAGCTGCACGGACGAGACGTGAAGAGGATCTCCGCGCGATGGAGAAGGCCTTGGCGGATATGGAAAAAGCGAAAGGGAACGGGGAGCTTGGTGAACAGGCGGATCTCGAATTTCATATCGCTCTGGTACTTGCCACGCAAAATCAGATTTTGATCAATCTGATGAACAGCGTGTCAGAAATTATGATGCAGGCCATGAGGGAAACCCGCAAACTTCTGCATACGCCTGAAGGAACGAATCGTCTGCTGAAGCAGCATAAACAAATTCTGGAGGCTGTCAAAGCTCAGGATGAAGCCTTGGCTCAAGAAGCGATGGTCCGTCACTTGCAAAGTGTGGAAGAACATTTAGCTGAATATTTATCATAAAAAGGATTCTGTTGTCAGTATCCTTTCTCAAAAATTAGGTCATCTGATGACCTTATGACCAATAGGGAGGACATAACCTTGAAAGTATCATTATTTATTACCTGTCTGTGCGACACGTTCACCCCGGACGTCGGGAAAGACACGGTCCAACTTCTTGAACGTTTCGGCTGTGAGGTGGATTTTCCAGAGAATCAGACGTGCTGCGGGCAACCGGCATTCAACAGTGGGTATAAACAGGAGTCGATGCAAGCGATGAAGCAGATGATCACAGCCTTTGAAGCATCCGAATGCGTGGTCGGTCCATCTGGTTCCTGCGTGCAGATGATCAAGGAGTATCCTCATGCATTGAAAGATGATCCTGAGTGGAGCGAACGTGCTCAGGCTGTCGCGGAAAAAACGTATGAACTGACGCAGTTTTTAGTGGAAGTGCTGCAAGTGGAGGATGTGAAGTCGACGTTCCAGGGGACAGCGACGTACCACCCGTCCTGTCATATGACTCGTCTCTTAGGAGTGAGTGATGCGCCAAGAATTTTACTGGAAAACGTGGAAGGTTTGAACTTGATCGAACTGCCTATGAAGGAAGACTGCTGTGGGTTCGGGGGAACGTTCGCGGTTAAAAATGCGGCCGTGTCAGGGCAGATGGTGGAAGAAAAAGCCCAGCATATCGAGGAGACCGGAGCGGAATATCTCATTGGTGGAGATATGGGCTGCCTGATGAACATGGGGGGCTGCATGCGACGCAACAAACAGGATGTGAAAGTGCTGCACATTGCCCAAGTGTTGAACAGCCAATAAGAAAGGAGAGGTCACATGGGAATAAGAATTGGGGACAAGCCGTACGCCGAACGGATTCAGGCCGGGATTGAGAACAGCTTCATGAGGCAGGCCGTATCTTCGGCGCAGGGGCGCTTCCGAACCGGACGCCTGAAAGCGGCGGAAGAACTCGGCGATTGGGAAGACTGGCGGACGCTTGGCGAAGAAATCCGTCACCATACGATGGAAAACCTGGACTACTACCTGCAGCAGCTCAGTGAGCAGGTGGAAAAACGGGGCGGAACGGTGTTTTTTGCTGAAACCGCTGAGGAAGCGAACGCGTATGTCCAGGAAGTCGCAAAGAAAAAGCAGGCACGCAAAGTGGTGAAATCAAAGTCGATGGTCACAGAAGAAATCGGTTTGAACGAAGCGCTGGAACAAAGCGGCTGTGAAGTGGTGGAATCAGACTTGGGGGAGTGGATCCTGCAGCTCGATGAAGATCCGCCATCCCACATCGTCACGCCTGCTCTTCACAAAAATAAAGAGCAGATCCGCGAAACGTTTGCCAATAAGAAAGGGTACACGAAAACCGATCAGCCCGAGGAATTGGCTGCTTTTGCACGCGAACAGCTCCGAAAAGATTTTCTGGAAGCGGATTTAGGTGTGACGGGCTGTAATTTTGCTGTTGCGGAATCCGGCTCGGTCACGCTTGTCACGAATGAAGGAAATGCCCGTATGGTAACATCTCTTCCTGATACCCACATTGCCGTTATGGGCATGGAACGCGTCGTTCCTACTTGGGAAGAGCTTGAAGTCGTCGTCAGCTTACTTACGAGAGCAGCCGTCGGTCAAAAACTGACGAGCTACATTACAGCACTCACGGGTACGCGTTTAGAAGACGAAATGGACGGGCCGGAGGATTTCCATTTGGTCATCGTAGATAATGGCCGTTCGAAAATTTTAGGGACGGAATTCCAGTCGGCGCTGCATTGTATCCGCTGTGCAGCCTGTATCAACGCCTGTCCGGTGTACCGGCATGTGGGCGGCCACTCTTACGGGTCGATTTATCCAGGTCCGATCGGTGCGGTCCTGACGCCGCTACTTGACGGGTACGAAGACCATAAAGACCTGCCTTATGCGTCCACGTTGTGTGCCGCCTGTACAGAGGCGTGTCCTGTTAAAATTCCACTCCATGAACATTTGATCCGCCACCGTGAAATCATCGTCGAGCGGGAACAGATGGGAGCGAAGTCAGAGGATTGGATGATGAAAGGATTCGCCAAATGGGCCTCCACGCCTGCTGCCTATAAATTAAGTACGAAAATGGCGAGGACAGCCATGAAGCCATGGACGAAAGACGAACAGATTGAAAATGGACCTGGACCGCTGAAAGGATGGACACAGAGCAGGGATTTTCCTGCACCCGCGAAGAAGAACTTCCGCGAATGGTATAAACAACGAGAAAAAAGGAGGGGGGAAGCATGACGGTTCATAACCGGACATCGTTTCTGGATCGTGTCGCCGAGAATCTTGGAAGAAAGCGGCGGACAGAAGTGAAACCTCCTGTGTATTCTGTCAAACCGCAGGACCGTGTTTTCCAGGGAGCCACCCAGGACGAACTGATCGAAAAGCTGGAAGCCCAATGCCGCGTCATTCATACTTCCTTCGACCTGACAGCACAATCAGGTCTTGCTGACTCCTTAAAGAAGGTGCTCGCTTCGTTTGAGGGTTCGAAAAAAGTCATCAGCGCAGGAGGTCCGAGGTTGGATGAATTCGGCGTGCGGGAGATTTATGAAGAGCTTACGGAAGAAGGCTTCGACCTTCGTATCTGGAATGACAAGGAAGGTGACGTTGCTTTCGCCGAACAGGCAGGCATCGGCATTGTCTTTAGTGATATCACCCTTGCCGAATCCGGAACGGTGACTCTTTTTAATGATTCGTATAATGGCAGATCGATCAGTCTGCTCCCTGAAACGTTCATCGCGATCATTCCGAAAAGTACACTCGTACCGAGAATGACGCAGGCAGCGAGAGTGATTCATGAACAGGAACAGAAAGGGAATCCCGTCTCGTCGTGTGTCAGTTTCATTACTGGACCGAGCAACAGTGCGGATATTGAAATGAACTTGATTGTCGGGGTGCACGGCCCTGTGAAAGCGACTTATATTCTGGTTGATGATTTATAAGGATGCCCCTAATGAAAAAGCACCCGGTACGGGTGCTTTTTTTAGTGTCTGCTCAATGAAAAAAGAACGGTCTTCAGCTTCGCTCCATTACCCCATGATCAGAGATATATAGTTGATGAACGTAAACCAGCCAAGTGAGGCTAAACTGAGGGATAAGACGGTCACGCTTAATAGAGCGTACTTTTGGGAGCGTAAGAGATGGATGCTGGAATAGAGAAGGCTCGTGATGAATAAAAAACCGAAAAGAACGTTCCATGCCAGGGACATCTTCAGTCCAAAATCAAAAAGGGCATGCGCGATATAAAAGACGTTCACGAATAATAGAAACAGGAAAAACAGCTTTTTCATAATATTCCCCTCTCCTGCACAGATGAACGATATCTTTATTTATGAAAAATCAAGCTTGGCTCCATTATTTCAGAACTAGAAAAATTATACAAATCATTAAGAGAGGAATCTCTCATCCCATGGCGCTGGGATCAGAAATCATGATTGACAGTTTCATCTAATTAGATTATTGTTTAATTAGATATATATTTAATTAGTGGGGTGGAAAGATGCAATTAGAGAAAATGGTCGCGTTTCATAAAGCGGTGGGAGATCCGACGAGACTGCGGATCATCGCGCTTCTCCGGAAGGGTCCGCTGCACGGGCAGGCGATTGCCGGAAAGTTAGGCCTGCGTCCCCCGACGATTACCCACCATTTGAAGAAGTTGAAAGATACAGGGGCGGTTTACTCGAGAAGGGATAAAAATACGATTTATTTTTATTTGAATGAACAGAATTTGGAATTCATGACGACCGCGATCTTAAGGATTGGAGATGATGAACGAGTGGTAGCCGAAGAATTGAAAGTCGATGCCAAAGATCAGGCGAAAATCATAAAAAATTTCGTCACAGTCGAAGGGACATTGAAACAGATGCCGAGCCAGCTGAAGAAGAAAAACGTTATTCTTTCTTACTTTGTCCAATGGTTTGACCATGGAAAAACGTATGACGAGAAAGAGGTCAATGAATATATCAAGACATTCTTCGATGATTTTGCGACTGTCAGACGGGAATGGATCATGCAGCAGTTCATGTACAGGGAAAACAATCAGTATGAGCTGAACCCCGTAGAAATGTGGCCGGTCGTCGTCCAAAGGTGACGACATGGCTTCTTTTTTTGACCACCTAATTAGATGTATATCTAACTGGTTGTGGATGATATGATCCGCCATCATTCATACCGCTATTTGTTTTATTCAGGGATTGTCAATGGAATCGGTGACCGGTTCAGCCAAGTGGCTGTCCTGACGCTCCTTTTACAACTGACCGGTTCGGGAGTGGCGGTAGGAGCGGCCCTTGGATTAAGAGTCATTCCATACTTACTGCTATCTCCGCTGGGAGGAAGGCTTGCTGATTGTTTGAACAAAAAGTGGCTACTCGTGCTGACCGACGTGTTCAGGCTTCCGTTTGCTCTCAGTTTTTTGCTTGTCGATACGAAGGAAATGGTGTGGATCGTATTTACTGCGATGTTCATCCTTGCTTGCGGAGAAGCTGTTTATCAACCTGTCCGTAAAAGTTTTATTGCTTCAATTGTTGAGAAAGAGAATTTGGTGAAGGTGAATGGATGGGAGCAGCTGCTGCAAGGAGTGGTTTTGATCGCAGGATCCATTACGGGTGGCGTAGTGGCTTATGTCTTCGGCACTTCCTTTGCCTTCTGGCTGAACGGTCTTTCCTTTATCACAGCGGCTGTACTGCTTCTTGCTTTGAAGGGGGACACATATAATAGCCCTCTTGAAAAAGAACACAGGAGAAGACGCATCGAATGGAAAGGGTGGATGATGTTTATTCTTGCCATCCAGTTGGTTGGTGCCACGATGGATGGGGCGTTTAATGTCTTGATTAGTGTTTATGGTGCTGAAACATTTCCACTTGGCGAACTTGGCGTCGGTTTCTTATATGGGGCTCTCGGCACAGGGTTGGTGGCCAGTTTCTTTTTTTCCAGCAAAATCAAAAGCTATGGAATGCCCTTATGCCTCGCTCTCCTCATCCTCGAAGGAGGGCTCCATCTGCTCGCAAGCCGCATGACCATTTTTCCGGGACTGTGGTTCACTTTTGTAACGATCGCCTTGACCGGTGGCATAATGGGGACTTTGCTTGATGCTTTTCTTATGAAACATACGAAAGCTGAAGAACAGGGGCGGGTTTTCGGCTGGATGGAATCATGGACCAACGTCCAGCTCGGACTCATGATGTTGTCCTCTGGTTGGTTTCTGGATGTTTATAGTGCCCGGACCCTTGGTTTGTGGGGAGGGGGGATTGGGATCGCTGGAGGTGTCTTGCTGCTAGGGTTCTATTTCCTATTTAAGAAAAAGGTAGAGGCAGAATCCTCATTGGACAAGGGTAGTCTGGAAACTGGACGTCACCCACAACAGAAAGATGTGAAAGAGGGTTTTTAGAAGACACACTGACGTCTATGCTATTGATCTAATGATTGAAAGGTTTGTTTCAGTTAATGCTAAAAGTTAACGCCTGAAAATAAAGGGAAACGGATAGAAAAAGAGAAGAATATAAATAGAGAACATCCTCAACGAGACACCTGTCCAACTTTCATAAGGGCAGGTGTTTGTTTTGTCGAAAGAACGGGAATAAGTTAGGGAACGATTGGTAAGGGGGTAAAAAATTGGGGACGAGGTCGTGGCAGATTCATAGATTCCGAGAGAGAGAATGGACCTCAGAAGAAGATGAAGTCGCTATCGAGTATCCGCTCACGGTGACCGTCAACGGGGAAGAATTCGCAACGATGGTCTGCACTCCGACGGACAAAGAGGAAATGGTCATCGGATTCCTTGCATCCGAGGGTTTGATTCGGAGTGTGAAGGAGATCGAGAAGATGACCATTGATGAAGACCGCGGGTTCGCTTATGTGGAAACGGTGAGTAGCCTTCCTCAGGTGCAAGGCGGGCAGAAAAGGTGGCTCGGGTCCTGCTGTGGGAAGAGCCGTGCGTTTTATTTTCAAAGCGATGCGGCGACGGCCCGGACGGCTATGGATGAGAGTACCTTTGATCCGGATGTGTGCTTTCGGTTGATGGAAGAGTTCCAGTCCCAGGCGGGTCTATTCCAGCGGACGGGCGGGGTGCACCAGGCAGCCATCGCTACGGCAGATGGGATTGTGAAAGCGTATGCGGATATCGGCCGTCATAACGCGCTGGACAAATTGTATGGGTTTTTATTAAAAGAAAAGGTAAGCAGAAAAGGGAAGATCATTTTATTTACAGGCAGGATTTCTTCCGAAGTCCTTTTGAAAATATCGAAAATGGGGTTCGGTGTCCTGCTGTCCAAATCGGCACCGACAGATTTAGCCCTTCAGCTTGCGGACGATTTGAACATAACGGCTGTCGGATTTTTACGGGGGGAGCGGATGAATGTGTACACTCATCCGAGGCGTATTGCTGCAGCCCATGGAGGAGGAGTAACGTTTGAATGAACACACAGTAGTGACGATCAATGGAAAAGAATTTCTGGCGGAACCGGGTCAGAACCTGCTGCAACTGATGAATCAGGCGGAAGAACAGGTGCCGCAAATCTGCTACAACGAGTCGCTTGGACCGATCCAGACGTGTGATACGTGTATCGTCCAAGTGGATGGTGAATTGACGCGGGCGTGTGGCACGAGTGTGACCGCGGGTATGAAGGTCCAAACGAAACTACCTCATGTACATAAGGCACAAAAGGAGTCGTTGGACCGTATTCTTGAAAAACACGAGTTGTACTGCACCGTTTGTGATTACAACAACGGCTCTTGTGAGATTCACAATACAATGGCGGAGTTCGGACTGGAGCATCAGTCGCGTCCGTTCCAGCCGACCAGTTATGATAAGGATGATTCCGGCTCATTTTACCGCTATGACCCCGATCAATGTATCCTTTGCGGGCGATGTGTGGAGGTCTGTCAGGATGTCCAGGTAAACGAGACGCTGACAATTGACTGGGACCGCATGGAACCACGTGTCATCTGGGACAATGATGTGCCGATTGATGAATCGTCCTGTGTCAACTGCGGGCAGTGTTCCACGGTTTGCCCTTGTAACGCGATGATGGAAAAAGGGATGGAAGGCGATGCCGGATTTTTGACCGACACCGAGCCCGGCCTTTTGAAGTCGATGATCAATCTAACGAAGAAAGTGGAAACAGGTTATGGTCCGCTTTTCGCTGTATCGGATACGGAAGCAGCGATGCGCGAAGAAGTCATCCAAAAGGAAAAAACGGTCTGCACCTACTGTGGTGTCGGCTGTTCCTTCGATGTATGGACAAAAGGACGGGAAATCCTCAAAGTCGAACCGAGTGCCGAATCTCCCGCGAACGGCATATCTACATGCGTAAAAGGAAAGTTCGGCTGGGATTATGTCAATAGTGAAGAGCGTCTGCAGAAGCCGCTCATCCGTCGCGGGGACCATTTTGAAGAAGTGGAATGGGATGAAGCCATCGCTCACGTTGCGGATCGTATGACGGAAATCAAGGAAGAGAAAGGGGCCGACCACCTGGCTTTCATTTCTTCTTCGAAAGCGACCAACGAAGAATCTTACGTGATGCAGAAATTGGCCCGTCAGGTCATTGGTACGAACAATGTGGACAACTGCTCCCGTTACTGCCAGGCCCCGGCCACAAAAGGTTTGTTCCGGACCGTAGGATATGGAGGCGACTCCGGATCCATCGATGATATCGCAGCAAGTAAACTGGTGTTGACGATCGGGTCGAATACGGCGGAATCCCACCCTGTACTCGCATCCCGGATCAAGCGTTCTCAAAAGCTGTTCGGGCAGAAGCTCTTCGTCTTTGATTTGAGAAAACATGAAATGGCGAAGCGCGCCGACCGCTTTTATCAGCCCAAGACAGGCACAGACCTCGTCTGGCTATCCGCTGTTGCGAAGTACATTCTTGATCAAGGCTGGGAAGATAAGAACTTCCTTGAAGAATGGGTCAATGATTTTGATGAATACCGCGAAAGTCTGGAGCCGTTCACGATGGACTATGCTTCGAACCTGACCGGGATCCCTGAGCAGGAACTGAAGGATGTCGCGAAGGAAATCGCCCATTCGGAATCCGTAGCCGTCTGTTGGGCGATGGGTGTCACACAGCATATGCTCGGAAGTGATACGAGTACAGCCATCAGTAACCTGCTTCTTATCACAGGGAACTACGGCAAGCCGGGTACAGGTGCTTATCCACTCCGCGGCCACAACAACGTGCAGGGATGCAGTGACTTCGGAAGCATGCCGAACTTCTTCCCTGGTTATGAAAAGACAGCTGACGATGAGGTGCGTGCCCGTTATGAAAAAGCGTGGGATGCCACGATACCGAAAGAACCTGGCATGGATAACCACGAAATGATCGAAGCGATTCATAATGGTGAGCTTTCCATGATGTACGTCATGGGTGAGGACACAGGAATCGTCGATGCCAACATCAACTATGTCACAGACGCATTTGAAAAATTAGACCTGTTCATCGTTCAGGACCTTTTCCTAACGAAGACGGCTGAATACGCAGATGTTGTGCTGCCGGCATCGCCAAGCCTTGAAAAAGAAGGAACGTTCACAAACACCGAACGCCGCATTCAGCGTTTGTATCAGAGCTTTGAGCCGCTTGAAGGAACGAAGCCGGACTGGCAGATCATTCAACTGATCGCCAAAGAACTCGGCCGTGACTGGAATTACCAGCACCCTTCTGAAATCATGCACGAAGCGGCAGGGCTTGCGCCGTTGTTCGCAGGCGTTCATTATGATCGCCTTGAAGGATATAACTCCCTGCAATGGCCGGTCGCAGAAGATGGATCCGATCAGCCGCTGTTATTTACGGAAGGCTTCCCTTTTGAAGATAAGAAAGCGAAGCTGTATCCACTGACATATGAGATGAAGTACGATACAAATGAAGAATACGACCTGCATGTGAATAACGGTCGTCTGCTCGAACACTTCCACGAAGGGAACATGACGTATAAGTCGGAAGGTATTCGCCGTAAAACGCCGAACGCTTTTATCGAAGTATCGAAAGAGCTTGCGAAAGAGCGCGGCATTGAAGAGGGCGCCGAAGTGAAGCTGATCTCAGAATCAGGAGAAGCAACCGGCGTGGTTACCGTTACCGACCGTGTACGCGGCAAGGAGATTTTCCTTCCCCTCAACGACAACGGAAAGTCAGCGATCAACTTCCTGACCGATAATCGTGTCGATAAAGATACGAACACGCCGGCGTACAAAGAAATCGCGGTGAAGATGAAAGTGTTGAAAAAGAAAGGTAAATCACCGATTCCGCACAACAACCATCGCCGAGGGAATCCGGTTCCGCAAAAAGGTGTCAAAGTACAGGAAAAATGGAAGCGTCAGGATTATATATTCCCAGGCAAGGGGGGACGATGATGGCCAAAGCCATTACAAAAATCAAAAGGTATGAAGTATCCCGGGAAGATCAGGTGGAGCAGGATGTCCGCGAAGTGAAAGAAGCGGTCGCTGACAATAAGGATTCCATCTTAAAAGGGATCGATTTGTTGAAGGCACTCGACAACGGGGGAACATTGGACTCTGTCACCGCATTTGTGAAAGCGAAGGATGAGGCACTCGCGAACGTTGTGAAAGAAATTGATAAGGACCAATATGAACCTTTGCTGCGCAACCTGCCTGAACTCGTCTTCCTCTTGGGAGAGATTAATGTGACAGGTATACGTGACTTGAGTTCACGACTCAACCACGGTCTTGAAGCGATGGAAGGGGAAGGGACGACAGATAAGACGTCCTTCCTCGATCTTGCCAAAGCGCTTAAAGATCCGGAAATCAATCGCAGCATCACGATGCTCCTTCACTTCTTGAAGGGCATGGGAAGGTAACAATCATAGAGGATGAAGCCATTATGGCTTCATCCTCTTTTATGTGTCCTATCCCTTCTCTTTGTTTCAGAAAAGCTCCCTTTAGTTGTAGACTCAGTTTCGAGACTTTTGTTGGGTGGATGGGGCTGCGGGGAATAGCTCGCTTTCCGCGGGAGCGCGGTGAGCCTCCTCGGACTGCGTCCTGCGGGGTCTCACCAAGCACTTTTATCCCGCAGGAGTCTCGCCATTCCCCTCCGCCCCCTTGCCAAGGAAGATTCTTGAAACCACTACCAAAAGGTCAGCTCATATAATTATGGGAAGTGGGTTATAGAACACCTCCATAACACTTAAAAGCTTAATCCACAGCGGTTTATACCTCTAACAGTTGGATAGTGAAAGACCCTCCAACTTGGTACATGGGTTCGTTTCTCCCTTACACTGAAAGGGGTGGTTGGGAAGCTGCGAGACTCCCGCGGGAATGGATTGGCTGGCGAGACCCCGCAGTGCGTAGCACGAGGAGGCTTGCCGTCATCCCCGCAGGAAAGCGAGTAGCTTCCCAGCCACCCCTGGCGCCCAATCCAGGTAACGAACCCTGGAAAGTCTCGAAACTGAGTCTTCAAGAAACCTGCCATATACTTCAATAATAAAAAGCTGCTAAAAAGCAGAAAAAGAATTGACATTTTTCTGAAAACTTATTATGATTTAGTTACAGTCAGCGAGTGAAAACTGTGCTCATAAGAGCTTATATAACTCCAAAGGGGAGTAGCTTACAGTTATGTCGTCATTACGTGGCCCATCCGGCCTCCGGCATACCTGGCAACGTAACGTTGTTCGCGAGACCTTTGCCATGATGGTAAAGGGATAGTATGAAAACTCTCAAAAACCTTTACCATCTGTTGGTAAAGGTTTTTTTATATTCATAGGAGGGATTTTCATTGTTAACCAAATGGATGAATGGATTAAGAATCGGTAAGCCGAAGGTGGATCTTGTTCTTGATCCTAAAGGAAAGGATCCTCATGTCCTGTCAGGAGTCTTTCAACTATCCGGGAGTTGGAGAAAACAGAACATCAAGCGTCTGGAATGCGATTTGGTCGTCATAGAGCGAGGGAAGAAGCCCATATTGGTCCAACCGGTCACCACTGTCCTCATGACACGGACAATGGAAGCCGGTGGATATGATGAATATCCTTTCCGTTATGAATTACCCCGAAGCCTTCCTCCATTATCTGAGGGAAGGTCTTATAAACTGCAGACACGCCTAGTCTATGAGAACAATGCTAAAAGTTTTGATCATGATGAGCTCATCGTAAACTAAAAAACTTAAAAATAGGGAGAAAAGTAAATGGACTTCGGTTTAGTTATGGAATACAGCTGGGTGTTGTTGATTTTGATCGGTCTTGAAGGGATACTTGCTGCGGATAATGCTCTTGTTATCGCGACGATGGTTAAACACCTTCCTGAGGAGAAGAGAAAGAAAGCCTTGTTTTACGGTTTGGCAGGGGCCTTTTTGTTCCGCTTCGGTTCTTTGTTCCTCATTTCCTATCTCGTCAACATTTGGCAGGTCCAGGCAATCGGCGCGATTTACCTGATCGGTATTGCTGCTTACCATTTGTTAAAAAAGCATGTGCTGAAGCCAAAAGTGAACGCGAAGATATCGCCAGTTGAAAAGGGCTCAGGTTTCTGGGCTACGGTCATAAAAGTGGAGCTTGCTGATATTGCTTTTGCTGTCGATTCTATTCTAGCTGCGGTTGCTCTAGCCGTAACCTTACCACTCACCAGTCTCCCGCAAGTCGGCGGTTTGGATGGTGGCCACTTTGCTGTCATCCTCGCAGGAGGTATCATCGGGCTAGTCATCATGAGGTTTGCTGCCAGATATTTTGTCGTCTTGCTGGATCGCCGTCCTGGTCTTGAAACAGCCGCTTACTTGATCGTCGGCTGGGTAGGAGTTAAGCTTGCCGTCTATACGATGGCTCATCCGGAGATCGCGATCTTATCCGAAGGTTTTGCAAAAAGCGCTCCTTGGAAAATCACGTTCTGGTCGATTCTATTGTTGATTGCTGTCGGCGGATGGTTTTTATCCAAAGAAAAGAACCTTGAGAAGAAGTCTGCTGTTACTGAAGGTCTTTGATTAGGTAGATAGGGAAATGAACGAATTACAAAAAAATCTCAGAGCCATAAACTCTGAGATTTTTTCTATCCTGTTTAAATGTCAAAGAAAAACCAGATGATGAGAATCGCCTGGATGATGATTTTAGCAACTGTCCCGCTGAGAAAACCGAAAAGAGAGCCGATGGCTGCTTTGAACGCCTCTTCCGATGATCGTTTCTGGATAAGTTCCACAATGATGACCAGCACAAAAGGAATGACGATGATGCCGAACGGCGGGATAATGAACGATCCGATGATGACACCGATTGCCGCAGAACGCTCGCCCCATTTGCTTCCGCCGTACTTTTTCACGAAGTAGCTGTTGGCGATGATGTCAGAGACGATGAGCAGTATGGTCAAGACGACGGCTCCGATCCAGAAGAAGACCGATAGTCCGCTGCCGTTGATGAAGAACGCATAAGCCAGGAATCCGATCCACAGCACGAGCGGCGCCGGTATGATTGGAAAAATGACGCTTGCAAAACTTGCGATGAAACAGGCGATGATGATCACCCAAATAAGTATATCCATAAACGCGTACCTCCTGAGTTTCTGATTCTTTCTTTTATACGATTGACGAGAATAAAAGTTTCTAAACTTTTATTGGTTTCTAGTGCCTGGATCGCTCAATCTTTTTCATGTTCTTTAACTGGGTTCGAATTTCCTCCTACGTAAAAAAGGACCCTCATATGAGAGGGTCCGTCCATCAGTTATTTTAATCCTAATTCCTGACGGTCAGGGGGAGCCATAAACTCCGGTCCCACTGGATCATTGACGTGTTTCAGCAGAATCTCATCAATGTCGTGACGTGTTTCTTCATCGATGGTGAAGCTGTCGACACCTTCAATCGGATTGAGTTGATCCGGGCGGCGCCCTCCCATGAGAGCGATGCCGGATCCCGGCTGGTCAAGCACCCAGCGGATGGCGAGCTGCAGGACGCTCTTGCCGAAACGGTTTTCGGCGAGCTGTTCGAGTTCGCTCACGGCATTCAAGTACTGCTTGAATCGCGGTTGTTGGAATTTGGGATCATTGTTTCTTAAGTCGTCGCCTTCAAACTCACGGTTGGAGGACATTTTTCCTGACAACAGGCCTCGGCATAACGATCCGTAAGAGATGGTCGTGATGTTATGGTCCTGAACGTAAGGCAGCGTCTTCGACTCGATGTCCCGTTCGAACATGTTGTACGGAGGCTGCAACGTGTGCAGCGGCGCTGCTTCGCGGAAGGTGTCCATTTGTTCTGGTGAAAAGTTGCTGACACCGATGGCGCGGATCTTTCCTTGTTTGTACAGGTACGATAGAGCTTCAGCCGTCTCGTGAATCGGTGTCATCGGATCCGGCCAGTGGACCTGGTAAATATCAATGTAATCAGTTTTTAAGCGTTTCAACGAATCTTCGACTTCTTTATGGATGCGCTCTTTGCTGGCATTACGGAAAACGGAGTCTTCGTTCCAATCGATGCCCGCTTTCGTAGCAAGCAGAAGGTCTTCACGCCGTCCATATTGTTCTACAGCTTTTCCGATGATTTCTTCTGAGCGTCCGAACCCATAAGCAGGTGCGGTATCGATCAAGTTGATGCCCTGATCAAGCGCGGAGTGGATGGTTTTTACGGATTGTTCTTCATCCGTGCCTCCCCACATCCAGCCGCCAATCGCCCATGTGCCAAGGCCGATGCGGCTCGCTTCCATGGATGTATCACTAATTTTGATTTTTTCCATTATTACACCTCCAAAGTCAAGCACACTCGTTCCATACCCGTTTCGGAAATTCTTTAATCTATTTTCTCGAAAATGAGATATAATGAAGGAAAGTTCAGGAGGTGGGGGAATGGAGACAGCTAGACAGATCGAACCACAGAAAAAGAAAAGACCACGCTGGAAAAAGGCGACCTGGCTGACGCTCGGAATCGTCATGATCTTGCTGGTTAGTGTTGTCGTTTTTGTAAACGCTTACACTTTGAGGAGCCTGCCGGAGACGGACGGGGAGGCATCCCTCTCTGGACTGGAAGCGTCCGTGACCGTGACGAGAGATGAACAGGGGGTGCCTCATATTCAGGCCGAAAATGAACTCGACGTCTTTCGCGCCCAGGGCTATGTCCAGGCGCAGGACCGGCTCTTTCAAATGGAGCTTGCACGCAGGCAGGCATCCGGCCGGTTGAGTGAAGTGGTCGGGGAGGCCACGGTTGATCAGGACCGTTATTTCCGGACCCTCGGTCTTAGACGGGCGGCAGAAAAGTCTCTGGCTGTTTATTCAGACGAAGCGACCGAACGGCTGGAGGCGTTTGCGGAGGGAGTTAATGCCTTCATGGAAAACGAACCGCTGCCCCCGGAGTTTGCGATGATGAACATCGATCCCGAACCGTGGACACCGCTCGATTCATTAACGATAGGAAAATACATGGCGTTCGACCTTGGCGGCCACTGGGAGCGGCAGGCGTTCAACTACTACTTGCTGCAGAATTTTTCTGAAGAGGAGGCGTACGAACTTTTCCCGGCATACCCTGAAGATGCCCCGACGGTCCTTGCCGAAGCAGACGCTGTTGATATCGAGAAAAGTTTTGCCAATGTCATCATTCCGAACGAATTTAACGGGAGCAACAACTGGGTTGTGAGTGGAGAGCGTACGGCTTCTGGATCACCGATGCTCGCTGATGATCCGCATTTAGGGATGGCGACACCGTCCATCTGGTATCAAATGCACTTGGAAGCGCCAGGTTACAACGTTTCAGGGGTTATTTTCGCAGGTATTCCCGGCATCATTCTTGGACATAACGACAACATCGCCTGGGGTGTGACGAACGTTGGACCTGATGTGCAGCAACTGTACTTAGAAAAAAGGAATCCTGAGAATCCGCACGAATTTTTATACGAAGATGAATGGGAAGAAGCGGATGTGTTCACAGAAACGATTGATGTGAAAGACGGAGAAGCTGTGGAACTTGAGGTTGTAGAGACCCGCCACGGGCCGGTGATCAGCGATTATGCAGGGGAGTCTGGGAAAGATACGCTGCTCTCGTTACGATGGACTGCCCTTGATGCGACGACGGAACTGGAAGCGGTGCTTGAGATGAACCGTGCCGATGATTGGGAGTCTTTCGAGAAAGGGTTGGAGAAGTTCCTGGCCCCGGCGCAGAATTTCGTTTTTGCAAGCAAAGACGGAACGATCGCCTACAAGGCGAATGGCCAGGTGCCGATCTACAATGAACCGGAGGATGCCTTGCTTCCGATGCGCGGATGGGAGTCTGAGGATGAGTGGCAGGGGTTCATCCCATTTGATGAATTGCCGAGAGTGGTAAACTCGGAGGAAGGATTCATTGCAACGGCGAACAATAAAATTACGACGGAGGACTATCCTTACCATATCAGTCACAATTGGGCACAGCTTTATCGTTACGCAAGGATCAGCGAAATGCTCGAGGGAGAAAACGAACTGACACCGGAGCAATTCCAAGCGATGCAGATGGATGTGAAAAACCTTCAGGCGGAAGAGTTCTTACCCCTTCTTTTGGAGCAGGTTGAGGCTGTAACGGCCCTTGAAAAAGAAACGATGGCTCTGATGGAAGAGTGGAACAGGGAGGATGATCGTACACTTGCGCAGCCGTTAATTTTCCACCGTTGGATGGCGAACATCGAGGATCAACTTTACAATGTGGATCTGTCAGGAGACATTCAACAATTTTTCAAAGGGTCCGGACAGACAACGGATGAGTTGCTGCGGATGGGCGATGAGTCCCGATGGATGCAAAAAGCTGGAGGTATGGAAGCAGTGATCTCCGAGGCATTTCAAGCGACGCTGAATGAGGTGAAGGAAGAGTTTGGAGAGGATCCTTCAGAATGGAAGTGGGGAGAAGCGCATGCGGTTGAATTCACCCATCCTCTTTCAAGTATCGGGTTTCTAGAGAGGTTCCTGAATCCAGGCGATCCTCATCCGGTCAGTGGCAGTCGAGTAACTGTCCGAGCCGCTGGTTTCAATAGTGAAGGCCTCGTCAATCACGGAGCATCGTGGCGCTTTGTCATCGACATGGAAGACCCGACCGAAGCATACCATGTCGTCGGCCCGGGACAATCCGGTCATTTCAGAAGCGACTGGTATCACGATCAACTGGAAGATTGGGTGGAAGGGGAGTATCACCTGACCTCCACGGATGAAGTGGAGGGGGAAGTGCTGACTCTTCATCCGTGATAATTTAAGACTCAGAGTTCACCTCTGAGTCTTTTTCGTTTTCCGCCATCTTCTTCAGTTCAAGGGCACGAAGTTTGATAAAGCTTTCCATATATTTCTCCAAAAAAAGACGGTCGGCCATAAGACCAAGGGGCCCGAGTGGAGATTGATAGGCGAACGTATCCACCATCATCGTGCCTCCTGCTTCTTCAAAAAACTCATGGGTGTGGGTGAAGGAATGAAAGGCTCCTTTTACCATCACATCGACGAAGCGGTGTGGCCAATCCATTTCTGTGATCCGGGCCGTCAGTCGTTGGCGGATGCCGAAGTGTGTCGCTTCCCATGTCACTTCGTCACCTTCTTCCATCCAGCCTTCCGTCACGCCAGCCACCGCTTTTTCGTCTGTCTTGCTCGTGGTTCGTGTATGGACATCTACATTTCTCGCGAGGTCAAAACAAATATGAACGGGTGCTTTTATAAATATACGATGATTAATCAAAGGCACCATTCACCACTCCTTCCCCTTAACTTGCCTATCATTATACCGCACCTCAGATCTTCTAGATAAGCTTCCTATTCTTGAAGACTCAGTTACGAGAATTTTCTTGAGTGGGTGGGGTCTGCGGGGAATAGCTCGCTTTCCGCGGGAGCGGGGTGAGCCTCCTCGGACTGCGTCCTGTGGGGTCTCACCCTGCAATTTTCCCCTCCTAGATATCCGGTTCCGGCGCCTAGCGACTGGTGACGCCTGCACATTTAAAATAGGAGTCTCGCATTTCCCTTCGCCCCTTTACCATGGAAGGTTCTCGAAACCACTACGATAAGGTCAGCTCGTTTGATTATGAGAAATGGATGATAGAACACCTCCCCCAGCACGGAAAAGCTTGATCCAGAGCGCTTTACACCCCTAACAGTTGGATAGTAGAAGACCTTCCAACTTGGCAAAGAGGTTCGTTTCACTCATACATTGAATGGGGTGGTTGGGAAGCTGTGAGACTCCCACGGGAATGGATTGGCAGGCATAACCCCACAGTGCGCAGCACGAGGAGGCTTGCCGTCATCCCCGCAGGAAAGCGAGTAGCTCCCCGTCACCCCTGAAGCTCTCTAAAGGCAACGAACCCCAGCAACATCTCGAAACGGAATCTTCCACAATCCTGCCAGATACTTGAACAGTTTATATGGAAAATGGAATACGAGAGGAGGAATCGTGCCACCCTAGAGAAAAGGAGTGTGCGCTCATGAGGGAAGAACAAATGAAAGACGTTTTTGAAACATACGGATATGGAGACGTCTACAGCCGTTTTCAAACCCCTTTGTATGTAACAGGGCTTTTGGATGAAGTGGAGGAAGAGGATCTTGAGGATTTCTTTGACAACATCGAATTGACAAAGGAAGTCTTCTTTGATGAATTCCGGTTTTGGTTTCAATATTTCTCAACAGCTCAACGATATAAGTGAGGTGACAGGTTATGAGTCAGGATGGTCGTATTGTTCCGTTAACTTCAGGAGAAATTGGGGTGTTATGGGCCGGATACATAGGGGAGACGATGCTTGATGTGGTTATGGAAAGTTTTCAGCATCATGTGGTGGACCGGGATGCCAAACAATTGTTGGAAGATAACGCAAAATTGATCAAGGAGAGGGTTTCAGCCTATCAGGAAATCTTCTCTCAGGAAGGGATGAAAGTTCCCCATGGTTTTGGGGAGACGGATGTTTTTCTTGATGCTCCAAGGATGTTCTCAGACAAGTTCTATTTGTTTTATCTGAAAGAGATGAGCCGGACGTCCATCATCAATTATTCCAATGCCCTGTTCGCTTCCCACAGGCGAGACATTCGTATGTTTCTGAAGAAGAACATGGAGGAGTATGTGAAAGTCTTCAACGATGCTGTTGAAGCGCTGCTTGAGAAAGGGATTGTCATTCGTACACCGAGCATCCCGATTCCGACAGAGGTTTCTTTTGTGGAAAATACGTCATTCTTAGGTAAGTTAAGAGGAAAAAATCGGGCAATTTCGGCGCAGGAAATTAAAGAGCTATATGTCAATTTAGATACGAACATGCTCGGAAAGTCTTTAATGATCGCTTTCAGTCAGTCAGCAAAATCGGAGGATTTGAGAGAATATCTGAATAGGGGCAAGAAGATCTCACACAAACACATTGACATTTTCATTAATCAACTCACGGATGAGGATCTGCCGGCACCACAATTGTGGGATCCCGAAGTGACGGAATCAAAAATACCGCCGTTCTCTGATCGTTTGATGCACTACCATACAGGTATGGCTTCAGCGAGCGGGTTGGCCAACTATGGATTCGCTTTATCACAATTGGCAAGAAAAGATTTGTCCCTTTCTTTTGCTCGTCTCGCTTGGGAAACCGCCAAGTTTGCATCGGACGGAGCGGTCCTTAGTATTAAAAAAGGATGGCTGGAACAACCGCCGCTTGCCCCTGACCGTAGTCAACTTTCTTAGAAGCTTTCTTTGTTGCAAAGAAGGCTTCTTTTATTTGTTCTACCTTGACGAAAAATAAAATTGCGTATACGATTAATTGAGAATGATTATTACTATCTACATTGAACGGATATCATTTTTGCAAATAAAAGGTGAGGTGCTCAACAATGGTGAGAATGTCCATGCAGGACTTAGGCATAGCCTATGGTGAAGTGAAAATTGTCGAAGATTTGAACCTGCATATCCCTGAAGGAGAAATCACGACGATCATCGGTCCGAACGGCTGTGGGAAATCGACGATTTTGAAAACGATGTCGCGCCTGCTTGAACCGAAGTCCGGTATCGTCTATTTAGATGGCAAAGCGATACATAAAGAATCGACGAAGCAAATCGCAAAGAAAATGGCTGTTCTTCCCCAGACCCCTCAGGCCCCAAGTGGATTGACGGTTTATGAGCTCGTTTCTTATGGACGTTTTCCCCATCAGCGCGGATTCGGTAAATTGACGAAGGAAGACCGGGACATCATCGAATGGGCTCTTGAGGTAACAGGCGTTCAGCAATTTTCTGAACGTGAAATCGATGCTTTGTCCGGCGGTCAGCGTCAAAAAGTGTGGATCGCGATGGCCTTAGCGCAGGGGACGGATTTGCTGCTGTTGGATGAACCGACGACTTATCTTGATCTTGCTCACCAGCTTGAAGTACTCACCCTTTTGGAAAAGTTGAACAAAGAAGAAGGTCGAACGATTGTCATGGTGCTTCACGACTTGAACCATGCAGCTCGCTTCGCAGACCATTTAGTCGCTTTGAATGGCGGGAAGATCGTCAAGGAAGGGACGACACATGAAGTGATGACTTCGGCAGTCCTGAGGCGGGTGTTCAACATAGATGCCGCCATTGTAACGGACCCTCGCACCCATCGCCCGGCATTGATCACGTATGATTTGATTGGGCAGGAAGTCGGTAATGAAACTCAAAAACCAGTCAGTATCTATGGATAAGCGTTTAGCCTGGAGGATGATTCCTCCAGGCTTTTTTCTTTAGGGAAAAGTACGGACAATCGTCCTCTCCTTCCCGTATCTATTTGCAGATAAGAAGAGGTATGTTATGTTTTTTATGGTTATTATTGCCATCATGGATGTAGGTCAGTTTGAAAAACGCTTGCATGAAGCAGCTTTATTCTTTTTCATCAAGGATGACCAGCATATAGGAGCCGTTAAAGTTAAAAAAAGTATCTTTGGCTGGAAGGCAGGACTGGTGTCCGTCAACCCCTGGGAAAGGGAGAGAACAGGTGAAAAGTTGAATCGTATGTTCGTTCATGGTGACGACCTCCTTTATGGGGTGGTCCGCAGAGCAGACGAGCGAACCGTGAAGGTGGGGAATGAAAGAGCTGCGATGCTGGATGTAACAGCCGTGCTTCCTGAAAATAAGTCGGTAGAGCACCAATGGAAGGGTTTGTACATCTGGTACATTGAAAAAAACTTGCAATCACATCATGAAATTGAACTTATACATAATGGAGATAGAGAAGTGATCGATTCGAAGGTCCTGAAAAGATAGGAGAAATAGATGAAGGTGGAAACGGATGAAAATACAAAGATTGGCTGAACGATTCATTGATTTCGCAAAGGAAGAATGTGAAGGTTCCAGTGACCTTTACAAACGGTTGTCGCTGCAAATCCCTGATGACACGTATGTATTGCAGCTGTGTCTAAAGGCAAAAGAAGGGCAGCCTGTACCTAACCTGCTCTTCGCTGCTGTCCACGATTTGCTGTTGCGAGGGACTGACCATGACCTTGGGATTTTCTACGAGAGTATAACGGACAAACCTGAAAGAGAGCGCAATCCTTTTCCTGTCTTTAAAGCCTTTTGTATAGAAAATGAAGACGCTATCATTCATCGTCTGCAGACGAAACGTGTCCAGACGAACGAGGTCCGCCGGTGTGCGTATCTTTATCCTGTATTCTGTTCCATTCATCAACAAACAGAAAAGCCTTTATCGCTTATTGAAATTGGTACAAGTGCCGGGCTGCAACTACTTTGGGATCAGTACAGCTATTCTTATGGAGACGATGGATCCTATGGAAAACCGGATTCTTTTGTTCATCTCACATCAAAGGTGAGAAAAGGTGAGCTTCCTTTACATGTTCTTAAACAGATCCCACCGGTGAAAGAACGAATAGGGATCGACTTACATGTCAGTGATTTAACTAAAGAAGAGGATGTTCATTGGCTGAAGGCGCTCATATGGCCGGAGCATGAGGAGCGGAGAAAGAATTTTGAAACAGCCGTTCAACAACTGAGACTCCACCCTCCCGTTTTAAAAGAAGGGGATGGTGTAACCATGCTTCCTGAAATTGCTGATGGAATTCCAGAGGATACGACTCTATGTATCTTCCATACCCATGTCGCCAACCAGATGCCGGAAAGCGTAAAAGATGATTTTCTTCGTCAAGTGGCGACTATTGGAAAGAAAAGAGACGTTTATCATATCTACAACAATATAAATGATCGAATGCTTCACGTGGATTCTGTTGTCAGTGGCCGTTTTAAGACGGAGACAATCGGTGATACGGATGGTCATGGGCGGTGGTTTGATTGGGAATTGGGGTCACATTGAGGTCGTGAAGTTTTAGATACGGTTGTGTTTATACAACTGAAACTTGAGAATTATACTAATAAGCCTATAAATTGTGTGAGGAGACGATCTATGCAACTGAACATTAGAAACGAAAAACCACAAGATTACAGAAGAGTGGAAGAATTAGCGCGAGAAGCCTTTTGGAATTTATATTTCCCTGGATGTCATGAACACTTCGTCATCCACAAAATGAGGGACCACGCAGACTTTATTAAGGACCTCTCCTTTGTGATCGAGGCTGATGGTGAGATCGTCGGTGGGATTTTCTATACCCATTCAAAAATAGTGGCCGAAGATCAGACAGAATATCAAACGATCAGTTTTGGTCCGGTTTTCATCTCTCCTGACTATCATAGACAAGGGCTCGGAAGAAAGTTGATCACGCATTCCATTCAAGCAGCTGAAGAAAAGGGATACCGTGCCATCCTGACTCTGGGCTTTCCTCATCATTATGAACCATATGGCTTCCTGGGCGGGAAGAAATACAACATCTCCATGCCTGATGGAAAGTTCTATAAAGGCTTGTTTGTCCTGCCGCTTTACGAAGGGGCGCTTGAGGATCTATCCGGTTATGTCGTTTTTTCTAATGCGCTGGAGGTTGATGAAGAGGAAGTCGATAAGTTTGATCAATCGTTTCCTCCAAAGGAAAAGAAGGTCCAGGAGAGCCAGCGTGAATTTGAAAAAGCTGCATCAATGCTTGATGAATAAGTGTCTGTAAAGGATTATGAGGGCTGACTGCCCACTTCCCTGATGGTATATAGTGGGAGTCAGGCATGGTCATCAAATTAGGAGAACACTCTTTTCGAAAGCATTTTTTCTAAAGGAGGATAAGCCTCTGTATGATTGGTATGAGCAGCGACTGCTTTTAAATTTCTTAAAATGTAATAACAATCTTCTTGATAGAGCGTGTACTGTTGGTACCCTTTAATCGTATGCTCGGCAAACTGCCAAATATCTTTATGGACGTTATCATCCATAGATTCTGCTAAAAGACTGAGCATTTCCATAATCGTTATGATGACGGTGGAATTTTGACCTGCATATTCCCGAATGTACCCATAACTCTTATAGAGAAAGTAATCAAAACCATCATATTTCAGCTTTAATCTTACATGATTTTCGTCATCCACCAGAATAGGCGAGAAACTTGTAGCATTGCCTATTTCTTTTAACAAGTCCGTAATCTGGTAAAGTGTGTTGTTAACAGTCAGTGGATCATTATTTCCTAATCCCTTCGCCGCAACTTCCACGAGTTTCTCCAGCCCGAACTCCAAATCTTGAATTTCGGTTTTTTTCGTATCGACACGGACGAGCCTTCTATATTTTTCTTCATCGAACGTTTTTTTACCTTGCCAGTAATCAAAGAGTGGAGTCCCTTCCAGTATAAATTGCCCTATAGATACTCTTAATTCGATGACGATTTCATCTTTCTTCGCTTCCTCAATTAATTTTTGGAAATTTGCGGACTGTAAATGCCCTGATTTACTAGCGTAGATGGTTTTTGTTTCTTTCCTGGAAGAAATTTCGTCTCTATATTCTTCTCCTGCCGTTCTGTAAGGACCAATGTCCTCCAATAAAGAACTCCTAATCGTATTTCTTGTTGTCTTTTTCATGTTTGATGTAATGTTATGAACTTGCAGCCATGTGGAGGTATGGTTGACGAAATAGATAAAGGTGATTGCAGCAATAAAAGTAACCATGACAGAAAGCACCGGAATAACAAAATAGGCTTCGTTGGAGCTATTGCTCAGGAAAAGGATATTTAATAAGACATAAATAAAGCTTCCGTTGAAAATCCCAAGAACATGTTGGGTTGGAGCTTCACTGATGAAATTCAAAACCATCCGTGAAGAAAATTGTCCGCTAAGAGTAGTCAAGGCTACCAACAAGGAGTTGATTGTAAATGCACTCAGTGTAAGAACGCCGCCTATTAGTGTTGTAATTAACAACCTGGCCGTAGGACCGTTGAATACCATAACATCAGGCAAATGCTTTGGTATGTCTAAATAAGTATCAAGGAATGCACTGATTAAGGATAGTAAAAGAGCCACCCCTATGTAACGAAGGGGCATCAACCATAACGTTTGGTTTAGTTCATTTCGTCTTTCCCGTTTGGTCATAAAAAAATAACGCTGAATATCCGGTTTTTTCATTTTTCCACTCCTGTCCTTGTAGTAGGATGACGTTCCTTTAATCATCCATCTTACAGTTCTTCCACAACCCTCTATCTTTTAACCTTTTTTGATGGAAGCCATTTATAATGAGTAGTGTTTTGGATAATAGATAAGGATATGTCGTAGTGATGTCAGAAGATGTATGATCTCGCACTATAATATAGATGGGCAGCCCATTTCCGGATTATGTAAAGGAGAGACACCGTTTAGTAGTGTCTTTCCTACATAATTCTTCCTCCTTATCTTCCGTTCAGAGTAGTAACATACCATAGGCTTTCATCATACGTTGTTGTGAACGTCGTGCTTTGTGCTTTCTGTGCACAAAGAATGGAACAATGGAGGGGAAAACAAGTTGAATGAATTTCAAAATCAAATTCAGAACTTAGATGTCGGTGAATTTCATGCTCAACAATTAGTCCCGAGTCAGCAGGGAGAAGTTTATTCAAATGATGCTCGGTTGTGTGTAGGACTTGGCTTGGGCGGGTTTGGAATCGGTGGCTGTTTCGGATGTTTCAGCTGCTTCGGCTGTGGTGGATGTGGCGGCTGCGCGCGTTGTGGCGGTTGTGGTGGTTGTGCCCGGTGTGCAGGATGCGGAGGCTGTGCTCGTTGCGCCGGCTGTGCCCGTTGCGGTGGTTGTGGGCGCTGCGGACGGTGCGGCGGCCGTTGATCCATCGATCAAGGCATACAATATGAACCAAAAAAATCCCCCCTGTTGGATATTCCGACAGGGGTCTTATATGTTGTCCACGCATAACACGGGTGTTCGAATACATAAAATCGGTTAGGAAGTCACCTTAGAGGGCAAGGAGGAATGTTATGACAAAGGTCAAACCTTCCATGTGTCTCAAAGTCAAAAAGGGTACGTTTTTTATGCCGGAAACCGATCGTGTTTATTTCAGAAACAATGCGGGATCTTTCCGAATGGAAGGTCCGATGATTCAACAATGGATTGAGAAGCTCATCCCCATGCTGAATGGAAGTCATTCACTGGAAAGCCTGACGGATGGCTTGCCGAATCCTTATCGCAAGCGGCTTTATGAAATTACTGAAACCCTTTATCAGAATGGGTTCCTTGTAGATGTCAGCCAGCAACGGCCTCATCAGTTGGACCCTCATGTAGTGGAAGCATTCTCTTCTCAAATCGAATACTTAGAAAGTTTCGTAGAATCCCCTTCCTGGCATTTCCAACAGTTTCGGACGAAAAAAGTGTTGGCGATTGGCGAGGGGACCATGTTGACCGGACTTGTATCCGCTATGTTTCAATCTGGATTGGCGAATGTTTCTGTCTTCCTAACAGATTTGAAGAAGACAAACATCCACAGGCTGTCGGAATTAGAAACAGCAGCCAGAAAAATAGACGATAACGCATCGGTGGACATTTATTTTGAAAAGGAGCCCTTTTCCTGGTCCGAGATCATCGATCCTTATGATGCGGTCCTATACGTATCCCCGGAAGAGAAGGGGGAAGAACTTCAGAGCATCATGAACGACTGCGTGGAAAAGAAAAAAGACTTCTTTCCGGGCGCTCTGATGGGAACTTATGGAATCGCAGGGCCTTATATAGATGAGGCTCCAAGTAACGATTGGGAATCGGCATGGCGCAGCCTGCCTGAGCCTATGAAAAGCGGATCGCCATCCTTCCTAGCGTCAAGCCCCGCTCAAGCGATGTTCGCAACGGTTATGACATTTGAACTGTTCAAGAAAATGACAGGAGTACCGGAGTCCCACCGGAGCAATCATGTCTATTTGATGAACTTGGAAACCCTGGAGGGAGGGTGGCATCCTTTTAAACGCCATCCCCTCGCTGCAAAGAAATTTTCAACAGAAAGGATAAACCCTGGCGGTGAACTTCCGCACGACAAAAAAGACGATAAGGATTGGCTCTATTATTTTGGTGAGTTAACGGCGAGCCCTCTCGGCATTTTTTATCAATGGGAAGAAGGTGACCTGGAACAACTGCCCCTTTCCCAATGTAGCGTACAAGTGGTTCATGTGAAGTCCCAGGAAGTGAACCCAGCGATCATTGCCGGAGGGAGAACCCATGAAGAGGCAAGACGGGAAGCGGGCTTTATGGGTGTGGAGTCGTATGTGAAGCCGCTTAAAAGTGACATCTTACAAAGTCTTGATTCTCATAAGGTGTCTGATGACGCCTTCTTCATCGGTGCCGGTGAGAGTCAAACCGAAGCCTGCTCAAGAGCTCTGCAAAAAGCGGTCGAAAACCAATGGACGATTCAGGACCATCACAAGGCAAGAAAGATCACTTTAAACAAGATCGAAGATGAATATTGCCGTTATTATTGGCAGGTTCTCAAAACAATGGATACGAATCCGGAGCTTGCTCTATCAGATGATGGGTTCGGTTTTCCTGTGGTGTGGGTGAAAACACGGAACAGCAAATGGAGGGGAGTGGTGGCGCTGCATGAAACACTGGCTGTCCGTAAGGCGTTATTTCTTCTCCTTTTGGAGCAGCAAAATAAACACCTTCCTTCCGCCTATTCATTCCTTTCTTGTTCCCGGCTTTATTTTGAAAAAGAGTCTGTGGACTCTTTTGACCTTCCTTCTCTGGAAGCAACAGACGATAAAGAGGTCCTTCTTCTTGCCATTACCCAGTTGGAAAAACGACAGCACAAAGCTTCCTTTGTCCGTATCTCCATGGATCCTTTCGATGACGACGGAGCGATCGACCTTTGCGGGGTATGGGTGGAGAGGGAGGATAATGGATGAGTATTTTCATAACAGCTGTAGGTGAGGGCGTTCTGTTTGATTGTGTGGTCAAGGAACTGAAGCCTTATTATGAAGTGACCTGCCTACGAAGTTTTGAAAAGCCGGTTCCGGAAAAGACGGATCTGCTTCTCGTGTTGGAGGACGGGTGGAATCCGGCCTCCTCGATCAGGGGAGAAAAGATCGCACGGGAATATGGGATCGGTTGGCTGAGAGGTTTTGTTGCTTTTGGTGAAGGCGTCATCGGGCCGTTCGTCACCCCGGGTGGCGTGGGATGTTCGCAGTGTGCGGATTTGAGAAGAGTCATGACAGGAAGCGATCGCGAGGACCTTTGGAACATTCAACACACACTGCTGGAAGGTGCACAGGCAAGACAGGATGAGTGGGTTTCTCGAAACGGAATCCAGCAGATGGCGTATGTCATCAGTCACGAGGTCAAACTTTGGAGCGAAGGGAAACGTGTCCGGACAGATCAGGCGGTCCACCTTGTCAACATGAGGACATTGGAAAACTCCCGGCATCTTTTTTTGCCAGATTCCCAATGTCCGGTGTGCAGCAGTCTCGTAAACGATTCGTCTCTTCTTGCTGAGATGCCTCTGAAGACGAGTATGAAAATCAGTGAAGAAAGTTTCCGTTCAAGGTCAATGGAAGAGTTAAGTACATTCCTGACGAAAGATTACCTCGATCCTCGTACAGGGCTCCTCAATCATAAAATGATTGATTTTGAAACTCCGTTCGCGGATGTGATCGTGAATCTTCCGCTCATGAATGGTAATGAAGGCTCGGCAGGACGTACGAATTCCTATGCTGTCAGTGAAAAAACCGCCATCCTGGAAGGTCTGGAACGATTTTGCGGCATGGACCCAAAAGGAAAAAGGACGAATGTGTATGACTGTTACAGCAACCTCGGTTCAGCTCTTAACCCTCTGGATGTCGGCGTTCATTCTGCTGAACAGTATGAGAAAAAAGGTTTTCCTTTCACCCCTTATCATCCCGATAAGAAAATGAACTGGGTGTGGGGGTACTCGTTATTGAAAAATACTCCGATCTTAGTACCGGAGAGGCTTGCCTACTACAGCATGGGCTGTGGAGGCGGGTACATTTTTGAAACCTCCAACGGATGTGCCATTGGAGGGAGCAGGGAAGAAGCGATTTTCCACGGGATGCTGGAAGTCCTGGAACGTGATTCTTTTCTTATGTCCTGGTATGCAGAACTTCCACTACCTCGTATAGACCCTTGTTCTTCCGGCGATCAAGAACTGAATATCATGATCGACCGGATGAAAGAGATCGCAGGCTACGACCTTTATTTATACAATGCGACGATGGAACATGGCATCCCTTGTATCCTGACTATCATCAAGAAGAGCAAGGCGGATACTGGAGATTTGAATATGATTTGTGCAGCAGGGGCTCACCTGGATCCTGTCAAAGCTGTGAAAAGTGCGGTGTTTGAAAGTGTCGGCATGATCGAACCGTTAAACAAGGAGTTCAAAAAGAACAAAGAGACCTATGTGAAGATGCTGAGCGATTCTTCCCTCGTGAAAAAAATGGATGATCATGGGATGGTGTACGGACTTCCGGAGGCCGAGGAACGCCTTGGCTTCCTGTTGAATCAGGACCGTCCTCTGCAAACGTTCGAAGAAGCTTTTCAAACGAAGCGAACCCATTCCGATCTCACAGAGGATGTAAAAGGTCTTTTGGAAGTTTTTCGGGAATTGAATATGGATGTCATCGCTGTAGACCAGACATCCAGCGAGTTGGCAAGGAATGGACTGCACTGCGTCAAAGTGTTGATCCCGGGGATGCTGCCTATGACTTTCGGACATCACCTCAGACGTCTCGAGGGGCTGAACAGAGTCCTGGAAGTTCCTAAGAAGCTCGGGTACACAAATCGTTACCTTACCCTCGGTGAACTCAACCCTTATCCGCATCCATTCCCTTGATGGCTGAAGGAGGCGTGTGATGGATCTTGACCGTTTTTTATTCCACTTGCAATTTCAAAGTGAACGGGTCATTCCGGCGGATTGGAAAGTCGCATGGGAGGACGCTCCACTTCCTTATAAACTCTACCAATCTCTACAGGAGATCCCGCTCGACTGTGAAATTCCGCATTCGTTAAACGAAGAGACGACCACTGGACTTAAAAAGCTCAGTCATTTACTCTGGTATGTTTACGGGCAGACAGGATACAGTGAAACAACCATGCCGCAGCCAGACGGGGCTGGTGAAGAAACCATCCATGCGTTCCGCCGCTATGTCCCTTCAGGTGGAGGTTTGTATCCGAGTGAATTGTATATCTATTTAAAAATGGAGGGTTTTCCAGAAGGGATCTACCATTATGATGCGGCTCACCATCGTCTGCTTCTAATTCGGGAGGGGAATTTCGATTCTTTCCTAACTGGAGCACTTGGAAATCGCTGCGATGTGTCTGAAGCGCAGGGAGTCCTTTTCGTGACGACGATGTTTTGGAAAAACTTTTTCAAATACAATCAATTCGCCTATCGTCTTCAAGGTCTGGATGCCGGAGCACTTCTTGGGCAATGGCAGCAAGTAAGTTCACGTGCTTCACTTTATACAAGGGTATATTTTCAATTCCTAGATCGCCACATCAATCAATTGCTCGGACTGAATGAGGAGGAGGAGAGTATTTACGCTGTTGTGCCATTTGCAGAAAGAAAGCTTTCTTTTCTGCAAGATCAAATAGAAAACCTGCCTGCCGCAGCATGGAGCAAAGACATTCTGGAAGTCAAAACCAGCCACTATCAACGTTCCATAAACGTTCTCGATTTCCCGTACATTAAAAAAATCAATCATCAGGCCATGTTTGACTCTCCCGAGCAGTTCGGGGCGATCAAACAGAAAGGGGCCCATGTAAAAATGGGGACGGCCCACCCGCTGCCGGAAGTTGAACCATTGGTCTATGATCTTGCTGAGGCGTGCCGGAAGAGGCACTCACCAGAATTGAATTTTATAAACCGTCCCATTCCTTTAAAGCAGCTCGCTTTGCTTTTGAAAGAGACGATGCAACCGTCTGATTCAGACCTCTATGCAGAAGACGGTCGGTCCGCTCTTACGATTTATGGATGTTTTCATGGTGTTGAAGGATTGCCTGACGGCGCCTACCGCTATGATGCTCTCTCTCATTCATTAATTGAGATCCACCAAGGGGACTTCCGTCTCCCGTTACAGAAGGCGATGAAGGTCGATAATGTCAATCTCCATCAAGTGCCAATCTGTCTTCATATCATCGGTGAACGGGCGCACTATAAAAAAGAGCTCGGGTACAGGGGGTACCGGATTCAGCAGATGGAAGCGGGCATGCTTCTGCAAAGGTTGTTGTTGACAGCCAGTGCACTCGGGATGAACGGTCATCCGTTGCTTGGGTATGACGGGAAGACATGTGATGATCTTTATCAGTTGGAAAAAACGGGAGAAACGACGCTTATTCAAGTACCTGTTGGCTGTTATCAACCGAAGAGTTCGCTTGTTGCAAATCTGCACACCTAACCTATAGTCCAGGCCACTTTTAACGGAAAATGAAATCTCCTGTGAGATGCAGGAGATTTCATTTTTAGTCTTTTAAAAGAGCGTGAGTCAAGGGTATGCTCCAAGAAGAAAATGGTCCAGGCAACGAGCAGTATAGTTGTGAACAAATATAGAGAAAGCTAGAATATTAGAGAAGAAGGGAGAGATTCATATGAACGAAGAACAACTGTTTAAACAGATCAGTCTTGTAAGACAAGCCACATTAAAACAACTGGAAGGTGTCACAGAATCCCAGGCAGACGAGCAGCCGGAAGGGTTCAAAAACACAATCCGCTGGAATATCGGCCACATTTACGTTGTGCAAAACTCACTACTTGCGAAATTCGGAGGCAAATCGGTCGAAACTCCATCCCGTTACATAGAGTTGTTCGCACCAGGAACAAAGCCGGCCGATTGGGAGGGGGACATCCCGTCGCTTGATGAGCTGAAGCAAGAGCTTGACGAGCAGCCGGTCAAACTGAAGGAAGTACTGAGCGGTCAGCTCGATGACGAAGCGGCTCAACCTTTCCTATCTCTGCCAACAGTTGGTGAAATTCTTAACTTCACAATCTATCATGAAGGTGTGCATACCGGTACAGTGAAAGCCTTGAAAGAAAAGGTCACCAAGTGAATGAACGCAGAAAGCTGACTAGAGGGACTAGTCAGCTTTCTTTGGTTATCCGTTTTTTCTGACGGCACACCAATGATGAGCATGGAATTTATCCTTCTTAAGGGGAAATTCAAGTAGAATGATGAGATACGGCTACCTGAGAGAGGGGAACGTAGACAATAGCGGGAATATCCCCTTATTGTGTCAATAAAAAATCTAATATTGGAGTGACCTGATGATTGCCGAGCGCATTAATGGAATCAGAGACAGCAAATATCAGAAAAAAGTGAATTCCCGAACATTTTCTATATGCATTGACCTCAACCGTTTCGATTGTTATGATTCTCCCTATCATTTCATACAAATACAGCACCTTGTATAAGTTCAGGAATATGGCCTGGACGTTTCTACCAGCTACCGGAAATGGCTCGTCTACAAGGGAGGGAACGTCTATGTTCCTTTCCTTAGGTATAAGCACCGGTAGATGACCGGTGCTTTTTTCGTTTTATAGGAGGGAACATCATGAGAAACTTTTTTCAATTCAAAGAACGTGAAACGAACTTTCAAAAAGAAACGCTCGCAGGAGTGACGACGTTTCTTTCCATGGCTTATATACTAGTCGTCAATCCGATCATTTTAAGTCAGGCAGGGATGGATAAAGGGGCATTATTCACAGCGACCGCTTTATCCGCGATCGTCGGCTCGCTGTTGATTGGACTACTTGCTAACTTCCCTGTAGGGATTGCGCCGAGTATGGGGTTGAATTCTTTCTTCACCTTTTCTGTCGTGATTGGTATGGGGATTGAGTGGCAGGTCGCTTTAACCGGTGTCTTTATTGCAGGGATTATCTTTATGATTCTAAGTCTTCTGAAGATCCGGGAAAAAATCATCAATGTGATTCCGAAAGATTTGAAACATGCGATAGCGGGAGGTATCGGCTTTTTCATCGCGTTCATTGGCTTGAAAAACGCCGGCATCGTCGTAGGGAACGAAGAGACATTCGTATCCATCGGACAACTGACTTCTCCAACGACGGCTCTTGCTGCGTTCGGCTTTATCGTTACGCTGATGATGCTTGTCCGTGGGATCCGCGGGGGCATTTTTTACGGAATTGTCATCACCAGCATCATCGGTATGATTGTTGGCTTGGTGGATGTACCTCAATCGGTTGTCGGTGAAATTCCAAGCCTTGAGCCAACTTTCGGCGTCGTTTTTCAGCATCTGGGGGATATCTTCAGACCGGAAGTCTTAGCCGTTATTTTCACCTTCTTATTTGTTGCGTTCTTTGATACGGCAGGAGCTCTGATTGCGGTTGCCAGTCAGGCAGGAATTATGAAAGACAACAAAATTCCAAACGCTGGCCGTGCGCTATTGGCTGACTCTACGTCCGGAGTGGCAGGAGCGATCTTCGGGACGTCCACGACGGCTTCATTCGTTGAATCGTCCGCGGGAGTTGCAGTCGGAGGCCGCACAGGGTTTACGAGTGTGGTCATTTCCATCTGTTTCTTCATTGCGTTGTTCTTTTCACCTATCCTCGGTGTCATCACACCCGAAGTGACAGCACCTGCGCTCATTATCGTCGGTGCTCTCATGGCGACAGAAGTGAAAGAAATTGACTGGAGCCGATTTGAAATCGTTGTGCCGGCGTTCGTTACGATCATCATGATGCCGCTCACGTTCAGTGTCGCTACAGGTATTGCGCTTGGTTTTATTCTTTATCCATTCGCTATGATTGCGAAACGGGACTGGAAACAGGTACACCCGATTATGTACACGCTTGGCGGACTCTTTATTATGTACTTTGTATTTTTATAATTCTCCTATCTATGAAAAAAGATCTGTCTCGGGCTTTGATCAAGCGCGAGGCAGATCTTTTTTGTTTCATTCCTCTATTAGGAGTTCAGGTCCTTTTTACAGAAGTACCAGTCGACACAGTCATAGTCAGGGTTATCCATCCGTGCTTTGGCGTCTTCCGTCGTTTTTGGAGGAGAGGCAATGACTTTTTCTCCTTTTTTCCAATCAGCCGGGGTGGATACGCCGTGTTCATCCGTCGTTTTCAGTGCTTCTACAAGGCGTACGATCTCTCCCATGTTCCGTCCTGTTGTGAGTGGATAATAGATGACGGAACGGACGGTCCCTTTATCATCGATGACAAAGACAGCTCTTGAGGTTTCTGTTCCGTTGCTTTCCGGCATAATCATCCCGAACTTTGTCGCGACCTGCTTATCCAAATCAGCAATGACGGGGAATTCAATGGTCGTTTGGAAATTTTCTTCAATATTCCTGATCCAGGCAATGTGTGAGGTCACACTGTCGACACTCAAGCCGATCAATTCCGTATCCAGCTCGCGCAGTTGATCATAAACTCCCTGGAAGCCTACGAACTCAGTCGTACAGACTGGTGTGAAATCAGAAGGATGGGAGAAGAGAACCACCCATTTTCCTTCATAGTCGTTCAATGAAATTTCTCCATGGGTCGTCTGGGCTGTGAATTCTGGTGCTTTTTCACCGATTCTAGGTAAGCTGTAAGTTTGTTTCTGTACCTGGTTTTCTTGTTCCATACCAACACTCCTTGTAGCGATTTTTAAGTACACAGTAGTTTCATAACCGATTTCTCATATACCAAAACGGGTATGTCGGGTAAAATATGTAAATTCAGTGAATGGCACGTTTGATGGTATGGATTTCAAAGCTGGGAAGATTGCTTCCTCAGGGATTCTTCGAAGTATAACATGAAGGAAGAACCGATTGTTATTTTATTGTAATATAGAAGATACATACAATATCTGATTGAAACATAAGGGAGGAACGATCATGACAAAGGAAACGGGGACTAGGAATAAAAAGGTGTTATCACTTGAAGAGAAGGAAGCGTTGCTCAACGTTTTAAAAGCACGCTTTGAAAAGAATAAGGGACGCCATGAGGAGCTTGAATGGGCGGAAGTCGTGGCCAAACTTGAGGGGAACCCTGGGAAACTTTGGTCCCTTAACGAAATGGAAAGAACCGGCGGCGAACCGGATGTTGTCGATTACGATCAAGAAAAAGACGCTTACATTTTTTATGATTGTTCCAAGGAAAGTCCTAAAGGCCGGAGAAGTGTGTGTTACGATCGTGCCGCCTTGGAATCCCGCAAGAAGTATAAACCTGAAACCAGCGCGATGGAGCTGGCCACGTCGATGGGAATCGATCTATTGACCGAAGAACAGTACCGGATGCTGCAGGAATTAGGGGAATTCGATTTAAAGACCTCGAGCTGGGTCTCCACCCCTGAGAAGGTCAGAGAACTTGGCGGAGCGCTTTTCTGCGATCGTCGCTACAATCATGTCTTTTTGTACCACAACGGAGCAGAGTCCTACTATAAGGCGAGAGGCTTCCGAGGTTCATTGCTTGTCTAATTGTTTTTTGAAAAAAAGCCAGCCTCTCCGCTGATTTAAAGGAGGGGGTGGCTTTTTCGATAGGCGTTTCCGTTATTGATACATCTCTTCCGGAAGCTGTTTGCTCGCATCAGGGACATCATTCGGTTCAATATTGATTACATCAGAAGAATACACTTTGACAATCATCTGTCCTCCATACACTTTCGACCGGATCAATATAGGCTGATTATAAGGGTTTTTAAATGTGAAATCCGGACCATACCAGCTTACCGTCGCATCTCGTCCTTCCGGAACATAAGGCACGCGCTTGCTGTGTGAATAGCGTTCCATGATCTTCACGCCGGCTTTGTCCACGGAGTTGAACAGGGTGGAAGATAACTGACAGATGCCTCCTCCGATGCCTTCCGACACTTCTCCTTTGACGATGACCGGGGCTTTCTTATATCCCTTTTCCATCGTCCTTTTTCCTACAACTTTATTGAAAGAAAAGACCTCGCCGGGAAAGACGACATGACTGTCCAGGGCCTCTGCAGCCAGTCGGATATTGTGGGAGCGTTCTTGATTATTTTTATTGAAATAGGTCACATACTGGCCGATTTGTTTTGTGCGTATTGTTGCGAGCAGTTCACTATCGACTCTTGGATGAGCAGGTAGTGTAGGTACCTGGATCGAAGATGGCCCGGTTGCGTGGAGGTAGCGGTACAGCTCTTCGGTAAATGTACGCACATCCACTTTGGATCCCGGTTTGCCCGGGATGATTTCATCCGCTTTTCCGATTTTCGCAGCAACGGGCTCACGGTTGATTTTATCTTCCAATTGTTCGATCAACTGCGCGGTTTTCTCCTGATCGACAAAAGGCTTTCCCAACATCTCATCCTGGAATTTTTTTCGATTTATAGTCATCAATTCTTTCCCGTCGTCCGTGATGGTTAGATGCTCTTCCTGAATGAAGGGTGCAGTGATTAATAAGCAAAGGGATAAGATGGCAATTTTCATTCCTGATTCCTCCTGAAGTTAGTATGAGTAGGAGGGAGAAGAAACATGTGAAAATTGTATCTTTGGGTGTGTGTATGAAACGATTATTCCTTTGAATCGTATGGAAAGGAAGGAAAGAAAGAAAGGAGGGATGACCTTGAGTGAAGAGTTACTAAATAAAGTCAGACGAATTCTCCTATACCTTGCGTTTTTGATGGCCGCCTTTTTCTTTTCCTATATTCTCGCTTATCCGCTCGGGTATTCTCCGCTCGGTTATGAAGTCGTGAAAAAGCAGGAGAACACGGTCGTGCTACAGTCTTTGAATACGTGGGGCATTGCAGAAGAGAGGATCACCTATCAAGCGCCTGAAGAGGATGAATGGAAAGCGAAAGCACTGGTCGATCGCATTGAGAGACAAGCTATGGAGTACCATCTCTTTTTCACTTCGATCATGGTAGCGGTTTTCTGGCTCGGGATGGAGGTCTGGAAAGGTCAATCATTGAAGAAAGTGCTTGTGCTCAGTGGTTTTTATGTTTTTGTATCAGGATTATCACTGATCCGCCACTTGGGCGACATTCAAGAAATTTTGGAGGGTACCCTCTATTAGTCATCGTCAGACGAAAGTGGTCCACCAATACTTCCACATTTACATAGCCGCCCCCGTTCATCAGGAAATGGGCAGGAAGTTGAAACCTTTCGAGCTCCTTGAACGTAAAAAAGTCGATGAATACTTGGGGGAGGGAGAAAATATGGGGATTGGCTCGTGGGTGATTTTGTTCTTTATCATTTTCATAGCTATCGGTGGATTTAAAAAGATGAAAAAATAAGCAAAGGAACATCCAGGGAGCATTCCTTCACGGACTTGGCCCTCATCGTGCTTTCCAATCAGAGGGGCTTTTCTGAAGTTTCTCTTTAAATTTTCCAGTAGTGATTTGTTACGAAGAATTGGAGAGCAGCCCATGGGCTTCATCTCAGCGGATGAAAGAAGGGAGGAATCTTTTCTTGATCGACGAACGTTTGCGCAAAGCATTGCTCATCGTGCTTCCGATTTTGACGGTGGTGACACTAATTGGTGTTGGATTGGCAGGGGTATATTTCAAAGATGATGTAGAAGTAGGGAACATCATTCTATTGATTAGCTTGATAGGAGCGGCTCTTTTAACTTTTTTATCCTTGCTCTTCAGGATAAAAGCAAAAGGGGTGACAGGAATCGTGCTGGCTTTTGTTCTTGCGGCTCCTGTTTTATTTTATTTTGTAAACAAGCCGAAGACGACATCATTTGGTGCAGCGCTTCCGGATGAAATAACCTCAGCACAAGTCATTTCGGAAATGAAGATCTATAGGGAAAGGGGGCGGCCGTTCAAATCCGTCACGTTGGAAAAACCAGATGAGATGATGAGAATTTTAGAAAGGTCCTCCAATATGACGTTAGTGACCTCGGATGAAGGGCTCTCCCAACATTTCTATTCCATATGGATTCAGGGTGCCTCTTATGGAGACGAGGTTCAGATCATTGTCGGACAAGAGGCTATTCGTATTTTGGGGAGTATAGACGGTGAGGATGTGGGCGGTGAATATGAAATAGAAGGCCGGAATAGGCTTTTGCAAGTGATTGAAAATGGAGAGTTAGACTGGAAGGAAGGTTGAAGTGAAGTGCTTTCAGCAAAGAGCATATTCTATAAGCAAAGAAACGCTCCACTTGATGGTGGAGCGTTTTCATGTGGCGGTTGTTATTCCTGATATTCTTCCATCGCTTCCTGGATGGCTTCAACATAGGCTTTAAAATCTTCCGTCTCATTAGAAGTTTCTTTCCTTGAGGAGTAACTGATGTCTCCGTCCTTATAAAACGCCTTCCTTTGCGCACGCGTAATCTCAAGCTGTACGCCTTTCTCTGTCCTCGTCTTGTTGACGTAGTTGTCAGGGTGGTCACCGTCCAGGTGTTCAGGAGCTTCTTCGACGGAAAATCCCTTTTCCTCTAAATGCTGCTCTACGATTTTCATAAACTTTTGATCCCGGCCACCGATGAGAGTCATTGGCTCATCACCACCTGCCCCATGAATGGAAATGTGATAATCGGCCTTCCCCACCATTTCCAGTGCCTGGGGTTCATCAAAGTTTGTGGAGGTAATATGTAAGTTTCTGAAATTATTAGACGCTAACCTTCCTTTAAATGCGTAATAGGGATAATCATCTCCTGCAATCGCCTCGGCAAGGGAGGAGGTCGTTTCTTCAATCCCGCCACCGTGGATGGCGCTGACCAGCCATTGCTGATTGCCCTTTGAACTCGTGGCAATAACCCAGTCTTCCCCTTCTTTATAGACTTCCTTCAACTCCTCAAATGAACAGAAACGATCCCCGGAACAGTCGTCTTCTGTCATTTTTGATTTCTCTTCTTTTCCATCATTTAAAAACCATAGCACGGCTGCAATCGAAACAGCCACGGTCAGGACAAGTTTCAGCTTCATCTCTACACCTCTTCCTTCTAAAGGTACTCTATCAATGATGAAGGCATATGGATAACAATATGCTTGATGAAGAAAGGAAATGAAGGGGAATTGGGTGGATAAGTAAGACATACAGGTTATGGGGCAAGTAAGGACTTGCAACCTCCGCTTGTTTTGGAAAGCATCATAATCGCATGGAACATGTGGCACGATAGAAGAGGAGAGAAAGTTACAAAATCTGACTGCTCTGCTACTATGAATGTAGTCAAGATTTTTAGGAGGCCTGTACATAAAGATGTCTACATCAAAGAGAATGCAGCTGGTCATTCCTTTTCTTACCGTTCTTATGATGTTGTTTTTCAATTCAGCGGAACAGGAAAGGGAGGTCTCGGAAGGGGAGACGGCATTGAAAGAAAAAATCGATCATGTGTTAGAGAATGAAGTTCTTCATGGAGCGGTGGCAGGAGTAAGCATTCGCCATGCCGAGTCAGGCGAGGTGGTTTATGAGAAAAACGCTCATTTGCGTCTGACGCCCGCATCGAATACAAAATTGTTTACAGGAGCTGCCGCCTTGGAAACGCTTGGGCCTGAGTACACGTTTACTACAGAAATGTGGACGGATGGGGAAATCGAGGATGGCAGGTTGAAAGGAAACTTGTATTTGAAAGGAAAAGGGGATCCGACCCTAATGGAGAAAGACTTGAGGGCTATGGTTTCTTTTTTACGGGAAAAGGGAGTCCGGGAAATTACAGGAGACGTCCTGGTGGATGATACGTGGTATGACAATATCCGTTTATCTCATGGAATTCAATGGTCAGAGGAAAGTGAATACTACGCGGCTCAAGTGTCTGCTCTGACTTTATCCCCGGATGATGATTATGATGCAGGGACCGTGCTGATTACTGTCTCTCCTGCAAATAAAGAAGGGAAGCCGGCGACTGTCAAAGTCACCCCTGATAATGAATATGTCAAGATCGTGAATAGGACAAAAACCGGAAATACAAAGAAAGAAGAGGAATTAAAGGTTGAGAGGGAGCACGGGACCAACACCATCATCATTGAGGGAGCAATGGAGATCGATGATCCTGTTTCGAAGTCTTGGATTGCCGTTTTTGAACCAACAGGGCTCGTGCATGAACTTTTTCATAACTCGTTAGTGAAAGAAGGCATACGGGTAAAGGGTTCATCCACTAAAATTGCAGAAACCCCTGAACACGCCACACGCTTGTATGAGCATGCGTCCATGCCTCTGAAAGAGTTGTTTCTTCCCTTTATGAAATTGAGTAACAACGGTCATGCGGAAGCATTAGTAAAGGAAATGGGCAGGGTCGTCCATGATGAAGGGAGTTGGGAGAAGGGAATGGATGTGGTTGAAGCGGAAATGCGTCGTTTAGGGGTGAACATGGATACTGTACAGCTGAATGATGGGTCAGGAATGTCTGCGACCAATTTCATTCCCGCGCATGAAATCTCCCAGCTGCTCTTCCAGGTTCAACAAAGAGAATGGTTCCCTGCATTCCGACAATCGCTGCCTGTCGCTGGGAATGAAGAGAGATTTGTAGGGGGCACGTTGCGTGAGAGAATGCAGGATACCGGGGCGGAAGGGAATGTCCGTGCGAAAACAGGGACGTTGACAGGTGTTTCTTCGCTTTCCGGGTATGTCACTACAAAAGATGGGGAGCCCCTGATTTTTGCGATGGTGTTCAATCATTTCTTGTCGGAAGATGTGGACGAGATCGAAGACCAATTAGCAGTCATCCTTTCAGAGCATGTGCTGTCAGTGAAAGAATAACAGAAGCGCCGGCATTCCTTACGCCCGTTTTTTATGGGTAAGGGCCGGCCAAGAAGGGAAAGACTAACTGTAGCTCATTTCTTACCGGGAGGGTTCTCATGCACGGATTTCATGATGTTTTTATTCAAATTCTACTGTTACTCGCCATCTCTGTCACCGTTATCGCTATCGCCAAGCTTTTGAAAGAACCGGACTCGATCGCTCTTGTTCTGGTTGGTCTGGTTCTCGGGTTGACTCAGCTCCCGTTCATTGAGGAAGCGGAAAGCTATATTACACAATCGGAAGTGTTCCAAGCGACCGTCATTTCGCTGTTTCTTCCGATCCTGTTAGGGGATGCGACATTGAAGCTTCCTTTTCACCATCTATTTTCACAAAAGAAAACAGTCATGGGGCTCGCCTTTTTGGGGACGTTCATATCCTCGCTCACTATTGGGGCCGGGGCTTATTTCTTATTGGACTTGCCGCTTGCGGTCGCCTTTACATTTGCTGCGCTGATGAGTGCGACCGATCCGATCAGTGTGCTTTCCATTTTCAAGTCTCTTGGAGTGAAACAAAAAATGTCGACGATTATGGAAGGAGAGTCACTATTCAATGACGGCATAGCCGTCGTACTCTTCAAAATCGCCAGCATCTACCTGCTCACCTACATTGAAATGGGCTGGGCCGGGCTCGGCAGCGGGGTATTCATGTTCTTGAAATTCGCGGTCGGTGGTGCTTTTATCGGCCTGATCTTAGGTTATGTGTTCTCTCAAGTCATCCGTGTCTATGACGATTATCCGCTGGAAGTTGCCTTCAGTGCCCTGCTGTTTTTCGGAAGTTACTTCATAGCTGAGCACTTCCATACATCAGGGGTCATCGCTGTGGTCGTCGGTGGATTCGTTTTCGGCGATTATGGAGCGAAGATCGGAATGTCAGAAGAAACGAAGACCAACCTCAATACTTTCTGGGATAGTGTCACCTTGCTTGCGAATGCTCTGATCTTCCTGATGGTCGGCCTTGAGATACGGAACATCGATCTTGCCGGCAACTGGGGATATATCGTAGGGGCGATCGCCATTGTACTGGTGGGACGTACCATAGCCGTGTACATCGGGACAGGATGGGTCAAAGGCTTGTCTTCGAAAGAAAGAATCCTCATCAACTGGGGTGGTTTGAGAGGGAGTCTCTCCATCGCTCTCGCTTTAAGTCTACCCATGGAATTTGACGGACGCGAACAAGTGCTGCTGCTCACCTTTTCCGTCGTCCTTTTCTCATTGATCGTCCAGGGACTGACCCTGAAACCCGTCATCAAAAAACTTGGTCTTGCTTAGTTACCATAATTTGGTGTACCAGGTCATACAGATAATGGAAAAAGCCTCCTTTGACGAATCATCGAAGGAGGCTTTTTTATTACATCTTTTCTTTGATTTTCGATAGGGCTTCTGATAAATCTTCATGCAGGACATAGTCAAAAAGACGGTCCTTCTCTGTTGGTTCATTGTTGATGAGAACGGTTGTCGTGTTTTCCTGTTCATAGGCAAGATACGGCAGCAGGTTGAATGGAGTCACGAAAAGCGATGTGCCCATGACGAGCAAAAGGTCCGCTTTCTCTATGATCGATTCGGCCTCATCATGAGCCGTAATCATGTCACCAAACAGAAGGACATCCGGTTTCAAAACGGTGCCGCAGTCCTCGCATACTGGTACAGCTACTCTCATGATATCATCCAAAGAATAGGAGCGGCTGCAGGCCGGACAGCTCGACCGGTTCAATGTCCCATGATATTCAAGGACACGGGAGCTGCCGGCGAGCGAATGAAGCCCATCGACGTTTTGCGTAATGACGGATACTTCCCGTTCCTCGGTTTCCAATTCCTTGATGAACTGATGGACAAGGTTCGGCTGGTAGTTTTTCAACAGTTTCATCCGGAAGATCGCTTTATATTTTTTCCAGAAGTCTTCGGGATCATGGAAAAAGTAATCCGTGGACATGTAAAACTCGCGATCATGATTTTCTGTCCATATTCCTTCACTTGAGCGGAAATCAGGGATACCGCTTGCGGTCGATACCCCGGCACCTGTGAGAACAGCGATCTGTTCTGCAGATTTTATGTGGAGAGCAATGGTTTCATGCATAGACGAAATCTCCTCTTACTGCTTGTTAAAGCCTTTCTTTTTGACGATACTGGTTACGTCCATCCGCATCGGTTTTGTGAACCGGCGCAGCATTTGATCGGTCCAGGAGTCATTTCTTGTGTTCGTCTGACGGGACTGATAGTAGGCGGCGATTTTCTCATCAAAGGCCCCAAGTTCATCTTTGTGATCGCGCTTGTATTCATTTTCAAAATAAACCGCTTCTTTCGGTAGTCGCGGCTTTTTGTCAGGCTGGTGATCAGGTTCACCAAGGACCATCCCGAAAAGCGGAAGAACGTGTTTAGGTAGCCCAAGGATTTCATCGACTTTATCGAGCTGGTTTCGGATGCTTCCGATATAGCAAATCCCGAGCCCCATCGATTCCGCAGCAATGGCCGCGTTCTGGGCAGCAAGCGCAGCGTCAATGGCAGAAACGAGGAAATGTTCACTGTTCTCAAGGTTTGTAAGCATCTCTTCATACTGCTCTGAAGAGGCGTGCAGGGTATGACGGTAAAGATCGGCACAGAAAATCATCAAGTGGCCGTTATCTTTCACATATCCTTGACCGGTGATTTCAGCGAGTTGGGCTTTTTTCTTTTCATCTGTCACCCCGATGATGGTATAAGCCATCATATAGCTCGAAGTAGACGCTTGCTGGGCCGCTGATAAAATGGTGCTCAGCTGCTCGTCAGTGACCGGGGTATCTTTGAATTTCCGAATCGACCGGTGATTTAATAGTGTTTCAATCGTTTCATTCATCATCGAGTCCTCCTATTTGTAAATCCAATGTGTCTGAACCGAGTCCTCGGAATCAATACCAGCCATTGGATCGCTACTGGTGATTTGCAATCGTTCTTCATCCATAAAAGTAACAGAATGAATGGTGTATTGATACTGATTCGGTTTCGGCAGGAGATGATCTCCTACGGCTTCAAGTTCAATAGGCTCAAGCGTATCACGATCCATCACGACAAGCTGATGCTTCGCCTGCTCCTCATACGTACGTTCGAAAAGGAAAGCCACATACCGCTTGTCAGGAGAAACGTGACTTGAGACCAGTTTGCTCAGATCACTCATTAAAAAGGAGTGCTTCTGTTCGAAATCAATCATCAAATGCGAGCAGCGCTGTTCATGACAGGCAAACTCCACCAAATACTGATTCTCTGCTATATTAGAAAAAGGTAGCTCTTGCAGTTTTTGGGCTGGTTGATCAAAATTATGTACATATTGAGATAGAATGGGATAGTCTTTGGGCGTGAATGGGTAGGAAGATCCATCGACAGTGAGCTGCATTTTGTCGCCACTATTTTCAGCTTTTTCTTCTTCTATGAGGGGAGCGTCCCCTTCAAGTGGTTTCCTATTCAACGAGTCTTCTGCTTCTGCATTCGAGCTGCATCCGACCATCAAAAGGAGGAGTAAGCCGATCCACCACACGTTTTTCTTTATCATAGGTCATTCCCTCACTTAAAAAACCTCTTTTCTACAGGATACCACAACAGGCACACATTCATGAGGGTGAAACTTTTACAAAAGTTTATCCGCATTCTTAAAGGAATAAAGGATAGAAAAAAAGAAATATATCTTCATAGGAAAAAGAGTGAGGTGGGGGTAATGGGAGAAATCTACAGCTTCAAAGCTTTTCAGTCGAAGAAGGAAAAGAAGAAGGTCCAGGACCCGAGAACAACGGTAGCGATTTATCGAAGCGTTGTTTACTATGTTCATTTGTACAGCGAGGAAACCTACGAACATCCGCTGGAGCATTTAACGACAAATATTCAACTTGCCGCCATTTTTAATAATGACCGGGCTGCATTCCTGGATGCCTTTGCCGCCCTCGTTCAACATTGGGAGCTCACTCTGAACACTCATCAGGAGCTGCCTCCCTATGGAGAATTAGACCAATTCACAACACTCGGTGACCTTTGTTTGTATATAGAAAAAAAGGTGAAAGAACTATAAGACAATGATTTCTCATGTCTCATAGCCTTTCACCTTTTTCATGTTGACGATTCCTACATAAAATTGCGTCAACCCAATTCCGAACAAAAGCGGCCCGACACTCGTCGCGAGCATTGTACTAACCAGCGTCTGTACCATCCCAAACGCCACCAACATCATGTATTTTTCTGCTCTAAACGCTAAGTATGAAGCAAACAACGTACCGATACTGATGATCAAAAGGGCCGGCATCAACCAAGGATACAATTGAGTGAGTTCCATGGTATTCACCTCCTGAAATATATTCTGAAAATTCTTATTATTTAAGATTCTATCACGTTTTGAAACGCTGTTTCAACCGTGAAAACCGTCTAGTTTTGGCGGTTTTCCTTGTCGACGTAAAAATAAAAATTCCCCGCTTGAAACAGTTTCAAACCTCTGAGTCTAAATTCCTAAAATTCTGTATATTATTTAAGATTCGAGAAGATTCCCTTCTGCTACCGATTTGATGTAAGTTGCCGAAGTATCGACCTATCACAAACCACTAAAGGGGACGTTCTAACATGTAGTAGTGTATGCGTGTGTGTTGATATTAGTTTGCAAAAATGATTATGGTGGGACTTTTGTATATAGTTAAGGTAAGAAATGTTGACTGGAGGGATTGTAGTGAACGGAAAAATCGTTGTAGAACACTTAACCAAGACGTTCAAAAAAGGAAATGTCCAAGCGGTAAAAGATGTTTCCTTTGAAGTGAAGGAGGGAGAATTTTTTGCATTCCTTGGGCCGAACGGTGCAGGTAAATCAACAACCGTACAGATTTTGACCACACTCATCAACGCTACTTCTGGAAAAGCAGAAGTGGCTGGTCATGACGTCATTCAAGACCCTGAGAAAGTGAGACGCTATATCGGGGTAGCCTTGCAGGAAACAGGCGTCGATCCTGACCTGACAGGCAGGGAGATGATTGAACTTCAAGCGAACATTTTTGGGTTTCGTAAAGAAGACGGAAAGAAGAGGGCGCAGGAACTGTTGGAGATTGTGCAATTGACGGAAGCAGCAGAACGTAGAATCGGAAACTATTCAGGTGGGATGCGCAGGCGGCTTGACCTCGCTTTGACACTCGTCAATGAACCGAAAATCCTTTTTCTTGATGAACCGACCACAGGTCTCGACCCTTCCAATCGAATGGCGATCTGGGAGGAATTGCGGCGACTGAATGAAGAAGTCGGCACGACCATTTTCCTTACTACCCAGTATTTAGAAGAAGCCGATTCGCTTGCCCACCGCATCAGCATCATCAATGATGGAGAGATTGTTGCGACAGGGACTCCGAAAGATTTGAAAGCTCAAATCGGGAATGATCTGATCACACTTACATTGAAAGACGAAAACCAGCAATCCCAGGCTGTCGAGTACTTACGTGGGCAAATGACAGACGTGGACGTCATCAGTCGTCAGAATAAGGTGCTCATTTACGTGGAAGAAGGAACGAAGCAGCTGCTTGAAGTCGTCCGCCTGTTTGACCAGGAAGGCTACGAAATCGAAGATATCCAGCTCTCATCACCAACCTTGGATGATATCTTCCTGAAAATTACGAGTGAGAAAAAGGAAGGAGTGAGAGCAGATGGGCAATAACTTATGGAAAGATACATGGCTCATGACCGTAAGAAACATAAAAACAACACTGCGTAATCCGTTTTCTTTTATCCCGAACCTGATTATCTCTGCTTTTTTCCTCCTCGTTTATGAAGGCGGGTTGAGCGGGATTTCCCAGCTCCCGACTTTTGAAGGAGCGAATTATTTGGCATTCATTCTTCCTGTATCCATCGTTTCGGCTGCCATTGGTGGAGCAGGTGGGGCCGGGCAGAGCATCGTGAAAGACATTGAGAATGGTTTTTTCTCACGGCTGCTGCTGACACCTGCCTCAAGACTTGCGATTGTTCTTGGACCGATTATTGCCGGAATGCTTCAGCTCGTTGTGCAGACGTTGCTTATTATAGGCATCGCCTTTCTGCTTGGACTAGAAGTGGTGACAGGCTTTGGCGGCATACTGTTCGTACTGCTTATTGCGGTCGGATGGGGCCTTGCATTCGCCGGATATTCAGCTGGAGTTGCCCTTCGGACAGGAAACGCCCAGGCGGCTCAGGCCGGAACGTTCATCTTTTTCCCGCTTATTTTTCTAAGCACGACGTTTGTTCCGTATGAACTGATTGAAGCCCAATGGCTGAAAATCGCAGCCACCATCAACCCGACGACGTATATTTTCGAAAGTATGCGGACGGCCCTGATCGATGGCTGGGTATTCTGGGACTTGATGCAGGGGGTATTCGCGATCGTCATTGTGTGCACCATCACGATTACATTTGCAGCCATTTCTGCGAAAAAAGCGGTTTCCCGTGGATAAATCTGATCACTGGCAAAAAATTCTGATATAATAGAACTAATTAAAAAGTTAGGAGTGATGTTTTATGGCAAACGTAACCATTTTAATCCATGCAAATCAATCAAATCACGGAGGACATCACTCGTAACGTCCTCCAAATACTCAGGAGGAATCGAATGAAACGGAACGATTGTACAGAATTTTTTAAAGCTCAGAAGAATGAAGGGGAACAGATCGGAAGAATCTCCCGTCTGACTCACGGCTTATACACCGTCGTGGATGATGAACAGGAGCGAAACGGTGAAGTATCCGGAAGGTTTCATCATACAGTCCAGCTGGACAAAGATTACCCGGCCGTCGGGGATTGGGTGGTTTTTGAACCTTATGATGATGGAGCACGTGCAAAGATCCACCGCGTCCTGAACCGAAGAACAACATTGTCCAGGAAAAAAGCGGGAGGAAGTCACCAGGAGCAAATCATTGCGGCGAACGTGGATACCGTATTTATCGTCACCGCTTTGACCCAGGAATTCAACGTGAGAAGAATCGAACGATATGTACAGCAGATCTATGAGAGCGGCGCAAGCCCTGTCGTAGTTTTAACAAAAAGAGACTTGTGCGGTACAGTTCCTGATCATATCACTGAAGTCGAAAGTGTGGCACCTGGCGTTCCTGTCTATGCGGTCGATAGTTTGACAGGGGAAGGAATGGATGAGCTTGGCACTGAAATACGTGCGGGCGAAACGATATCTCTTGTAGGATCCTCAGGTGTTGGAAAATCGACACTCATCAATCACCTGCTCGGCATGGAAAAACAAGTGACCCAAGGTGTGCGTGAAGAGGATCAGCGCGGACGGCATACGACGACTCACAGAGAGCTGTTTGAACTGCCGAACGGAACCTATATTATCGACACCCCCGGTATGCGTGAATTGCAGCTATGGGGTGGAGATGAAGAAGGGGTGGATCAAACCTTCTCTGACATCGATCGTTTGAGCGCGTCCTGTAAGTTCAGAGACTGCAAGCATGAACAAGAACCAGGATGTGCAGTGAAACAGGCAATAGAAGCAGGAGAGCTTGAAGCGGCACGTCTGAAAAGCTACAACAAGTTGAAACGGGAGCTGAAGCGGCTCGAGCTGAAAGATCGGTACGGGACGCATCGCACAAACCGCATGCTGCACGGACCGAACGCAATCAAGTAGAAAGAAGAGGTGCCGGGTCCGGTACCTCTTTTCTTATGTAGTTTTTGATTTTATAGTAAAGGAAGATTGTATGCCGGATTGGTCTTATCATGTGTTGTTCAAACCATGGCTTTCAAAGATATCCCCTGTAACTTCGAGGGAATTTATACATAAAAATATGAACCGGATCGCGTCTCTTCCTGGAGGCAGCCATGTCATCAATTTTCTAGGCAGGGAGGAGATTTCTGAAAGTTTATCCTCGTCTATTGGGAACGAGTATGTCCGTGGCCCTGTCGGGTTATCTGGAAAAATCGATCCGCGGTTAACGGGTACGAATGCGTTCAGTAACTTAGGGTTTAGCATGATTGAGGTTGGACCGGTGACAATGGAACCGCAGAAGGGGGACTTCCCCGAACGAAAAGAAGGATGTATCCTGCTTCCCCATCAAGGAGAGTCGATTGGTCTTGAAGGAACGGTGCGTCGTCTGGAAAAGGTGGAGAGAGACGTTCCTTTTCTTTTCCATCTTCAAGGATCGCAGGATGAAATAGTGATGATGGCAAAAGCACTCCAACGATTTAACGGGATATTCAGTATTGCGCATCAGGATTGGGAGCCGAAATTAGTTGAAAGACTGTCAGTATGGAAACCCGTTTTTTTAAGAGTGCCAAGCAAAAACGTGTCTCACAATGATCGATTTCCAGGAGCTGCAGGCATTATTTTAGAAGAATCTTTTTATGAAGGGAATTTAGAAGAACATAAGAAGGCATTGGTAATGTTGAGAGGCTATGATGTGATTACGATCGGTGGGGTGGAAGAACCGGAAGATGCGCTCTCTCTCTTTTCTGCGGGCGCCAGCATGGTGTTCCTCTCTGCTGAATACGTTGATGCAGGTCCTGGATTACCGAAGCGGATTCACGAGGCGCTGTTGGACGAAAAGACAGAAACACACGAAGGGGAAACCGGCTGGATGTGGTATTTTCTGTTCGGGCTGGCAGTTTTCCTCGGGGGCATCCTCGCGTTGGTGTTCAGCTTGACTTCGGTGATCCTTCCTTATGATGAAGCGTTTCTAGGAATATCCCGCCAAGAACTGCTATTGTTCAATGAACGGATTCTCTGGTTTATGGCCCACGATCGGATGACTCTCGCTGGAACGATGATCTCAGGCGGGCTGCTTTACATGTGGCTATCAAGATTTTCTGTTTCAAAAGGAGAGAAATGGGCTAAGCAAGCGATTGACTTTGCTGCAGTTGCAGGCTTTTTAGGGATCCTCTTCTTTATTGGTTATGGATATTTTGACTGGCTGCACCTGTTGTTCTGGATGATCCTCCTGCCATTATATGTGACAGGATGGTTCAAATCCCGGGGCCTCTCCAGAAAGCCAGCTTCCAAGAATCGTAGAAATAATAGAACTTGGCTCCTAGGAGTCTATGGGCAGTTTTGCTTCGTCGCTCTCGGCTTCTCATTTGTCCTCGGGGGGATCATCATATCTTATATCGGAGTGACAGGGGTATTTATCCCGACCGATATTACCTACCTGTGCATGCCTCCTGAATTGATTGAGAATTTCAACGATCGGTTGATTCCCGTCATCGCTCACGACCGCGCCGGATTCGGAAGTGCCCTGTTCAGTGTTGGCTCTCTCGTTCTGATGAGTGCTTTGTGGGGCTATCATCAGGGGAAACGCTGGTTCTGGTGGATGTTCCTGATTGGAGGAGTGCCTGCCTTTGCTGCAGGGATTTTTGTACATATCATGATCGGTTATACCGCATTCATCCACTTGCTGCCTGCCTACATCGCGCTGTTGTTTTATGTTGGAGGCTTGGTTCTGTCGTATCGTTATTTAATGAGTAAATGAAGCGAAAGGTCATCCGATTTGAGGATGACCTTTCGCGCATGAAGAGTGAGTCGCGCGCATGAAGAGTGAGTCGCGCGCATGAAGAGTGAGTCGCGC